>CAUFMG010000003.1 GCA_959026725.1 uncultured Collinsella sp.
CCCCGCCCCTCCACTCCACTCACCATATATTGCAAAACACCCCCAAGCATATGTTCGAAAACACAATATGTTGTGTTTTCAGCAAAGGCGTGATGCCACCTGTAGAACCACACCCGCGAACCTCAACCTTCAAGTTGACCTTGAGGCGATTTTTACGTCCCTTTACATGCCGTTCACATCGCCCCCAAACTCCCCCACCCAAGGCACGTGCGGCCCACCACCGCGACGCCAAGTGGCGAAAAATGGGACGGGCCCCAGATTGCCCATGCGCGCGCAAAAGCACGCCGCGGCAATCTGGAGCCCGTCCCGAAATACCTATAAATATGCAGGTCAGCGATGTGTTAACGATGTGCCAGCGGGTGCGCCGCCAAATAGACCTCGGTCAGTTGCGTACGATCGACATGCGTGTAGACCTGCGTGGTCGATATATCGGCATGTCCCAAGATCTCCTGTAGCACACGGAGGTCTGCGCCGCCCGCAAGCATATGGGTGGCAAAGGAGTGACGCAGCGTATGGGGATGGAGCCCCACCAGTCCCACCTGGCGCCCGTAGCGCTCACAGATGGCATGGATGCCCTGGCGCGACAGACGGCGGCCGTTCTTATTTAAAAAGACCGCCGAGGTCTCGGTTCCGCGGGCATGGGCCGCCAAGCGAGAACGCCCCTCAGTTACATAAAGCGCCAGAGCTCGCGCCGCGCTTCCCACCAGCGGGGACAGGCGTTCCTTCGAGCCCTTACCGCGAACGAGCACAAAGCCATCGTCGATATGGATATCGCCCACATCGAGTCCCACCAACTCGCTCACACGCAAACCGCATCCATAGAGCACTTCCAAGATGGCATGGTCGCGCAAGCCCATCTCGCCCTCGGGGAAATCTTGATCGAGCAGCGCCGAGACATCCTCCACCGATAGATACTCCGGCAAACGCTCAGCCTTTTTAGGCAGGCGCAACGCCGCCGTTGGATTTTGGGCCACAGCCCCATCGCGCACCAAAAAGGCATGCAGGCCCTTCACGGCCGCAAGCGCACGCTCCACCGAGGCATCCGAATAGCCCCCATCGCGACGGTCGGCGACAAAGCCCTCCACGACCTGACGGGTCACCTCTTCAAAAGACACAATACCCGCCCGCTCCAGATAGGCGCAGTACGTCGTCAGGTCACGACGATAGGCCGCAATCGTGTTGCGCGCCAAACCCCGCTCGACCGCGAGGTAATCGAGATACTCCCCCGCCGCCACGGCGAGCGACGAGGGAGTAGCTTCGGTATGTTCCTTATTCGCCGGCACCCTTAGTCCGTAGCGAGGTTCATGGGCGTCACCTGCAGACGGTCGACACCCTCGTGCTGGCCGATCGAAGCGCGCACGAACTCGCGGAACAGCGGCTGCGGGTTGGTCGGGCGGCTCTTGAACTCGGGATGAGCCTGGGTTGCCACATACCACGGATGCACGTCGCGCGGCAGCTCGACCATCTCGACCAGGCGCTCGTCGGGCGACAGACCCGAGATAACCAAGCCGGCGTCCTCGAGCTGGTCACGGAAGGCGTTGTTGAACTCAAAGCGATGACGGTGACGCTCGTAGACGAGCTCCTCGCCATATGCCTCGCGAGCAAGGGTATCGGCGGCGAGCTTGCACGGATAGGCGCCCAGGCGCATGGTGCCGCCCTTCTCGGTCACGTCCTCCTGCGAGCTCATCAGATCGATGACGCTAAACGGGCCGTCCGGATCGAACTCGGAGGAGCTGGCGCCGGCAAGGCCGACGACGTTGCGGGCGAACTCGCACACGGCCACCTGCATACCCAGGCAAATGCCCAGATACGGAATCTTGTGCTCACGGGCAAACTCGGCCGCGAGGATCTTGCCCTCCAGGGCGCGCTTGCCAAAGCCGCCGGGGACCAGGATGCCCGAGGCGTCGCCCAGAACCTCGGAGACATTCTGCTCGTCGAGGCTCTCGCCGTCGACTAGCTGAACGTCCACATGGCGATCGTAGAAGACGCCCGCATGGTGCAGGGCCTCGATAACCGACAGGTACGCATCGGGCAGCTGCGTGTACTTACCCACGACGGCGATCTTCACCTTGTCGGCGTGATGGTTGGCGTGATTCTGTTTGCGCAGGAACTCGTTCCACTCGCTCATGTCGCGCTCACGCGGGTCCAGACCCAGGCGCTCGCAAATGCGCAGGTCAAAGTCCTGCTCGGCAAGCAGCTGCGGAACATCGTAAATGCTCGCGCAGTCCTCGTTGGTAAAGACACAATCGGTGTCGACGTCGCAGAAGCTTGCGATCTTTCCGCGGATAGCGTCATCGATATGGTGGTCGGAGCGCAGCACGATGATATCGGGCTGGATGCCAAAGCTGCGGAGCTCCTTGACGGAATGCTGCGTGGGCTTGGTCTTGACCTCGTGGGCGGCGGCGATATAGGGAACGAGCGACACGTGGATGTAGCAGACGTTCTCGGGGCCGGCCTCCTTGCGGTACTGACGGATGGCCTCGACAAACGGTTGGGACTCGATGTCGCCGATCGTGCCGCCCAGCTCGGTGATGACTACATCGGAGCCGGTCTGCTCCTCGATGCGGCGGAACTTGTCCTTAATGGCATTGGTGACGTGGGGAATCACCTGCACGGTACCGCCCAAAAAGTCGCCGCGACGCTCACGGGCGATTAGGCTTTTGTAGATGGCACCGGTCGTAAAGTTGGAATCGCGGGTCAGGTTCTCATCAATAAAGCGCTCGTAATGACCCAGGTCCAGGTCGGACTCGTAACCGTCCTCGGTAACGAAGACCTCACCATGCTGGAAGGGGCTCATGGTACCGGGGTCGACGTTCAGATACGGGTCGGCTTTCTGCATCGTTACTTTGTAGCCACGCGACTTGAGCAGACGGCCCAGCGAGGCCGCGGTGATACCCTTGCCCAGGGACGAAACCACGCCACCGGTTACGAACACATGCTTGGTCATATTGAGTTACCTGCGCTTCCCGTAGAAGTTGTTTATCCACATCTTACGGGTCTTCATTGTAATACTCGCGCCGCGGACCGTTCGCAATTTTTCTCGCGTGCGATTGCATTTCTCAATCTTGAAACAAAACGCCGCCCGGTTTCCCAGGCGGCGTCGCTATGGCAAGGGTTACATGCTGCTATCGATCAGCAACCGCGTCCTCAAGCATTTCTTGAACGAGCATGCCGGTACGGACGCCCTCAAGATACCATTCGCCACGTTCGGTGAGGCAAATGCCATTTGCAAGCTGACCGCCGTCGTCGCTATAACGCGAGACGACATCGATCATGCCTTCGGAATCCAAGCGATCGATTGCGGCGCGGGCACGATACGGCGAAACCCCCACGCGCTCGGCAAGCGTTTTGCGCGAGAAACCATACGGCCCGCCATTGTCTTCAGTTTGCTGGTCGATCTCCATCAACACCAGCACCTCGACACGCTTCATATCGTTGACACTCGCACGACCCTTGCCCGCCATAGCAGCCTCCTCAAACCGAGCACGAGCATCTAACGCGCCGTGCGCGACCGACACACCTCACGATGGCAGGTAATATCCATCATGCGGCATCCCGCTAAGGATGAAACAGTTACGGTTATTGTATACCGCTCAAATTGTTTCCAGGCAGGTAAACAGCTATTTTTCGCCGAAATAGGCGCTTTGTTGATTAAAAAGCCGTACCGGGCGCTAACCCGATACGGCCAAAATGCAATGCAATTACCGCGGTGCTTCAAACTTAGCGATGGAAGAAACCGCGGCGCTCAAACTTGGGCTCGCAGCACACGTTGATACCCAGTTTGCGCAGTACCGTCTCGTCCGTCGGCGAGATGATCACGCTAAAGAAGGCATCGCAACCGCGCAACTGCTCCAGACCCGAAAGGACGCGAGCGGCCGTCTCACTCGTGGCCGAGGTGATCGACAGCGCCATAAGCGTCTCGTCGGTGTGAAGGCGCGGGTTTTTGCTGCCCAGAAAATGCGTCTTGAGCTTGCTGATGGGCTCGATCGCCTCATCGCTAATGACCTCGAGCTCAAGGTCGACGCCCGAGACATGCTTGAGGGCGTTCATAATGAGCGAACTTGCGGCGCCCAGGCGCGTGGAGGTCTTACCGGTCACCACGGAGCCGTCTGGCATGACCATGGCACCCACGGGACCACCCGTCAGCTGCTCCCTGGTGAGGGCCGCCGAGCGCGCCGGTGAGTAGTTCTTATCGATGCCGGCTTTCTTCATAATAATCTTGAGACGATCGACTTGCTCATCGCCCACGCCGGTACGGCGCACATTTTCGACCGCGGTAAAGTAGCGGCGGACGATCTCCATCTTGGAAGCGTCGCGGCAGGCATCGTCATCGGTGATGGCAAAGCCGACCATATTGACGCCCATGTCCGTAGGGCTCTGGTAGGGGCTCTTGCCCAGGATCTTTTCCATCAGGGCACGGACTACCGGGAAGGCCTCGACGTCGCGGTTGTAGTTGACCGTGGTCTTGTTGTAGGCCTCAAGGTGGAACGAATCGATGATATTGGCGTCGTCGAGGTCAGCCGTGGCGGCCTCGTAGGCGATATTGACCGGATGCGTCAGAGGAAGATTCCAGACCGGGAAGGTCTCAAACTTGGCATAGCCGGCGGCGGTACCGTGCTTATGCTCGTGATACAGCTGCGAGAGGCAAGTGGCGAGCTTGCCCGAGCCAGGGCCGGGCGCCGTCACGACGACGAGCGGACGCGTGGTCTCGACAAACTCGTTCTTGCCGTAGCCATCGTCGGACACGATCAGATCGACATCGTGCGGATACCCCTCGATGGGATAGTGCAACTTGGCGGGAATGCCGAGCGCGTTCAGGCGGTTGCGGAACACATCGGCAGCAGGCTGGCCAGCGTACTGGGTGATGACCACAGCCGCGACGGCAAAGCCGTTGCCGCGGAACAGGTCAACCAGGCGCAGCACATCCTCGTCATAGGTAATGCCAAGGTCACCACGAGCCTTGTTTTTCTCGATGTGGTTCGCGTTGATCGCGATGATAACCTCGACATCGTCGGCAATGCTCTTGAGCATGCGGAACTTGCTGTCCGGCTCAAAACCCGGCAGCACGCGGCTCGCATGATAGTCATCGAACAGCTTACCGCCAAACTCCAAATAGAGTTTGCCGCCAAACTGCGAGATGCGCTCCTTAATATGAGCGGCCTGCAGCTCGATATATTTCGCGTTGTCGAAACCCTGGCGCATGTATGGCTCCCGTCCCGTTTCCATTTAATGTTCTAGGCGATTATAACGGAGCCCGCCCTCCCCGATACCCAAACCATCAACAGGCACCAACCAAACATCCGTCAAACCTCTTGTCGGACATATTTGGTGCAAACTAACCTGACCCCATTGCACCGCCCCATAACACCAACAATGGCAGCGCCGCAGGTGGAGCAAAAGTCAGCGAAAGCCCACCAGAGCGAGCAAGGTGACGTGAAAGAGGAGGGCATAGGCCTTTTGGCCATGCCCGACGATTGAACGTCAGATTGCCGCTCTGGCGGGCTTGCAGCGTCGAGTGGTTCCGGCGTTTGGTAAAACGCCGGAACACAAGAGCGCCCCCTCCCGCGCACGGAACGGGAGGGGGCTAAAGGTAGGAGTCTACCGGTGGGTTTACCCCACCGGACAGACGATGACCAGGTGATCCTCTACAGGATCGTCAAGGTTTCCGTGGGGTACCCGTTGGGTACTTAGAGCAGCACGCAGGCGACGGTCAGGATGACGGCACAGACGACGGAGAGAGCGACGATGAGCTTAAGGGCAAACTTGAGCCAGGTCGTCCACTCGATCTTGGCCAGGGCGAGACCGCCCATGATGGCGCCGGAGGTCGGAGTGAACAGGTTCACGACACCGATGGCGGCGGAGAAGATCATGACCATGACCTCGGGCGAGAAGCCGAGCTTAACAGCCAGCGGTCCCATGATGGGCATGGAGACGGTGGCCATACCAGAGGTCGAAGGGATCAGGAAGGACAGGCCGAAGTAGACCAGGAAGCTCATGGGAGCGAAGATCACGCCGGACAGGCCAGCCAGGGCATTGGCGGCAGCGTCGAGGACGAAGACATCGAGGCCGGTGTTAGCCATGAGGACGGAGATACCACGGGCGAGGGCGATGACGAGAACAACGGACATCATGTCGGCAGCGCCGGTGATGAAGGTGTTGACGATCTGCTTCTCGGACAGGCCACCGATGATACCGATCAGGACGGCCATGAGGAAGAACCAGGTGGAAGCCTCGTCGAAGTACCACTGGCCAATGGGCAGGCCGGTGATCAGGGCAGACCAGCCCTGGACGACGGCGTTACCGTCGGCGTCGTAGACAGCGCCGGCGTCGAAGAAGTTGGCGACGCCCTCGTTGAGGTCGGCCAGC
Organism: uncultured Collinsella sp.; assembly: GCA_959026725.1. Taxonomy (GTDB): domain Bacteria; phylum Actinomycetota; class Coriobacteriia; order Coriobacteriales; family Coriobacteriaceae; genus Collinsella. Next base: position 6,367 of record CAUFMG010000003.1, read on the forward strand.
GGAATGAAGCCGACGATCATGACGACGAAGGTGAAGGCGAAGGCGATCAGAACACCCTTCTGACGACCGGTGAGCTTGACCTCCTTGTGGACCTCGGAAGCAGCCTTGCCGTGAGCCTCTTCGGCGTCCTTAAGCTCCTGCATCGACAGGATGGTGGAACCCTTGTCAGCCTTGACCTTCTTGGCATAGTTCATCACGAAGAAGATGGACATAGCGGTAGTGACAATCCACAGGACGGCACCAAGGCCGATGATGATGGACTGGTTGACCTCAATGCCAACGCCGGTCAGAGCGTCGACGGCAGCGCCGACGGCGAACGGGTTAACCGTGGAGCCCAGGCAGCCGCAGCCAGCGCCGAGCAGGACGGTAGCGGCACCGACCATGGGGTCGAAGCCAGCGGCCATCATGGTAGCGGCGAGCAGGGCGTAGAAGGGAACGGTCTCCTCGCACATGCCATAGGTGGTACCACCGAGGGAGAAGATGAGCATCAGCACGGGAATGAGCATAATCTCGTTGCCCTTAAGCTTCTGCACCAGAACGGCGATGCCGTTGTCCAGGGCGCCGGTCTCGGTCATCATGCCGAGGAAGCCGCCCAGGATCATAACGAAGAGGCAGACGGGCAGAGCGTCAGCGAAGCCCAGGATCGGGGCGGTGCAGAAATCGCTCAGACGGGCGGCAGTAACCGCGCCACCGGACGTGCCGGAGACGATAACGGTAATCACTGCAACAATTGCCAGCAGAGCAAGAAGAATGGTGAACGATGAAGGCATACCGCGCTTTTTCTTAGCGGTCTCAGTCATAGTTCTCATCCCCCCTTCATAAATCATTTACTGATCTCGCCCGAAGCGGCTCTTCCGTGCCGTGCCTGCCGCTTGATGCGAGATTATTACCAGATAAAACCGCTCGGGGTGTCCAGCAATACACCCCGAGCGAGATGCTAGATGCTCTTACTTGAGCGTGGCGTACATGACAGCCTTGATGGTGTGCATGCGGTTCTCGGCCTCGTCGAAGACCTTGGAAGCGGGGCTCTCGAAGACCTCGTCGGTGACCTCCTGCTCGGTGATGCCGAACTGCTCGCACTTCTCGGCGCCAATCGTGGTGTTGGTGTCGTGGAAGCTGGGCAGGCAGTGCAGGAAGATGGCACCCGGGTTGGCCATAGCCATGACCTCGGAGGTAACGCGATACGGGGTGAGCTGAGCGATGCGCTCGGCCCAGACCTCGTCGGGCTCGCCCATGGAGACCCACACATCGGTGTAGATAACGTCGGCACCGGTGACGCCGTCCTTGACGTCAGTGGTCAGCTTGATGGTGCAGCCGTTAGCCTCGGCGATGGGCTTGCAGGCCTCGATGACGTCGTCAGCGGGCATGCACTCCTCGGGGCCGCAGGCCACGAAGTTCATGCCGAGCTTGGAGCAGACGACCATGAGGGAGCGAGCAACGTTGTTCTTGCAGTCGCCCATGAAGACGAGGGTCTTGCCCTTGATGTCGTAGTTGAAGTTCTCCTGAACGGTCAGGATGTCGGCGAGCATCTGGGTGGGGTGCCACTCGGTGGTCAGGCCGTTCCACACGGGCACGCCGGACTTGGCAGCGAGCTCCTCGACGTCGTCCTGGGCAAAGCCACGGAATTCGATGCCGTCATACATGCGGCCGAGAACGCGGGCGGTGTCCTCGATGGACTCCTTCTTGCCCATCTGCGACGAACCGGGATCGAGGTAGGTGACGCCCATGCCCAGATCCATGCCGCCGACCTCGAAGGCGCAGCGGGTACGAGTGGAGGTCTTCTGGAAGAGCAGAACGATGTTCTTGCCCTCGAGATAGCGGTGCGGAACGCCAGCGCGCTTCATGTCCTTGAAGTTCTTGGAAAGCTTGAGCAAGTACTCGATCTCCTCGGTGGAGAGGTCGAGGAGCTTGAGGAAGCTACGGCCGGAGAGGTTAACACCCATGGTTCGTTTCCTTTCGAAAAAATGAATTACGTAAGTATTAGTGTTGCCCGTTTGACGGGCGAAACCGGTGCGGTTGTAGGGGGACCGCACCGGAAACGGAAAGACTTAGAGGTCCTCGCGCCAGAAGGGCATGCTCATGCAGCGCGGGCCGCCGCGGCCGCGGGAGAGCTCGGCGGAGGGCACGACGAGAAGGTCCAGGCCCTCCTTGTACAGCACGTCGTTGGTGACGGTGTTGCGGGCGTAGACGCAGATCTTGCCGGGCTCGACGCACAGGGTGTTGGAACCGTCGTTCCACTGCTCGCGGGAGGCCGCGATCGGGTCGCCGCCGCCGCAGGGGATCAGCTTGACCTGGTCGACGCCGGTGGCGTCCTCCAGGACGTGCTCGAGGGTGTCCTCGATCAGGCGGATGTTCACGTCGCCCGGGTTCTTGCCGGCGGTCAGCTCGTAGACGCGCAGGGTGCCCATGATGGCGGGGTGGATCGTGAACTTATCGACGTCGATCTGGGTGAAGACCGTGTCGAGGTGCATGAAGGCGCGCGAGACCGGGATGTCGAAGGCCAGGATGCGCTCGACCTTGGAGTCGGAGTTCCAGAAGATGTTCTGGGCCATGACGTCGATAGCGGCGGCCTGGGTGCGCTGGGAGATGCCGACGGCGAGGGTCTTCTCGTTGATGTTCAGCACGTCGCCGCCCTCGGTGTGGAACTGGCAGTCGCGGCGGAAGTACAGGGAGACGTCCTTGTAGTCGGGGTGGTACTTGAAGACGTACTTGCCGTACAGGGTCTCGCGGTTGCGGGTGACCGAGTACATGCGGTTGAGGTTGACGCCCTCGCCGACGACCGCGAACGGGTCGCGGGTGAAGTAGAGGTTGGGCATCGGGTCGATGATCAGGTCGGACTCGGACTCGGAGTTGACCAGGGAGTCGAGGGTCGTGGACGCCGTGAGGGGCATGTCGATCTCGGCCTTGGTCATGCCGGCCATGGTCTTCTTGACGAACTCGAGGTTGTCCTCGATGGAGTCCAGCTTCTCGCGGACGATCTGCGGCATGTGCTGGCCGCGGATGCCGGCCTCGGCGATGTACTGGTCGGTGAACTCGGCGCGGGCGCCGGGGACCTGGTCGAACACCTCGGCGACGAGGTTCTCGAGGTAGAGGACCTCCACGCCCTGGTCCCTCAGGATCTGGGCGAAGGTGTCGTGCTCCTGCTGCGCGACCTCCAGGAACGGGACGTCGTCGAACAGGAGTCGCTCGAGCTCGTCGGGCGGCAGGTTGAGGAGCTCGTCGCCGGGACGGTGCAGGCAGACCTTCCTGAGCTTGCCGATCTCGGAAGGCACGTGCAGACCTTTCGTCATGGCCTCCTACCTTTCTTTCGGGCCCTTGTCAGGGCCGATTCGTTAGCGCCCCTCCGTGTGAGGCGTTATTGCTGACGACATATTTATATCCAAAATCAGCTCATACTTCCACCTTGCCCCCGAACGGTTTTTTATAGGGGGTGAACGGCATACACATATACTTCACGCATGGCACACTTCATCTTAATAAAGCGTATTTACGTGCTTAAACGCGTTTTCAATCCTAAAATCAAATGGAACTTAACTTTGTTAAACCATCCTCAAATTGCATATTTCCAATAAAGCTATGAATAGAATTAGCGGTTCACACCGCGTCTCAACCATTTTCATTTTTATTCAGAAAAAAGTTTGTCCTATTCATTTCTGATAAATAAATTACCGTTTACCAGACGCTTGATACCGTTCACCGGAAGCTCAGTATAAGGCCCATCGGATACCGGCTCGCCTTACGGCCTCATTTGTAACAACTTGACTTCTCGGTATAGAAAAACAGACCCGCTCCCCTCTTGGGAAACGGGTCAGTTATCGATAATCGTAGACAGATTTGAGCGGCTTTGAGAGCCGTCGGAATCCTAGCGATCGAACACCGCCAGTGCCTCGCCCAGAAGCCTCAGACCCTCGCGCAGAACGTCCTCGCTCGCGCAGTAGCCCAGGCGTGCGCCGCAGGGAAGCTCAAAGCGGCTGCCGGGAACCAACAGCACTCCCCTCTCGGACAGCAGGCGCTTGCAGAACTCCTCATCATCCTCGGGAATATCAAGCTGGATAAACGAGGTGGACACGCCCTGCGGGGCCGTCCAGGAAACGCGATGCTGCGTATCAATCCAAGCCTGCGCGATATCGCGGTTTCCAAACACGATCTTGCGGTTGCGCTCGAGGATCTTGTCCTTGTGCTTGAGCACATAGGTCGCCAGGGCGTCGTTGAACACGCCGCCGCAAATCATGGTGTAGTCGCGGTACGTGCGAATGCGGTTAGATACCTCTTCGTCTGCCACAACCCAGCCCACGCGGGTCGCAGGCGTCGAATAGCTCTTGGACACCGAGTTGGTGACGATGGCCTTCTCGTACACATCGGCCATCGACAAAAAGTCCTCGGTGTTCTCAAGCGGCAGGTACACCTCGTCGCACAGCACATAGGCGCCAACCGAGCGGGCAATCTCGGCGATCTGGCCGAGCGTATCGGCATCGAGCACCGTACCGATAGGGTTCGATGCGTTATTGATGCAAATGAGCTTGGTGTTGGGGCGAACGAGGCGCTTGAGCTGTTCGATATCGGGTTTCCATCCGAGCTCCTCGCAAAGCTCCCAATACTCAACCTCGGCGCCGAGTGTACGCGGGATCTCATAGAGCGGCGCATAGGTGGGCCACTCGGCAATCACATGGTCGCCGGGCTCGACCACGGCCATGATGGCGTTGAGGTTGGCACCCGTGCAGCCATTGGTCTGCAGAATATGATCGGGATTGACCTCGCGACGATACAGCTTGGCAACCTCGGCCTTAAACTCCGGCGAACCCTCAATCCAGCCGTAGTTCATTTTCTCGCGGTCCAGGCGCTCGTAGAACGTGGCACCATCTTGGTCGTCGAGCGCGCGCAGCTCGCCCATGGTAAGCGAGGAGATTGTCGACTGGGCGATATCCCACGTAGCGTTCTTCTCCCAAACGTTAAGCCATTCCTCAACGCCGATTGTCTTGATGTCCATGGCCAAGCTCCTTACAAAAGCAGTCATCCAATCGTGTTGACGTTCCTCATACAAGAATGGGGCGGTGCGAAAACCCGCACCGCCCCAATGGGAGACATCTATTGGCAGCTAGATGTATGTATTAAGACCTATACGGGTCCTTGAAGACCTTAGAGGTCCTCGCGCCAGAAGGGCATGCTCATGCAGCGCGGGCCGCCGCGGCCGCGGGAGAGCTCGGCGGAGGGCACGACGAGAAGGTCCAGGCCCTCCTTGTACAGCACGTCGTTGGTGACGGTGTTGCGGGCGTAGACGCAGATCTTGCCGGGCTCGACGCACAGGGTGTTGGAACCGTCGTTCCACTGCTCGCGGGAGGCCGCGATCGGGTCGCCGCCGCCGCAGGGGATCAGCTTGACCTGGTCGACGCCGGTGGCGTCCTCCAGGACGTGCTCGAGGGTGTCCTCGATCAGGCGGATGTTCACGTCGCCCGGGTTCTTGCCGGCGGTCAGCTCGTAGACGCGCAGGGTGCCCATGATGGCGGGGTGGATCGTGAACTTATCGACGTCGATCTGGGTGAAGACCGTGTCGAGGTGCATGAAGGCGCGCGAGACCGGGATGTCGAAGGCCAGGATGCGCTCGACCTTGGAGTCGGAGTTCCAGAAGATGTTCTGGGCCATGACGTCGATAGCGGCGGCCTGGGTGCGCTGGGAGATGCCGACGGCGAGGGTCTTCTCGTTGATGTTCAGCACGTCGCCGCCCTCGGTGTGGAACTGGCAGTCGCGGCGGAAGTACAGGGAGACGTCCTTGTAGTCGGGGTGGTACTTGAAGACGTACTTGCCGTACAGGGTCTCGCGGTTGCGGGTGACCGAGTACATGCGGTTGAGGTTGACGCCCTCGCCGACGACCGCGAACGGGTCGCGGGTGAAGTAGAGGTTGGGCATCGGGTCGATGATCAGGTCGGACTCGGACTCGGAGTTGACCAGGGAGTCGAGGGTCGTGGACGCCGTGAGGGGCATGTCGATCTCGGCCTTGGTCATGCCGGCCATGGTCTTCTTGACGAACTCGAGGTTGTCCTCGATGGAGTCCAGCTTCTCGCGGACGATCTGCGGCATGTGCTGGCCGCGGATGCCGGCCTCGGCGATGTACTGGTCGGTGAACTCGGCGCGGGCGCCGGGGACCTGGTCGAACACCTCGGCGACGAGGTTCTCGAGGTAGAGGACCTCCACGCCCTGGTCCCTCAGGATCTGGGCGAAGGTGTCGTGCTCCTGCTGCGCGACCTCCAGGAACGGGACGTCGTCGAACAGGAGTCGCTCGAGCTCGTCGGGCGGCAGGTTGAGGAGCTCGTCGCCGGGACGGTGCAGGCAGACCTTCCTGAGCTTGCCGATCTCGGAAGGCACGTGCAGACCTTTCGTCATGGCCTCCTACCTTTCTTTCGGGCCTTACTGGCCGAATGTATCAGCGCCCCTCCGTATGGGACGCTGCTTGCTGACAGCTCTAGTTATATCCAAAAACCACCCGCAATTCCACCTCGCCCCCGAACGGTCAGCAAAGTGCGATGAACGGTATATCGCATATGATTCCCCCATGATGCACTTCAGTTCTCTAAAGCAGGTTTTCAAAGGTAATCGTTCTTTTTTCTAAGGAATTGAGCAAGATTGCACAAATAATTTCATGTTTAGGAATTGCATAGCTAAAACTGTTTTCTGCATATATATGTCGTCTGTCCATGATTCAATTTGGATTCGATTATATTCAGCTCGCAATCATTCTTATTCATACATCCTCACCAGTTGAGTATGGATATAGATTGTTTTCAAAACGAGTCGGGCAGTTAGTTGCATGCCTTGACGGCGTAAGAAGTAGGTTAAGATACCGTTCGCACAATACGTCCGTGCCACAAGTCGACTAAATTGAGACAATAGTGAATAGGGTTAGGCTACCGTCCCCTGCGGGGACTGAACGGACAGATGCATATGCCGAGCAAAATCGAAAAAAAGCAAGCCGCCGCAAAGCTGCGCAAACCGCCGCGCGACTTCTCGTACACGCAGAACCGAGAGCTCAGCTGGCTGCGCTTTGACAACCGTGTGCTCGACGAGGCTTTTGATGAGTCCGTGCCGCTGTTCGAGCGCCTTAAGTTCGTCTCGATCTTCGAGTCAAACCTCGATGAGTTCCTTATGGTGCGCGTGGGTGGCCTGTCCGACCTTGCCGAGCTCAAAAAACAACCTGTCGACAACAAGAGCAATATGACTGCCTCCGAACAGGTCGATGCTGTCATGGCCGAAATGCCCGGGCTCCTTACCCGTTGGGAGTCCATCTTTAAGAGTATCGAGGGCAAGCTCGACACCCTGGGCGTTCACCGTGCGCGTGTCGATTCGCTTACGCCCGAGGAGCGCACCTTTGTAACCCGCTACTTCCAGGCCTACGTGTCGCCGGTCATCTCACCGCTGGTGATCGACCCGCGCCACCCTTTCCCCAACCTGCGCAACGGCGCACTCTACCTGGCCTGCGGCCTGGACGGCGTCACCGACGAGGAAAGTCTGCTGGGCCTGATCGAGATTCCCGCCTCGATGAACCGCGTGGTCGAGATCCCCTCGCCCACCGGCACCTACTCCTACATTCTGCTCGAGGACGTCATCCTCGCCTGCCTGGACAGCTGCTTTGGCTCCTATAAGCCGCTCGACCGCGCGCTCATCCGCGTCACCCGCAACGCCGACATCGATCCGGACGGCGAGGGCGTCGAGGAGGAAGAGGACTACCGCCAGCATATGAAGCGCATCCTCAAGAAGCGCCTGCGCCTGCAGCCGGTGGTTCTCGCCGTCTCGGGTTCACTCGAAAAAGCAACGCTCAAGACTATCCGCAAGGCACTCGAGCTCTCGCGTCGCTCGGTCTTTACCTGCGACATCCCGCTCAACCTGGGCTATGTCTTCGGCATTGAGGGCAAGATTCCCGAGCACCTGCGCAACGAGCTGCTCTTTACGCCGTTTAAGCCGCAGCCCAACCCCACCATCGATATGACCCGCTCCATCCGCGAGCAGGTACTTCAGCACGACAAGCTGCTCTTTTATCCCTATGAGGCCATGAACCCCTTCCTGGATCTGGTGCACGAGGCCGCCTACGACCCCGAGTGCATCTCGTTGCGCATCACGCTCTACCGCGTGGCCAAGCAGAGCCGTCTGTGCGAGTCGCTCATCGATGCCGCCGAAAACGGCAAAGAGGTCACGGTGCTCATGGAGCTCCGCGCCCGCTTCGACGAGCAGAACAACATCGAGTGGGCCGAGCGTCTGGAAGAGGCAGGCTGCACCGTCATCTACGGCTCCGAGGGCTTTAAGTGCCACTCCAAGATCTGCCAGCTCACCTATCGCGAGGGCATGGCGCTTACACGCCTGACGCTGTTGGGCACCGGCAACTTTAACGAGAAGACGGCCAAGCTCTACAGCGACTTTATGCTCATGACCGCCCATCCCGGCATCGGCGAGGACGCCAACTTGTTCTTCCGCAATCTGTCGCTGGGCAACCTGCGCGGCGATTACCGCTTCCTGGGTGTGGCGCCCGTCGGACTGAAACCGCTCATCATGCGCGGGCTTGACCGCGAGATCCAGCGCGCCCTTGCCGGCGAGCCCGCCCGCGTGTTCTTTAAGCTCAACTCGCTGACCGACCGCGAGGTTATCGACAAGATCGCCGAGGCATCGTGTGCCGGCGTGCGCGTAGACATGATCATCCGCGGCATCTCGTGCCTCAAGCCCGGTGTTCCGGGCAAGACCGAGAACGTGCATGTCCGCTCCATCGTCGGACGCTTTTTGGAGCACGCCCGTGTTTACGCTTTTGGCGTGGACTCGGACATGATTTACCTGAGCTCGGCAGACATGATGACACGCAACACCGAGCACCGCGTGGAGATCGCCTTCCCCGTGCTCGACCCCACCTGCCGCGCCCTGGTACACGAGTACATGGGCATGCAGCTGCAGGACAACGTGAAGGCCCGCAGCCTCACGAGCGACGGCACCTGGGTCCCCGTGGAGTGTGCAGAGGGTGAGAAACCCTTCAACTCGCAGGAAGCTCTACTGGAGCGTGCCTATCGCAACGCCGAGGCCGCCGCGCAGCAGCGCGCACAGGAGAAGGAACGTGTGGCCGAAGAAGCTATTCAGGCCGAGGTTGAACATGGGGCAGCCGCCAAACCGGAAGCGGTTGCCGCTCCCCCGGTGAATGAGCCCGAGGCTGCCGCAGAGCCCGCCATGGAGAAAGCGCCCGAGCCCGCTACCGCGACTCCGGAGCCCGCCGCCGAGGCAAAGCCCGCCCCAGCTCCTGATCCGCAGCCGACCACGCCCAAGGTCCAAGAGGTCCAGGCGACCGTCATTGAGCCCGAGCCTGCACCTGCACCTCAGCCCGAGCCGCAGGTCACCAAGTCCGCACCCGGGACGAGTGCCCGTCGCGATAAGCCCGCCGGCAAGACCAAGGCCATCGAGCGCCATCGCCCCGGTCGCGTGCGCATGGGCCTGGGTCTGATCGGCCTGGGTCTTAAGACGCTCATTACCGGCAAGACGAAATAGTCGTTTGTAGAAGCAGTTTGTAGAAGCGCCCCGCATTTGAGGAAAGCCTCGGATGCGGGGCGCTTTTCCCTGCTACCATGGTGCGAGCAACAACGCGAATGACAGGCAGGAATATGAAGCTCACTATAGAATCGATGACCTACGGCGCCGACGGGCTGGCGCACGCCGACAACGGCAAGGCCGTCTTTGTGCAGGGTGCCGTGGCAGGCGACACCGTCGAGGCCGAGGTCGTACAGGACGGCAAGTCGTTCATGCGCGCCCGCACCACCGAGATTCTGGAGCCAAGCCCCGATCGCATTCAGCCTCCCTGCCCCTTCGTGGGCATCTGCGGCGGCTGCTCGTGGGGCAATCTCTCACGCACGGCACAGCTCGCCGCCAAGGAGCAAAACCTGCGCTCCACGCTCGAGCGCATCGGCAAGTTCGCGCCTGAGCAGGTCGATGAGTTGGTACAGCCCATCTGCCACACCAAGGACGACTGGGGCTACCGCAATAAAATCGAGCTCGAACCGACCGTCGTCAACGGTCGCGTGCGCCTTGGCATGCATGGTGTCGACCCCAGCAAAATCGTGACCGTCGATACGTGCCCGCTGTTCGATAAGCGCTTCCCGAAGGCGCTCAAATCGGTCGTCGGCGCACTCAACTATCTAAGCGGCAGCCATGACTTGGGGCTCGAACGCGTGGGCATTCGCGCATCGCGCCGCACCAAGGCACTCGAGGTCGCTCTCTGGACGCCCACAGGCTCTTTTCCGCGCTCGCAGGTCTCCCGCGTGCTGGCGGACGCCGCTCATCCCACGAGCATCGTGCGCGTGATGAGCAAGGGCGAAAAGAAGGCCCGCCGTGTCTCCAAGGTCGAAATGCTCGCCGGAGAGGGCTCATGGACCGAGAATATCGCCGAGGGTCAGATGCGCTTGTCTGCCCCGTCTTTTTTCCAGGTCAACACCAAGGGTGCCGAGATTTTGATCGAGCTTGTCATGGAAGCGCTCGACCCGCAGGAAGACGAGCTTGCCGTGGACCTGTACTGCGGTGCCGGCACCTTTACCCTGCCGCTCGCCCGCCGCTGCGACTTTGTCGCTGCCGTCGAGGCCTACGGCCCCGCCGTGCGCGATCTACGCCGTAACCTGGAAATCAACAAGCTTGATAACGTCGACGTCATTGGCGGAGACGCGGTGCGCGAGTTCCCCGACCAGGATGCCGACGTCTTGGTGGTCGACCCGCCGCGTGCGGGCCTCGCCCCCGAAGCCATCGATCTTATCGCCAGCACGAGCGCTCGCGATGTCGCCTACGTGAGCTGCGATCCGGCCACCCTGGCGCGCGACCTCAAGCGCTTTGTCGAGGAAGGCACCTTCTCCCCCGTAAAGATCACGCCAGTTGACCTGTTCCCGCAAACCTTCCACTGCGAGACTGTCGTCCACCTTAGGCGCAACTAGCCACTTAATCATTGCTCAGAAAAATCATTGGGAAATCGAGCGTGGCAAGCGGAGGTCTTCGGGGTATAAGACGGCTAATTGTATGCCGCCTATGAAAGGAACCCCCATGCCCAGCGTTGCCGTTCTCGCCGCCGATGGCTTTGAAACTATTGAATGCTTGACCATGGTCGATGTCATGCGTCGCGGCGGCGTGCGCGCCACGCTCGTCTCGATCATGCCCACGCGTGAGGTCGTAAGCTCGCTGCAGATCCCCGTGACCTGCGATGCGCTCTTTGATGAGATCGACTTTGACGAGTACGACTGCGTCGTGCTGCCCGGCGGCCTACCCGGTGCTACCAACCTGCGCGCCGATCAGCGCGTCTGCGACGTGGTCCGCGAGTTCGCCGCAACCAAGCACGTCGCCGCCATCTGCGCCGCCCCGTTTATCCTGGGCGAGCTCGACCTGCTCGAGGGGCGCCACGCCACGTGCTTCCCTGGCTTTGAGAAAAGCTTCCCCGAAGGCGCCTATACCGGCGAGAAGGTCACGCAAGACGGCAACATCATCACCGCCAGCGGCATGGCCCAGTCGCTCCCCTTTGCGCTTGAGCTGCTGCGCACGCTCGCCGGCGACAAGGCCGTCGATAAGGTCGCCGAGGGCATTCAGCTATGATTTTGGCTTCGCAATCACCGCGCCGCATCGAGTTGATGCGCGAGGCGGGCTATGACATTCGCATCATTCCTGCCGATATCGACGAAACGCCGTTTGATGGCGAGGCCCCGCTTACGCTCGTTGAACGCTTAGCACGCGCCAAAGCCGCCGCCGTTGCCGCCGAACATGCCGAGCCCAATGAGCTGACGGTCGCGGCCGACACCATCGTCACCTTTGACGGCAAGATTCTGGGCAAGCCGGCAACCGAGGACGAAGCGCGCACCATGCTCCGTGAGCTTTCGGGCCGCACGCACCAGGTCGCAACCGGCGTCTGCATCGTTAAGGCAGGCGACACGGCCGCCCCGCATGCCGCCGAGAGCCTGTCCTTTGTCGATGTGACCGACGTGACGTTCTACGAGCTCACCGACGAGCAGATCGAGCACTACGTCGCCTCGGGTGAGCCCATGGACAAGGCCGGCGCCTACGGCATTCAGGGCACAGGAGGACGCATGCTCGTGCACGATATTTCGGGCGACTTCTATAACGTGGTGGGCCTACCCATCGCCCGCGTCGCGCGCGCGATTCAAAAACTCTCGTAATTGCATCTGGCGCTGGGTATCCCCCGGCGCCTACAATTTTGGCGTACCGTACGGATCCCGACCGGGCACAAGGCGCGGCGGAAAACCGATAGGAGTTAAACATGGATACACTGCTCAAAGCCATTGACGTTTGCGATGTCGATGGCTTTTGCTTTGGCAACTATACGGACGATGAGGCAGGCACCGGCTGCACCGTAATCGTGGCACCCGAGGGCGCCACCGGCGGCGTTGACGTACGCGGTGGCGCTCCCGCTTCGCGCGAGACCGACCTGCTGCGTCCCGAAAACACCGTCGATAAGGTCCACGCCGTCTGCCTTTCGGGCGGATCGGCCTTTGGCCTCGAAGCCGCAAGCGGCGTGGCCCGCGAACTCGAGAGCCGCGGTATCGGTCTGCCTGTCGGCCCCACGCAGGTGCCTATCGTGTGCTCCAGCTGTATCTTCGATCTCGCCTTTGGTAACCCCACCGTTCGCCCCGACATTGAGGCCGGCATCGCCGCCGTGCGCGAAGCACTCGACAACACCCCCACCAAGCTCGAACAGGGCAACGTGGGCGCCGGCACGGGCGCTACCGTGGGTAAGCTCATGGGCCCCGCTACCTGCATGAAGGCCGGCCTTGGCGCTGCCGCCGTGGCGCTCGGCCCCATCAAGGTGGGCGCCGTGGTCTCAGTCAACGCCTGCGGCAACGTTGTCGACCCCTTCACCGGCGAGTGGGTCGCCGGTATGCGCGCCGCACCCGATAGCGACCAGATCGTCGACATGGAACTCGCAGCCTTTGCTGCCGCCGGATCCATGCAGATGCCGCTCGACCGCACCAACACCACCATCAGCTGCATCGTCACCAACGTCGAACTCACTAAGGCACAAGCCACCAAGGTCTCCCAGATGGCCGCAGACGCCTACGCACACGCCATCCGTCCCACGCACACCACCAACGACGGCGACACCATCTACACCCTCGCCAGCGGCAAACTAGACGCTCAGACAAGCGCCGCCGTTCCCCTAGACCTACTGGGCATGCTCGCCGTAAGGGCCCTACAGACCGCCATCGTAAACGGAGCCAAAACCGCCAAAACCTCCCACGGCATCCCCGGCGCCGCGAAGTAGCCTAACCTGACCGGTTGCCCGGTGGGGCTTGGTTATGTTTGCTGCTCTACAGTCCTGGCTCGCACGAAGAGCACATTAAGTGCTCTTCGGCTCGTGCGGAACTCGCGACAAACATAACCAAGCCCCACCGGGCAACCTACCAACCAGATTCTTTTCAGCCCAGGCCCCTGTGTACCGCGCGTCGAAGATCTTCAAATTCAAATAAACTGACAATCGATTCTTATAGCAGAGGCCCCTTGGCCTTTAGTTTGATACAAGTTCCGCACGAGCCGGAAAGCACTTAATGTGCTTTCCGTGCGAGCAGGACTGTTCGCAGTAGCAAACTAAAGGCCAAGGGGCCCAGTCAACCTATCAACAGCGATTACTCAACAGCTAGTTGAATTTGAAGATCTTTGAGGCAAGACGGTATAGGCCGAGTGTGGTTTTGTCTCCGGCCCGTCCGCGCAGATTGGTGAAGAACCCGACCACGCCGTAGCGGGCACGACGATACATGCGCTCGTCGTAGGCCTTCAAATCATTCCACAGCATCTTTAGGCGCTCGTCGGCGCAATCTTCCTCGGAAAGCTTGGTGAGAACCGAGCAGATCGCCATCATCATGGTGAAGTAGCCCATCATGTACGAACGCAGGCGCGACGACTCAACATCGCTGTACAGGTGGTACGACTCCATCATGATACGCGTAACACGGAACTGCTGGTCCAGACGCTTGACCATCGTTGCCTCGTTGACGCTCTGACCTTCGCGACCGATAAAGTAGCGGTAGAGGTCGATGTCGGCGTAGTACATGGTCTTGCAACGCGGCAGCGGCACGTAGGCGTAGATGTTGTCCACATAGAACGTGTGCGGCGGCATGGGAAGGTTGGACTCGCGCAGCACATCCGTGCGATAGCACAGGCTGTGCATGAGTAGGTTCTGGTCCAGGCGGAAATGACCGATCTGATCCCAAGAAAAGATCTTTTTGCGCGGCAGGGCAAATTTGTAACCAATAGCGGTATGCGTCCCCTCGTAAACCTTCTCGTACACGTAGTTCGAGATAAACAGGTCAACGCGCTGGTCGCGCTCCTCAAAGCCACGCAGAATCGACAGCATGGTCGAAAGGGCAGCGCCGTCAAGCCAGTCGTCCGAGTCGACAACCTTGTAGTAGGTGCCCTGCGCCTCGCGCAGACCCGAAAGGACGGCAATACCGTGGCCGCCGTTCTCCTGGTGCACCGCGCGAATGATACCGGGATAACGTGCCTCCCACTCGTCGGCCTTATCGGCCGTCTCGTCCTTGGAGCCGTCGTCCACTACGATAATCTCGATATCGGTGGCGTAATTGCTCCCCTCCAAGATGGAGGTGATGCAATGGTCCATGTCCTTGGCGGCGTTATACGAGGGAATACCGAATGTTATGACTTTATGCATGGCAGGCGATAATCTCATCCGAAAGATCGAGGGCGGAATTGGTCACAGCGTCCATATCGTAGTAACGATACTCGGCCAGACGACCCACCGGGTGGAAGTTCGTCAGGTTCTGGACGCGCTCAAGATAGCGCTCATAGAGCTCACGGTTCTCGGGCTCAAGAATGGCGTAGTACGGCGTCTCGCCCGAGCCGGGCGTATAGGCCTTGGAATACTCCTTCATGATGGTGGTCTTGCCGGGCAGGATCTGACCGGTCATGTTCTTGAACTCGGTAATGCGCGTGTAGTCCTCGCTCGTGGTGTAGTTGACGGTGCCCACGGGCTGGAACTGGTCCATATCGAGCGTCTCGAACTTCATGTCGAGCGTGCGGTACGGTAGCGCGCCCAGATCGAGATTGAACAGCTCATCGAGCGGACCGGTGTAGACGATCTCGCCACCATAGACCTTGCCGTCGATCTTGACGGTAGTCTCGTCGATTTCAAAGAGGTCACGGGCGTCCACGTCGCAGAACACGTCGATCAGGTCGTGGTCGAGCATGCGCTCAAAGAGCGCCGTGTAGCCCTCCTGCGGCATGCCCTGGAAGGGAGCTTGCGGGAAGTAGCGGTCATCATCGCCCACAAAGACGGGAACGCGGCCGGTGATCGAGGGATCGATCTGATCGGGCGTCTGGCCCCACTGCTTCATGGTGTAATGCAAAAAGACGTTCTCGTAGACGTAATCGGCGACCTCGGCAAGATCCGGGTCGTTCTTCTTACGCAGCTCCATAATGGGCACCTTGACATCCTTGCCGAAGGTCTCCACGAGCTTCTGATACAGCTCCTCGCCGCGCTCGTCACCAAAGGCGAGCTTGAGACTCGCATGGTTGAAGGGCACGGGCATAAGGGTACCGTTGATGTTGGCGAGCACCTTGTGCTGATAATCCGTCCACTTGGTAAAGCGCGACAGGAAATTGTGCACGCGCTCGTTAAAAGTGTGATAGATATGCGGACCGTACTCGTGGATCAGGATTCCGGCCTCGTCAGTGCAGTCATAGGCATTGCCCGCAATGTGGCTACGGCGCTCCAAAACGGCAACACGATAGCCGATGGTCTCGGCAAGACGGCGGGCGCAAACGGCACCGGCATATCCAGCACCGACGACAATCATGTCGTACGCGCCGGCGTTAAAGCCTTCAGGCAGGCCTGAGGTAATCTGCATCGATACTCCTTGTCAAAAGCCACGGGCTCGTTAGCTGGGCTTTTCTCGAACATTCTTCGAGACATATTTATCAGAGCGATTATAGCGCTAATGCGTCCTATAATGAGCTTGCCACACAAGGAAAGCTCAAGCACCGCGGCGTACATAATTGAAAGGTAAACCCGCTAGCAGCGGGTTTATTCGTGAACAGCCGGGTGCCTGGAGCTTAGCGAAACGCTTGTAAGGAGTAACATGAGCGATTTCCTAAACCGTATGAAGTCTGCCGCCAAGGCCGACCTTAAGACGATCGTCCTGCCCGAGGGCGAGGATCCGCGCACTATCGTCGCGGCCACCAAAATCATCGAGGAGGGCCTGGCAAAGATCGTCATCCTGGGCAACCCCGACGAGATCAACGTTCCCGGCGCTACCGTCATCGATCCGCGCAATGCCGAGAAGCACGAGGAGTATGCGCAGAAGTTTGCTGAGCTCCGCGCCAAGAAGGGCGTTACCATCGAGCAGGCTCGCGCCCAGGTGATGGACGCCACCTACTTTGGCACCATGATGGTCAAGATGGGCGACGCCGACGGCCTGGTCTCCGGCGCCTGCCACTCCACCGCCGACACCCTGCGCCCTGCACTTCAGATCCTCAAGACCGCCCCGGGCACCAAGCTGGTCTCGGCCTTCTTCGTGATGTGCACCGACACCCCGCAGTTCGGCACCGACGGCACGCTGATCTTCGCCGACTGCGGCCTCAACATCAACCCGTCCTCCGACGAGCTCTCCGAGATCGCCATCGCCTCCGCTCACTCCTGGTCCACCTTCATGGGCAACGTTGAGCCGCACGTGGCCATGCTCTCCTACTCCACCATGGGCTCCGCCGGCGGCGAGGTCGCCAAGAAGGTCCAAGAGGCCGTAAAGTTCTGCAAGGAGAAGGCTCCCGAGCTCGCCATCGACGGCGACCTGCAGCTCGATGCCGCTATCGTCCCCACTGTCGCCCAGCTCAAGGCTCCCGGCTCCTCCGTCGCCGGTAAGGCTAACGTGCTGGTGTTCCCCGACCTCGAGGCCGGCAACATCGGCTACAAGCTGGTCCAGCGCTTCGCCGGTGCTGACGCCTACGGCCCCATCCTGCAGGGCATCGCCAAGCCGGTTAACGACCTTTCGCGCGGCTGCTCTGCCGACGACATCGTGGGTGTCGTGGCCATCACCGCCGTCCAGGCTCAGATGGCTGAGTAGCGTACATATCCCCTCGGGACAGGAATTTCCGCCCGCTAGCAAAAGGCCTCCGGAGCTGTTGCTCTGGAGGCCTTTCGTTTACTTGCAAATGCGTGCGTTAGTTGTTCTTGGTCAGACGCTCGACGTCGTGGGCGATCATGTATTCCTCGTCGGTGGGGATGACCATGACCGTGACGGCGGAACCGGCGGCACTGATAACCTGCGGGCCGTTGCCCACAGCCTCGCGGTTCTTGTTGTTGTCGATGCGTACGCCCAGCCACTCAAAGCAGTCGCAGAAGGCCTTGCGGATCGACCAGTCGTTCTCGCCGATGCCGGCGGTAAAGGTGATGGTGTCCACGCCCGCCATGGAGGCGATCATGGAACCGGCCTGCTGCATGGCCTTGTATGCGAACATATCGAAGGCGAGCAGGCAGCGCTCGTCACCCTCGGAGGCGCGCGTACGGATGTCGCGGGCGTCGTTGGAGATGCCCGAGATGGCAAGCAGACCAGACTGCTTGTTCATCATGTCGTCGACTTCCTGGTAACTGTATCCGCCCTCGCGCTGCAGGTAGCACACGGTGGCCGGGTCAATGGAACCACAACGGGTGCCCATCATCAGGCCGTCGAGCGGCGTGAGACCCATCGTGGTGTCGCGGCACACGCCGTCCTCGATAGCAGCGAGCGAAGCACCGTTGCCCAGATGGCACGAAAGCAGGCGGTGGCAGCGCGAGCCCAGGATCTCCTTGGCCATCATCCACTCGTAGCGGTGGCTCGTACCGTGTGCGCCGTACTTGCGCACGTGGTACTTGTCGCACACGTCCTTGGGCAGCGCGTAGGTGTAGGCGACCTCGGGCATGGTCATGTGGAACGAGGTGTCGAAGACGGCCACGTTGGGCAGCTCCGGATACTTCTCGCGGCAATATTCGATTGCCGCGGCCTCGCCGTAATTGTGCAACGGAGCGAGCGGGGCCACCTCAAGGATCTTAGCCATGACCTCATCGTCGACGACCGCGGAATCATCGAAGTGCCAGCCGCCCTGAACGATGCGATGCCCAATGCCATCAATCGTAAAGTCGGTCTTCTCGAGCTCCTCGAGCACACCTGCGATAGCCGAACGGTGGTCCGGGAAGGGGACCTCCTCGGTTTGCTTGGCGCCACCGTTCTCGGAGTGGCCAAAGATGCCCATGTCCGAACCGATACGTTCGCAGTTGCCCTTGGCGAAAACCTCGCGGGTATCGGTATCCAAAAGCTGATATTTAAGGCTTGAGCTACCGGCGTTGACAACAAGTACGTTCATGAGACTCCTTTGCAGTGCGATACGGTCGGCGCAGACCCCTTAAGGCGGCCGCATGTTAATAAGAAGTTATCACAACTTGATAAATAGCTATCAGGCATATCGCCCAACGAGCACAAAAGAGGGGCCGAACGGCGCTCGGTCGTCCAGCCCCTCCCCTCTTGGAATTACTTGCCGTTGACGATGCGCTCGACGTCGGAAGCGATCATGAACTCCTCGTCCGTGGGGATGACGAAAATCTTGACCTTGGAATCCTTGGCAGACAGGCACCAAGCGCCGTCACCACGCAGGGCGTTGCGGGCATGATCCATCTTGACGCCCATAAAGGCCAAGCGGTCGGCAACGCCGGCGCGGACAGCCGGAGCGTGCTCGCCGATGCCGGCGGTAAAGACCAGGGTGTCCATACCGCACATAGAAGTGGCCATCTCGGCAGCCTTGGCGGCAATCTTGTAGACAAACATGTCGAAGGCGAGCTGAGCCTCGGGGTCACCAGCAGCGGCGAGCTCCTCGACGTTGCGGCAGTCGTTGGTCTTGCCGCCGGTCACAGCCAAAAGGCCGGACTTCTTGTTCATCATCTCGTCGACCTCGTCGAAGGTATAGCCGCCCTCGCGCTGCAGGTAGCACACGGTAGCCGGGTCGATGGAACCGCAGCGGGTGCCCATCATGACGCCGTCGAGCGGCGTCAAGCCCATGGTGGTGTCCATGCACTTGCCGTCCTCGATGGCGCACAGGGAAGCGCCGGAGCCGATATGGCACACGACGACCTTGCGGGCCCCGCCGTTGGTCATCTCGGCGACCTTCTTGGAGATGTAGCGGTAGCTGGTGCCGTGGGCGCCGTACTTACGGATGTGCAGCTTGTCGCAAACATCCTTGGGCAGAGCGTAAGTCTTGGCGACCTCGGGCATGTTGAAGTGGAAAGCGGTGTCATAGACCGTGACGTTGGGCAGGTCGGGATACTGCTCCAGGCAGTACTCGATAACGTTGGCCTCGGGGTTATTGTGCAGCGGGGCAAGCGGGGCGACCTCGCGGATCTTGGCGAGGACATCCTCGTCGACGAGGGAGGAATCACCGAAGTACCAACCGCCCTGAACGATACGGTGGCCGATACCCTCGATCTTGACGCCGTTGGCCTCAAGGTCCTTCAGGACGACCTCGATGGCGACCTTGTGGTCGGGGAACTCGATGTTCTCGGTCACCTTCTTGGAGCCGTTGGCAGCGTGGGTGAAGGTGCCGCCGGTAAAGCAGACGCGCTCGCAGGAGCCCTTTGCGGACACCTTGTGGGACTTGGTATCGATGACCTGATACTTAAGGGTCGAAGATCCTGCGTTGACGACCAGAACGTTCATGTGTCTCCCTACTAACAGGCGGTGTGGCGCCGCCAGGTTACATACGCTTCAATAATAAACCCAAACGCCCTCGAGCTCGGGTTTATTGCGTTGATATATAAGTTATCGATGCATGCATGCTCATGGTCTTCGACTTGTAAGGCGAAATAGCGCGGGGACATACGCCAGAGAAGAAATCCCAAGCGCAACAAGCAGCACAACCCGAATACCCACAACGCTACTCAACACAGCATTGAGCAGATAGAAAAGAACGGCGCCCACCGCCACCATCTGGCTTTGAACCGAAATCAGTGAACAGCGCATCGAAGAATCGGCTGCTTTTTGAAAAATTGAGTATTTAATTGGAGCAAATAACGAGTACGCAACCGTCTGCAGCACATAGAACACGGGCAGCAAATTAGCCGGAGTAAGGGGAATCAAAAACAAAGCTGTCAGGAAAAGGCGCACGATGCCGCAAATACGCGCAAAGCGGCCCTTGTCGACATGAGCAATCGCACAGGGCACAATAAGTCCCATGGAGGCCGAGGCAAGGAGCTGGACCGCAATGGTCACACCCGAAGCGACGGCATTCATTCCGCGACCCGCAAGCAGCAGCGAGAAAAAGTCTTCCAGGGCGACAAAAGCAAATGCCTGAGAACAGTCCATGATGAACGCCGAACGAAGAATGCCATTACACGCAATAGCGGCACCGATCATCTTCGGGCTAATTCCACGTTCAGGTGTCGCCGCAGTGCCCCCTCTTCGCATCTCAGGAATGCAGACAACAACAACCAACGTCAACACCATTGCGATGATATCTGCCGAAAGACCAATGAGATATGCACCGACAGACGAAATGAAACCGCCCACGCAAGCGGAGAGGGCATAAGAGGCATAGAAAACAAGTCGCTCAACGACATTAAGTCTTACGAGCTGGTCCTGAGAGACGCTGTCAATGTAAATCGCTTCGATGGATCCGCTCACACATGCAACGGCAAAACCCTTGAGAGCAAACGCACCGATTAAAAGCAGAGGAGATCGGACGATGAGCAGGGCGGCGTAGTACCCAAGCATTCCCACAATGCCAACGAGGCCGCTTGTCTTTCGTCCAAACCTATCAGCAATATAGCCAGTGGGAACTTCTAGGATGAACTTGCTCACTTGGTATGCAATCATCATGCTAGAAATCGCTACCATCGAAAGCCCGACGAACCCAAGGTAGACAGTTAGAAAATACAAGATGGTGCTGAAGTTCGACAGAAAAACGAATGTCATATAAAGCAAAACCGTACGGTTTTTCATGCTCCGCCCTCCAAGAGCCAGCAATCTAAATCGGATTCTTGGAAAAGCATGAGGGCAAAGCTGTCAGCTATGTGTTACAAGGCGTCAATAATCACTTGACGTCTCGAAGCCAATTAATCTCACGAAGCAAGATGACGCAATAGGTGCAGAAAAACCGTCTGGTGTCGATCAGTCCAGGAATTTTGCCGATAGCAAAAGTAGATAGGCAAGGTTACATCACGCGAGCCTTCAATGGAGCACTGACTCACTTCTGATCCATCCGACGCAAGAGAGGACCCAGACAAACTCAATATCAATCCCCCGGCTTGAAGAAACTCAGCCTGAGCCCTGCTTCCGTATTCAACATCACGGAAGCGAAAATTGACGAGCTGGGCTTCAGGGCATTGATTGATTGCATTGAGACAGGGTGACAAATTAATGGGAACAGCGAGCCTGCCGCCCAGTAACTCGCGAATGGTCATGGCGCCCACAGATAGATGACCCGCTGGGCATGAAAGAACCTTGAGCTCCTTTTCACCCAAGTATTTCGAAGAAAGGACACTATCCCTTGGTTCCTCAAATGAGATGGCCGCATCCGAAATGCCAAGCACAAGTGATTCAAAGCATGTGGCCGTTGGCTGATGCCAAACATCAAGGTGAATCTGAGGGTGCGAGCTTTCAAACGAGTCGTACCAGTTTTCGGAAAAAAGACGCCCCCGCCCGTGAAGACAGGGGGCGTAAAGACGGAAATGGCCGTCGGGCGAAACGCCGCCGTTCCCCGATTGAGCGTACTTTTTGAGATCGTCGACTTGCGCCAGGATCACGCGTGCACGATGCGCAAATTCTCTGCCCGCCGGAGACAAAACAGCCTCCCCCGCCGATCGGTCGAGCAAAACAATCTGATACTCAGATTCCAACTTTTTTATTGCCGACGAAACGGCCTGCGGACTCACGTGAACGGCGCGAGCCGCTTTGCGCACGCCGCCATAGTTCGCTACCGCTTGAAGGTATTCGAGTTGAGAAAGCTGCATAGATTACTCCAAAGGCAGCCAAGTCGACGGGCCGTGCGTCCTCAGATGAGGTTCTCGCCCAGGTTCTTGCCGCCGAGAACGTGCATGTGGAAGTGCATGACGGTCTGGCCGGCGTTGACGCCCTTGTTGGAGATGACGCGGAAACCGTCCTCCAAGCCCTTGGCCTTAGCGACCTCCTGGATGGCGTGAGCCATGGCGCCCATGGTCTCGGCCGGCACGTTATCGGCGATATCGCTGTAGTGCTTCTTGGGGATCACGAGCGTGTGGACCGGCGCCTGGGGGTTGAGGTCGTCGAAGGCGATGACCTGGTCGTCCTCATAGACAACGGTCGAGGGGATCTCGTGGTTGGCAATTTTGCAGAAGATGCAATCGCACATGGTTGGTTCCTTTCTCACAGACCAAGGTAATTATATTTGGTCGGGATGGTTAGAACGAGAGGTTGTCGTCCGTGTTGGCGGCTTCGCCGTCGGCAAGCACGTCGTTGCCGTCGACGTCCTTAAGGAGTACCGAGACCTTCTGCTCGGCATCGGAGAGACGGGTGCGCAGGCTCTTGAGGAGCTCGACGCCGCGGGTATAGCTCTCGAGCGACTCCTCGAGCTCCATATCACCCGACTCCAAGCTGCGGATGATGAGCTCCAGCTCCTGCGAGGCCTGCTTGTACGTAAGCTGCTCGACCGGGGTCTTCTCTGCCATATCTGTTTCCTTTCCTAAAGGTTTATCGCTATGAAACGCGGCCTACTCGACCGTATTGACCGTTGCTGCCACGTTGCCGTCTGCCATGCGCACACGAATGGCATCGCCGGGCTTAAAGGTCTTGGCGCTCGTAGCCACACCGTCATCGCTGTACGCGATGGAGTAACCGCGGGCAAGCACCTTGAGCGGCGACAGGGCATCGAGCGACGCGGCGGCTCGGCCAAGGTCGGACGCGGGTTTGCTGAGCATCGTGCGCCCCTGATGCTCCAGACGGGAGCTCGCAAGCGTGAGCGCATGGCGCTTGCCATCGAGCCCCGAGGTGCTTGCGATCAAGCGCTCGGGCAGACGCTCGAAGTTGGAGCGGAAGGCCCCAACCGAACGCGTTATGGCGCCGGACAGACGATCGGCCGTCAAGGCAAGCTCAGACTCGCGACGCTCGACCATAAACGTTGGATCTTTGAGGCACGGGCGGCACGCGGCGGCATCGAGCGCATCGCCCAGACGAGCCGTATAGGTGTCCCAAGCACGACGACCGCGCTGGTCGAGCATTTCCAGATCAACCTGATCCGACCCGATCATCGAAGCCATCGCGGCGCCCAGACGCTGATGGCGCGTCTCGAGCACGTCGGCCAACTCCGTCATAGCCGGTGCCACCGATTCCGCCGCTGCCGTTGGCGTGGAGGCGCGACGGTCGCTCACCATGTCGCAGATCGAGGTATCGGGCTCATGCCCAATGCCCGTCACCACAGGCACGGGACAGGCTGCCACCGCACGGGCAAGCTCCTCGTCGTTAAAGGTCATGAGGTCCTCGAAGGAACCGCCGCCACGCACGAGCAAAATGCAATCGGGCGCCGGCGTAATGGCAGCGGCGCGGCGCAAGCCTTCAATAAGCTCTGTCGGCGCACCCTCGCCCTGGACCTTTGCGCCCACGCAGACAAGCTCGACGAGCGGGTTGCGACGGCGCAATGTGCGCTTAACGTCGTCGATTACGGCACCCGAAAGCGAGGTGACGACCGCCACACGCGAGCAAAACACCGGAATGCGGCGCTTGCGTGCTTCGTCCATCAGGCCCTCGCGACGCAGCTTTTCGGCCAACTGAGCCACCTGCTGACGCAGCAAGCCCTCCCCCGCCAGCGAGAACGAGCGGGCGACGAAGCTCATGCGGCCCGTGGCCTTATAGAGATTGAAGCTGCCCTTAAAGCTTACCTGCATGCCGTCGCGCAGATCGAAGGTACGCTTGAGATAGGCGCCCTTCCAGATGATGCAGTCGACGGCGGCCGAGTCGTCTTTAATCTGGAAGTAGCAGTGGCCGCTTCGGGCGTTGGGACCACGGAAACCCGTGACCTCGCCCAGGACACTCAGCTGCGGAATGGCATCGAGCGCACCGGCGGCGATCTCCACCGCCTGGCTCACGCTGAGCTCCTTGCGCTCCTGCTCATCCGAACCGTCAAACTCGGCGGAAACGGCATTGCCGGTTAGATTCCAGCCTGCCACGCAGCCTCCTTTCGTCATCGTGCACAAGGGCTTCGGCCCTGCGCAAATTCAAGTCCAACACATAGTACAGCGCCGCGGGGACACGAATCCCCGCGGCGCCCAGCGACCCAATTTGTTATCGGTTGGAGTTTCTGTTGTAGCGAGCCATAAGATAGAGCAGCTGAATAATCGAGGTGAGAGCTGCAGCAACATAGGTAAGTGCGGCTGCCGTCAGCACCTTCTTGGCGCCGTTGACCTGCTTGGAACTCATACCCGACTGCTCGATGTACGCCACAGCACGTCGGCTGGCGTCAATCTCAACAGGCAACGTAACGAGTTGGAACAGCACGCTAAACGAGAAGAAAATCAACGCGAGGGTCGTAAGCCCCGCGATGTTCATAAACAGGCCCATGAGTAGCACGATGGTCCAGGTGTTCTGGGTAAAGTTAACGACCGGGACCAGGGCGGTGCGCACCTTCATCATAGCGTAGCCGCTTTGACGCTGGGCGGCATGGCCCGCCTCATGGCAGGCCACGGCAACGCTTGCGACCGATCCGCCCGAACGGTTGGCATCAGAGAGGTACAGGTTGTTGTCCTGCGGGTTGTAATGGTCGGTGAGCTCGCCAGCGACACCCTTGATACCCACGGCGTTACAACCGTTGGCATCGAGCATGCGGCGAGCGACCGTGGCACCCGTATCGCCGTCCGAGCGAACCTTGGACCAGGTTTTGTACGTCGAGTTGATATAGTTCTGTGCGGCAAGGCCAAGCACCGTGCAGACAAGAACAACCAGCAGGTACAGCGGGTCGATGCCAAAGCCGTATCCATAGTAATAAGGCATGCGAATTCCTCCGAATCGAGTTACACGTTGGAGGCATTCTACCCACTCAAGCGGCTAGGCTTCCTTACAGCAATTCGATTTTTCCGTCCTTCACCGTCAACCCCATATTGCCGGAAAGCAGATCGTCCAGGCGCGAGCCCACAAGCTCAAAGCGCCAACCTTCGCGCAGGCGGCTCTGCTCGGGATGCTCAATGTAGTCGGCCAGGTCATCGCGCGAGGCAATGACCGAAGTCGCCACGCCCGAGCGCTCGGCAACCAGGCGGATGAGCGCGTACATCAGGTCCGTCACACTCTCCAACTCCGGCGAAATCTGACGGTGACCGCGCACCATGAGCGGCAGGCGATCGTGCGGGCAGCTCGCGCCGCGCTTGATGGCCATGAGCGCACCGTCCACGTCGCGCTCCCCCAACTGATCGGTACCGCGGATGCTACGGAACTCCTCAACGCGCACGGGATTGCGCTTAACGAGCGCAAGCAGCGTGTCGTCGGACATGACCCACTTGCGCGGGATGTTACGGCGCTCGGCGCGGTCCTCGCGCCAGGCGGCGAGCTCGCGCGCGATGCCCAACTGGTGACGGCTGCACGAATTGATGCGTTTGACCTTGCGGAACGCCTCGTGGCGATCGGCGCGATAGTGCGACTCGTCAGCCAGCGGGCGCAGCTCGTCGAGCACCCAGTCCACACGGCCCAGCTCGCGCAGGCGGCTCATCATCTCGATATAGGCGACGATCAGGTACTTGACGTCATCGATCGCATACTCAATCTGCTTATCGGTCAGCGGGCGGCGCGACCAGTCGGTCAGTGACTCGGTCTTGGGCAGCGATACGCCGCAGAACGTCTGAACAAGCGCGCCATACGAAATCTGCTGGCGCTCGCCCAAAAAGGCGGCGGCGACCTGCGTATCGAAAATCGGTCGTGGCAGCACGCCCACGGTATGGAGCATGACCTCCATATCCTGCGAGCACGCGTGGAAGACCTTGGTCACGCTCTCGTCGGCCATAAGCTCGGCCAGCGGCGATAGGTCGTCGATTACCAGGGGATCGACCGCGACGCTCTCAGCAGGGGTGGCAATCTGAACCAAACATAGACGCGGATGGAACGTGCGCTCGCGCAAAAACTCGGTATCGACGGCAATCGCGTCGAACTCACGGGCGCGCTGGCAAAAGTCGAGTAGAGCCTGATGTGTGGAAATGTACATATCAACCCATCGAATAAGGTTAGGCCCGAAAAACACGGGTAGGATATCGGCATTGCCTTACAACTATACTCGGTTAGTCACAGAACGGGAACGTAAGTATGCGCTGCCTTATCATCCACAACCCGGCATCGGGCCCCAGCTCAGATGAAATCTTCGCATTCACGCACGCCCTTGCACAGGGCGGCGACGAGGTCGTGATGCGCTTTATCGGCGATGGCATGGAACCCGAGGACGCCGTGGCAGACGTGCGCGAGTTTGACCGCGTGGTCGTTTCGGGCGGCGACGGCACTGTCTCCAACGTGCTCGACCAGATGCGCGGATGCGGTGTCCCCACGCTCGTCTTCCCCTCCGGTACGGCCTGCCTGTTCTTCAACAACATCGGCAATGCCCCCGAGGCGGCGGCGCTCGCCAAGGCCTGCCGTGCCGGTCGCACGGTCAAAGTCGACATGGGCGAGCTCTTTTGGCTCGACGAGAACGGCAACGAGAAGCGCCACGGCTTCATCATCATCGCCGGCTCGGGCTTCGACGCCGAGATCATGATGAAGGCCGCCCCCACCAAAAACGACATCGGCGAGATCGCCTACTTCCTCTCTGCGCTCGCCACGCCCAACCCTACGGTAGCGCACTTTACGATTGAGCATGACGGCATTGTCGAGGAGCTCGACGGCATCTGCTGCATGGCCGGCAACACCTCGGTCATCCAAAACGACATCAACCTGTTCCCCGACTGCCGCATGAACGATGGCATGGTCGACATTGCGGTCATCGAACCCGTGCGCGCCGTGCAGCTGCTGCCTACCGTGATCACCGCTGCGCTTGACCCCGCCGGCAAGGTACTCGGGCGCCCGCAGTTCAAGATCATCCAGACCAAGGAAGCCAAGATCACCTGCACCCCGTCGCTGGGCATGCAGTTCGATGGCGAAATTATCTCCAGCAATTCGGGCGTCTTTGGAGCCCGCGCGCTTCCACAATGCCTCGACCTCATCGTCGACGAATTCTCCCCGCTCGGAAAATAGGAGGACTCTATGAACGACAATCCCCTGCTCGGCTTTATCATCATCGTTTTGGCCATGCTCGTCGGCTATGCGATCAACGTGATCCACCGCCGGAAGAAGTAATTCCACATTGGTATGATATTCATCAAATTATCGTCTCCCCTGCTGTTTATGCATTTGCCAAACAGCAGGGGATTTTTCATTTCAGGCATTCCCAGCTACTTTATTCGGCTACAGTAATTACAGGGCGTCTTTATTAAAGTAAAGCTACAAACTGAGTACAATTAACCGCTCGTCGCATATTTCATCACGCTTATCGAGTAAGTGTCTTTCATAGATGAATATTGTTTCCAGTTCGTTACGCTAATGGGGTGTCTTTATTGGCTGAAGCCCTCTGGCGACAGAGGGCTTTCGCACGCTGGGAGGGAAAATGAGGAAAACTCACCCCGTCAACGCGCTCAAGAAGCTAGGTATAGGCCTCGCCTTTGGAGCTGCAACCATCATGTCCATGCCGACGTCTGCGCTCGCCTGCACGCAGATGTACATGGGCAAGAACCTTACGGCCGACGGTAACACGTACTATGGCCGCACCGAGGACATTGGCACTCGTTACCTCAAACACTATGGCATCGAGCCCTCTTATGGCCCTGGTCATACCTACAGCTCGGACGAGTCCGGATTCTCCTACACCTCGACCAAGACTACGTATCGTTACAGCTACGTGCGTGACCATCCTGCTGAGTGGGACGGACGCTGGGATGCCTACTCCGAGGCCGGCATCAATGAGAAGGGCGTCTCCTGCTCCGCAACACTGAGCACCTCCTACAACGACGATGCCAAGACAGCGGATCCCACGACCAAGCATGCCCACAAAGCAAATCCCGAGGTCAAAAATACCGGCATCGGCGAGTACAGCTACGCGGGCGTCATCTTGGGCGAGAGCGCAACGGCCCGCGAGGGCGTCGAGCTTATCGGCAGTCTGATTGACGAGCAGGGCGTCTGCTCCAACGACCAGATTGTCATCGCCGACAACACCGAGACTTGGCTGTTCGCCGCGCTTTCCGGCCACCAGTGGATCGCTATGAAGCTGACCGACGACGTCGCTTCGGTCAACCCCAACATTAGTAACCTCAATTTCCAGGTCAATCTTGACGATCCTGAGAACTGCCTCCACTCTGAGGGGATCAAGACTATGCCCGAAGAGAAGGGCTTCGCCAAGTACTTTGAAGACGGACAGTTCGATGTTGCCCAGACCTACGGTGCATCTATCAACAATACGGGCATGGGCTCTTGGGCGCGTTATATCCAGGGCCGCGACTACTTTATGGCTCCGCTGACCGAGGGCACCGACTACGAGATCGTCAAGGACAAGGACAAGAATGACGTCACGCTCGGTGCCATGGTTCATGAGATGCAGCCGCTGTTCTTCCAGCCCAGCAAGTCCGACTGGAACACGTTTGAGCTGATTCGCGCCTTCGGCAACCGCGGTGAAAAAGTCCCCGGCCTTAATGCCAATACTGACGGTGTCAGCAGCATCGGTTCCGACCGCAACGCCGAGGCCAACCTCTTCCAGATTCGAAAGGGCTATGACCCCGAGGTTGCAACCATCCAGTGGGAGATGCTCTCCTGCGCCGAGTTCTCCGTCGCTATCCCGCTATACTCCGCTCTGATGACCGAAGTCAGCCCCTACTTCAGCGACCAGACCGTTGATTATGGTCACTGCAGCGAGACGGACATCGTGAACAACGAGGAGCCCGAGAACTCCATTAACTACGTCCTGATGGACATCAACTCGCTTTGCTTCGCGAACCGCGCACAATTCGCCACCAGCGTCCGCACCTACCTCGATGCGCTCCAGAACGAGCTCATCGAGCAGAACAAGGAAGTCGACACCGCCATGCTGGCCAAGACGACCACCGAGGGCCGCACTGCCCTGGCCAACAAGGCCGGCAAGGCTGCTACCGAGAACACCTACAAGAAGTGCAAGGCCTTGCTCCAGGAGATGCGCGCCTATCTGAAGGCTGAGAACTTCGACCAGCCCTTCACCCCGAGCGACCTGAACACCGAGACCAACGGCCTCAAGGTGTCCATCACCTACGCCAAGGACGCTCTTGCCACCGATCCGGTCACCCCGGATCAGCCTGGCACTCCCGAGCAGCCTGGTACTCCTGAGCAGCCCGGTACCCCCGAGCAGCCCGCTAAGCCCGAGCAGCCCACCACCAAGCCCGAGAAGCCTGGCAAGTCGGACACCACGACCACGGTAACCACCAACAAGGCGAACACCAAGGGCGGCCTGCCCACCACCGGTGATCGTTTTGATGGCCGCGTGGTGGCTGCATTCGCCATCGCTGGCGTTGCCGTCATCTCCGCGGGCGGTTACTTCCTCTACCGTCGCAATAAGGAGTAACGTCCTAGCTGAGCGGGCAAGGCAGCAATGGCAGCCTCGCCCGCTCAGCCCGCTCTTTTGACCGGCGGGAAACCCGCCTGAAATCTTTTTAAAAAGATTTCCCCGCACACACTTCGCTGTGCTATAGTGCAGCGCAACAGCAACTAGGTGCGACCGCGCCACGGCATCACGAAAGGAGCCACCGACATGAAGAACACGATGAAGTCTCTCAACAACTGGTGGTGGCGTGATGCGAATACGATCGGTCGACAGTGAGTCCCTCACGCCTGTTTTTGCGCTCTAGGTGATTGGAAGGCCTCCGGTTTCGACCGGGGGCCTTTTTCTATCTCGAGCCCGATCGCATTCGCATCACGCGCCTCCGCTTTTCTCTTGCACCCCCATTCCGAAAGGATTTTCACCATGTCTCAGAACACCACCGCCGCCCAGCCCCGCACCGTCCAGACCGCCGACCGCGGCAAACTCGACGTCCGCGCTCTCGTCCTGCTCGCCATCCTGCTCGCTGCAGGCTTCATCCTCAACTTCACCGTCGGCAAGGCCATCTCGGGCATCTCGGGCGGCATGATCAGCCCCGAGTTCATCATCTCGGCCTTCTGCCTCACCATCCTGGTCGTTCGCCCTAACATCGGCCAAGCGCTCGTCATCGGCCTCATCTCGGCTGCCGTGATCCAGATCACCACCACTTCGCCGTTCGTCGATTTTGCCGCCGAGGGCATCGCCGCCATGCTCATGGCCGGCATCGTCAACGCCGCCGGCAAGAACGGTCAGGTCAAGCCTGCCGTCGCCATTGTTGCAACCTTCCTGACCACCTTTGTCTCCGGCGTCATCTTCATGGTCATCAAGATGGCCATGCTCGGCGTGGTAGGCGAGCTCGCCGCCGCCATGTTGCCCGTCGTCGCCATGACCGCCGTCTTTAACGCCATTCTGGTCGGCGCCCTCTACCTGCCCATCCAGAAGGCCCTTAGGCTCAACTAACCCGCTCGGCTTTACGAGCCACCCCATCTTGGCGTTCATTCGTCGCTCGCGTACCCAAGTACGCTTCGCTCCTCTTTCGCGCCAACCTGGGCCCCCTCGTAAAGCCGTCTCCGTGCTTCACCACCAAAGACCGTCCCAAACAACGAACTTTTTTGGGACGGTCTTAAACAACTGGTCATTTAAGACTGTCCCCAATGACTATGAAAGGTATCCATGGAAACGATCATCAACGTCGACGATGTCTCGTTCTCCTATGGCACGCAGACCGAGCAGGCGCTCAGCCACATCTCGCTCAGCGTGAACAAGGGAGATTTCATCGGCATCATCGGGCCCTCGGGCGCCGGCAAGTCCACGCTTGCCGCCTGCCTGTCGGGTGCCGTGCCCCACCACTACACCGGCACGTTCTTTGGGTCCGTCATGGTCGACGGCCACGACACCTGCGAAGTCTCGCTCACCGACGTCTCGCAAATCGTCGGCAGTGTGCTGCAGGATATCGACACGCAGATGGTCGCTTCGGTCGTCGAGGACGAGATGCTCTTTGGCCTCGAGAACTTTGGCGTTCCCCACGACCAGATCGAGCAGCGCGTGAGCGAAACGCTCGAGACCGTCGGCATCAGCGACCTGCGCGACCGCGAGATCGCCACCCTCTCGGGCGGACAGAAGCAAAAAGTGGCCATCGCCGCCATCCTCGCCATGCGTCCGCGCGTCTTGGTTCTCGACGAGCCCACCGCGGCACTCGACCCCGCCAGCTCCACGCTGGTTTTCGAGACCCTGCGTGAGGCCAACCGTGCACTCGGCATCACCATCGTCGTCGTTGAGCAAAAGGTCGCCCTGCTTTCGGAGTACTGCAACCGCGTGCTCGTGCTCAATCATGGCGAAATCGCGCTGCAGGGCGAGCCACACGAGGTCTTCGCGCATACCGACGAGCTCCGTGCCATCGGCGTCGACTGCCCTCGCGTCACGCGTATCTTCAATAGCCTCGAAACCGATGGCCTGGTAAGCGGCACCCCCTGCTTGGATGTCGATGAGGCCGAGCGCCTGATTTCGGGCATCGTCGACCCCGCACACGCGGCTATCGAAGCCCAGGCGCCCGCCGGTTCCCCGCATGCACCGTCGTTGCGTCCTCATGCCAAGGACGCCGAACCCGTACTCACCTTCGACCATGTTGAGTTTGCCTATCCCAATGGCGGAGCCGCCGTACACGACCTTAGCCTGACGCTCTATCCTGGCGAGCTCGTGGGCATCGTCGGCCAAAACGGCGCCGGCAAGACCACGCTCACCAAACTGCTCACAGGCCTGCTTAAGCCCGCCTCGGGCAGCGTGCGCGTCACGGGACTGGATACCGCAGCCGTTCCCACGAGCCGCATCGCTCGCGAGGTCGCGACCCTCTTCCAAAACCCCGACCGCCAGATCTGCAAGGACACCGTGCTCGACGAGGTCGCCTTTGGCTTGGAGCTTGGCGGCATGGACCGCGCCGAGGCTCTGCGTCGTGCCCAACTCGTCATCGACCGCTTTGGCTTGCCGGCCGACGAGGCGCCTTTCTCGCTTTCGCGCGGCCAGCGACAAATGGTGGCACTCGCCTCCGTCGTGGTCGTAGAGCCCAAAATCGTGGTGCTCGACGAGCCCACGAGCGGCCTTGATTACCGCGAGTGCATGACCGTCATGGAAACGGTGCGTACCATGGCCGAGCGTGGCTGCGCCGTAATCATGGTCTGCCACGACATGGAAGTCGTCTCCGACTTTGCCGAGCGCATCGTAGTAATGGCCGACGGTCGCATCCTCGACCGCGGCCGCACGCACGAGCTATTCTCGAACATCGATCTCATGCGGCGTGCCTACGTGGAGCCTCCCCAGGTTATTGAACTCTCGCGCCGTCTGGCATCTTCCGTCTCGCCCGCTTTTGCGCAGGTGAGCGAGGTCACCGATGTCGTTCGAATTACCAAGGAGATGGTCCACCGTGGTTAACGTCATCGACTACATGCCGGGCGATACGCTGCTGCATCGCCTGAACCCCGTCGTCAAACTGGGCCTCGCCGCCGCCATCATCGTCGGCATCTTCTTGTCCGACACCTACGTGGCGCTGTTGGGCTTTTTGGCACTCACCCTTGCGCTGGGTGCCTATGCCGGTGTCATCGACCGTCTGCTCTCGCTGCCCAAGTTGCTGATTCCGCTCGCGCTTATCATGCTGGTGCTCCAGCTGGCCTTTATGCGCGATGGCAACGTGGTGTGGAACTTTATCACCGACACGGGTCTCATCACAGGATCGAAGGCCTGCCTGCGCCTGCTGGGCGTGGCGTTACCACTCATCCTCATGCTCATGGTGACCAAGCTCAACGACCTTGCCAACGCCTGCGTCGAGGTGCTGCACGTGCCGTATCGCTATGCCTTCACCTTTACCACGGCGCTGCGCTTTGTGCCGGTGTTTGGTCAGGAGATGAACGCCATCATGGAGGCGCAGACCGCACGCGGCGTCGAGTACGACACCAAGAACCCCATCAAGAAGCTTAAGCTCATGCTGCCACTGTGTGTGCCACTGCTCATCTCGAGCGTGGGCAAGACCGATGCCACAGCCTTGGCGGCAGAACAGCGCGGCTTCTATCTGCGTACGCGCGCCAGCTCGTACAAGCGCTACCCCATCAAGGGCCTGGACATCGCCGTACTCATCGTCAGCATCGCCCTCATCGCCATCGGCTTCCTGTTCTAGTTCACCACCGACAGCAACCGCCCAACGCAAAAGGCCTCGGCTCGCACCAAACGAGCCGAGGCCTTTACTGTTTCACCAGATAAAACCTACCAAAATTAACCTGTCCCTTTTTGACAGGTCGGAAGCTAGAGGCGGTAGGGAGCGCCGCTGCGGATGATGGATTCGCGCACCAGGACATCCATGGCGTCGAGGGTGATCTCGGGCATCTCTCGGTACTTTTGCAGCACCGAGAGCTCGGTGCAGGCCAGAATGACGCGGTCGCAGCCGCTACGGGCAAACTCCCACATCACACGGTCGAACTTATCCATATCGGGCTCACGCCCGGCCTTCACATCATCGTAGATAAGCGACATCACATCGTTCTGACGTTTCTCGCTGGGATAGACAACCTCAACACCCGCAGCCTTACATTCGCGGCCGTAGACGCCCGCGCCCACGGTTCCGTCGGTGCCCATGATGCCAATCTTGTGCACCGACTCGGCCGGCATACTCAGGTTGGGGTCGAACTCGCACTCCCCCATCACCGCACCGGCCAGAGCATAGCGCACCGACTCACGCGGCATGTGGATAATCGGCACTGTGGTAAACGACTGGATCTGGTCGTAGAAGTAGTGCGACGTGTTGCAGGGAATGGCAATGTGCGCACAGCCCAGCGACTCGAGTGCCTGGGCACACTCTTTCATGGTCGCCAGCAGCTTGGCATGCTCGCCGGTCTTAATGGCCAACGTGCGGTCGGGCATGGTCGACTTGGAGAGCACCACCATGTCGATATGTTCCTGATCGCAGGCAGCAGCCGTATGACGCACCACCTGGTCGTAGTAATACGACGTGGCCTCGGCGCCCATGCCGCCGATAACTCCCAGCTTTTCCATCGCCGCCTCCTTGGTGACGCTTGCGCAATTGCGCGTATCATACCCGCGCCCGCCCGATGCAAACCGGACGGGCGCCGCACTCATCTACTTGTAATACGTCTTGAACAGCTTAAAGTGGCGCAGCTTGGTGTGCCACATGCGCAGCCAGCGGTTAAAGACAAAGTCGCCCTTCATAAACGAAGGGTCGGCGCCCTTGCCTTCCTTGTCCAGGCGATGCACCTTAGCGCGCAGCTCGGGATCCTTGACGTACTTGTCGACGACGCCCATGGGAACGACCATCCACAGGGCCTCGTCCTGCGCCGTCACAAACTCCGGCTCAAACGGGCGGTTGAACACATACTCGTCCACCACATACTTGGCAACGTTAAAGCCGCTGTTGGTGACGTAGTAGTTGCTGCGGCCCTGGCGCGTGTTGAAATCGAAGAACTTAAACGAGCCGTCGCGCTCGTCGTACTTAACGTCAAAGTTGGAATAGCCCACAAAGTGAAGGTCCTCGAGCAACTTGCGCACGCCGCCCATGAGCTCGTCGTTGGGCTCGGTAATGATGCAGGCATGGTTGCCGACACCGTGGGGCTGATGCTCCTCGAGCAGCACATGGCCCAGGCACATCATGCGGACCTTGCCGTTGCGGTCGGAATAGCTAGTGAGCACGCGCATGTACTCGTCGTTGCCGGGCACGCGATCCTGCAAGATCAGGTCGTCGGTGTAGCCGCTGGCATACGAATCGCGAATGACCTGTTCCAGCTCGGCGCGGTCGGCAATCTCATAGGCCTTCTTCTGGCCCTCGAACTCATGCTGCCACCACATGATGCCGTCAGAAGGCTTCAGAATCATCGGGTAAGGAAAATCGATCTGGTCGAGCACTTCGGCAGGCGCCTCACCCTGGGCATTGAGCATCGCCTTGGTAAAGGTAAACGTGTGCGGATAGGGCACGCCATGCTTCTCGCACAGCTCGTAGAAGATCTCCTTCTTCTGGCACTGCTCGAGCATGCTGTAGGGCGCGTAGGGAGCGACGATGTTATCCGCCAGCTCATGAGCATCCTTGGCTTGAGCCACGAGAGCGACATAGTTGTCGCCACAGCCCACAAGGACAATAGTCTTGTCGGCATGCGCTTGGGCAATGCCGTTGACGGTTTTGAGCATCACGGGCATGGTGTCGATATCCACGTTGGGCGTGTAGTCGATAATCTGGCTGCGGTACGCGGGACCCGTCTGATACTTGCCAAAGACCAGACTCTTGACCTGGTACTCCTCGTAGAAGGCGCGCGCCACCGAATAGGCGTTGATGTCGCCACCAAGCAGCACGGGAATGAACTCGCGCTCTGTAAATTGCAATGCCATGGAAACTTCCTATCATGAACTGCCCACACAACGGGCGGTCTTTGCGCAACTGATTTATTCTAGCGTGCCAAGCCGCCGGCGCCCAAAGCTCCACCGTATCTATGGCAATCGACGTATTCGTCCAGCACGAAGACGGCGCCCACCGTTGTATGACAATGGGCAATGAACCTACCGTTGTTGTAGGATTCAGCGTATTGACATCTTCGAGCGAAAGGCGCACACGTGCCCCAAGACCATCCGACCGATAATCCCATCCTCAATGCCGCGAGGCGCGAGCTGGCGGAACGTGCGAAAGCGACCGCTCCCCTGTGCACGGCAAACGACGCCTACAACGGACCCGCCCGCATCGTCTCGATCAACACGTCGGCACACAAGGGCACGCGCAAGTCGCCCGTCGCCGATGGACACGACACCGTTATAGAGCAATTTGGCCTCGCCTCCGACGCACACGCCGAACATTGGCACCGCCAGGTCTCTTTTTTAGCCGCGGAGTCCATCCAGACGGTGCAGGCACGCGGGCTCGACGTACACGAGGGCGACTTTGGAGAGAACTTTACAACCCGGGGCATCAACCTGCTCTCGCTCCCCTTGGGCACACAGCTCAAGCTTGGAAGCGACGTGCTCGTCGAAATCAGCCAAATCGGCAAGGTCTGCCACACCCGTTGCGCCATCTACTATCTCGCCGGCGACTGCATCTTTCCCCAGGAGGGCATTTTTGGCGTGGTCCTAAAGGGCGGAGAGGTCCATACCGGCGACGATATCCAGGTAGTCAAACTCGGCGACGGCTCCTGTTCGTTCACCCCCCGCCGAGGCGCTCGAAGAGATTGAGCAGGCTCGTCAGGAGGGCACGCTGTAGTTGTAAAACCCCACGTTGAGATAGCTTTTACAGCCCAAAACACCTCTCAAATAGGGCTCCGTAACGTTAAAGTTGAACTCTATGGTTTCTCAACAATTCATCATAACTGCAGGTCAAAGCCAAAGCCTCAAGTTCAACTTGACCCTTTGGAACCTTTAAGGTTCAAGTTGAGGTCGAAAGCAGTAGTAGAATACCGTTCGAACCATAACCTACGATTGATTGCAGAGGGACTGGATGCAGCATTCGAATCATCGCACCGCAGCGCTCATTGCGTCGAAGCCGGCTCGTATCATCACGAGCGCCGCGCTCGCCGTTGCGCTGACGGCCACGCCGATGCTCTCCCCCGTTGCGGCATATGCCGCCTCGCAGGCAACGCAGGACCAGCTTTCCGCAGCCCAGCAGAAGATCGAAGCCGCCACGAGCGCCTACAACGACGCCCGCACCAAACTCGATGACCTGCAAAAGCAGATTGACTCCAATGAGGCAAGCATCGAGGAAATCGAGGCTAAGCTTCCCGAGCAGCAGGCCAAGGCAAGCTCCGCCATGCGCGATCTGTACAAGTATCAGAAGGGCACCAATCCCATCGTGAGCTTCCTGGTCAACGCGCAGAGCCTGGGTGAGTTCATCACGACCTGCAAATACACCAACCAGATCACGAGCTCGAGCGTCGACGAGATCGAAGAGCTCAACAACATGCAAACCGAACTCGAGCAGAACAAGGCCGAGCTCCAGCAGGCCAAGTCCCAGCTTGAGGCAGAACAGAAAAACGCCGAGGATTCGCTGGCGCAGGCCCAGCAGCTCCGCAGCGAGGCGCAGGCAAAAGCCGAGCAGGAAAATGCCGCCGAGCTCGCCAAGCTCGAGGCCGATAAGGCCGCTGCCGCCGAGAAGCTCTCGGGCGAGGGCGTAAGCGGCAGCAATTCCAGCAGTCAGGCCACCAACACCAACACCACCATCGACACCACGGTGAACAACGCCAATACCGGTAATTCCGATTACGATTCGTTCATTAATGAGTGGACGAGCCGCATCGATAATTATCTTGCCGGGTCCCCCATGGCAGGCCAGGGCTATAACTTTGCCGTCGCCGCTTGGAATACCGGTGTCGACCCCCGTTGGTCCCCCGCCATCGCCTGCATCGAGAGCACCAAGGGCACTTATTGCGCCAATTCCTACAACGCCTGGGGCTGGAGCGCTCGTGGCGGCGGTTGGCGCAGCTTTGGCAGCTGGAGCGAGGGCATCTCCGCTCATGTTGCCTATCTGGGCGCCAACTACGGCTCCACCCTTACCCCTGCAGCGGCCAAAAAGTACTGCCCGCCCACGTGGCAGGACTGGTACAACAAGGTCGCCGCTCAGATGAACCGCATCTAAGCGCAACTGTAAAGGGCCCCGACGGGCCCTTTTCTTTTAGGCAGCGGAGGTGTCAACAACACCGGTCGCATTGGCAACCGCAACTATGATGATCATGCACAGGAGCAGCACGCCCAATGCCTTGAGCCAGAGCTTCGTTAGTTTCTTGCCGCGATAGCTGTCGAGCAGCGCGAATCGCCGACGAAGGCGGCGCTTGTCGAGCAGCGCAAAATGCATAAGCACCATAAGGCCATCGACAAAGAAAAAGTACTCGATTATAAGAAGCCACGTCGGGTAGCCTTGGTTTGCTCCCGTGGGGTGAAAGACAGCAAAGTGGCTTCCGGCAAAGAATACAAGCAACGAGAGGCAGACAAGCGTATTCCAAATGCGCCCCAGAGGTTCCGGAATGCGAGAGAGCAGGCCGAGTGCAGCGGAGGCGGCAGGTTTAGGAAGGCCTGTAGAACCCTGGGGCTCTTGGGGCGTTAACACCGTCTCCGAGGCCGGAGCACAAACAGGCGCAGGCGCAGGAGGCCGCACAGGGCAACTCAGGTCGTATGCCGCGCGCGTCGCCCGTCCCAATGCCCCTGCACTCGCAAAACGCTTGGCTGGGTCGAGCGCCATCGCCATGCAAATGACATCGGCCAGAGGAGCGGGAACGCCGCGCATCTCGCATTGTTCGTGCATGTCGAGCCCCGGTTTTGGATCGACCCCCGTCAAGCAGAAGAACAGCAGGGCGCCCAGCGCGTACACATCGCTTCGCACGCTCGTCTGCCCAAACCCATACTGCTCGGGCGGCGCGTAGGGCCGTGTGCCAAACTTGACGGTATCGGCATCGGCGCCATCACGCCATACGCGCGCGATTCCCAAGTCGATAATCACCAGCGACGAGAAGGTCATGCCAGCATCGGCGGCATACCTCACGCCCGAAACGATGATGTTCGAAGGTTTAAGGTCGCGATGGATAATCGGAACCGGCGCTTTCCCCACCTCGCCAAATCCAGCATGGAGCTCTGCCACCGCATCACACAGGGCCGGAAACAACCCGCGCGCATAATCGGGCGTCGCACCCAAGCGCCCCACCAAGGCCTCGAGCGTCTCGCCTTCAATGTATTCCATCACCACGTTGAGCTCGTCGCCCGCACGGCGGCAATCGACAATCCGGGGCAGGTGCTCAAAACGCCGTCCGGCACGCTGGGCCGCAAACAGGCGCTCATATGCCCCGCCAATCTGGGCCGAAGCATCGATGCGTTTGCGGACAAAGGGGCCGAGCGACCCTCCACCAGAACCCTCAAAGCACACGAGTTCGGTTGTCTCAACGTCCGAGCGCTTTAGCACGCGTTCCACGCGATAGCTGTCATCGCGGTCAAACGACGCCAGGTGCTCGGCGAGCGCGGCAGTCAGCTCATCATCGGAATATGTTGGGTTCTGAGTATCCATAGCGTCCATCATAGCGCAGGGCACAGACGCCCTGTAGCACCCGTGCCCTGCACGTTTGAAATATAGCGGACGGCCCTGCCACCAACAGTCAGCCGTTAACTCACCGTCTCCTCGCCAAAGCGATACAGCTCCTCATTGACCTTTTGCAGGCTGCAGCCACGATCGATGCAGAAGATGATAATCGCATCACGACGGTCCTTGCAGTTGAG
Organism: uncultured Collinsella sp.; assembly: GCA_959026725.1. Taxonomy (GTDB): domain Bacteria; phylum Actinomycetota; class Coriobacteriia; order Coriobacteriales; family Coriobacteriaceae; genus Collinsella. The sequence goes on from CAUFMG010000003.1 coordinate 45,700, forward strand.
GACGTTTGCCCCGGCAGCCGTAAGTGCGCGGTTGGTCTCCTTCATCGATAACGCCATCGCGAATGCAATCTGCAGCACTTTATTTCGACTCGGGTGGCGCGCGCCCGTAAAAATCTGATAGCCAAACGTTTCGTTGAGGTCGGCCATACGCACCACGCGCGAACGCTCCAAGCCCTTTTCCTGCAGCAGTTGCTTAAGGTAGTCCGAAAGCGACGGGGCGGCAAAGTCGTGCTCCCTGATATAGCCGTCGATACTCGGCGCATCGAGCAACTCATTGAGCAGTTCCTCCGTCAACTTCTTATCGGGCATACGGCTTCACCCCCTATGCGACGCAACGGCAGCGACATACTAGGCCAACACCCAGCTTGCGGTGGCAGACTTATCAAACATGTTGGCAAAGTACAAAGCCTTTTTGATGTCGCCGTCAAAATAGATATTGCCCGCAACAGTACCGCCGGCTGCAAGGGTGCCCGACTGCAGCTCTTCAGAGCCTTCGCTGTAGTAGCCCTGATTCTGCTGAGCACCGTTGGCGTCCTCGCCCTTCCAGTCGTAGACATTGTAATCCGCGCCCTCATCGCCGTTGTTGACGTACGTGACGTGAATGCCCGTCATAGTCGAGCCGTCATAATTGGTAAGACCTGTCTGGACGGAATCGACGCCAACGGAAAGGCCGGCGGCCGTGGTCACGGTTGTGCCAACAGCCAGGTCAGTCGTGGGCTGCTCTTCTTTTTTCGGCTCTTCCTTCTTATCGCTATCGCCAGCATCCTCGGTGACCGTCGCCTTGTCATTGCCACAGCCAGTCAGGAGACCGGAAACACCCAGGACAACGGTCGCGAATGCGCCAAGCGCGGCGCGACGGCTCAGCAGCACTTCATTTTCGAGCTTTTTCATTATTCATCCTTCCTACGATCCGGCTACCGTGCCGGCACACAGCACATCGTAGAAAGGATTGAACTTGAATTCATTAGCTCAGAGCCAAGGCTACGGTAAACGGTCAATGCAGTTGTCCAAGCGCCGAGCAAACGCTCTTTACGCGACCGTCAGCAGGCAGGATCAACCCACTGTGACGGATTCCCCGGTAAAGGCGCTGATCATCAACAGGACAAAGAACATAAGGTAGCTAACGCTCAGCGGGTATGCGATAGCCAAAAAGACAATCCATCCCACATTGGTTTTGCCGTCGGCGCGGCGTTGTTCGCGACAACGATAGAGCCAGATCGTCGCGCCGATGGCGACAATCAGCAACACGAGCGCCGCCGCAGCCAATCCGGCAAGTGCAAACATCATGCCAATGCTCAGCACAACAACCGGGAGCAGTAACAAACCGCACCCGCAACCACCCGGACTATATACAACAGATTGCCGACGTCGCTTCATCGTCACTCCATTCTCAGCGTCTTTGGGCCCTACAATGCGATGGCCTGCTGGACAGGAACAATCTTGTCGAGCTCAGGTTTAATCCGCCTTTTCTCGGCCTCGAGATCAAACGCCATCTGCGCGCGAAGCCAATAACCATCCGTCAGACCAAAGTAACGGCAAAGACGAAGGTCCGTGTCAGCCGTCACACGGCGTCTTCCCAAGACAATCTGCCCGATACGCTGAGCCGGAATCCCGGTCTCCTTCGCAAGGCGATATTGAGAAATGCCCATGGGAACAAGAAACTCCTCTTTGAGAAGCTCACCAGGAGTCACCGGCGACAGCAAATCAGTCGCAGCCTCTTCATTTGTGGTAATCGACGATTTCGACATTCCAAGCCATCCCCTGTCTCCACTCAAAGCAGACCCGATAAGATGCAATCATAGTATCGCCTTACGTTAATAACGTCAAACGTTTCTATAGACTTACATCTCTATTATAGCGTACATCTGTTCGTGTTTTCTAGAACAGGTATCCTTCGACACTTAAGCAAGCAAAAGCAGTCGTTTGTAAACATCGAGGCCTTTGAGCAGGATTTCCTCGTCAAAGAGCATGGTATCAGTATGCAGGGCGCTTGTGGCATAGGCGGAACAGCCGTCCGAATCGCTCGGGTTTTCTTGACCCTCCGGCACGCCCGTGCCCAGCAAGAAGAACACACCCGGTAGATGGCGCTGGTAGAAGGCGAAGTCCTCGGCAATCAACAGCGGCTCGTCCACAAGCTGCAGCTCGGGCAAGGCCGGAGCAATGTGGGCGAACAGCTCGGGGTCGTTATCGACCGGCGGATAACCCTCGGCAAAGTCGAGATCGTACGTGCAGCCCGTTGCGGTGCATGCCTCGTCAAGCACACGGCGCACGCCCTCGCGCGCGAGGTCGAACATATCGTCCGTAAACACGCGCAGGCTACCGGCGACATGGGCCTCCCCCGCCACCGCGTTGCAGACGGTGCCTGCCTGCAGCAGACCAAACTTGCCGATGCAGGGCTCGTCGGCACCCAACTCGTCCATGAGCTCACGCTCGGAAACTAAGAACTTGGCCGCTGCCAGCGCAGCATCGTGCGATTCCTCGACTGGAACGCCGTAGGTCTTGGCGATATGGATACTCGTGCCATGGATATGAATGTGCATTTCGCTCGAACGCGCTAGCAGCGGACCGGGACAGCTCGCCAACGTGCCGGCGGGCAAATCGGGCCATACATGGAAGCCAAAGATGCGATCTGCCCCATAGCGCTCGAATACGCCGCTCTCGCACACTGTCTTGGCGCCACCGGTCGTTTCCTCGGCCGGCTGAAACACAAAGAGCACGTTGCGCTTAATGGCGCCCGGCCGCTCACGGATCGTACGGTCGACAAAGGTTGCCGCCGCAAGCGCCATGGCCATGTGTCCATCGTGGCCGCACGCATGCATCTTACCGGGATGCGTCGAGGCAAAGGCCGCGCCCGTTGCCTCCGCGATGGGCAGGGCGTCCATATCGGCTCGAATCGCCGTGGCATGCGCTGCGCCCGTGCCGGCATCGAAGAAAGCGCAGACGCAGCTGGGGCACGGATGGGTTACTTCACAGGTAAGCGAGGCGAGCACGCCCTCGATATAGGCTATGGTTTGCGGAAGATCGAAGTCGAGCTCCGGAATGCGATGGAGATCGCGGCGATAGCGACGGAGTTCTTGGAGCTCGGTCATAGAGAATCCCTTCGTGAGGCACACCTGTTGCAACTTATTGTGATACAGGATTGTGGCACACATGTTTCCAGCATATCCCTGCATTTTTTAAACGTTATATACGAATACTCTTGTTTGGTAAAGTGCAACGTGGTAGGGTCGTTACCACTTGATAGAGGCGCGGGCACGAAGAGCCGCGGGCGAGCCGGCAGGCTTTGACCCCGCGGGGAGGCGAAACCCGCCGAACTGGGTTTTTCGGGCACGAACAGCCTGGTGGGCCTGCGGGAAACACCCGCAGGACTGTCTGCAGCAATGCGGGAGCGCTATCCGGACATTGGGTCCACGCTATGCGGATTCGATGCGCAGGTAGCGCCGTCTGGATAGCGAGGTTTACGGGACATGTCATTGACTCCCAACGAGGCATATGCGGCCAAGCAGCCGTTTGTGGACAAGGAGACGCTCGAGCATATCGTCGAGCAGTTCCCCACGCCGTTTCATCTATACGACGAGGCGGGCATCCGCCGCAACATGCAAGAAGTGCGCGACGCCTTCGCATGGAACCCGGGCTTTAAGGAATACTTTGCCGTCAAGGCCAATCCCAACCCGGCGCTCATCTCCATTCTCAACGAATACGGCTGTGGCTGCGATTGCTCGAGCTATACCGAGCTCATGATCGCCCGCTCGCTGGGCATCACGGGACACGACATCATGTTCTCGTCCAACGACACGCCGGCGGCGGACTTTGAGCTCGCCGACAAGCTGGGTGCCATCGTCAACTTTGACGACATCAGCCACATTGAGTTCTTTGAGCGCGTTGCGGGGCCCATTCCCAAGACGGTCAGCTGCCGCTTTAATCCGGGTGGCCTGTTCCAGCTCTCCAATGGCATCATGGATAACCCCGGCGACTCCAAATACGGCATGACCACCGAGCAACTCTCCGAGGCCTTCCGCATGCTCAAGGCCAAGGGTGCCGAGGACTTTGGTATCCACGCATTCCTTGCCAGCAACACCGTCACCAACGACTACTACCCCAAGCTTGCGCGCATCCTCTTTGAGCTTGCCGTGCGCCTGGAGCGCGAGACCGGCGCACACGTCGCCTTCATCAATCTGTCCGGCGGCGTCGGCATCCCCTATCTGCCCGAACAGCAGGCCAACGACATTCACGCCATCGGCGAGGGGGTACACACGGCATACGACGAGATCCTGGTTCCTGCCGGCATGGGCGATGTGGCCATCTGCACCGAGATGGGCCGCTTTATGATGGGCCCCTACGGCTGCCTGGTCACCAAGGCCATCCACGAGAAGCAGATCTACAAGGACTATATCGGTGTCGACGCAAGCGCCGTCGATCTGATTCGCCCTGCCATGTATGGCGCCTACCACCACATTACGGTGATGGGCCAGCCGGGTGGCGCCGACAAGACCGTAGCACCGGTCACAAACACGTACGACATTACGGGCAATCTGTGCGAGAACAACGATAAGTTCGCTATCGACCGCGAGCTGCCGCAGATCGACATGGGTGATGTACTCGTGATCCACGATACCGGCGCACATGGCTACTCCATGGGCTACAACTACAACGGCCGTCTGCGCTCCGCCGAGGTTCTGCTGCGCCCCGATGGCTCGGCCGACCTCATCCGACGCGCCGAGCGCCCGGGCGATTATTTTGCCACGCTCGACGTGTTGCCGTGCGGCCGTGAGCTACTGGCCAAATCGCGTGCCGAAAGCGCCCGCCGTCGCGCCCAGGACGAACGCCTGGCCGTCGCCGCTCAGTGGAACAAACGCATCCAGATCGCGGAAGCGAAGGAGAAGAACATGGACATCCGTAATCTCGAGGGCTCAATCGTCGCCCTCGTCACGCCGTTTAAAAAGGACGGCAGCGTCAACTTTGACGCACTCGAGCGCCTTATCGATTTCCACCTGCAAAATGGCACCGACGCCATCCTCACCCTGGGCACCACCGGCGAGAGCGCCACGATGACCGATGACGAGGACAACTCCGTCGTCGCCGCCGTGGTCAAGCAGGTTGCAGGCCGCGTCCCCGTCATCGCCGGCTCGGGCTCCAACTCCACGCAGACGATGCTCACCAAGTCGCTCACCTACCAGGGCCTGGGCGCCGACGGCCTGCTGCTCATCACCCCCTACTACAACAAGTCCAACGAGGAGGGCATTTACCAGCACTTTAAGACCGTAGCCGATGCGGTGGACATCCCCTGCATCTTGTACAACATCCCCGGTCGTTGCGGCTGCGGCATCAGCGAGCGCAATGTCGAGCGCCTGGCCGCACACCCCAACATCATGGGTATCAAGGAGGCCTCGGGCAACGTCGCCTATGCCGCCAAGATCGCGCACCTGCTGTCCAACGACTTCCGCATGTATTCGGGCGAGGACGCGCTCACCGTACCGCTCATGAGCCTGGGCGCCTCGGGCACCATCAGCGTTTGGGCCGACGTGCAGCCGCAACTCGTGCACGACATGTGCCGCGCCTACCTGGACGGTGACGTGGAGCGCGCCCGCGAGATCCAGATTGCCGGCCAGCCGCTCATCAACGCCCTCTTTAGCGAAGTCAACCCCATCCCCGTTAAGGAAGCGCTCGCCCAGATGGGTATGATCGAGGCCAACTATCGCATGCCGCTGTGCCCCATGGCAGACGACACGCGCACCGCACTTACCGATGCTCTGAAGGGAGCTGGTCTGCTTGATTAAGACCGTCATTATGGGAACGGGCCGCATGGGCTCGCTCATCCGCACCACTGCCGAGAGCATCGTTGATGCCGCCGGTCAGCCCGTCTTTGATATCGTCGCCCAGATCGGCTTTGATCTGACCGAGCTCGAGAGCGCTCCGGCCGCCGATGTGATCATCGACTTCTCGAACGTCGCGACCTTTGATGCCGTCGTTGCCTATGTCGAGCGTACGGGCGCCGCACTCGTTTCCGGCACCACTGGCTACACGCCTGAGCAGATGGACCGCCTACGCGAGCTGGGCCAGAACGCCCGCGTCATGCACTCGAGCAACTACTCCATCGGCATCGCCGCTCTGCGCCATCTGGTGGCCCAGGCCACGCGCGAGCTGCCCGGCTTTGACTGCGAGATCGTCGAGACGCACCACAACCAAAAGGTCGATGCCCCCAGCGGCACCGCCAAGCTACTGCTCGACGCCGTGGTCGAGGCCGAGCCCGAGACCGGCTATCACCCCGTCTACGGCCGCGAGGGCATGTGCGGTGCACGCGATCCCAAGGAGATCGGCATGCACTCGCTGCGCGGCGGCACCGTCGCCGGCGTGCACGAGGTGAGTTTCTTTGGCCAGGACGAGGAGGTCACGCTCACCCACCGCGCCACAAGCCGTCAGATTTTTGTCAACGGCGCTCTGGCCGCCGCTCAGAAGCTCGTCGTCCGTGATCCCGGCTTCTACACCTTCGACCAGGTCATGTTCGCCTAGCCAATCATTAACCAAGCCCAGCTAAAGGAGAAACAAGATATGAGCAACGCAGCCGAGATGGATGCACAGGAGATTATCAACTACATCGCCACCGCGCCCAAGAAGACGCCCGTCAAGCTGTATGTGCGCGAGAAGCCCGGCATGAAGGTTGCCTGGGGCGATGCGCACGTCTACGGCGGTCGTCGCGGAAAGACCGTCTTTGGCGACTGGGATGAGCTCAAGACCATCCTCGACGCCAACGCCGATTCCATCGACTACTACGACGTGGAGAATGACTGCCGCAACTCCGCCGTCCCCATGCTCGACCTTAAGGGTATCAACGCCCGCATCGAGCCGGGCGCGATCATCCGCGACCGCGTCGAGATCGGCGACCGCGCCGTCATCATGATGGGCGCCATCATCAACATCGGCTCCGTTATCGGCGAGGGTTCCATGATCGATATGGGCGCCGTGCTGGGCGGCCGCGCCACCGTGGGCAAGAACTGCCACATCGGTGCCGGCACCGTGCTGGCGGGCGTCGTTGAGCCCGCGAGCGCCACGCCCGTCATCATCGAGGACGATGTCATGATTGGCGCCAACGCCGTGGTCCTGGAGGGCGTGCGCGTGGGCAAGGGCGCCGTCGTGGCCGCCGGTGCCGTGTGCGTCGAGGACGTCCCCGCCGGCGCCGTCGTGGCCGGCATTCCCGCCCGCGTCATCAAGATGCGCGACGAGAAGACCGACAGCAAGACCGGTCTCGAGGAAGGTCTGCGCCAGCTTTAACAGTTACGGCGTTTTACCAAACGCCGTAACGACTCGACGCTGCAAACGCCCCTAGGCGGCAATCTGACGTTCAATCGTCGGTCGCGTACCAAAGTACGCTTCCCTCCTCTTTCACGTCACCTTGCTCGCCTAGGGGCGTTTTCGCTGACTCATGCTCAACTTGCGGGGTAATTCACCCACGAGCAAGGAGGCCGAAATCCCAAAGGACTTCGGCCTCCTTCATCTCAGTCAGAAATCGCATCAGAATCCATTGACTCAAACCCCGTGAGCTCCTCAGGAGTTAAGGCGTCCTCAAACGGAATAAACTCGTGCGGACCATTTTTGATTCGGTCCGCCGCGATGCGATTAATCTCAAGTTCGCGTAGACACTGCAGCGCGCCGTACATTTCCTCATAGGCAGCATAGTCGATAATCACGGTATCTATCGATTCTCGATGCTTCCGATGTTCTTGAGCTCGATGGAGATGAGGCCGTTGGGCTCGTTGACGAACTCGATGTACTCGGAGTTCGAGCCCATCTCGGCCGGGAAGCTGATCTCGATACCCGTATCGGTACGAATCTTGTGATTGCGCACTGCCGCGCGCTCGACCTGCTTGCGCTCCACAGGCACACGCTCGGGCACCTTCTCCTCGGTCAGCGCCGCACGCACGCTCTCTTTGATGACCGGCTCGTCCTCAAAGACCTCGTCGACGATATCCCAGGGCGGCAGTTCCTCGTCGTCTTCGACCTTCTCGGCTACAGCGGCTTTGACCTTGGCGAGCGCCACAGCCGCGTTGGCGCCGTGTTCCTCGGCAACCTCCTCGACCACGCGTGTCACGGTGTCGATGACCTCCTTGCCCGATACGCCCGTGTCGCACTGGAGCAGGCCGTCGGGAATGAGCATACGATCCTCGCCGGCAATCTTGCGCTTCTTATCCACATAGCCGATCTCCATAGTGCTCGCGCGCACGATGGCGTAGCTCGGCACCTTTTGGGAAGGATTCGGCAGAATAGCATAGTGGCGCGCGATGTCGTTGCGCACCTCGCCCTCCTCGCGGCCCACCTCGTGCATAAAGGCCTGCTTGGACCCAAGTAACATGACAGCAAACCAGCGGGCGTCCTCATCGTCGTCAAAGTCCGCCACAAGCACGTCGGTAGACTCGGCCTTTTCGGCCTTGGCAAGCTCCGAGGAGATGAACTCCGCAATCTGCTGCGACAGGTCCACGAATTCGCGCTCGCCAAAGAAATAGCCCTTGAGTTCACCGCCGAATGCGGAGTTCTCGGCAAACGTGGCGCGCTTGTTATCGGCAGACGTGCGGGCGCGACGCAGATGCGTGGTCACGAAGTTGCGCACGGTGCGACTCTCGATATCGAGCTCGCGCTGGCTCATGACGTTGACGGCCGAGTCAAAGTCCAGGATATGCAGGATTGCGTGATTGATTTTCATATACGGCATTCCGTTCTAGATCGATTTCAGCACGAATCAGTATAGCGGTCGTGCCCGCCCCAATGCACCAACATGCCCCTTTGCACCAGCGTTAGCGCAGGAGCTCGGACTGCCACGCCTCGAGCTGCTCTGCCAGGCTCTTGCCGGCAGCAGGAACGTTGAGCTCGGAACGCTTGGGCAGCAGGGCGCATTTAAGAATTGCGACGACGGTCTGCGAGATGAAACGGCGCGTATCTTTGTCGAAGCTCTGAGCAGCCTGGAGCATCACCGGCAGGCTCTCGCGCAAATTCCCTGCGATATCTGCGAACCGTTCGGCCCCTGTGGCTTCAAACACGGAGAACAACGCATCTACAAAGCGCTCGCGCTCGGCAGGCCCCACTGCAAGCAGCATCTCGCGAATAGAGCTATCGACGTATCGAGCGCCGGCAGACAGACGCTCGCAATACACAAAGTCGTAGTCGTCAACGACCCAGCTAAAGGGATTGTGCTGCAGCAGACTGAATTCGGTGCTCTCGACAATGGCGTAATCTTCCTGCGTCTCGAACATCATGCCGAAAATCGAAGACTGGGGCAGGGTCTTGTCGATGCGGCCGGAAAGACCTGCGAAGGCGTCACCGCTCAGGAACTCCTCGACAAAGCCGGGGCCATCGTGGGAGAAGACCCGTTCGATCCGGTCGCCAGCAGCGTCAGAGCGCATCGCCGCGCCATACACCGCCAAGTTTCCGCCCTTGGAATGGCCTCCGCACAAGAGCGGACCATCAATCGCGGCCACCGCCTCGTCCACATAGCGCGCCGCAGATTCCTGGGCCGGCACAGGACACCGGAAAGCCATGTTAAAGTCCTCTTTCCAGCCCACGATCGTACTGTCGGTCCCGCGGAAGGAAAGGTAGCTAAATCCCGCCGGGAATCGGAACGTCATGGCCGCAAACTGCTCCGTCGTTGCCACATCGTTCACGGCACGATAACCGCACACGCGCACGCCACGGTAGCGAGGGCTTGCCGCCACAGCCTCCAGTAAGGCACGGCTCCCCTCCGGATCCCACAGGTCGCCAATCATCTCCGGGTAGCACTCCGCGCGCAGAAGCTCGCGCACGTCCAGTCCCTGCCAGCCGGCAAGCTCCAGCATATCCCCCGGCAAGCGCAAATACGACAGCCATGCAAACACCAGGCTGTCCACCGCGCAGAACGTCCGCTCCTCAAACGAATCAAACGCCGTCTGGGCATAGGTCAAAAAGTTAGGCGAATCCGACATGGCCCTCCCATCAACAATGGTGCATTGGGGTCAGGTTCGTTTGCACCAATCGCGCCCCTTTTGGTGCAAACAAACCTGACCCAAATGCAAAAAAAGGCGCCCGGGCCGTGGGGCCTGAGCGCCTTCATTGTAGCTTGCTGGCAAACGAGCCGGATTTAGCAGGAGAAGTCGACGCTGTCGATGATATCCTTGAGGGCCTTGGCGGAGGCGGTGAGCTCATGCTGCTCGTCATCGTTCAGCGGCACGGGTACGCGGCAGACGACGCCGTCGCGGCCAACGACCGTCGGCATGGAGATGGCCAGATCGGACAGGCCATACTCGCCCACCATGAGCGAGGAGACAGGCAGAACGGTCTGCTCATCGCGCATGACGGCAGTGCAGATGCGCTTGACGGCCATGGCAACGCCATAGTAGGTAGCGTGCTTCTTCTCGATGATGGTGTAGGCGGAGTTCTTGACGTCCTCGGCGATACGCTTCTCGGCAGCCTCGTGCTCCAGATGACCGTGAAGCTCGCAGAAGGTGTTCAGCGGAACGCCAGCAACCTGAGCGCTGGACCAAGCGACAAACTCGGAGTCGCCGTGCTCGCCCATGACATAGGCCTGGACATCGCGCGGGTCAACCTCGACGTGGGCACCAAGCATCTGCTGCAGACGGCCAGTGTCGAGCACGGTGCCGGAGCCGATGACATGGCCCTCGGGCAGGCCGGACATCTTGATGGCGGCATAGGTCAGAACATCGACCGGGTTGGAGACGATGAGCAGAATGCCGTCAAAGCCAGACTTCTTAATCTCGGGGATAATGGACTTAAAGATATTGACGTTCTTGTTGACCAGGTCCAGGCGGGTCTCACCGGGCTTCTGGGCAGCGCCAGCGGTGACGACGATCATGGCGGCGTCGGCGACATCGGAATAATCGCCGGCATAGATCTTCATCGGCTCGGCAAACGTCATGCCGTGCGCGATATCCAGGGCCTCACCCTCGGCGCGGTTCTTGTCCACGTCGATGAGGACCATCTCGGAGAACAGACCACTCTGCATCAGCGCGAACGCCGAAGACGAACCGACGAAACCGCAGCCGACAATAGCGACCTTCTTCTCGTTAACCATTAGAAACTCCCATCTCACTCCACAAACAAGCCGCCCGGGAACGACCCGAGCGGCTTGCCGTAATCCCAATACATCCAATCGGGACTTTGATTATGCTCCTATTCGCAGCCAAAAATCGACCGTTTACCGAAATTGTTTGCAGGATTCGTAAAATAACTGCACGAAATCGGTTTCGAGCTATTGACGAGGCGAAATAGCTTTCTAATACAGGCCCGCCTCGCGAATGGCCTCGACAGCCAAAGCAATCTGATCGGGTGGCAGAACCAGCGCCATGCGCACGTGCCCCTCGCCCGAAGGACCAAAGCTCGCGCCCGGCGTCACCACAACGCCGGCCTTCTCCATGAGCTCCTCGCAAAACGCCATGGAATCGGTGCGACCACCGGGAAGCTTGGCCCACACAAACATAGAGCCATGCGCGTTGGGACGCTCCCAGCCCAGGCCCTCAAGACCGTCGCACAGGGCGTCGCGGCGCTCCTGGTACTTCAGACGCTGCGCCTCGACTTCATCGCGCGGACCTTTCAGGCAGGCGATGGCGGCCTTCTGGATCGGGAAGAACATGCCAAAGTCAATCTGGCTGCGCAGCTTGGCAAAGGCAGAGACCACGTCCTCTCGGCCGACCAAAAAGCCGATACGGGCACCGGTGACGTTAAACGACTTGGAAAGCGAGAAGAACTCGACGCCCACCTCGAGCGCACCGGGATACTGCAAGAAGCTGCCGCCGGGCTCGCCGTCAAACACGATGTCGGAGTATGCGTTGTCGTGAACGATGAGCAGGTCGTGCTCGCGTGCAAAAGCGATGATCTCCTCGTAGATCTCGGGCGTGCCCACCGAGCCCACCGGGTTCGCGGGCAGCGACACGATCATATACTTGGCACGATCGGCAACCTCGGGATCGATGCCCGCCACATAGGGCAGGTAATTGTGCTCGGCAACCAACGGATAGTACTCGAGTTTGGCATCGGCGATTTTGGCGCCCGCCTCGAAGACCGGGTAGCACGGATCGGGCACCAGGATAGTATCGCCCGGATCGAGCAGGGCCAGGCCCAAATGACCCACGCCCTCCTGCGTGCCGTTGCACGACTGCACCATGGACGGCGTAATGCCCGAAACGCCGAAGCGGCGCTCATAGTAATCGCACACGGCTTGCTTGAGCTCGAGCAGGTCGCGCAGGGCATACTTCCACATCTCGGGATCTTGGGCTGCTTGCGTGAGCGCCTCGACCACGTGGTTGTACGGCTTAAAGTCGGGCGTTCCCACGCTCATGTTGTAAATGGTCTTGCCCTGAGCCTTCAGCGCAAGCAGTTTGTTGTTGAGCGAGGCGAAGACCTCCGCGCCAAAGCGGTCGAGACGCTGCGATGCCTGCATGGTGCCACCTTTCGATATGAAAAACGCGGCGCTCCGACAAGAGCGCCGCGCGATACGGGCCATCAGATTGCAAAAGTGTAACGCTTACAAACCCCGTATTGGTTCAATTTGGCCAACCTTAGTCAATTGCATTGAGCGCGTCGATCTGCGCAAGCCACAAACGCGAGCTGGCGTCACTCGGCATACGCCAATCGCCGCGCGGGCTGAGCGTCACCGAGCCCACCTTGGGACCATCGGGCAGGCAGCTGCGCTTAAACTGCTGGGCAAAGAAGCGACGATAGAACGTACGCAGCCACGTGTGGATGGTAGCCTCGTCGTAGACGCCCTCGAAGCTCTTGAGCGCCATGCGGTAGATCTTGCCCGGCTCAAAACCAAAACGCAGCAGGTAGTAGAGGAAGTAGTCGTGCAGCTCATACGGGCCCACCAAATCCTCAGTCTTCTGCGCAATCTCGCCATCGCCCGTGGGCGGCAGAAGCTCGGGGGACACCGGCGTATCGAGGATGTCGAGCAAGACCTCGGCAATACGCCCGCCAAAGACATCGGCCGCATAGTGCACCAGATGGCGCACAAGCGTCTTGGGCACGCTCGCGTTGACGGCGTACATGCTCATGTGGTCGCCGTTATAGGTAGCCCAGCCGAGCGCCAGCTCCGACAGGTCGCCCGTGCCGATGACAAAACCGCCAGCCTGGTTGGCCAGATCCATCAGAATCTGCGTACGCTCGCGGGCCTGGCTGTTCTCGTAGGTCACGTCCTGCACGGCCGGATCGTGCTCAATGTCCTTGAAGTGCTGCTCCACGGCCGCGTGAATCGAAACCTCGCGGAAGCTCACGCCCAGGTCGCGGGCAAGCGACTCGGCATTCGACTTGGTACGATGCGTCGTGCCAAAGCCGGGCATGGAAACCGCCGTGATACCCGTGCGCGGCAGCCCCAGCGCATCGAAGGCACGCACGGTCACAAGCAGTGCCAGCGTGGAGTCCAAGCCACCCGAAAGGCCGATGACCGCAGCCTTGGTGCCCGTGTGGGCAAGGCGGGTCTTGAGGCCGGCGGTTTGTAGATCGAGGATGGTCTCGCAACGCTCGGCCAGGTCGCCGTGGTCGGCCGGCACAAAAGGCGCGCGGGGGAAGACACGGTCGATATCGCAGGCATCGCGCAGGACAGGCTCTTTGGCCAGCACGCCCTCAAACGAAAACTCAACGGTCGTGGCCTCCGGCGCATCGTCCGCGCGCGTCCACGTCGTCGAGCGACGGCGCTCGGCAACCAGGCGGTCAAGATCGACATCGGCCACCGCCATATCGCAGGTGAGGAGCTTCGTGGCGGCGAGCTTAGATCCGTTTTCATAGACGAGGTTCTCGCCCGCAAAGACCATATCGGTCGTGGACTCGCCCTCACTCGCGTCCGCATAGGCATAGGCGCAGTACAGGCGCGCGCTCTGGTTGGATATGAGGCTGCGTCGGTAATCTGCCTTACCGATGATCTCGTCGGAAGCGGAGGGGTTGAGAATCACCGTGGCACCGGCAAGCGCCATCTCGGTCGAGGGCGGCGCAGGTACCCACAGGTCCTCACAGACCTCGACGCCCAGCACCAGGTCCTCAGCACCCTCATCACAGCAGCGGTAGACAAGCCCCGAACCCAGCGGGACCGGACCCTGACCGGCAAATTCAACCCACACGGGATCCGCAGGCGCCGGAGCAAACCAACGGCGCTCATAGAACTCGCCATAGTTGGGCAGATACTTCTTGGCCGTGAGGCCCAAAAGCTCGCCCGCGCAGCACACGGCGGCGCAGTTGTAGATATTCTCGGCAACTGCAACGGGAAGACCGATGGTAAAGACAATCGGCAGCTCACGAGTCTCATCGAGGATATGCACCAAAGCAGCCTCGCAGGCATGCAGTAATGTGCGGTTATGGAACAGATCGGCCGCGGTATAGCCGGTCAGATTGAGCTCGGGCAGCACCAACGCGCGAACGCCGCGCTCGGCAGCATCGCGAACAGCCGCCAGCGCAACCTCGGCATTGCCCTCGACATCGGCGACGCGAATCTGCGGCGACGCCGCCGCCACACGCAAAAAGCCATCAGACTGAGAAAGGTGAAGATTCATAAGAATGCTCCCGTGCGTAGACGCCATTCACAACAATTAGCAAGCCCTATTGTAGTTCAACCGCCGGGTGCAACCGCATCCCACCAACTTGGTGAGCTATTGATGAGTTGATGGTATCTGTTAAATGTCACGTACGATTCACATCTGGTGGGTACCCTGATGGCTACACGAAACGAAGCAGATTTACACCGGGAGGACCCCGTATGACAACCAAGTACACCGACGCGCCGCGCACGCGCGTCATGACGCCGGCATCGCTCAACAACGGCGTGCACGAGAACCATTCCATCGGACAGACCATGGCCATCGCGCCCAAAAAGGGCCTGTTTGACGACATTTCCATTCCCCAGATCATCGCCGGCGCCGCAGCTGCCGCCACGAGCGTCGCGCTTGCCTCCAAGATCGGTATCGCCGGATCGGTGATCGGTGCCGCTGTGAGCTCGGTCATCACCGTTGTGTCCTCGCAGGTCTACCGCCACTTTATCTCTGCCAGCGCCGAAGCAATCAAGGGCACGCATGCCGCTGTCGACTACCCTGCCGGCGCCTACGAGCCCGTTGAGCCCGATGTCGAGGAGCACCTAGGTGGCGCCGCGACCACGCAGGAGATGCGCCAGGTTGCGGGACGCGCGACCACGGCGCGCGTCGCCCCCAACAGCCTGCGCGCCAAGGCGGCGGCAGAGCGCAGCCAGACGCAAAAGAAGGTCATCGTCTTCTCGATCGCTATCGCCATCGTCGCGGTCATCGCCTGCGCCGGTGCCATCCTTATCACCACTGCCGGTGAGGGTCTGGGCGAGCGTCCCGAGCCAATCCTGTCGTCGCGCACGACCGAGAGCGATGCAAATGGCGACACCCAGTCGCAAGATCAGCAGGCACAGGCGGACGGCACGCAAGACAGTCCTACCTCTGCCAATTCGTCCTCGAACACCCAAAACCAATCGCAGGGCACCGATTCCTCTACGGCCAACAGTGGCACGCCGTCCGGCACGACCGACTCAAGCCAAACGACTGACGGTTCACAGCCAAGCACGGGCGGCCAGACGAGCGACACCACGTCGGGAACGGGCTCAGCAGACAGTAGCAACACCAACAGCTCGAGCGGAACCGCGTCCGGCACGGCATCTGACAACTCGAGCCAAGGCACGGCATCGGGCAACTAAGCACATTTGTCTCTCATAGATAACCGACCTGTACAACGGGCGCGAATCGAAAGCGGTTCGCGCCCGTTTGCCTTGGGCGCCGCCATGGCGAACGCCATGCGATGGTAAGATGCTTTACATGTGTAAAGAGGAGATTTGCCATGAGCAAGACAATAGTTAGGCCCATGCTTTCGCTGGGCAACCACATCTATCTGTATCGCCTGCTGCGCGACGCGATTGGGTGCGGCAAGCAAACGTTTATGACACAGGTCGAGGAGGCGCTCGCCGCAGGCGACATGACCGCTTATGACCTGGGCTTTGAGTCCACGCGCGAGTTGCTCGAGGAACTCGACGACTGCATTAAACTGACTGTCTTTAAGGGCGGCCGCCTGTACGCCACCGTCATCGCCAACGAGGCTTGGGATGCCGCCCTTGCCAAGGGCGAGGACAAGCCCAAGGCAGCCAAGGGCGCTAAGCAGTCCTACAAAAAGAAAAAGCGCGGTGAGAAGGACCTCAAGGCCGTGCGTCCCAAGCACGTTAAGCGTCCCGAGCCCGAAGCCATGGTTGAAGCCGTGCCGGAATCCGAGCCCGAGACAGAGATCGAAGTCGCTATTGAGGTAACGGCAGAAGCCGAAACCGAAATCGCCGCCATGACCGATCCCAAAGTCATATCCAAGCAGGAAGCCACTGTGGAGCTCAACGAGGCTCCCAAGTCGACAACCGAAGAAGCTGCTGACCAAACCGAGACGTCTGCGTTCCAAAACAGCGATGTCTTTGGCAACGAGGCCGAAGACGATCAGTCCGACGAGCCCGCAGATCAAGACGCTACCGAGTCGGCGCCGGAGCCCGAGACGCCGCAGCCCGCCATCTCGCTCACGGTCGTCTATGACCCCGAGAACGCCAACGCCGGCATCACCACCATGGCATCCACGCCCATCGAGGCAAAGTCGAGCGTCGAGAACGAGAACGCGACGCAGGTTGAGGTTGAAACCGCAGTTGCAGACGCGCCCGTCACCGTGAAGCCCGCAGATTCCACAACCAAGCCGAAGACGACGCTGGAGCCCGCAGATTCCACGATCAAGCCGGAAGCGACGCCGGAGCCCGCACCCGTCATCGAATCCGTGCCCGCCGCTGTTTGCGACCAAATTCCCGCACCGGCACCGTCTCCGGCCCCCGCTGCAGCACCGGCCCCCGCACCCGCAGCACCGACCATCCCCAAGGACTTCCCCATCGATTTCGCAACCGAGGTCTTCTGCCCCGGCCCGCTTCTGCACCAGCTGTCGACCTATCTCCCCTACGGCGCCGACACGCTCGGCATCGTCGGCGAGTACTACTGGATCGCCCGCGAGCGCGGTACCATCGAGGCCGCGCGAAACCGCGCAAGCTTCCCCCTGCACTACACGCAGGCCGGCGAGCGCCACGAAGTCACCGTGCGCATCCGCCGCAACACCACCGGCGGCCTCGGAGCCGCCTGGGCCATCGATAAAGTCGAAGAACCCGAGCATTAACGACAAACGGCTCAAATCCAAATCAGGATTTGAGCCGTTTTTATTTGTTGATGTTGCGCAACCAACAGCGAGCGGGCCGCAAGTGCCCCAGGTTGCCGTGAAAGAGGAGCGACGCGTACTTCGGTACGCGAGCGACGGCTTGAACGGCAAGATGGGGTGCTTGTGGCCCGCGCAGCGTCGAGCAGTTACGCGGTTTGGAAAACCGCGTAACGATCTAGTCACGCGTGAGTTTGCGGTGAATACGATGCGGCTGGGCTGCGTCCTCGCCCAGGCGCTCGATGCGGTTGGCCTGATAGGCCTCGAAGTTGCCCTCGAACCAATACCAGTTGCCCGGATTCTCGTCGGTGCCCTCCCACGCCAGAATGTGCGTGGCGACGCGGTCCAGGAACATACGGTCGTGGCTAATGACCACCGAGCAGCCCGGGAACTCGAGCAGCGCCGCCTCGAGCGAGGACAGCGTCTCGACATCGAGATCGTTGGTGGGCTCGTCGAGGAGCAGCAGGTTGCCGCCCTGCTTGAGCGTGAGTGCCAGGTTCAGACGGTTGCGCTCGCCACCGGAGAGTACGCCGGCGCGCTTCTGCTGGTCCTGGCCCTTAAAGCCAAAGCTCGCCACGTACGCGCGGCTGGGGACCTCGGTCTCGCCGACCATCATGTGATCCAGGCCGTCCGAGACGACCTCCCATAGGTTCTTATCGGGGTCGATGCCGGAACGGTTCTGGTCGACGTAAGAAATCTTGACGGTCTCGCCCACCTCGAGCTCGCCCGAAGTCAGCGGCTCCAAACCCACAATCGTCTTGAACAGCGTGGTCTTACCGACGCCGTTGGGGCCGATGACGCCCACGATGCCGTTGCGCGGCAGGGTGAACGATAGGTCGTCGATGAGCACACGGCCATCGAACTCCTTGTGCAGGTGATGAGCCTCGAGCACCTTGTTGCCCAGACGCGGGCCCACAGGGATGCGGATGTCGGTCCAGTCGAGCTTCTGACTTGCGCGGGCCTCGGCCTCCATCTCCTCGTAGCGAGCCAGACGGGCCTTGTTCTTGGCCTGGCGGGCCTTGGGCGAGCTGCGCACCCACTCGAGCTCGGCCTCCATGCGCTTGGCGAGTTTGGCGTCGCGGTTGCCCTGCGCCTCGATACGCGCGGCCTTGGTCTCCAGATACGTGGAGTAATTGCCCTTGTAGGGATAGAGGTGACCACGGTCGACCTCGCAGATCCACTCGGCAACGTTATCCAAGAAGTAGCGATCGTGTGTGACGGCAAGCACCGCGCCCTGATAGTTGTGCAGGAAGTGCTCGAGCCACAGGATCGACTCAGCGTCCAGGTGGTTGGTGGGCTCATCGAGCAGCAGCAGGTCGGGAGCCTCGAGCAGCAGCTTGCACAGGGCCACGCGACGGCGCTCGCCGCCGGAAAGCACGTTGACCGGCATGTCGGAATCGGGCAGCTGCAGGGCGTCCATGGCCTGGCCGAGCTTGGAATCGATATCCCAGCCGTCGGCGGCGTCGATCTCGTCCTGGAGCTTGCCCATCTCGGCCATGAGGGCATCCATGTCGCAGTCCGGGTCGCACATCTCCTCGCCGATCTTGTTGAAGCGATCGACCTTGGCGATCATGTCGCCAAATGCCATGCGCACGTTCTCGATGACGGTCTTGTCGTCGTCGAGCGGCGGCTCCTGCTGCAGGATGCCCACGGTGTAGCCGGGGGTGAGCTTGGCATCACCGTTGGAGACCTCCTCGATGCCGGCCATGATCTTGAGCAGGGTCGACTTGCCCATGCCGTTGGGACCCACAACGCCGATCTTGGCACCGGGGTAGAAGCTCAGGGTCACGTCGTCAAGGATTACCTTGTCGCCATGGGCCTTACGAGCCTGATACATCTGGTAGATAAACTCTGCCATTTGCCTGTTTTATCCTTTCTACCTGCTGTTTCTCTATTATTGATTCGCTTTAGTGGAAACGAAATGAGGAAACCAGCTCTGAAACTTAACGAAAAAAGGGGCATGGTTGCCCATACCCCTTAATACTACCTGGGAAAAGTCCCCCGGAACATACTATGAACTGCGTACGCTAGTTTTCCGCAACCTTAACGAGCGGCTCGCTGCGATTTGCGCCACAGCAGATACGAGTAGGCGTAGACGGCTCCGACCGAACCAAACGCCAGAACCGCAATCACCGCGGCGACGACTTCACTCGAAAGCACGCTGCCTGCCACGCCCATCACAATCAGGCCAATACCCAGCACCATAAAGCAGGCGCCGCCAAAACGCTGCGTACGGCGCCAGTTCTCGGGATCGGCAAGCGCCCAAGGTGTCTTGATACCGAGCGTATAGTTCTGCTTCACACGCGGCAAGTAGTTGCCTACGCCGATGAACAGCAAACCGATAGCACCGGAAATCAGCACGTTGACCGAACCAACCGCCGGCACCACGCCCCAGACCGTAAGCTCTCCCAGCCAGCTTATGGCGCACATGAACAAGGTGAAGGCGATTACGAAGCCCTGATAGAACTTGCCCGAGGTTCGATATGCCTCACCTTTGGGGTCGATGCGCGGCACCACGCAGAACATTGCGAGAAGCGCCAGAGGCAGCACGCCGAGCGCGGAGGCCATCCAGCTAGGACCCCAACCGTCGACGGCGCCGTTCGCGCCCCAGTGCGTGGGAATCTGCGCAGGCAAGCTCGGCATCACCATGAGGTGCGCTACGACATTGGCGACGCACAGAGCGACCAGCGCAATCCACACGCGCGAC
Organism: uncultured Collinsella sp.; assembly: GCA_959026725.1. GTDB lineage: Bacteria > Actinomycetota > Coriobacteriia > Coriobacteriales > Coriobacteriaceae > Collinsella. Next base: position 65,603 of record CAUFMG010000003.1, read on the forward strand.
GATACCCCCGTGGGGTGAATGCCCTTGTTTTCGTTATTCATCCTTATCACCTTCCGTGTTTGTAAAGCCCATAAACCAGCCAATCAAATCCTGCATGACGGTGGTGTTTAAGCTGTATACGATGTTTTGGCCATGGCGCTCGTCGGTCACCAACCCGGCGTTTTTGAGCGTCGCCAAGTGATGGCTCAGCGACGGCTTACTGATATCGAAATGCTCGGCAAGCTCCCCCGCCGTGCAATTGCCCTCGCGCAGCAACTCCAAAATGCGCCGTCGCGTTGGATCGGCAAGCGCCTTAAAACCCTCTCCCGGCATAAGACCTCCTCTCATCATCTCTCATGACGCGCACACTATACTCGATATTTAGATGTTTGTCTAATTATCTAATTCAGCAATAGCCATAGAACACTCGTTCGCTTTTAGTTACAATACCGTTAGAAGCAGATGGGCCAGCTCCCCTCTACCAGAGAAGGAGATGGACTATGAGTATTGACGATGTCCTGACGTTGTTATTGCTTGTAATCGCGGCTGTGGAGCTCGGCATCCACATTGGAGGTCGAATGAAATAGCCGCCCCCGCGTAATGCGAAGACGGCCACTTCTCACGCCATAAACGTGTTTCGGAGTTGGCCAACCCGCGGCCACGGGTGCCATCTGCTTCAATCTTATGCGAATCCCCGCTTCATTTCAACATGCCCCAAGGCCTCAAATGGAGGCAGAATAATACCTATAATGGCGATAGCCAATTACGTTAATTACTTCCCCATCGGAGGATATCTATGACCGAAACCGCAGCCGCCGCTCCCGTCGAGACGCGCGACACCAAGCTCGAGATCATCATGGGGCGCGAGGCGCTCGACAAGCTCGCCGACGCCACGGTGTTGGTGCTCGGCTGCGGCGGCGTGGGCTCTAACTGCTGCGAAGCGCTCGCCCGCGGCGGCATCGGCCATTTCGTAATTCTGGATAAAGACATCATTGCGCCCAGCAATATCAACCGTCAGGCCATCGCGTTTCACAGCACCATCGGCAAGCGTAAAGTCGACGTCATGGAGGCCATGATCCATGACATCAACCCTGCCGCCACCGTCATCAAGCGCACCGAATACCTGCTGAGCGACAACATCGACGAATTCTTCGCGAGCGTTCTGGAGCAGACAGGTGGCACGCTCGACTACGTTATCGACGCCATCGATACCATCTCGGCCAAGCTCACCGTCGCCAAGTATGCTCAGGACCACGACATTCGCCTGGTGAGCTCCATGGGCGGCGGCAACAAGCTGCATCCCGAATGCCTGCGCTTCGCCGATATCTTTGACACGGTGCGCGACCCCATGAGCCGTATCATGCGTAAAGAGTGCAAAAAACGTGGCATCAAGAGCCTGCACGTTCTATTTAGCTGCGAGGAGTCGGTCAAGACTCAGCGCCGTGACCCCTCCAACATCCACGAGCGCACCGAGCTCGGAACCGCCAGCTTTATGCCGCCCATCATGGGCCAGATGATTGCCGGCGAGGTTATTCGCAAGATCAGTGGACGCGGTACCGAGCGCGTTCGCGCCGACGGCCAGCGCCTGGACTAGCAAGGCACACCGCGATGAAGCTGCAGTCCTTTGATGCTCACTGTCACCTCGACCTGATGGCCAGCCCGAACACCGTTGCCCACGAAGCCGCAGCGATGGGACTGGAGCTCTTTGATTGCGGCGTCGATCCACGCGATTTCGCGTCAGCATCCGAACGCGCCAGCAGTAGTCCCAACGTTATTGCAGGGGTGGGCCTCCACCCCTGGTGGATTGCCGACGGCCGATGCGGAACCGCCGAGGTCGGCCTGCTTTGTGAACTCGCCATCCGGGAACGGTTTATCGGCGAGGTCGGGCTCGATTTCTCGCCACGCTTTGCAGGCACCGAGGGAAACCAGACGCAGGCATTTGAACGGCTATGCCGAACGTTATCGCAGTCCCCGCTACCTGGACGCGTTCTATCCATTCACGCCGTTCGCGCGGCGGGAGCAACTTTGGACACTTTGGAGTCGAACGACCTTCTAAAGGACGTCCCCAACTCCCCCACCATTATCTTCCACTGGTTTAGCGGCACCTCAGATGAGTTTGTCCGCGCACGCATTGCGGGCTGCTACTTTTCCGTGAATGAACGCATGCTTGCGACCAAACGTGGGCGCGAATACGCGCGACAGATTCCACTTGATCGCTTGCTACTCGAAACCGACGCGCCGGCCGAACCAGACGCGGAAACATCCGCGCGACAGCTCGTCGATTCACTCATAAGAGTATCCGAGGTCATTGCTGCGCTTAAAAACTGCCCCGAGGAGAGCATCAAGTCGGTCGTCCTGGAAAATTCCCACTCCATTTTCGACTTCCGCTGACCTCGGTGGGCAAAAAACATCAAATATGAGTACTGTTACCGATTTGGTAGCAGCAATTTTGGACTAATAAGGCCAGATAGCAAGTCAAAATGGGTCGCGCGCGCAGACGTGGTGTAAGAGTGTCCTGAGGTCCGTCGCTGCAAGTCCCGATGTTACTCCTTCTTGAGACCGCGCTTCTCGACTATCTCGTCCACTATCTCCCTGGCGCGCCGCCCGAGCGCGCGGCGCCTCCCCTCTGTCGGGGCCGGCCTGTCCGCGGGCTCGGCGAAGCCCTCGGCGGCCGAGGCCTCGGAGAACACGCGCTGCTGGGACCACTGCCCCTCGGTCTCCATGAGGCTCGCGCACGTCAGGCGCAGCATCGACTCCCTCGAGGGGAAGGACTGCACGACCCTGTAGCGGCGCTTGATCTCGCGGTTGGCGCGCTCCTGGACGTTGTTGGTGCGGAGCTTGGCCCAGTGCGCCCTGGGGAAGGCCGTGAACGCCAGCGCGGAGTCCTCGGCCTGCTCGAAGACCTCGCCGGCCCTGGCGGACACCGACGCCACCCAGGGCGCCGCCTCGGCCCACACGCAGCGCGCGAGGTCGGGGTCGTCCTGGTAGACCGCGGCGTGCACGAGGTCCCTGACGGCCGCCTTGGAGTCCTCGGGCCTGCCCGAGCAGGCGCTCTGGAGGTTGCGCTGCAGGTGCGTCACGCAGCGCTGCCAGGCGCAGCCCTGGAACAGGCGCGAGACGGCGGCCACGAGCCCGGCGTGGCTGTCGGAGACCACGAGGCGAACGCCGGCCAGCCCGCGCTCGCGCAGCCCGCCGAGGAATGCCGCCCAGGAGTCCTCGCTCTCGGTGTCGACCACGTCGCAGCCCAGGAAGTGCTTGCGCCCGTCGGCGCCCAGCCCGATCGCGGTCACGACGCCCTGCGAGACGACCGACGAGCCGACCCTGCAGCTCATGTAGGTGGCGTCGAGCCACAGGTAGCAGCACGGCGTGCCCGACAGGTCGCGGCGGCGGAACTCCGCCACCTCGGCGTCGAGGTCGGAGCAGAGGCTCGAGACCTCCGAGCTCGACAGCGAGGATATGCCCAGCCTGGACGCCACGCGCTCGACCTTGCGGGTGGACACGCCGCACACGTACATCTCCTGCACGATGGCGGCCACCGAGGTGTCGACGCGCGACCATCGCGCGAGCATGCCCTCGGGGTAGTAGGTGCCGTGCCTGAGCTTGGGTATCTCGAGCTCCACGTCGCCCACGGCGGTCTTGAGCGACCTGGGGCGGTAGCCGTTGCGGCTGTTCTCCCTGCCGTCGCTGCGCTCGTTGCGGCCCGCGCCGCACATCTGATGGGCCTCGGAGTCCATCAGCGCGTTCATCACGCCGCCCAGCACCCTGCACGCGAACTCGCGCGCGTCGCCGCACTCCTGCCAAAGCCTCGCCGCCTCGAGGGCCTCGTCGCGGCCGAGGCGCAGTACACTCTCTTCTTGGGGCATCGCCTTTCCTTCCATTCGTCACCTTCATTACTCCAACGACGAATTCTAGGCGGTGTCCCCTCCCTTTCAAGAATCAAAACCACCCCTAAAAGGGGTGGTTTGCTCTTAGGGTATAACCTTTGGATTTCCGGCACGCGTCTAAAGGCGCCGGCCCTCACGGGGTTCGGGCCGCACTGCAGATTGACCCGTGGCGGGCCGGTCAAACCGGCGCTATTTACGCCCCGGCCCCCTGCCGAAGGGGTCCTCGTACTCCTTGACGCTCAGCCGGTCGATCGCGATGTCGGCCTTCTCCTGCTCCCGGATGTACTTCGCGATGGTGGCCTCGTTCAGGCCGACGGTGGACACGTAGTAGCCCTCCGCCCAGAACTTCCTGTTGCCGAACTTGTACTTGAGGTTGGCGTGCCTGTCGAATATCATCAGCGAGCTCTTCCCCTTCAGGTAGCCCATCACGCTCGAGACGCTGTACTTCGGCGGTATCGCCAGCAGCACGTGCACGTGGTCGGGCATCAGGTGCCCCTCGATGATCTCGATCCCCTTGTACTGGCAGAGCTTCCTGAAGATCTCCCCAAGGTCGGACCTTATTTGGTTGTAGATCACTTTGCGCCTATACTTCGGCGTGAACACGACGTGGTACTTGCACATCCACTTCGTGTGCGACAGGCTGTAGGCCTTCTGGGCCATACGCCACCACCGCCCTCTCGACTCGGATTCCTTGCGGCCTGAACAATCGCAAGTGTCCGGCGAGGGGGCGGCTTTGTAAAGCCGTTTGGCCCCACCCGCATAGCGGGTGGTTTCTGATGCGGCGCGCTGCGCGCCCCGCACAGGCTAAAGCCCGTAAAGAGAAGAGGCGGGGCATGCCCCGCCTCTTACACCACATCTCTGCGCGCTACCACTGTTGTAAAACTGGTCACATTATTTTGCACCAAAACAACGACCTGATAATGTACAACTGTTCATTATCAGGTCGTTTTAGCATACCCAGGGACATATTAGACGGCTTTAAGTTGTCCGCAGACACTCAACTTGGACCTCAAGAGCCAAATTTTGCTGCTACTAAATTTGTGACAGTACTCATATTTGGCATTTTTTGCCCACGACCCTCAAGGGACATGCGAATCGCACAACGCAGCCCCCATAAGAGCGTGGGGCAATTCGGCGGCGCTATACTAGCTCGTGCATAAGGTCGCAATTTCGCGCATATAGCTCATCAAAGATACGGCGGCGCGATGCGTACAGCTCATGAGCGTCCATATCAGGCTCGATCGTTTGCGCGACCCCAAGAACCCGGGCAAGCTCACCCCATGATGAATAGGCGCCGCCAGCAAGTGCCGCCATAAGAGCATCGCCAAAACATGCGCCCACCGTAACCTTCGCAACCGAGACCTCACGACCGCAGACATCGGCAATCGCCTGCATCCATACCGGATTCTTAGTTCCGCCGCCCACGAGCATGATGCGCTCGATGGGAAGCCCGTGCTCGCGCTCGATGATGTCGACATGAGCCGCAACAGTGTAGGCGATCCCTTCCAAAGCCGCGCGGACCATATGGCCCCGGGCATGCCTTTCGGTCAGACCGAAGAACACGCCACGCGCCTCGGGATCGTTGAGCGGGGTGCGCTCGCCCGCAAAGTATGGAAGACACAGCAGGCCATCTGCTCCAGGACCTACCTGCCCGGCATCGTGCGCCATGACCTCATAGGCATCGGGGCCGCCGGAGTGTTCGGCATCCATGACATCGCGGTACAACTCGCGTCGCAACCACGCCGTCAACGCACCTGCTGTATTGGTCCCGGCGCAGATGCCGTAGGTTCCGGGGATGATGAATGTCCCTGGCCATAGACGAGCGTCATCGACCATATGGTCCGCCAAATAGATAAAGTAGGCCGTGCTCCCGAGTTGCACCATCATGTCCCCGGGGCAGAACACTCCAGTAGAAATCGCCTCGGCGCCCGAATCGCCTGTTCCGACAAGCACCGGCGTATCCCTCGCAAGACCGGTTTCAACCGCCGCCCGATCCGTGATTACGCCGGCGATATCGGTCGCCGCCATGACTTCGGCCATCTGGTCGGGACGGCAGAACCGCGCGCACCCGCGCTCATTAACCTGCCACGTCTCACGATCGTATAAGGGAAGGAAATCCTCGGCAAGGTAACGGTCGATCGTAAACCTGCCGGTAAGCTTGGCGCATAGATAGGACGAAGCCGTAAGAAACTTCGCCGCCCGCTCATGGACCTCGGGCATATTCTCCTTAAACCAAAGGACCTTAGGGGCGATATCCGACGAACACGGATCGTGTCCAAAGAGCTGGCGAGCGCGATCGGGACCATATTCGGAAAGAAGCTCGTCAATCTGCGGCTTCGAGCGAGCATCGACCCCGTAGAGAATTGCCGGAGCCAAGGCGTGGCAATCTTCATCGACTGGCACGCAATCACAGCCCAAAGCCGACAACCCTACGCAGCGGATCTGGCTCGCCTCGATGCCCGCGCACTCGATAAGCTCGCGAGACAGCCGGCAAAAATCACCCCACCAAATCGCTTCTGTATCGTGCTGATACCAACCATCCTGAGGGTTCTCGGTTTCATGTTGGCAAGATGCCTGCGCCACAATTCGACACTCCGCATCAATTAACACGCCCTTGGACGCACTCGTTCCAATGTCGATGCCAAGATAGTACGGCATGCCGCTCACTCCCCTCTCGCGGCACGGGCGGCAGCCATGAACCGCGCGACCCGTTCGGCTTCGACAGGGGCGTCGAGCTTGCCGTCTCGCTTGAGGCAGGTACCGACAAACGCGCCATCATAATGCGAAAACACGTCTGCAACGGTATTCTCGCGACATCCCGTTCCACATACCACCGGCACATCGCCAACACGGACGCGCACCTCGTCGGCAAGCTCGCCCGAAGCGCCGCGCCCGGCAGCAGACCCGCCAATAACAAGGGCGTCGGGTAGGCAGTTGAATACCAGCGAATCGGCAATATCGGGAGTCGATCGGTCGTTAAGGTACACCTCGCCCTCGCTTGTGATGAAATGGAACATCTTTAGGTCATCCAGACGCAGGGCGGCACGGCGGCGCATGGTGTGCGCAAAGTCACGATTGATCAGGCCAAGATCGCCAGCCCAGGCACCGCAGAAATTGCAGCGTGTAAACTGCGCCTCAACGGCGGCGCACAGCTCGATCGTGGCATCGCCGTCATAAATAGCCTCTGCACCCCAAGGGGTCGAGAAATCTGCGGCAAGAGCTCCGATGACATGCCCCATAGCGGCAAGGGTCACTGCCGACACATGCTGCTCGTAGGGCATCGATAGCTCATTGGTGATCAGAATGCCGTCCACGCCACCCGACTGCAGCGCTTCGAGATCGCGCTTGGCGGCATCGATCACGCGCGAAACGCTGCCGCCCGGATAATACAGAGGATCGCCAGGCAGCGGCTGCAGATGCAGCATGCCAATTACCGGTTTCTCGGTCCCAAACATCGAAGCCATAAACGACATGGTCAATCTCCTTTAGCTCGCCGACTCACAGACATCAACTGCTACTCGCCCAGCACCTCAACGAACACTTTTCGCTTCTGAGGTCCATCGAACTCCGCAAGGTAGATGCTCTGGGCCCCGCCACATACAATGTGGCCGTCTTGAACGGGGAAGAAGCAGCTATTGCCGCAAATCATGCTCTTGATATGACCACAGGAGTTATTGCCCGTGGCACCATAGCTCGGCAAGAAATGAGCATGCGCATAGGGGGCATCGGGCGGGGCAATGCGATCGAGCGTCTCCATGAGATCGGTCTCCACGCACGGAAGCCCCTCGTTCACCACGATGCCGCAAGTCGTATGCGACAAAATAATCGCTGCCAGTCCATCGGTCACCGCACTACGCTCGATGGCGGCATGCACATCTTCTGTGATATCGATGAACTGGTCGGGCGCCGTCGATAGATAGCTCAATGTCTCGAGTGTCACCATGTCACTCATCACCTTTCAGAAAACGCAGCGCCGTACCGGAATACAGATTCTCCCGCACCTCATCGCGCATGGGCACAGTATCAAGCGCCCGCTTGAGCTTGAAGGCGCGGAAGCGTGGCGTATTGCTGGCAAACATCACCTGATGAGACAGGGCACGCTCATACCACAGCGGTCCCATATCGACGGTGAAGAGCCGCTGCATCATTTCTTCGGGCGAATCGATATAGGTAATAGAGGCGTCCGTATAGCAATTGGGATACTTGAGCAGCATAGCCACGGTCTCGCGCACCCAGGGCCATCCAAAGTGCGTCAGGTTAAAGCGCACATCCGGATGCGTTGCGATGGTGCGCTCAAACGCAAGCGGGTGGCTTCGCGAAAGCTCCGCACCCGGTTCCCAGGACATACCGGCATGAAAAACCACCGGCTTGTTGTAGCGCTCACAGAGCTTGTAGAGCGGCTCGGCCACGGCGTCATCGGGCGCAAAACCCTGCTTTGCCGGATGCAGGCAGAGCCCCTTGGCCCCCAGCTCGGTAAAGGCGCGCTCCAGCTCATCGGCGGCGCCACTCACCTGCGGGTCCACGCTCGCAAATCCCCATAGACGATCGGGGTGCGCAGCAACAAGCGCGGCAACCTGGTCGTTGGTGCCAAAGTGCCCGCCGCACGCCGTGGTCACATCGAGCGGCATGAGCACGCTTTTCCGTACATCGCAGACATCCATCTCGGCCACGAGCTCGTCCCAGTCCATGGGGCCCATGTGCCCCATGCCAAACTCACGCTCCCAAAAACCAAAGCCATCTGGCTCGTCGCCTGGCGTATAGATCTCGCCGTAGAGCATGGGCTGGACCAGCATATCGATTACCATCTTGTACTCCTTTCCAGGCTTTTGTTCCTAGTACGGTTCGAACGACCCAATGACTCGGGACGAAAGCTCGGCACCGGCATGCATGCACGCCGGCACGTCAAGCCCATCCAGTACACCCTTGGTGAATCCGGCGATATACGAGTCGCCGGCGCCCACGGTATTGACAACCTTCTCGGCCGGCACGATCCCACATTCATAGAAGCGCCCACCGTCATAGGCGATGCTTCCCTTCTCGCCAAGCGTGGCGACCGCCACGCGCGGGCCCAGCTCCTGCACATGGCGCACCCAGTCGCGCAGCTCCGCGCTATCCTCCTCAAACGACATAAAGGCATAGTCCACGTAAGGAAAATGGTTCTCACAGGCGTATTCGGGATCTTGACTGAACACCGAAAAGTCCATGACGACGGTCTTGCCTGCCTCGTGCCATTCGGGCAGCAGGTCTAAGCAGTTTCCAAACAGGTCGGTATGGATGACATCGTGCTCCAGGATAAATGCCCGGTCATCATCGTTTGGTCGGTACGTTTCCATGACGCCGTCAATCGCTTCCAGATGCACGCGGTCGACGCCGTCCTTCAACGCCATGAGCATCACCGAGGTATCGCCGTCCTCCACGCGAAGATGCGAGATGTCGAACCCCTCGGCAGCCAGCGCCTCGCGCATTTTGTCTCCGTACTCGTCCTTTCCGACGACCGACACCGCAGATACCGATACGCCCATTCGCGCTAGGTGAATACCCCAGTCGATGCCATTGCCAGTCGGATAGAACACGCCGATGTTTTGATACACGTCCGCACAGCAAAAGCCAGCTGCGCATGCTTTGATATCCATAGTCTTCTCCAACAATCAAAAAGGGGCCCACCCAAGGCGAGCCCCTATCCGAATTCCGATGTAATCCAGCGTCAGTCAGCCAAGGCTTCAGACCCAAGCCTCCCGGCGCTTTCTCAGGCTACTCGGCGATCGGAGCTCCGTGGCCCCAAGAGCCCTCCATGCCGCACACGGTCGAGGCAAAACCTGCCGCAAAATCGAGCGCACGCTCAATGGCCTCAGGTCCGTCCTCGCCGCGCTTGGCGGAATCGAGATAGCACATCATGAATGAAGTCAGGAACGAGTCACCGGCTCCCATGGTGTCCTTCATGTCCGTTACAGGCTTTGCCAGCTGGCGATAGTAGCGCTCGCCGTCATAGGCGATGCAGCCCTCGGCGCCCGCCGTTGCGGACACAAAGCGCGGGCCCAAATTCTTAACCCAAGCGAGGCGCTCACGAATCTCATCCTCACTTGCAGCGTCGGCAGCGCTAAAGAAGGCGAAGTCGACAAACGGGGCAATCTGCTCATAGTATTCATCGGTGGAATCGTCCGAGAAGTCAAACGATACGGTGATGCCCGCAGCCTTCAGCTTGGGAAGCTCGCGCTCGGTAAAGCAGTAGTTGCCCGAGTGGACTACGTCGAACTGCTTCATGTATGCCAGGTCAAAGCGATCGAGCACATAGCGCGCATCGCCACGGATACCGCCCTCGTTGGAGCCGAGGAAAACACGGTCGCCCTCGATAACCGTCACACGCGCCGCGCCGTTCTCGCCAATGAGCTGCTCGCACTTATCGAGCTCGATACCCTCGTCCTCGAGACTTGCAATCACATGCTCGGCAGCGGCGTCGTTACCAAAGATGCCCATGTACGCGGAGCGCGCGGCACCGCACTTCTTGGCGTAAACGGCAAAATTCACCGCATTGCCGCCGGGATACATGGTATGGATATGCTCATAGCGATCGACGACGTTGTCACCGAACCCGAGCGCGTTAACGTTAAAAGACATGGTATCTATCCTTCCTAGTACTCAACAACGCCCATGTAGCGGCGGAAGTCGGGGTCGTGATCGAACACCTTGCCGCGCGCTGCACGCAGCTCGCAGTTCATAGCGTAGAACAGCACCGGATCCAGATAGGCACGAACGCTCGCCGGCACGGCCTCCATACCGTACTCCTTGGCATCAAGCACCATCAGCGTGTCGGTATGGGTCTCGAGGAACGCCAGGGCGCGCTCGTCCATAGGACGGCACTCGCTCGAGCCCATCTGCAAGAAGTAGAAGACGCCATCCTGGGTAGCCTCAAAGGGGCCATGGAAGTACTCGGCAGAGTGGATATAGCTGCAGTGCTGCCACTGCATCTCCATGAGCGAGCAGATGGCAAAGCCGTACGTCTGGCTAAAGTTGGGGCCGCTGCCCAGGATATAGAAGAACTCATGCTCCTGGCAAAGCTTGGCGAAGCGATCGCCCAGCTCGGCATTTACCTTTTCGCGTGCGGGAGGCAGAATCTTATCCATTTCGGCAATACCGGCATACATGTCAGCGAGATCGGCGTAGCCCTCCTGCTGATCGAGCAGCTCGGCCGCGAGCGACAGCGAGATGCCGGCAGGGACTTCGGCCTGCGGAACGCCCTCGCCCCACGGGTACACCCAGGTGACCCACTTGCCATTATCGATCTTGGAACCGGCGTTATCGGTCTGCGCGATCACCGTCGCGCCCGCGGCAAGGGCAATCTCGCAGCCCTCGACGACCTCGGGGGTATTGCCGCTGTGACTGCAGGCAATGACCAGAGACTTCTCGCCCAGGCGACGGGGACGCATGATGTCGAACTCACGGGCCGTATAGATATACGACGTGAACGTCGTCGCCTCGCGCTGCAAGAGCTCATGGGCCGGAATCAGATCGATCATGGAGCCACCGCAGGCGATCCAGTAGACGCTGTCGAACTTGCCCTTCTCGGCAATTGCTTCCTTAATCAGATCATGTGCGTTCATGTTTAGTTCCTTTCCAGCTTGGCCGGCCATGCAGGACGTGTCTTGCATGGCCGAGCAAAATCTTATCTAGTCAATCAGATACTTCTCGAAGGCGGCCATGTTCTTGGCATCTGCCGCCGCCGGATCATCGAAGTAGCGACCGTCCGTGATTTCCTGGCCCAACATGCCATCGAAACCATGGGCGTTGAGCGTGGCGACGAAGGCATCCATATCGTGCTTGCCGTCACCCCAGACCAGATGGCCATAGGGATCGCCGTCGATAAAGTGCATCTCGTGGATCGCACCGTCGCCAAATGCGGCAAACCAGTCCTCGAGCGACTCACCCGCAACGCCCATTGCGGTCGTATCGACCATAGGCTGCAGGTACGGACTCGCGACCTCATCAATCATGCGCTTAGCATCGGCGACGGTCGTCACAAGGTTGCTCTCCTCGGGACGCAGGCTCTCCATCGTTAGCACCAGACCGTGCTCGCCGGCATACTCCGCCAAGATGGATAGGTGCTCGCGACTGCGCTTCCACGCCTCTTCGCGATCCTCGTCCCAGTCACCCCAACCCGAGTTTACGGACATGCGGTCGCATCCCAGCACCTCGGCAAGCTCGATGCCATGCTTGAAGTACGCCAGGCTCCGCTGCTCATGGAGCGGCTTACGAGCGCAATACTGCCATGGGTAGACCACGTTCTCGGGACAGAGCGTCCGATAGCGCAGACCACGGTCGGCGGCCTTTTTCGCCAGAACCTCGGCCTCAAAATACCCAGTGTGATCGAGCGTCACATGGGGCTCGGCGCACCACAGCTCGATGGACTCAAAGCCCAGGCGCTGTTGCGTATCCAAAAAATAGTCGAGCGACCACATGATGTAGTGGATGTTCATGCCCGCGATCTGCTCGCGACGCAGCGTCGGTTTGGTTTCAGGCATGCTAAACCTCCTTATTTCGGTCGAACACGATACGTCCGTCCGACATGGTCATATCAACAGCAAGGTCACAAGCATCATGGTAGTCAAGGCCAAACACATCGCGATCGAGCACACAGATGTCGGCAAGCTTACCGGCCTCGAGCGTCCCCAGCTCATCCTCGCGCATGAGGTCATATGCGCCCCCTGCCGTCCACGCACGAAGGAGCTCGGCAATCGTCAGCGTATTGCCCTCATTCACGGACAAACCGTCGGCAAAGAAACCGCCGCATGCGCTAAATACTGATTCGCCCAAGCTCGGAATCAAGAGCGGGAGGTCGGTGCCACAGCACACCGTGCACCCCGCGTCTTCCATACCGCGACGGTTCCAGCTGTGCAGCAGTCGGACCTCGCCGATCTGCCGACGCATCATCGACAGGCAGTCCTCGCGTTTATCGAGCGTGAGGATCTGGGGGTAGACCTCGCAGATTCCGCCCAGCTTGCCAAACAGGGCAAGGTCTTCCGGATCAGAGTTCTCGAGGTCGGTAATCGCATGGCGTCGAAGCATGACTCCGTGTTCATCTCGCGGCAGCGAAGCATACAGCGCAACGGTGTGGCGAACGGCGCCGTCACCCTGACAATGAAGCGAGTAACGGAAGCCCTCGGCATCAATCGCGCGCAGCTCGTCCTCAATCAAACCCCACTCGGGCTCCTCGACAACCGTCTTGCCGGCAGCCCCTGCATCGGCCGTCTCCTCATAAGGATCGATCATCTCGGCAAGTCCTGCCCACACGCCACGATCGGTCATACGGTTGAAGCCCGAGAAACGAACAAACGGTCCCTGGAAGCGATCGCGCGCCGCACGAGCATAGGACAGATTCGCCCCGGCGCCCACCGGCTGCGACATCATGGAGACGCGAACCGTCAGCTCGCCAGATTCCTCACGACGCGCCATCTCGTCGGCAAATCCGTAATAGTCGTCGAAGGCCATCTCTTTGATAGCCGTGACACCGCGAGCGTTCAGCATCGCCATGTAATCAGAATACCCGGCGCGTACCTCGGGAAGTGCCAGGAAGTCCCGCATCATACGCCAGGTCTTCTCGGCGTAGCAGGCCTCGGGCGTAAAACCATAGCGCTCGCTGGCGGCGGCGTTGAGAACGCACGTCTCGGCACCCGGAGTAAAGCAAACAACAGGAACGTCTCCGAAGGCGTCGTCGAGCGCTGCCGCCGTTTTTTCATTCTCGGCGCCTTCGGCGAGCGATGCGGGAAGGTCGTGCCCAAAGGCGGCGGCACAATCGAGATGGGCATCCTTCCACAAACGCAGAAGCGCTACCACTTCGTCGACGTCAGAGGCTTCGGATAAGTCGGCTCCCAAGCTCCGCAACGCCCAGCCCGTATAGAACGTATGCACATCGACCAAGCCAGGCATGACCGTTCTGTCGCCACAATCGATCACCTCATCTGCCTGGGCGAGAAACGAGTCTGCCTCGCCAGCGCTACCGACGGCTTCAATCCGATTGCCGCGTACCGCGACAAAACCTTCAAACGGCTGGTCTTCCGTACCGGTGAAGACGCTCTTGGACGTCAGCACCGTCAAACGATCGGACATCGCGACCTCCTTACGCCGGAAGCATGCCGGAGATGGCGGTAATGACCAAGCCAAACACGACCATGAAGATGAAGAACTTCCAGATGGTCTTCCACCATTGGCCAAACGAGATCTTTGCCACGGCAAGGCCCGCCACCGTCATACCTGCCACGGGGCTAATGGTGTTAATGGTCTGGTTGGCAAACTGCAGCGCCGTTACGGCGGCTTCGGGGTTGAGGCCCATAAGCTCGGTCAAAGGACCCATGACAGGCATGGTAAGCGCGGCCAGGCCGGAGCTCGAAGGAACCAGGAAGGACAGGAGGCCAAGGACAACGTACATGAACGTGGTGTACACGGCGGCAGGGGCTCCAGCAAGCAGAGTGGCAAGTGCCTGAAGGATGGTGTCGATAATCATGCCGCCCTCGGCGATGACCAGAATGCCGCGAGCGATACCGATAACGACGGCTGCGTAGGCAAAGTCGGCAAGACCCTTAACGAACTCATCGGCGATGGTCTGCTGGTCAAGACCGCCCAGGATACCGGCGAGCAGCCCCATGCCAAGGAACACGGCAGAGATCTCGTTCATATACCAGCCCTGCGTAACAAGACCCCACACGATAAGCGCCATACCACCGGCAAAATCAATCAGCACGAGCTTCTGGCGAGTGGTGAACTCTTCCTCGATGGAAGCATCGGTCACGGAGAACTCAATGCGCTTGAGTTTGTCGTCCTCGAACGTAACGGACGACTTGGGGTTCTTCTTGACGCGCATGGCATAACGCATGGCCCATGCGATGCCGGCGGCGGTGAAAATAACCCATGCAACGGCACGCAACCACAGCTGCGGGTTGCCCTCGATGCCAATGATGCCCTGCGCGATCAAAACGTTGAACGGGTCAATCGTCGAGGCGCAGTAGCCCAAGTTGGGACCGAGGAAGCAGATGATAAATGCCGTCATGGAGTCATATCCGATGCCCATCATGATGGGGATGAAGATGGCATAGAACGGCAGGGCTTCCTCAGACATGCCAAACGTGGTGCCGCAAATGGACAACAGCGTCATGGTAATAGGAATGATGAGGATGTCTTTGTTTTTGAGCTTTTTAATCACGCGGCTCATACCGGCGTTAAGCGCGTTGGTCTTGGTGATGATCGCGAACGAGCCGCCGATCAGCAAGACGAACGCAACGACGTCGGCGGCCTCTTGAATACCCTTAGTAGGCGCCTGCAGGACCGCAAAGATATCTTGGCCCAGGTTAACGGTCTCGCCGGTCTCGGAATCGGTATAGTTCTTATCGACCTGTTCATAGGTTCCGGCAACGGCGACTTCGCGCTCGCCTGCCGCAGTCGAGATCGTCTTGCGCTGGTATTGGCCAGAAGGAACGACCCAGGTTAAAACTGCAAAAACCACGATCAGCAAGAACATGATCGTATAGACGTGCGGTAATTTGAATTTGAAACGTCTGTTTGTCTTCTTCGCCTTCGTATCTGACATAGATACCTCCAAAGAACCCGAGACCTTATCGTGTCTCGCTTTAACGTTCGCGCAATACAAACGTCCTATGACGTTCTATAGATTATCAGCGTGTTTTTAGCACTTCAAGGATATTTCGGACAGATTACGAGGACTCGGGTGAACGGTCGTTCAACGGCGGCGAACGGCAAAAACGCCCGGCAGGCAATTTAGCCTGCCGGGCGTTCTCTTGATCAACGTCCTAAATATCAAAAACGTAGCGCGATCCTACAATCCGCTGTCGGCCGATGATAAACGGCCGCTGCTGCTCGTCATAGAAATATGCCTCCATATAAAACAGAGGCTCTCCCGTGGGAACGGACAGCAGCCGGGCGACTTCGGGTGACGCACACGCGATCTCAAGCGTGCACGGCTCGGTGCGAGCAGGCCCGCGACCCGTCTGTTCGCGCACGACCTCGAAAATTGATTGATCGGTAAGGTCCGCCTTCGCCAAAAAGGCGTTGTCTTCATAAACGTACGTGTTGTTCTCGAGCATCACGGGGATGCCATCGGCGGTGCGCACGCGTTCGATGCAGATCAGCTCCGACCCAGCGGGAACGCCAAAAAACTGCGCTTCGGTAGCATCGGCCGGCAACACTTTTCTTGAGACAATACGCGCCCCGGGCTCCATCTCGTTGACGCGGCAGGCGTCCGAAAAACTCTGAACGTCGTCCTTCTGGCGGATTTTACGCTTGAGCTTGGGGGCGTTTACAAACGTGCCCCTCCCCTGCTGCTTGGTTAGGTAGCCCTGCTGCACGAGCTCCTCAATGGCCCGCCGAACGGTAACGCGACCAACTTTGTAGCTTTCGGCCAATTCGAATTCATTCGGTATCCGAGCGCCCGCCTTATAGGTACCAGAATTGATGTCATTTTTGATGATATCGATAACCTGTTGATATAGCGGGATTGCCGCTTTTCCGTCGGTCAACCCTTCAGTCGATGGCATTTGCCCTCCCCTAGCAAATATGGAATCAATAATCGGTGCGGATTACGCATCGCCAGTCCTACGCAAGCTCCAGCAGCTCCGGCAGCTGGTCGATGATCTTGTCAGCGGCATCCTGGCTAAAGCCGAAGCGCTCCTCGCGCTTGGCGATCACCGTCAGACCCGCTCGCTTGCCGGCAGTGATGCCAGGGACGGAGTCCTCGACGCAGCAGCAACGGTCCGCAGGCAATCCCAGCAGATCCAGCGCATGCAGGTAAATATCGGGTTCGGGCTTGCTCTCCTTAAACTGCTCGCCGCTCACCACGTACTCAAAGGCATCCGACAGGCCGCACGCATCGAGCACTTCCTCGATGCTGTCCATGGGAGACGAACTGGCCAGCGCCACGCGAACGCCGCGACGCGGGAGCTCGCGAATCGTCTCCACGGCGCCCGGATTGATCAAGGTCTGATAATCGCGCGGGCGTTTATGCGCCCACTCATCCCAGCGGGCCAGCGCCTCCTCGCCGGTAAAGTGTCCCTTTCCGGCGCGCTCAAACCAATCGACCAGCATATGCAAGAAGAACTGGTGCGAGGTACCAACCTGCCCGTTCAACTCCTCTTGGGTCAGGTTAAGCCCAAGCTCCTTGGCAAACGCGGCAGTCTCGCCCAGGTAGTAATACTCGGTATCGACAATAACACCGTCCATGTCAAAGATAACGGCGTCGAACGGAAATGCGGACACGGCACCCTCCCTAACAAAAAGGCGCCCGCAAGCGGACGCCCGAACCATGCACTATCGGCGATTCTAACCCAGCAGCCTATCGAGTGCCACCGCGATGCCGTCTTCGTTGTTATCGGCGGTCACCATCTGGGCCACGGCCTTGACCTCATCGACGGCGTTGCCCATGGCGACACCGGTGCCGGCCCACTCGATCATGGACTTATCGTTCTGACCGTCGCCAAACGAAACGACCTCACTGGCATCGATACCCAGCTTGGGCAGAGCGCCCTGCAGCGCGCGGGCCTTATCGATACCGGGCGCCGTAAACTCAAAGTACCAATCGGCCGTGAACATGCCCGAAAGCGTCTCGGTAAAGGGCGCGTACATCTCCTCGTGATGCGCCTGCAGATAGGCCGGATCGCCCGCGGTGAGCAGTTTGTCTACGGGGTAAGCATCCGCGACTTCATGAAGGCTCTCGACCTCGCGAATCTTAAGATCGCACGCGTCGCGCTCATACTTGACGATGTTCTTCTGCGAACCGTCCGGCAACGTGATCATGCAACGATACGAGTCCACGACATGCAGGTCGCGACCGAGCGAGATCATGGGAATCACGTCAAAGTTGCGCAGGTGGTCGAGCAGACGGTGCAGCTCGTCGACCGGCATAGCCTGGTCAAACAGCACCTCGTCGGTCTGGGCATCGACCACGTGCGCACCATTAAAAGCCACCAGCAGGCCATCGTGGTTCTGAAGATCGAGCTCCTGCGCCAGAGCATGAAGGCCCCATGCGGGACGGCCCGAAGCCAAGATGAGCTTGATGCCCGACTCCTGCGCCGCGAGCAGCTTCTCGCGCGTGCGCGGGCTGATCACCTTCTGGTCGTTGGTGAGCGTACCGTCGATATCCATTGCAATGGCCTTGATTGCCATATATGCCTCCCTGCGTTGAGTTTGTCGCGCACCATCATATCCGAGCCGAGCATCCCCCGAAGAACATTTTTGAAAAAGATACTTGCCAAATCGCTGGAGCCTGATTAAGTTAAAAATGACCGCAACGTTGGTCACCATTTGGTCGAGCATATTCAGTTTCAGTTTTCAGCATGTAAGAGAAGGAAGATCGGCATATGAACACCAAGCATCTTTTATCGACAACTAAATAGCGGAGCAAGACCGCCCAAGGCGCTCGTTGACGTCAGCTGTTCCGTCTAAGCACGGAGCACGCCCATCACCCGGCAAACGTCCTTCGAGTATATTGGCCCCATAGCACCCAATCCAGCACATCAAGAACCGCAAGCACATCACCAACGACACCCAGCACATCACTCGCAAGCAAGCACATCACAGATTGGAACCGCCATGAACACCACCCGTCCCCAAACCGCCGGCACCGTTCTCCAGACTCGCATCGACCGCGCCCTACACGGTGGCTACGACGCCAGCTTCGCCGCCGCCACGATTGCGAACTTCGCCTTGCTGCCCATCGACGAGGCTCTGAGCAACCATGAGTTTTCGGCGAATCGCTGCGCCGAGACCATGGACGATCCGGCCATCCACGAGCTGACCGATCCTTATCTCGGACCCCACGGCAAGACCGACGGCCCGTATACCATGGGCCATCTGGCGCATATGATCACGGCACTCGATACCAAGTTGCGACTCGACATGGACGACGAGACGCGGATGACATTGATGGATCATCGATACGATCTGCAAAACGCTCTGACGCTTCCCATTCACGACCTCGCCATGGGTCTCAACGCCTTGGAGGCGCGGCACCAGCAGGCAAACTGCGGGCAGGACGATACGGCAGACCCATCGGGACCACCCAGCATCATGGTGCTCGACCGCGAACGTTACAACCGCGCAACCGCCCGATTCCAGGCCGGCCCGACGACGGTTCGCACCCTTATCGACATGCTCCGCATACTCAGCCTCAATCGTCTCTTCGACGGTTATCGAGCATTGGCGCCTGTTGGCCTTCGCACCCAGACAGTCCGGATTATCGATATCCAGCAGCGGCAGTTCGAGCGCTACCGCGATGAATGGGAGATGAGCCGAAGCATCGTTCACTTCTACCAGAAGCGCTACGACCCCAACGAATTTCCCGATGATCTCGAGCGCCAGCTGCACCTTGCCTACACCGCTCCCATTGCCACGCTGATACGACTTGGCGCATTCGACGAGTCGCTGGCAAAAGCCGCCGACCGCAAAGTTACAACGGAGCTTGAGCGCAGGCTCGATCGATCCTTTGAGCTTTAGCGCCAGCTTCACCAACCCTAATAGAACCTCGTCCTACGTTAAGAAAGGAACCTTCATGGACACCACTCAGACCCCTGTCATCAGCCCGCTCACGATGCGCGAGTCGGCTCGTGGCATAACGCTCACTTCCGTCTACGACGAGATGCTCGCCCGACGTGAGCTTTCCGTCGTGGGCGACATCAACAGTGCGATGGCACACGATCTGTGCCAGCAGATTCGTCTGCTCGAGGCCGCAGACCCCACGGCCCCCATCACGGTCTTTGTTGCCAGCCCCGGCGGCAGCGTGCGCGCCGGCCTCGCCATCTACGACACCATGCGCCTCTCGCCGTGCCCCATCCACACCGTCTGCCTGGAGTTTGCGGCCTCTATGGGCGCCATCATCTTCATGGGTGGCAACGAGCGCCGTATGGCGCCCCATGCAGAACTCATGATTCACGACCCGCTCATCCCGCAAGGAGCTGGGGGCTCGGCCCTAGCACTCCAGGAAACAAGCCGGCGTCTCATGCAGACCCGCAAGACCCTGACGCAAATCCTGTCTGATCGAAGCGGCCTTTCGGCCAAGCGTATCCAAACACTCACGGCAAAGGATACGTACCTTTCGGCCGAGCGCGCCGTCGAGCTCGGCTTTGCCCACGGCATTCTCACCTCGACCAAGGAGACCGCCCATGTCTAACCTCAACACAGCCCTGCATGCCCCGGCCCCCACCATCCTTGCGCAAGCCCACGCACTCTCGTGTGATACGCGTCAAACGGGCCTCAACAACAATATGCTCGTAATCGGGCCTTCGGGCGCCGGCAAGACCCGCAACGTTCTTAAGCCCAACCTGCTGCAGATGAATGCGAGCTATATCGTGCTCGACACTAAAGGGACGCTTTGCCGCGAAGTCGGACCCGTGCTTGCCGCGCACGGCTATCGTGTGCAGCGCCTCAACTTTGCCGATCTTGACGATACGGCCACCATGCCCAAGGACGTCGAGCAATGCGGCTACAACCCGCTCAACCACATCCGCCGCACCAAAGACGGCAAGCCCAACCAACAGGACATCATCTCGGTCGCCAAGGCCATCTGTCCCGTCGAGGACCAAACCCAGCCGTTTTGGGACCATGCGGCCGCCAACCTGCTTTCCTGCCTGATCGCCTATGTGTGTGAGCAGCTGCCCGTGGAGGAGCAGACGCTTTCATCGGTGATCGACCTTTGCGAACATCTCCAAGACCGCGCCACGGCACGCCTCTTCGACGACCTGCAGACCACCGACTCCACAAGCTATGCGCTCTCGCTCTGGCGGCGCTACTCCCCCACCATCACGGCCGAAAAGATGCATGCGAGCATCATGGACATCCTTGCCGAAAAGGTCATGTGCCTGGGCTTTGATGGTGCACGCCGTCTGTACACCGATGCGAATCAGATCGATTTCGCGACTCTGGGATGCGAGCGTCGAGCGCTCTTCGTCACCGTCAGCGATCTCGACCGTAGCCTCGATCCGCTCACCAACCTGTTTGTAACGCAGGCCTTCGCGGGACTCATCCGCTACGCCGACGCGCAGCCCGACGGTCGCCTTGCGATACCGGTTCGATTTATGCTCGACGACTTCGCAAATCTGCAGATCCCCCAGATCGACAACGTGCTCTCGATTATCCGAAGCCGCAACATCTGGGCAACGCTGCTGCTGCAGTCGACCAACCAGCTCGATGCGCTCTATGGCGAGGCACGCGCACGCTCCATCATGGGCAACTGCGACACGCATCTGATGCTGGCGTTCCAGGATCCCGAGAGTGCCCGGGTGTTTTCCGACCGCGCCGACGCGCTGCCCAGCACGCTCATGGCGACGCCGATTGATCGCTCGTGGCTCTTTGTACGCGGTCGCACTCCCGAACAGGTCGAGCGCTTTAGGCTCGAAGACCATCCGCTCTACGGGGAGCTGCCCGAGGCGCAGCGAGGCCATGCGGAGGCTGAGATCTAGGCGCAGGGTTCTCGCAGCGCGCGGCGCCCCGGCGAAGATCCTTAAAGGCCGTGCGCCCCGGGGCCACGGCAAAGCAAAGGGGCCCGCATCCGATGGGATACGGGCCCCTGGCTATAAGGCGCGATGCGTTAACAGCAGCGACTACTTGCGGTGAGCGCGGTAGAACTCGATGAGCGCCTGGGTCGAAGCGTCCTGCTCGGCCTTGGCGGCGTCATCGTGGAAGGCCGGGGTGATCTGCTTGGCAAGCTGCTTGCCCAGCTCAACGCCCCACTGGTCGTAGGAGTCGATGCCCCAGACCGTGCCCTCGACAAACGTGATGTGCTCGTACAGGGCGATGAGCTCGCCGAGTGCGAACGGGGTCAGCGTGTCGCCGAAGATCGAGGTCGTCGGACGGTTGCCCTCAAAGCAACGGGCCGGGACGATCTGCTCGGGCGTGCCCTCGGCACGAACCTCGTCGGCCGTCTTGCCAAAGGCGAGCGCCTTGGTCTGGGCCAGGAAGTTGCCCAGGAACAGCTCGTGGACATCCTGGCCGCTGTCGGTTGCGGGGTTGGCAGTGTTGGCGAAAGCGATAAAGTCGGCCGGGACCACCACGGTGCCCTGGTGCAGCAGCTGGTAGAAGGCGTGCTGACCGTTGGTGCCGGGCTCGCCCCAGAAGATCTCACCGGTATCGGAGGTCACGGCGCTGCCGTCCCAGCGGACGTGCTTGCCGTTGGACTCCATGGTGAGCTGCTGCAGGTAGGCCGGGAAGCGGTGCAGGTACTGGCTGTACGGCAGCACGGCGTGGCTCTTGGAACCAAAGAAGTTGACGTACCAGACATTGAGCAGGCCCATCAGCGCAACGGCGTTATTCTCGAGCGGCGTGTTGCAGAAGTACTCGTCGATAGCATGGAAGCCCTCGAGGAACTGCTGGAAGCGCTCGGGGCCGAGCACGACGATCAGCGACAGACCCACAGCAGAGTCAACAGAGTAACGGCCGCCGACCCAGTTCCAGAAACCAAAAGCGTTAGCGGGGTCGATGCCGAAGGCCTCGACCTTCTCGAGTGCGGTGGAAACGGCGACAAAGTGCTTGGCCACGGCCTCGGCGTTCTGCTCATCGGAACCGTCGATAGCGCCCTGGGCCTTGAGCTGCTCGAGCATCCAGGTCTTGACCTCGCGGGCGTTGGTGAGGGTCTCAAGCGTGGTGAAGGTCTTGGAGACGATGATCACGAGCGTGGTCTCGGGGTCCAGACCCTTGAGCTTCTCGGCCTGATCGTTGGGGTCGATGTTGGAGATGTAGCGGCAGTCGATACCGGCGTCGGCGTACGGACGCAGGGCCTCGTAGGCCATGACCGGGCCCAGGTCGGAGCCGCCGATGCCGATGGACACCAGGTGCTCGATCTTCTTGCCGGTAACGCCCTTCCACTCACCGGAGCGCACGCGCTCGGCGAAGGCATACATGCGGTCGAGGACCTCGTGCACGTCGGCGACGACGTCCTGGCCGTCAACGATGAGCTGACCCTTCTCGCTTGCCGGACGGCGAAGCGCGGTGTGCAGGACGGCGCGGTCCTCGGTGGTGTTGATGTGCTCGCCGGAGAACATGGCGTCGCGGCGCTCCTCGAGCTTCACCTCGCGGGCAAGATCGCACAGCAGCTTGACGGTCTCATCGGTCACCAGGTTCTTGGACAGATCGAAGTGAAGGTCGCCGGCGTCAAAGCTCAACTTATTCACGCGGTCGGCGTCAGCGGCGAACCAGGCCTTGAGGTCGATGCCCTCGGCCTCGAGCTTCTCCTGATGGGCCTCGAGCGCCTTCCAAGCGGCAGTCGACGTAGCGTCGATGGGTGCGGCAACAGTTGCCATAAAGTCCTCCTCAGCATACGGGCGCACGCCTCCATGCGCCCGGACATTCAGATGCCACTATTCTAGCGCAGGTCAAGACCATAATCAGCGAGCGTTGCCAATCGGCCCCCAAACGGCGACCGGCCAAAAAGGGACAGGTTTGTTTTGGCAGGTCAAACGCTTTACCAATCAAATAGAACCTATCCCTTTATGGTAAATATTAGGCCGCGGCGCACACGCTGCCGAGCAACTCACGCAGAGGAGACCCAATGCCCTCCAGCAGTTCGGGCGCGATAATGGCGAAAACGGGAACCTCGCCGGCACCCACAACGGCGGGCACTTTTCCCTCGGAGACGATGCATCCATAAGGCACAAAGCCGTCCTCACCGGCATCGAGCGCCGCCATACGACGGGCGAGCTCGCGCGCAAAGCCGGCCGTATCGGCATCGCCGATCGCCAGGACAAAGTCCGCGCCTTCGTCGGTCGCCAGGGCCAAGGCTTCGTCGATCAGCTCGTCTCCCCCGTCGCCCCCGACCAAACCGCAGCGGAAAAGCACGCGCTCGAGCAGGGCGCGATCGAGCGAGCCCAGCGCCGCCGAAACGAGCTCATCACGCGTGTGTTTGTCGCCTCCCAGCACGACCAGTGCCTTGGTGCCGCCATAGTGGGCAACCAATCGCCCGCACCAGCGAGCCACATCCCCATCCGCAACCAAGCGCGTCGGCATACCAAACCCATAGTTGACCATTATCCCCACAACCCTTCCGTGCGTATAGGCGGTATCAATCGTTAGACTCATGCTACGAAGCGAGGTTTTCCGAGCTGTTTCGCGCTCTTTAGAGCTGCGTTAAAAAACCCGATGCAACCGCACGACCATACCCGCCAAAGAGGGACAGGTTTTGACGATGTCCGCGCAAGCAGGTATTATCGAACATGTATTCGATAAGAACATGTGTTTGATGGAAGGACACGGATGGCGCACGAGCAGCACACCTATATCTGCATCGACCTCAAGACGTTTTATGCCAGCGTCGAGTGCGTCGACCGTGGGCTCGATCCGCTCACCACCAACCTGGTCGTTGCCGACGAATCGCGCGGGCGCACGACCATCTGCCTCGCCATCACACAGGCCATGAAGGACCTCGGGATACGCAATCGCTGCCGTCTGTTCGAAATTCCCGATGGCATCGACTACATCACGGCCGTACCGCGCATGCAGCATTACATGGAGGTGTCGGCGAAAATCTACGGTATCTATCTGGAATACGTCAGCCCCCAGGACGTGCACGTCTACTCCATCGATGAGTGCTTTATCGACGTGACGCCCTATCTGGACCTCTATCACACAGATGCGGAAGGGTTCGCCTGCACGCTGCGCGACGAGGTCCTCGCGCGCACCGGCATCACGGCGACGGTCGGCATCGGCCCCAACCTATTCCAGGCCAAGGTAGCGCTCGACATTACCGCCAAGCACGTACCCAGCCGCATCGGCATACTCGACGACGAGACCTTTCGCAAGGAGATCTGGCCTCATCGTCCCATTACCGATATCTGGGGCATCGGCCCCGGCGTGGCAGCCCGCCTCGAAAAGTACGGCGTCTACGATCTGATGGGTGTCGCCGCGCTCGACGAAAACCTGCTTTACGATGAGCTCGGCGTCAATGCCGAATATCTTATCGACCACGCCTTTGGGCGCGAGCCAACGACCATCGCCGATATCCAAGCCTATCGCCCGCAAGCGACCTCGACCACCACGGGGCAGGTGCTCTCGAAGGGCTATGCCTACGAGCAGGCCTACACCGTCTTGCGCGAAATGGTCGATGCCGCCGTGCTGGATTTGATCGACAAGCACGTGGTGTGCGACAGCATCTCGCTCTTTGTGGGCTATGCAAGCGAGCGCGCCGACATACGCCGGCTCAACGCCAGCGGCACGGCGCAGTATATAGACGGCTGCGGACACCTGCGCTCGAGTACCTCGGGCATCGAACCCGCAGCGACCGACGGCTCCGAGCTCGCGCCCCGTGCTCCCAAGCCCGTCCAGCGCGATGACGAAAGGCGTCGCCTGGTGCGCGAAGCGCAGGCAATCGATGGCATCTTTGTGGGAGAGCATGGCGGCAAACCGCGTGGTGGCTATGCCGCACTCTTTGCGCACTCCAACGCCTCGCGAAAGCTGCCCGAGCGCACTAATTCGTTTAAGAAAATCATGGGGTATTTCGATGACCTTTGGGCACAAACAGTCGATCCCAAACGACCGGTCAAGCGCATCAACCTGGGATTTGGCAACCTCATGCCCGAGGAATTTACCACCATCGATCTGTTCAGCGATATCGAGGCCGATGAGCGCGAGCGCGACCTGGCGCGCGCCGTCCTGGCCGTGAAAGGCAAGTACGGCAAGAACGCGCTCGTCAAGGGATTAAGCTTTACCGCCGGCGCCACCGCGCGCGAACGCAACGACCAAGTTGGAGGACACCGTGCCTAAACCCAAACAACAGCCCGTGCGCCCGCCGACCGCCTTCGAGCGCCTGGCGGACCCCGAGGGCAGGCGCCGCGCCGCCGACCCCAAGCTCACTGCCAACGGTGCCGTGCGCGCCAACCGCGCCGCGCAGTTTATGCCCTTTGCCGCCCTCACGGGATACTACGAACTCGTGCGCAAGCAGGAAATCACCGTCGAGTCAAAACGTGAGCTCACGGAAGAAAAAGCCCTCGTACTTTCTAAAAAGCTCGAGGGTCTCAAACGTGGCGACTTGGTTCGTGTCAACTATTACGATACATACGGCTATCGCAGCCGCACCGGCATCCTCGACGAGGCGCTCCCTGCTTTCAAACTCCTCAAGCTCAAAGATATCGCCATCGACTTCGACGACATCCAGGACATCGAGCTACGCGGACGAGCCTAGGCAAGGATGCGCATCCAAGGCAAGGCCTACAGCGTCATGACGCAGTAACCCGCATCTCTCACGGCAGCCTCAAGGACACCGCGATCGATCGGCCGCTTGGAGCGCACGCGCGCTGTGTGGTCCGCATACGTCACCGTTGCCCACACGCCATCCAGCGCATTGAGAGCATTGGCTACGTTCTGAGCGCAGCCGTCACAGCTCATGCCGCCGATGAGCAGCTCATCGCTATAGGGATAGTGCGATGCATCGGTATCCACCACAACAACCTTCTTGGCCTTCTTACCGCTCGCGCCATCGCTGCAGCAGCTCTTTCCGTGTGTCGAAGCGACAATGCGACGCAGTCCAAAAAACATGCCGACGGCAATGACGGCCAACACGATGAGATTCGCAGGGTTGAGCAAGTCGCTCATGCGTTCCCCTTTCAAGTAGCACTATCTAGATACCCCCATGGGGTGTCCCCATCTTAACCCAAAATCGTGTCCGTTCGGTCAATTAGTTTCCCTCTTCAAACTTTTTTGTTGACCATGACTTACTTTCGTGTATAAGTTTTCCTAGGCTAACAACTGAGGACCCGAAAGGAGCATCGTGACTCGAACCATTGACATCCCAACATACCAAACGGCTGTCGTGCGCAACTGCTCCCCTACGCTCGCAGGTATCAAGCCGGCTTCGCTCTTTACCTATCCCGGCGTTTACGCCAACCAAAACGGAAAACCCAGCGCCGCCCATATCGAAGAGCGACGCTCTCGCCTGCTCGCCGTCATAACCCAATGCAACCGCGAGCTCCAGCCACTCGGGATCCATATGAGCGTTTTGGTCTGGCGCCCCTGCGGAGCGCTCATCTATGTGTACCGCCCTGCGGACCTCATGCGATACCTCTCCGACCCCCGTGCCACGACGGCGCTAGCCGCCGAAGGTTACGATGTCCACAACCTGCCCGCATCCCTGGTGCATCTCGCCGCGCGCATCACGCTGGCAAGCAGCAATGCCGCAGAAAGCGCCTATGACGGCAGCGTCTGCGCACTCGCGCGAAATAGACACTGCGATACGGGGTGCATATGCGAGTTCCCCCACGAAATTGGCTATTTTTTGGGCTATCCCTACGAAGATGTCCATCAGTTTATCGTCCAGCACGGCGAAAACTATAAGGTCTTTGGGGCCTGGAAGGTATACACAAACGTTGAGCAGGCGCTCACGACCTTCGATTCCTATCGCGCATGCACGCAATACCTTACCTACATCTATCAACAGGGCTGCACCCTGGGACAACTTGTCCAGGCAACCCGATAGAGCATACAAAACGCGGCCGCACGCCGCACAACCGAAAGGAAAACATATGAGCAAGATCGCCGTCGTCTACTGGAGCGGTACAGGCAACACCGAGGCCATGGCAAACTTCGTTGCCGAGGGCGCAACCGGTGCCGGCGCCGAGGCAGAGGTCATCTCCTGCGCCGACTTCTCCGCAGACAAGGCCGCCAGCTATGACGCCATTGCCTTCGGCTGCCCCGCCATGGGCTCCGAGGAACTCGAGTACGATGAGTTCCAGCCGATGTGGGACGAGGTCAAGGAGACTCTCGGCGACAAGAAGGTCGTCCTCTTTGGCTCCTATTCGTGGGCCGAGGGCGAGTGGATGGACAACTGGAAGGCCGACGCCGACGAGGCGGGTGTTAACGTCGTCGATTCCGTCATTTGCTACGATGCGCCCGACGATGAGGGCGAGACCGCTTGCAAGGCCCTCGGAGCCGAGCTCGCGTAACGAACCCAGGACCTCCAAAAGAGTCTGCATCAAAGCGCATCCTTATCCCTACAAAAGAGCGGGGGCTGGATTCAGGTCCAGCCCCCGCTCTTTTGTAACGGCAGTTACATCAACCGGCTACGAAATATTGCCCAAGAACGCCTTGGTACGCTCGCTCTTGGGGTGGTCGAAGACCTCGCTCGGCGTACCCTCTTCCACAATGACGCCGCCGTCCATAAAGACGACGCGGTCGGCGACGTCGCGGGCAAAGCCCATCTCGTGCGTCACGACGATCATGGTCATACCGTCGCGTGCCAGGTCGCGCATGACACCCAGAACGTCGCGAACCAGCTCGGGATCGAGTGCCGACGTGGCCTCGTCAAAGAGCATAACGTGAGGGTTCATCGACAGGGCGCGGGCGATGGCAACGCGCTGCTGCTGGCCGCCCGAGAGCTGGTTCGGCATAAAGTCGATACGCTCGGCAAGACCGACCTTGGTCAGCTCCTCGACGGCAATCTTCTCGGCCTCTTCCTTGCTGCGCTTGAGCACCTTCTGCTGCGCGAGCATGACGTTCTTTTTGACTGACAGGTGCGGGAACAAATTGAACTGCTGGAACACCATGCCCAAGTGCGTACGCACCTTATTGAGGTCAACGCCCTTGGCGCACACGTCCACGCCCTCAACGACAATCGAGCCGCTCGTGGGATGCTCCAGACGATTGATGCAGCGAAGCATCGTCGACTTGCCCGAGCCCGAAGGACCCAGGACTACGACGACCTCGCCCTTGTGCACATCCAGATCGATATCGCGCAGGACCACGTTATCGCCAAAGGCCTTCTGGAGGTTCTTGATGCTGACGACGACCTCGTTCGAGTTATTGGTTTCGCTCATGATAGGACCTCCTTACAGACCGGCGATGTGATCGGCAGGCGTCGCGACAACCTGCCCGGCGCTCTTGGTGGGACGCTTCTTTTTGGTTTCGGCCGTACCCAGCAGTCTCGCCTCAAGACCGCTCACCAAGCGCGCAAGCGGCAGGGTGATGACCAGATAGAACAGGGCGGCAACCACGTACGGTGTAATGGAGCCCGTCGTGGCCACGATGGTACGGGCGTTCATGACGATCTCGACCACACCCACGGCGGCAAGCAGCGACGTATCCTTGTAAAGCAAGATAAACTCGCTGGTCAGCGTAGGCAAAACATTGCGGAACGTCTGCGGAATCATAACGTAGAGCAGCGTCTGGAAGGCATTCATGCCCAGAGAGCGAGCAGCCTCGTTTTGGCCCTTGGGGATCGATTGAATACCGGCACGGAAGATCT
This sequence comes from uncultured Collinsella sp., assembly GCA_959026725.1. Lineage (GTDB taxonomy): Bacteria > Actinomycetota > Coriobacteriia > Coriobacteriales > Coriobacteriaceae > Collinsella. Next base: position 94,682 of record CAUFMG010000003.1, read on the forward strand.
CGCACAGGTACGCAGACGAGTTCATGGCCATGACGATGACGCCCAAGACATAGTCGTCCACCTTGACGCCGGCCAACGGCAGACCGAAGAACGCGATATAGATCTGCAGGAACGCCGGCGTACCGCGAATGATATTCACATAGATGCCGGCAAGGCAACGCAGGATGCGCGACTTGGAGATGCGCATGAGCGACAAGGCAAAGCCAAAGGGGATTGCCAGCGGAAACGCCACGAGCACGATCGAGAGCGACATGAGGAAGCCCTTAAAGACGATCGGCAGGCTTTGGACCAAAATGACCGGGTTTAAGAACAGGCGCAGAAACATATTGGAGTTCCAGGCCTCGACCCACGGCTGCTCCTTAAGGTCGGCCAGGAAGTTATCGAATGCCGTCACGCCCTTAATCTCGACGGGAGGAATCTTGGAAATCTTCTTGGTCGAACCGTCGGCGAGCGTATAGGTGCCGCTAAAGGCCTCATCGCCGCCCTCGACGGGAAACGTCACACCGTAAACCTCGACACGGAAAAAACCGCCGGCAGGCGCCGTCTCGCCAAAGTCGATCTTGAGCGTCTGGCCGTCAGCCTTGCACGTGGGCTTCATGGGCGTACGATCCATGAGGTCCTCGCCCGAGAGCATCGTCAATCGCGTGTCATCGGTACCAAACGTCGTGCCGTCGACAAACGTCAGCGAAAGACCGCTCAGCTCCTCGTCGGCATCGGCCTGAACTTCCCAAGTGATGCGCGTCTCGGTGCCGCCGACCACATCGCTACCCGAACCGGTATTGGGTCGGGCGGTAATCTTTGCGGTCTCAAGCGCCTGGGCGGTCGTGGGCACGCAGGCCCCCGCGCATACCAGGGCGAGCGCCACAGCCAGGGCACAGGCCAGCTTTTGGAGCATCGAGGGCAGTGGAAAACGCTGCTCCGCGGCCCCTTTGTTCAGTCGAGACAAGGTGGCTCCTATCGTAGAAGTTGCCGGCAAAACGAGACGGAAAAGCTCTCCGTCAAGAGAAGCGCAAAGGCCCTCTCCGCCAAAACGGAAAGGGCCCGCGCGCAATCAAGTAGCTATTTTACTTGATGTTGTACTTAGCCATGAGGGCGTCAACGGTACCGTCATCAGTCAGGTCCTTGATGGCCTGGTTGATGTCGTCCTTGAGCTTGGTGTTGCCCTGGTTGATGGCGATGGCGTACTCCTCGCCGGTGCTGATCTGCTTGATGGTCTGGCAGGTGTTGAACTGCTCGGCGGTCAGCTGGCTGGCAACGGAGCGGTTGGTGACTACGGCGTCGCCCTTATCGGACTGCAGGGCGCTGAAGCACTCGGTAGCGTCCTTGTAGGGGACGATCTTGGCCTTGGGGAAGTTCTCCTGGGCAAAGGCCTCGGCGGTCGAGCCAGACTGGACGATGATGGTAGCGTCAGCGTTGTTGAGCTTCTCGCTGTAGTTGTCGGCCGTGATGTCGGTGTTATCGACCTTGGTCACGATAGCCTGATCGTCCATGTAATAGGAATCAGAGAAAGTGACTTCCTTCTCACGCTCGGGCGTGTCGGTGATAGCCGCGATGGAAACGTCATACTTGGCGCCCGAAGCGACGCCCGGAACCAGCGTGTCAAAGTCATTGTTGACATACTCGACATCCAGGCCCAGCTTGTCGCCGATAGCCTTGATGAGCTCAAGGTCAAAGCCCTGATAATCGCCGTTGTCATCCTTGTACTCAAACGGAGCGTACTCGGCAGAGGTGCCGACGGTCAGTGTACCGTCCTTGACGAGCGCGTACTCCTTGGAGCCGTCGACCTTCTCGACCTTAGCGTCGTCAGAGCTGCTGGAACCGGCATCAGAACCAGAGGTGGCGTTGGACGAGCCGCAGCCCGTCAGTGCGAGGGCGAGCGCCATGGCGCCTGTGGCGGCAAATGCGCCAAGCTTCTTCAGCTTCATAATCAGTCTCCTTCCGGTGACCTCGTTTGATTCAGAGGTCTGCAAAAACTGTTGGCTATTATGCACCCGGAATTACGAATCTGCAATGAGAAAACTGATTGAAACAAACCCATAACGTGAATGGAACACTCCACTTTGTAACAGTCATTACTGCTGCAATGACCTTAATAGTCTAATTTCAGCTGCATAACCTGCAAGTTCGTTCGGAGTCTCCAAAATAAACGGCAGCGAACGCAAACGGTCATTCGATACAATATTCTGCATAACCTGCATACCGCCACCAAATTCCTCGCTGCCAAGGTATCCCTTGCCGATGCACTCGTGACGATCTTTATGGGCGCCACAAGGGTTCTTCGAATCGTTGATGTGTACGGCATGTAAGCGATCGATACCCACCACGCGGTCGAACTCGTCGAGTACGTCGTCCAGATCATGGATGATGTCGTAGCCGGCATCGCTCACATGGCAGGTGTCCAAACAAACGCCCAGCTTTTCGGACAGCTCTGGGCGCTTGGCGGCAACGCCCTCGATAATGCACGCCAGTTCTTCAAAGCTACGGCCCACCTCGGTGCCCTTTCCTGCCATGGTCTCGAGTAATACCGTCGTCTGCTGCCCCTCAAACATCACCTGGCACAGCGTGTCGACAATCATCTGAATGCCGACGTCGGAGCCCTGTCCCACATGCGCACCGGGATGGAAGTTGTAGTAGTTGCCGGGCAGCGCTTCCAGACGCTGCAAATCTTCCGCCATAGCCTCCAAGGCAAACTCGCGCGCCCGCTCCTTAGCGGAGCAGGGGTTATAGGTATACGGGGAATGCGCCACCAGCGGTCCAAAGTCGTTTTGCGCCATAAGCTCGCGCAGAGCCGCCACGTCATCCATGTCAAGGTCTTTTGCCTTGCCACCGCGCGGGTTGCGCGTAAAGAATGCAAAGGTATTGGCGCCAATGGACAACGCCGTCTCCCCCATTGCCCGATAGCCCTTCGTCGTCGAAAGATGGCACCCAATCGTCAGCATCTCCAGCTCCCTCTTCATCAGTTGCGGTGAAATACGGTCTATTGGTGCCCTATTTTGGCGCAAGCAGACCGTATTCCACCGCAAGTTATAAAAGGGGCATCAGGAGCAAAGGCCTCCAGGCATTCCAAGCGCTGGCGCCATGCCCCCACGCCCTAAAGTTTCAAGCGAATCGCATCGATGATGTGCGCACAGCGCTGTGTGGCGGCTAGGGACATGATGGGGCTTTCGAGTTTCCCCGCCTGAATGAGCTGCGTCGCATGCGACGCCTCACCGTAAAAATCATCGACCTCAAATGGTGCATCGATTTCGAGTATCCGACCGTCGGAATACTTCACATGAGCGAGCTCGGGGCGATGGAGCCGCTCGATTTCCAACGAGCCCCGCTCACAGGCAATCGTTAAGCGGCTTTCATATGTTGCTTTGCCGTCGCACACCATATGAATGGGTATACCGTCGACGCTCATATGGATCTCGTCGGCCCAATCGACGCGGCCGCCCGATACGTCACGCCAGCGAACTTCACGAGACGAAACCTCGCAAGCGCCCGCGAGCAAATCCTCAAACCAACCGACTGCATAGCAGCCCATGTCATATAGACAGCCGCCCTGCAACGGATCAAGCAGATAGTCTGAAGGAGACTCGCCGTAATCGAGCTTTTGCACGCTTTCAATCGAGACAATACGGCCAAGCTCACCCGACGCAAGCAAGTCCTTCTCGCGAGTGCGCATCGGGCAAAACCGATTCTTCATCGCCTCCATAAACAGCACGCCGCGCTCGCGAGAGGTGGAGGCAATCGAGAGAGCCTCTTCCTCACTCAAAACGGCCGGCTTTTCGCACAGCACGGCCTTTCCGGCGCACAGCGCGCGACAGGCCCAACGCGTATGCATGCCATGCGGAAGAGCCAAGTAAATTGCGTCGACATCGGGGTCGGCAATCAGCGCGTCATAAGCCGCATCGCCGTTATCGTCGACCGAGGCATGGCCATGCGCAGCATCAATCGAAAACGCTCGGCAAAATTCCTCGACATGTGCAGGAGTGCGGCCGGCCGCAGCCACCAGCCGTGCCCCGTCGACCTTCTTGAGCGACGATGCAAATCGATGAGAAATGTGCCCAGCGCCCAAAATGCCCCAACGAACCTCACGCGAATCATCCCATGAATCCCGATGGCCCACGACAGCCCCCTTCAGTTGCGGTGGAATAGTCCCTGTTTAAGCCCTATTCTGCCGCAAGCAGGAACTATTCCAGCGCAAGTTATAAAAGGGTCACGAGGAGCGCGTTTTGCCGAAGGCCTTAAGCACTGCCGTCACGGGGCCAGGCTGGAAACGTCGGCGCACGTCATCGAGACGCTCGGGGATATCGATATGCTGCGGGCAGTGACGTGCGCATTTGCCGCATTTGACGCAATTGCTCACCAACTTGGGCTCACTCGTCCGTACCGCGCTCGCCGTAAAGTATTGAGACAGCCCCGTAAACCAACTATGCGCATAGCTCGCGTTGTAGGCGCCAAAGCAGCCGGGAATATTGATGCCCTTGGGGCACGGCATGCAGTAGCCGCACCCCGTACAGGGCACGCGATTCGATTTCTCAAACTCTCCCAGCACACGTGCGATGGTATCGAGCTGCTCTCTCGTCATCGAATTCGGCAGTGCGCGATCCGCCAATGCCGCGTTCTCGTCCACCTGTGCGGTATCGGTCATGCCCGAAAGCAGCATCGTGACCTGAGGATGGTTCCACACCCACGAAAGTCCCCAAGCAGCCGGCGTCTTCAGGTATGGATCGAGTACGTCATCGAGCACGGCGCGGGCCCGCGGAGGCAGCTTGCCCGCCAGGCGTCCACCCAAAAGCGGTTCCATCACAAACACCGCGAGCCCGCGCTCGGCGGCTGCCATGAGTCCCGCCGTTCCCGCTTGGTAACGCTCTCCAGCGTAGTTGTACTGGATCTGGCAAAAATCCCAGTCATACGCGTCGAGCATCGTGAGGAAGTCCGCCGCACTGCCGTGGTACGAAAAACCTATCTGGCGAATACGCCCCGCAGCCCTTTGGTGCGCAATCCAGTCCTCGATACCCAACGCCACCACGCGCTCCCACTGGGTGGGCGAGGTAATGTTGTGCATGAGGTAGTAGTCGATATGGTCGGTCTGCAGGCGGCGCAGCTGCTCGTCGAAAAACCGATCGAAATCCTCCGCGCTTTTGCATGAAGCATGCGGCAGCTTGGTCGCGAGCAAAACCTGGTCGCGCAAGCCCAGGCGCTCAAGCGAAGCGCCCACGCAAGTCTCGTTGCCGGGATAGAGATAGGCCGTGTCCAGGTAGTTAATCCCCTGCTCCACCGCACGGGAGACGATGGCGTCGGCTGTCTTCGCATCCGGGCGTCCCGGCGCGCCGGGAAACCTCATGCAGCCCAGCCCCAACGCCGAGATACGGTTGCCGCTTTTGGGGTCAACGCGGTATTGCACGGCCCCTCCCTTCGCCATCAGTGCCCCGGCAAGGCGAAACACAATGGTCACGCAGCCGAAACATCGTGGAATCGCAATCGAGAACGTATCGTAACGTAGCAGAAATCGAGCCGTCACGACACCGCTTTAACATCAGCAAAAAGCCCGATGAAAGGAGGCAGCGTGACCACGCGTGAGGACGCCTACCCCTACCCCGGCGAACAGTACATCCTCTCGGTCGACCGCTATCAGATCGAGGTCATGGACCATCTAGACGAGCTTCCCGCCACGGGCGCCGTCATCTTCTGCACCTTCCCCAAGGTGCGCGATGGCGTTGGATATCCCGCGCGCGTCTTTGCGGTCTGCCCTGCAGCGTAGCATCCAGGCAAACGTTTCTTTTTCATAACAGCCGCTCCGCGCACCCATCAATCACCCTGGCAGCATACAATCCATCAGGCGCCCCTTACGCGGGCGCCTTTTATATGGGGAGATGATTCATATGCAGATCAACAAGGTCGCCTTTATCGGCAAGGGTGGCGTCGGGCTACTCTACGGCAGCATGATCGCCCAGGCACTCGGCAACGATGCCGTCGAATACGTCATGGACGACGCTCGCTTTGAGCGCCATGCGAACGATGCGCTCACCGTCAACGGCAAGCCCTGCGTACTCAAGTCCGTCCGCGCCAGCGAGGCGACACCCGCCGATCTGGTCATCCTCACGGTCAAGACAACCGGACTCGACCAGGCGCTTAAGACTATGGAACACATCGTGGGCCCCAATACGCTCATCGCCTCGCTGTGCAACGGCATCACCAGCGAGCAGAAGATTGCCGAGCGCTTTGGCTGGGAGCACACCATCCTCGGAATCTGCCAAGGCATGGAGGCTATGTTTCTCAACGGCGCGCTCACCTTTACCAATGCGGGCGAGATCCGCTTTGGTGCGGCCGCCGGCACCGACCCCGCGACCGTCGCCGCCATCGACGAACTCTACACGCGCTGCGGCATCGCCCACACCGTCGAGGCAGACATCGCGCACCGCATGTGGGCCAAGCTTATGCTCAACGACGGCATCAACCAGACCTGCATGGCCTACGGCGGCACGTACGGAAGCGCCACGGAACAGGGCTCCGAGCAGCGTCGTTGCTTTGTCTCCGCCATGCGCGAGACGCTTGCGGTCGCCAACGCCGAGGGTATCGAGCTCACCGAGGCAGACCTAACGCAGATGGTGCATCTCATCGAGGGGCTCGACCCCGCCGGCATGCCCTCGATGGCGCAGGACCGCGTCGCGCAGCGCAAAACAGAGGTCGAGGAGTTCGCGGGCACCGTCCGCCGTCTGGCGGCCAAGCACGATATCCAAGCGCCGCAGAACGAATGGCTCTATCAGCGCATCCGTGATATCGAGGCAAGCTGGTAACGCCGCCGCACCGCATCCAACAGTCTCAATAGCAAAAACCGCCGCAAAGGGCACTCCCCTTGTGCGGTTTTCATGTTCAGCCATGGCCAACAGTCATTTTCGCAACAGTTAGAGATGCGACTCCGGAACCTCGTCCTCATCATCGCGACAAAGGACAACACCGGCGCTTCCCAGCAGTGTGGCCGCGATCAACGCGCCGACCACGATAGAGGCAGCCCCACAAGACCCCTGCATGCCCGCGACGAGCGCGGCCGTAGGACCAAGGCAACCAAGCGTCAATGCAACGGCGGCAACGGCGATATCTCGAGCGTTCACAAGACCACTTCCTCCACGAGAAAGACCTTATTTCTCATGAACTAGTGTGCCCCGCGCCCATATGCGCGACGTACCGTCACGGTAAGGGCTCTGTTAGCTCAAGCGTATACATAGAACGGGCGTCCTTACGTTGCCCTAAAGCTCGGTAAAGACGCCCGTCCGCCAAATATCCGTGATACAGAAAAACTACCAACCGGTGTAGTAGTCGGTGGTTCCGGCAGCGCAGCCGGAGTCATAGACCTTGCAATCACCCTTGGAGCCCGTAAAGGTCGAGCCCTGGGCCATATCGCCCGCGGCAACAACGTAATAGCCGTCGGAATCGCGCCAGAAGCCCTCAGAATCCTGAGTCCATTCACCCGTGCGATAGTGATAAAGCACATTGCTGCTGTAATAGGTCTCACGGCGCCCGTTGTAGTTATTGACACCCGCAGAGCGCGTCAGGCCCGATCCGTTCGCGTAGGACGCGGCAGACGCGTAGGACGGAGTGTAACCGGCGTTGTAGTACGAAGCCTGGGCGGCCTCGGCAGCCTCCGCCTCGGCGGCAGCGGCCTCGAGCGCTTCGCGCTTGGCATTCTCAAGCGCAGTGCGCAGCTCATCGAGCTCGGTCGACTTCGCGTCGACCTCCCCCATCGTCAAAAGGCTGCCCGCACCATCGATACAACCCTGCAGCACAGCGCGCTCGTCATCGGTGGCATAGTCACCATACATGTTTAGGATAATCTGAGCGCGCATTTCAAGGGAATCGCGCTTGGCCTCCATCGAGGCGTTCCACTCCTGCATAGAGCCATAACCATCGCCGCGATAATCAACGGGCTGTACCAGCGTCGTCTCGGACGGCGTAGATCCAACCGTATCGGACAGTGTTGCGGCGTGGGCATCAGTTGCACCGGCGCCCGCCAAAAGTGCCACGGTCAGAGCGGCGGAAAGGGCAGCGGCTTTCGGTTTTCGTGAATCGATCCTCATGTAGCTGGAAACCTCCGTAGTGCGTTTTTGCTGCGTTTGAGCTGCGTGTGATTCGATCGCGCTGCATAGTACCTCGAGCAAATCGCGACCTGCGGTTTTACTCAAAAGGCGCACGTCAATTGCGTAAAACTCACATCCTCTCAACAGGAGTTTTCCACAACTCGAATGCATAAAGCATGCCAAAAACCCTGTAATAGCGCCCTTCCTATGCAAAAAAGGCGCCTGCGCAACCATTGCTTGCACAGGCGCCTTGAGCAGGCATTTTATGCAGTTATACCTATCGAGTCGCAAGGGGTCCTTGCACAAGTCGCCTTACTCGTCCAGCGCGGCGAAGGCCTGCTTCAGATCCCAAATGATGTCCTCGGCGTTCTCGGTACCGATGGAAAGACGGATCGTGGAGGGCGTGATGTTCTGCTCGGCGAGCTCCTCGGCAGAGAGCTGGGAGTGCGTGGTGGTAGCCGGGTGCACGACGAGCGACTTGACGTCGGCCACGTTGGCGAGCAGCGAGAACACCTGCAGATGATCGATGAACTTCCAAGCTGCCTCCTGGCCACCCTTAATCTCAAAGGTGAAGATCGAAGCGCCGCCGTTGGGGAAGTACTTCTGATAGAGCTCGTGATCGGGGTGCTCAGGCAGGCTCGGGTGGTTCACCTTGGCGACATGGCTGTCACCAGCCAGGAACTCAACGACCTTCTTGGTGTTCTCGACATGGCGGTCGACGCGCAGCGACAGGGTCTCGGTGCCCTGGAGCAGGACCCAGGCGTTGAACGGGCTGATGCAGGCACCCTCGTCGCGCAGCAGGATGGCGCGGACATAGGTTGCGAAGGCGGCGGGACTGGCAGCCTCGGCAAACGAAACACCATGGTAGGAGGGGTTGGGCTCAGCGATCTGGGCGTACTTTCCGCTCGCCTTCCAATCGAAGTTACCGCCGTCGACGATCACACCGCCCAGCGAGGTGCCGTGGCCGCCGATGAACTTGGTTGCGGAGTGGACAACGATGTTGGCGCCATGCTCCAGCGGACGGAACAGATACGGGGTGCCGAAAGTGTTGTCGACGACAACCGGCAGACCGTGCTTCTTGGCGATCTCGGAGATGGCGTCGATGTTGGGGATGTCGGAGTTGGGGTTGCCGAGCGTCTCGAGGTAGATGACCGTGGTGTTGTCCTTGATGGCACCCTCAACCTCTTCCAGGTTGTGGGCATCGACAAACGTGGTCTCGACGCCAAACTGAGAGAGCGTATGCTCCAGCAGGTTGTAGGAGCCACCGTAGATGGTCTTCTGAGCCACCACGTGGTCACCAGCCTGGGCAAGAGCCTGCAGGGTATAGGTGATGGCAGCGGCACCGGAGGCGACGGCAAGACCTGCCACGCCACCCTCGAGTGCGGCGATACGGTCCTCGAAGACGCCCTGGGTGGAGTTGGTCAGACGACCGTAGATGTTACCGGCGTCGGCAAGACCAAAGCGGTCGGCGGCGTGCTGGGAGTTGCGGAACACATAGCTCGTGGTCTGGTAGATAGGCACGGCACGGGAGTCGGAAGCGGGATCGGCGCTCTCCTGGCCAACATGAAGCTGCAGGGTATCGAAACCAAAGGTGTGCTCGGGGTTGTTGATGAACTGGCTCATGATGATCTCCTTGATCGAACGAAAGTAAATAAATAAGAGAAGAGTAAGTCGCTGTCTCCTGATCACGCCAACGGGCGCAAACAGGAGCCCGGCATTCGTCTTGGCAAGCAGTTCATATGCGGTCCTCCCTTTGACATCCCGGTTCCGTGGTCGGCTTAATTACCTACCGCCTTTGTGTGTTTTGAATAGTACGAGCATTGTTTCGCTCGGTCAATCACTTAAAAGCGCTAACCTGTTATTGGTTTTTTAGATAGCTATCGAAAGGACGGGCACCGATGACCCTCCAGCAGCTTCGTTTTCTGATCGCCGTGGCAGAGTCCGGCTCAATCAACGCCGCAGCTCAGCGCCTCTATACCGCTCAGTCCAACATCTCAAACGCCGTCAAAAGCCTAGAACAAGAGCTCCATCTGGAGATCTTTACGCGCTCCAGCCGCGGCGTCACGCTCACCAACGACGGCACCGAGCTTTTGGGCTATGCGCGCCAGGTCGTAGAGCAGGCCGACATGCTCGAGGCACGCTACGAGGACGGTGGCACCCCGCAAGCCCGCCTCGCCATTTCCGCCCAGCACTACGCCTTTTCGGTCGAGGCCTTTGTCAACGTAGTCGAGTGCTGCCGCGACAGCAAGTTCGAGTTCATCATGCGCGAGACCACCACATCGCAGATCATCGATGACGTCCGTGCGTTTCGCAGCGATATCGGCATTCTGTATCTGGATGACTTTAACGCCCGCGTTCTGCAGAAGGCCTTCGCCGATGCCCGCGCAAGCTTCCATCCCCTATTCGACGCGACGGTCCACGTCTTCGTTAGCGAGCGCCACCCGCTCGCACGCCGCCCGCAACTGTCCCTTGCCGACCTCACGCCCTATACGCGCTACAGCTTTGAGCAGGGAACCTCAAACTCCTTCTATTACGCCGAGGAACCTTTTAGCTATATCCCTTGCGACCGCAACATACGAATCTCAGACCGCGGAACACTTACTAACTTACTTATCACGTCGAACGGTTACACCCTGTCGACCGGTGTCCTCTCCAATGAAATGCAATGGGGCATGGCATCGATCCCGCTAGCAGACGCCCCAACGATGCACGTTGGCTACATCATGCACGACGAGCGCAAGCCCTTTCTCCTCTTGCAGCAATACCTCGACGAGCTCAACCGCATCATCCATGCCAACTAACAGTCGGAAGACGGGGTAGAAATCGTAGATTGCTGGCCCCCGGCGGGCATGGCGCTACAATGGTCACTCACATGAAATGCACTCAACGAAAGGAAGCCCGTGAAGGTCATCATCTACACCGACGGCTCGGCCCGATCAAATCCGGGACGCGGCGGCTACGGCGCCGTGCTCAAATACACCAACCCCGCCGGCAAGACCTTCACCTCCGAGCTTTCGCGCGGCTACGCCAAGACCACCAACAACCGCATGGAACTCATGGCGGTCATCGTGGCGCTCGAGGCGCTCAACCGCCCTTGCGAGGTCGAAGTCCATTCCGATTCGCAGTATGTCGTCAACGCCTTTAACAAGCACTGGATCGACGGCTGGAAAAAGCGCGGATGGAAAACCGCCAACAAGCAGCCTGTCAAGAACCGCGATCTGTGGGAGCGCCTGCTCACCGCAAAGAGCAAACACAAAGTGGAGTTCATCTGGGTTAAGGGCCACGCCGGCCATGAGCTCAATGAGCGCTGCGACGAGCTTGCCACCACGGCGGCCGACGGCAGCAACCTCGATATCGACGCCGGCTTTAACGAGAGCGACCTGTAACGGCGTTTTCGCACGCTTTTGTGTCCTCCCGCGCTACACTCGTCCTGTAAGCCAAACAACGCAAGGGGGACACATGTTGCGTATCGCAACCATCGGCACATCCATGATTACCGACGACTTTATCCAGGTCGTCAACGCCAACGACCAAGCCGCGTTTGTGGGCACGCTTTCACGCGACGCCAATCGCGGTACTGCCTTTACCGCCGAGCGCGGTGGTGAGCGAAACTTTACGTCACTCGATGAGCTTGCGGTAGCCGCCGACGTCGACGCCGTCTATATCGGCAGCCCTAACGCACTTCACTACGAGCAGGCCCTTGCCTGCATCGCCGGTGGCAAGCACGTCATCGTCGAGAAACCCTTCTGCGCCACCGAAGCGCAGGCGCTGGAAGTCTTCCGCGCTGCCGAGGCAGCAGGTGTCGTGGCCCTCGAAGCCATGCGTCCCCTCCACGATCCCGCCTTCCACGCCATCGAGGACGCCCTGGGCGAGATCGCCCCCATCCGCCGCGCCTCATTGCGCTTTGGCAAGTATTCCTCGCGCTACAACGAGATTCTCGCGGGACGCGCCACCAATATCTTCGACTGCAATATGGCATCGGGTTCCCTCATGGACATTGGCGTCTACGCCGTCGAGCCCATGGTCGAGATTTTCGGCATGCCCTCCGGCCTTACGAGCATGACTACTCTGCTCGACCCCACCACGCGACAGCTCACGCACGGCCCCATCGACGGCTGCGGTTCCATCCTCGCCAGCTATGGCGGAGGCCGCATCTCCGTCGAGCTCGCGCACTCCAAAATTACGAATGACCTACTGCCCTCGCAGATCGAAGGCGAGCGTGGCACTATCCAGATTGACCATCTGTCAACGCCCCGCAACGTCCGCATCGACTATCGCGGCGACGTCGTACGCGGCTCGGCGACCGAGGCGCCGCGCGAACAGGGCGACAACGGCCGCGTGCTCGACCTGCCCAAATCGAGCAACACCATGGAATACGAACTCACAGACTTTATCACCGCCATCGGCGGCATTGATAACGTCAAGGAAGAGATTTGGGAGACCCCGGCGGGACGCCACGAGCTTGGCCACTACCGCGATGTCACGCTCGTCTCACTACGCATCATGGATGCCGTGCGTCAGCAGGCCGGCATAACCTTCCCGGCCGACGCAGGCAAGCAGGCATAGCGATGGGCCTCTTCGATACGTTCTTCTCCAGCGTCACCGGCGGCAGTCGAGAGCCTCAAAAACCGTCAAACGTCGAGCTCGAGCTGCGCCGCAGGCTTACCGTGCTTGCAAGCGACGAGGCCACTCAAGACACTCCCCTGCGTTATTTCCTGCGCTGGGCGGGGCAAGTCCAAGGCGTTGGTTTTCGCTTTACCAACACCAACCTCGCGCAGGCACGCGCACTCACCGGCTGGGTGCGTAACATGGAAGACGGCTCAGTCGAGATGGAGATACAGGGAGCTCCGGCAGACATCCTATCTCATCTCGAGGCACTTCATGCCTCCTACGAGCGCATGGGAACGCGTTTTCGCCTTGTAGATGCCCAGGCCCGAGCCCCACTTGCCAATGAAGACGGTTTCAGTCCTCATTATTAGTATTGTGTGCTAAATACGGTATCATTTACCTACGACCGTTGATAGAAAAGAGGCGAGGCGCATGGCGGTGCAAAGAAGGAATACCAGGCAGCGAAAGCTGGTTCTTGACGCCGTGCGCCAAAGCTACAACCATCCCACCGCCGACGAAATCTACAACGTCGTGCGCGCACAGGATGACAAAATCAGCCGTGGCACGGTCTACCGCAACCTCAACCTCCTGGCCGATGCCGGGGAGATCCTCTCCATCAAGACACCAGGCGGCAGCCGCTTCGATCGCACGATCGAGCCGCATGCGCATATCATCTGCACCTCGTGCAGCCGCGTCATCGATGTACCGCTCCCCTTCGATGCCCAACTCGACACCAAGGCGTCCGAGCAAATCGGTTGGAGCGTCATCTCGCACTACACCATCTTCGAGGGTCTCTGCCCCGACTGCCGGTAGATGTTTGGGACATGTCTACTCAGCAAGTAGACGACGCAGCTCTTCTTCGACCGTGCGCACGTAGCGGACGCGGTCGTTGATGCCACGCATAGAGGGGTTACAGCTCTCCATCAGATAGGGATGGCCCACGACGTTGAGCATGTCGCGATCGTTCTCATTGTCGCCAAACGCCATCATCTCATCGGGCGAAATACCCAGGGCACGACCGTAATCGGCAAGCGCGGAGCCCTTGCCCGAACCGAAACCGATAAAGTCCGTCCATTCGGTTCCCGACGTCATCACGTCGACACGGTCGCTAAAGAGGCGCTCAAAATGCTCCAGCGCCGCCGGCTGATCAACCTCGGGCGTCTGGAAGGCAATCTTAATGACGTCCTCGTCGATGTCCTCGGGACGGTCGACCACCGCCACATCGCAGTGGACCTCATAGCGCAAATGGTCGACGAACGCATCATTGCCGCTCATGGTGTAGAGGTGCCCCTCGCACGAAAGGGTCACGTCGGCATGGGGATACGCAACCACGGCATTCGCGATATCCATAGCAAGGCCGCGCTCCATGGAACGCTTGACAACAGCACGTCCCTCGCTCATCACCAGGGCTCCGTTTTCGCATACATATGCGAGCTCATCGGCCACCGGGGCAAACAGGTGGCGCAAGCTCGCATATTGACGGCCGCTCGCCGGCATAAACACGATACCGCGACGATGCAGCTCATCGATAAGCTCAAAGGCCTCGGAACGCGGCTCGCGCTCCCCCGGATGCAGCAACGTGCCATCCAAATCGCAGGCGATCAGCTTGATTCCCTCAAGACCCATACGCTTCCCCCAAAGCCTCCTATCAACAGCAAGACGGACCTTGATTGGTCGCCCCTCAAAGCCCGTCTTGCGCATACGCGCGCTTAGCCGCGCGTCTTTTTTACGATGGTAAAGTCGGGAGCCATGCTCACGACGACCTCCGCCGCACTCGACGCAAAGCGCCGGCTGGCATCGAGCTCACGTGTGACCACCGAGAGCCGAACACCCTCGACACCCCGGAGCATGCGGCCCAAAACAGGCTGCACCGGCGTATACATGCGCACGGTATGCTCGTCCGAGTCGCCCCGGAAGAGCGGCGCATGCATGTTGCCGATCTCCCAGCACGCATGCGCGAGCGCAATCGGATCCATGCGGTCGACTTCGACCAAATAAACCTCGGCGCTGCGCAGGCGCACGACAACCGCCACAGGCACCACGCCCGAACGGTCAATGGCGAGCACGTCGCCATCGGCAAGACGACCGCCGTCGGCAGCATCCAGCCGAACATCGACCGTGCGCCCCAGCTCCGTCGCGCCCACAAACGCACATACATCGGCCTGGTCCCAATCGAGCAGTAGCTCATCGGCCTCAAAGACACCGCCCAGCTCCCGGCGAAGCAGGAGTTCATAGGACGGATCGTTGAGATTTCCCAAACATGTCGTCGAAACCAAGCGTTCAGGCATACTCTAACCCTCGACCTCGACGAGCTCGATATCAAAGTTGAGGTCCTTGCCGGCCAGCTCGTGGTTGGCGTCGAGCGTCACGGCCTCGGGCGTCACGTCAATGACGACGGCGGGGACGGGCATACCGCTCGGCGTGGACAGGAAGAGCTTCATGCCCTTCTCGATCTGCTCGATGTTGGGAACCTGCTCGGCCGGGAAGGTCAGAACCATCTCGGGATTGTGCTCGCCGTAGGCATCGGCAGCAGGAATGTGCACGGTCTTCTTCTCGCCCACCTGCATGTCGACAACAGCGGCGTCGAAGCCCTTGATCATCTGACCGGCACCGCAGGTGAACTCCAGCGGCTCGCCGCGATCGTAGGAGCTATCGAACTGCGTGCCGTCGTCGAGCGTGCCGCGATAATGGGTCTTGACCTTCTTGCCCTGGTTGGACATGGTAACCTCCGTGATAAGGGCGGCGCACAACGCAGGCCGCCGTGAACATATGGCGCTAACTATACCCTAGTCATACAATTCAATGACAGTTTGCAAAGAAACGCTGCAACCGGAGGAACCATGGCATATCCCGTATTTGACCTACACTGCGACACCGCCGACCGAATCGGCTGGGCCACGCTCGATCTCGACCTGCGCTTTACCGCCGGCACCGACGGTTATTTCCCCGGCGACGAAACGCATCCGCAAGATTTCGACCTCATCGAGGGCAACGCCTGCGCCATCTCGCTCGCAAAGATCGGCAACACGCCGTGGGCACAGTGCTTCGCCACGTTTGTCCCCGACGAGATTCCCACCGCCCACGCTGCGCGCTTCCAGGCGCAAATCATGGCGCACATGAGCGGCCAGGCAATGCTCAACCACGACCGCATGGTCAACGTACGCAGCGCCGCTGACATTCGCCCTGCGCTCAAAGACGGCAAGGTCACCTGCATCCACACCATCGAAAACGCCACGTTCTTTGCCGAGGACCCCGCGCTGATCGAGGTACTCAAGAGCCTGGGCGTACTCATGTCATCACTCAGCTGGAACGCGCAGGGACCGCTCGCGAGCGGGCACGATACCCACGCCGGCCTCACCGCCGCCGGCATCGAGGCACTTACGCAGATGGAGCACGCCGGCATGGTACTCGACGTCTCCCACCTCAACGATGAGTGCTTTGACGAGGTCGTCGCCCACGCCACGCGCCCCTTCGTCGCCAGTCACTCCAACTCCCGTGCGGTTTGCGGCGTCAAGCGCAATCTCACCGACGACCAGTTCCGCACCATTCGCGATATGGGCGGTATCGTCGGCCTCAACTACTGCAGCGAGTTCCTTTCCAACGACGCAACCGACAAGACCGCCGCAGACGTCACCTTCGACCAGCTGGCGGCACATATCGAGCACTGGCTCGACCTGGGCGGCGAGGACGTCATCGCGCTCGGCGGCGACTGGGACGGCGCCACGGTGCCTGCTTTCCTCTCCGATGCCAGCAAGATGCCCGAGTTCCAGAACATGCTCTCCAAGCACTTTGGCAAGACCGTGATGCAAAAGCTCTGCAGCGACAACGCGCTTGCCTTCTTTGAGCGTTATTAATTTCACATCCCTTGAGCGGGCCGGCATGCCGAACGGTCGACATGCCGGCCCGTCCCCAATCTGAAGGACCGCTTTTGACGCAGCAATTTACGTTTTTCCTACCCCGACCGGATGGCACGTCCTTGCCCGTCGTCGTTACCAAAAAGCGCGTCAAGAACTTCAACCTACGCGTCACATCGAGCGGTGAGGTCCACGCCAGCGCACCGATCGGCGCCAGCCGTGAGCGTATCGAAGCGTTTGTGAAGCGCAACAACGCCTGGATTATCAGCCGACTTGCCCAGCGCGAGCAACGTCAGGCGACGGCGAGAGAGCCGCTCAGCCCCTCGTCCATCATTGCGCTTTGGAGCAAACCCATCACGGTACAAGATGCGCTCGATCACAACTTTACATCACCCGCACCGCGGCCCAAGCAGGCCACCTTCGCAAGTTTTATGGGTACCGACGAATCGGACGAAGGCCCACAGGCCAAGCGGCGCGCAATCCTCGACGGCCTAACGTCCGACGAGCTCCAGACACGCATCGACCAACTCTATGCATCCGAGGTCACCGCAGCGCTACGCGATATGGTGCGCGCATACGAAATCGCAATGGGCGTCACCGTTTCCCGCGTCTCCGTGCGCAGTATGAAAACACGTTGGGGATCATGCACGCCCAAGACCGGAGCTATTCGCATCGCACGCGAACTTGCCGCTTATCCCATCGAGTGTCTCGACATGGTTGTCGCCCACGAGCTCGTCCACTTGCTCGAACCAAGCCACAATCAGCGGTTTCACGCCCTGCTCGACACGTACTGCCCCAACAATAGAGCTCTGTCGCAGCGGCTCAAGCAGCCACCCATAGAGACGTATTAGAACCGGTTAGCGCACGCGCTCGATCTCGACACCGCAACTTGCCAGGGGCAGGCCAACAGGTGCCCACGGCTTATCGAGCTTTATACGCACACCAAGCAGCGAGGGATAGCGGCGCAGCAGCATCTGGGCTGTCCCCTCGGCTGCCGCCTCGATGAGTTTAAACGTATGCTCGCGCAGATAGCCATCGACATCGTGGCACACCGAGCCGTAGTCAATCGAGGCGTCCAGGTTATCGTGCTCCCCCGCTGCACGCAGGTCGGCATAGAGCACCAAGGACACGATGAACTTCTGGCCCAGCGCGTTCTCTTCGGGATACACGCCGTGGTTGGCAAAGACCTCGAGACCGTCGATAGTAATGCGATCGGCATGGCGCAGATCGTCATAGCTCACGTGGGGCACCGCCGTTGCGGTGGATATTTTGCCCCTTTCACGGCGGGCGAGCTCGGCACCTTCAGTCTTGGTTGCATTCTCGGGCAGTTTTTTGTTACTCATCGCGATCGTCTCCTTCGTTTAGAACCCCGACCGCGCAAACTAACTACACGCGAATCGACAGGTTCTTTTTATCGTCGCTCCAGTTGCAAGCATTGCGCGCGGGGCATGCAAAGCAGGCGCGCGACGCTTTGTCGGCTGCGTAGAGCAGACGCTCAAGCGGTTGGCTGTTCACGCGCAGCTTTCGATGGCCCAGAATGGCCGTCTTAATGGCTGCGGCATCGGCCGGCTCAAACGCCACGTCATCGGGCATGCCGGCGAGTATTGCATCAGCGACGCGCTCGCTTGCAACATCATGGGATATACCCGATTCATACTGTTCATCTTTGCCGATATCGTGAAGAAGTGCCGTGGCGTAGATGACCTCGCGGTCAAACTCGAGCTGTTCCTCGAGATTCTTGATCCACATAATACGGGCGACATCCAGCAGGTGGTCAATACCGTGGCGGCAGAAGATGCGCCCCGATTCCAACTGTGCAATGTTGCCCAGGTGCCGCCGGAACAGACCGTTGGCACAGATGTAATCAATGCGAGGCATGACACCAAAAGGCGCCAGACCCGAAGCCATAAAACCGCGACGCGGCGTTCCCTCGTCAGTATTCGATGTAAAGTCGTTGACGACTCTCATAGTTAGCGTCCCAGCATCCTAAAGAAACGCTCTTCGAGCGCGGGGTCGGTCTCAAAGACGCCGCGGCGAGCGAGCGTCACGGTCTTGGTGCCGGGCTTTTGCACGCCGCGCATGGTCATACACATATGCTCAGCTTCCATGAGCACAATCGCTCCCTGGGGAGCGAGATACTCCATGAGGGCATCGGCAACCTGCGCACACAGCTGCTCCTGCAGCTGCAGACGGCGGGCATAAACCTCAACCGTGCGAGCAAGCTTAGAGAGCCCTGCGACACGGCCGTTGGGGATATAGCCAATGGTAGCCTTGCCGTAAAACGGCAGCAGATGATGTTCGCACAGCGAGTAGAACGTGATGTCGCGCTCGATAACCAAATCGTTCGAAGCGACGGCAAAGGTTTTGGACAGGTGCTCCTCGGCACTCTGGTCCATACCGCCGGCGATTTCACCATACATACGGGCAACGCGCGCCGGGGTCTCCAGCAGGCCCTCACGAGTTGGGTCCTCGCCTATGCCCTCAAGCAACAGCTTAATGGCGGCCTCGACTTTTTCCTGATCGACCATCTGGGCCTCACTTTTCCGATTTCACGTTCGCGCTATGGTACCACGCCCTCCGGCATCGACCACAAGCTACATAGTATGGGTCGAATAGACCGGATCATCACGCCAAAGTTCAACCGCATCACAAAGCGCAACGCCCTCGCGCTCGGCACGGGCACGCGTAGCGTTCATATCGATCACGCGCTGATTGCTCGAGCCTCTGAAGCGCAACGAGATATCGTACAAATCCTGAACGAACGGACCGTCCACCAACATATCGAGGCAGGTAAGGATGCGGTCCGTCACCTCGGTATGATGACGACCGCCCGGCATAAGCTCCTCGAGCACATCGCCGGTGAAGCACCAAATAGTCTTCCCCGACCCCGCTGGATAGGCCGCGCGAACACGCTCGACAAAATCAACGAGTCCCGCCTGATTCTCAGGTTCCATAGGCTCGCCGCCCAAAATCGTCAGACCATCGATAAAGGGATGGTCGAGGCTCTCGATAATCTTGTCCTCGACGGCGCGATCGAACGGCTCGCCCGCAGCAAAGTCCCACGCGACAGAGTTAAAGCAATTCTTGCACCCACGACGGCACCCGCTCACAAACAGAGAAGTACGAACGCCTTCTCCATCAGCAATGTCGAAATACTTAATGTTCGCGTAGTTCATAGGTAACTCTCCCGGGAGGCCGGGACACATCATCCCGTCCTCAAACATTCTCGGCCTTCGGCCTGCGAAACTGCGGGCGGGACGATATGTCCCGGCCTCATGCAAAGGGTAACTCAATGAACGAAGCGAACATCGAGTATAGGGTTCGAGGTCCAATAAAAACTGGGTTGCGGCTCAACCGCCATCGCAAGTAAATCGCAGCTGCAGCTCAACTCATTTCCGCTAAGAACTTCGAGAAGCGAGCAGACCGCATGCTGCATCTCAGCTACGTCAACTTGGCTGAGCCGAGAGGGCCGCTTGGGCTTTTGCCCGATATGAGTTCCGCACGCAAAGAAGGCCACTTAATGTGGCCTTCGTCTTGCGCAGGACTGTCCGAAATAGCGAGCAAATGCCCAAGCGGCCCTCTCAGCTCAGCCCCGGAGCGGTATTAGAGATGCAGCACGCGGTCGCGGATCTCCTCGGTTCGACCCTGGTTCCAGAACTGGGTACCGATGTAGCCGCACGTACGACGAGCGACGTTCATCTTCTCCTGGTCGCGGTTACCGCAGTTGGGGCACTCCCACACCAGCTTACCGTCGTCCTCGACAATCTTGATCTCGCCATCGTAGCCGCACACCTGGCAGTAGTCGCTCTTGGTGTTGAGCTCGGCGTACATGATGTTGTCGTAGATGTACTGCATCACGCGAATGACAGCCTTGAGGTTGTCCTGCATGTTGGGAACCTCGACGTAGGAGATGGCACCGCCCGGCGAAAGCTGCTGGAACATACCCTCGAACTTGAGCTTGTCGAATGCGTCGATCTCCTCGGACACGTGGACGTGGTAGCTGTTGGTGATGTAGCCCTTGTCCGTCACGCCCGGGATGATGCCAAAACGACGCTGCAGGCACTTGGCGAACTTGTAGGTCGTCGACTCAAGCGGGGTACCGTACAGCGAGAAGTCAATATCGCTTTCGGCCTTCCACTCGGCGCACTTGTCGTTCATGCGCTGCATGACGGCCATGGC
The DNA here is from genome assembly GCA_959026725.1 of uncultured Collinsella sp. Lineage (GTDB taxonomy): Bacteria > Actinomycetota > Coriobacteriia > Coriobacteriales > Coriobacteriaceae > Collinsella. The sequence goes on from CAUFMG010000003.1 coordinate 115,386, forward strand.
AAACGGCGTGCCCTCCTTCTCGGTGTGGCTGTGGCCCGTCATGTACTTGACGCACTCATACAGGCCGGCATAGCCCAGGCTGATGGTGGAGTATCCGCCCACGAGCAGCTTATCGATTGTCTCGCCCTTCTTCAGACGAGCGAGGGCGCCGTACTGCCACAGAATCGGTGCGGCGTCAGAAAGCGTACCCATCAGGCGCTCATGACGGCACAGCAGGGCACGGTGGCACAGCTCAAGGCGCTCATCGAAGATCTTCCAGAACTTATCCATGTCCTGATGCGAGCTCAGCGCGACATCGGGCAGGTTGATGGTCACAACGCCCTGGTTAAAGCGACCGTAGTACTTGGGCTTGTTCGGGTCATAGTTCAGCGCGTTGGCCACGTTGTTAAATCCGTTACCGGAGCGGTCGGGCGTCAGGAAGCTGCGGCAACCCATGCAGGTATAGCAGTCGCCGTTGCCCGCGGTCTCGCCCTTCGACAGCTTGAGCTCGCGCATCTTCTTCTCGGAGATGTAGTCGGGCACCATGCGCTTGGCGGTGCACTTAGCAGCCAGCTGGGTCAGGTAGAAGTACGGGGAATTCTCGTGAACGTTATCGTCCTCGAGCACGTAGATGAGCTTGGGGAACGCCGGGGTGATCCACACGCCGGCTTCGTTCTTAACGCCCTCATAGCGCTGACGAAGCGTCTCCTCCACAATCATGGCAAGGTCGTGCTTCTCCTGGGGCGTACGGGCCTCATTGAGATACATAAAGACCGTCACGAACGGCGCCTGGCCATTCGTGGTCATAAGGGTCACGACCTGATACTGAATCGTCTGAACGCCGCGACGGATCTCGTCACGCAGGCGGTCCTCAACAACCTCGCGGACCTTTTCGGGAGATGCGGAAACGCCAAGCTCCTCGAGCTCGCGGGCGACCTCGCCGCGAATCTTTTGACGGCTCACCTCGACGAACGGGGCAAGATGGGTCAGCGAAATCGACTGGCCACCGTACTGGGAGGAAGCAACCTGAGCGATGATCTGCGTCGCGATGTTGCAGGCAGTCGAGAAGCTGTGCGGCTTCTCGATCAGCGTGCCCGAAATAACAGTACCGTTCTGGAGCATATCCTCCAGGTTCACCAGGTCGCAGTTATGCATGTGCTGGGCAAAGTAGTCCGAATCATGGAAGTGAATCAGACCCTCATTGTGAGCATCCACAATCTCCTGGGGCAGCAGCACACGCTGGGTCAGGTCCTTGGAGATCTCGCCGGCCATGTAGTCACGCTGAACGGAATTGACGGTCGGGTTCTTGTTGGAGTTCTCCTGCTTAACCTCTTCGTTGTTGCACTCGATCAGCGACAGGATCTTGTCATCGGTCGTGTTCTTCTGGCGCTTCAGGCTCTGAACATAGCGATAGATGATGTAGTGGCGGGCAACCTCGTAGCAGTCGAGACGCATGATCTCGTCCTCGACCAAATCCTGAATCTCCTCGACCGAAACAGTGTGGCCCGCGTTCTCGCATGCCTCGGCGACGTTTTGTGCCGCGTAAACCACCTGGCGGTCGGTAAGACGAGAGCTCTCCTCGACCTCCAAGTTTGCGGCACGGATGGCATTGACGATCTTATCGATGTCAAAGACAACCTCGGTGCCGCTGCGCTTGATGATCTTCATCCTCTTGCCTCTTTCGCGTCGTAGTCTCATTGCGCTTCAGAGCCAAACGATGCCCGGCAGGGCGTGCCCCTGTCTTGCGGCGCCGTCGCGCAATCTGTGTTCTCGATAACCATAGTCCCTCATGCGGACAATCCTCGCAGCCAATCAAGGGGCTCAAAGATCTATCCAAATGGGGCGAATAAGGTTCTCGTTCTCTGTCCGCCATCTATCATACGACAAAGAGGCATCTATATCCTGTATTCTTTTTTTAGGTCAAACACAACATATAGTGTTTCAGCAGGTCAAAGCAATTAGTCATTTTGCAGACGCATTAAAAATGAGGGGTTCTTGGGAAGTCGGTAAAACGTTACCAACACGGCTACCTGCATGGCAGTTATAAAACCCCCTTAGTCAAGCCGCTGACAAATCCTACCAAAACCAAGCCGCTCACGCCAAAAGAATCCAAAAGATTATGCTTGACCAACATGTTGCGGTCACGGTCGGCCAGGACGTATGCAATCTGCCGGCACCTCTACGGGGACCTTGGATCAATATTTGGTGGCATATTTGACGGCGTGCTTGGTAGCAAAACAAAACAGCCCAGAGGACATAGCCTCTGAGCTGCGAACATTTGGTGGGCGTTAGAAGATTTGAACTTCTGACCTCTTCCGTGTCAGGGAAGCGCTCTCCCCCTGAGCTAAACGCCCAAATGGAGCGGACAACGGGGCTCGAACCCGCGACCCCAACCTTGGCAAGGTTGTGCTCTACCAACTGAGCCATGTCCGCTTACGAGGATTAATCTTACGTGATGCCCGCATCCTATGCAAGAACTTTTTTAAAAAGTTTTGCAACGCCCTCGCGAACCTCGCGAAGACATCAGCCACCACGGAAGGCGCGGGCAAACGCAATCTCGCCGCAAGAGACCCCTACATCTCACCGAGCATGATCCAGGCAGAGCTGTCCTGCGCGAGCCTGCCGTCTGCAAGCGGTGATGAGGTGAGCAGGACCCTGCCCGCCGGCAGCTCCACGGGTGCTGCACCGAAGTTCGTCACACACGCCCAGCCGTTATCGCGGCGATAGGCGATGACGCCGCCCTCAGCGCCCTCGGCACCATCCGCAAGACCGGTGCGCCCGTCAAGATCGAGCCACGCAAGATCGTTGGCGCACCCGCGCAGCTTGCGCCGCAGCCAGAGGGCGTCACGATAGAGCGCAAGCATCGATGTCGGGTCCACTTCTTCCCTATCGGCAGCATAATCGGAAAACCATGCAGGCTGCGGCAGATGGGGCGCCGCATCGGCGTCTGCCGGCGAAAACCCAAACGATCCGCCATGCGCGGGATCGTCCGCCGCCACCCACGGCAGGGGCACACGACAGCCGTCGCGCCCCTTCTCACGCTTCGGTCCGTGCGTATTGGTCGCAGTAGGGTCTTCGAGTGCAGCCCACGGGATATCAGCCACCTCAAAAAGGCCGAGCTCCTCACCCTGATACACGTATGCCGAGCCCGGAAGCGCCAGTTCAAGCAAAAGGGCCGCCCGCGCGCGGCGCTCGCCGAGTTCACGGTCCTCGTCATAAGACGACCCGTCGCGTAAGAGCCAGTCGAGCGCAATCTGATGGTAGCGCGTCGCCTTGATTTGCGGCAGGGCATAGCGTGTCGCCACGCGCGGCACGTCGTGGTTGGAGAGTACCCAGGTCGAGGCGGAATCGGATTCGACGGCTGCCTTCAAGCCCTTCTCGATTGCAGTGTGCATGTCATCATAGGTCCAAGTGGCCTTGGCAAACTCAAAGTTGAATGTCTGGCCAAGCTCGCTGGGACGCGCGTAGAGATACTGGCGCTCGGGCAGCACCCACGCCTCGGCAACGGCACTGCGCGGCGGATTATAGCGGTCGAACACGCGGCGCCACTCGCGATAGATCTCGTGGACCTCATTGCGGTCCCACAGCGGATGGGTGCCGTCGTCAACCATGTCATCGCCCTCGGCGAGATGCCACCGGTCGAGGTCATCGCGGTCGAGATCCTTGGCGAGACCCTGCGCCACATCAATGCGAAAGCCGTCGACGCCTCGATCGCTCCAAAACGCCAGGACGTCGCAAAAGAGCGCGTGAACCTCAGGGCATGACCAGTCAAAGTCCGGCTGCTCGGGCGTAAACATGTGCAGATACCACTGACCGTCCGCAACACGCGTCCATGCGGGGCCGCCAAAGTTGGCATTCCAATTGGTGGGAGGCAGCTCGCCATGCTCGCCGCGACCATCGCGGAAGATATAACGGGCGCGTTCGGGCGATCCGGGGCCGGCGGCAAGAGCGGCTTTGAACCAGGGGTGCTGGTTGGATGAATGGTTGGGCACGATGTCGACGATGACCTTGATGCCGCGCGCGTGAGCCGCAGCGATCATGTCATCGAAGTCGTCAAGCGAGCCGAGACGTGGGTCGACATCGCAGTAGTCCGCCACATCATAGCCGCCATCGACAAGAGGCGAAGGGTAAAACGGGCTCAGCCAGATGGCCTCGATACCCAGCCGCTCAAGATAGTCCATCTGCTGGGTAATGCCCGCGATATCGCCCAGACCCGAACCAGTCGAATCCTTAAACGAGCGCGGGTAGATCTGATAGATCGCGGCATCGGACATCCATGAGCGCGAAGAAGACTTTTCTGTAGCCATGGGGCGTATCTCCCTTGCAACGAGGTTATGCGAGATGCCCACGATGATACGCCCAAAGCGGACATTCGCGGCAAACAACGCCACAGCCACGACCCAAAACGCTCGCCCCCTCTCGGGTTCGAGCCTAGGAGATAGGTACAAAAAAAGCCCGGCTACCGTAGTAGTCGGGCTGTTGCGTTTGGAGCGGACAACGGGGCTCGAACCCGCGACCCCAACCTTGGCAAGGTTGTGCTCTACCAACTGAGCCATGTCCGCATATGTAAAACAAAACGGGCGCCGGAGCGCCCGGATGTTGCCTGGAGGCGAAGCCCGGATTCGAACCGGGGGTAAAGGCTTTGCAGGCCTCTGCCTTACCACTTGGCCACTTCGCCGAAAAAGGACCGCCTAAACGGTCCGGAAATGCAATGGAGCGGACAACGGGGCTCGAACCCGCGACCCCAACCTTGGCAAGGTTGTGCTCTACCAACTGAGCCATGTCCGCTTGCGGGTTATTAATTTACGCGAGTTGTCCAAAAGACGCAAGTACTTTTTTCAAAAAACTTGTCTGCCGCATGTTCTTAGTAGCTAAACGCGCTAAAGCGATTGGCTAGGCACACGATTCCAGCGCTCCGCTAAACAGCTTCACCATCTGCACGCGCGTGCCGGCGCCGTCCGTACGACGAGCAACCTCCACGTTATCGACGAGCATACGCATAAGCTTGATGCCACGGCCGCGTTCCTCGGATGCGACCGGTTCGCTCGTTTCATCGATAGAATAGCCGGCACCTCGATCAAGCACCTCAACCACAACGCGATCGCCATAGGCCTGAACCGTCAGGACGCACCCGATACCGCCCGCATGGTCATAGGCATTACCCAGCGCCTCCCCCGACGCCAATGCGACATCGTAGCGCTCGTCACGGCGCAACGGAAGCGATTCAAGGAGTTCGGCGATGCGATGTCGGTAGTATGGAAGATTCTCGATACCCTGACGGACCTCGACGCTCTTACTCCAGCGAGGCAGCTCCCCCACCGGAATGGCGGGAATAGACTCCCGTGCCGGCCCCGCGACATGAAGGATATCGACAAGACGAGCAATCTCCAAAAAGCGAACAACTTCACCTGATGCATTGACGAGCGAAAGCAGGCCTTCTCGCCTCATGAGCTCACGAGCGCGCGTAAGCAGGAATGCCAAGCCCGTCGAATCGATAAAGCTAACAGCCTGACAGTTGATGACAACACGACGCACGCCGCGGCCAATCAAAGCATCCAACCGCCGACGCAGCGCAGGCACCGTGGCGATGTCGATATCGCCTGGTGGCGTCAAAACCGCTATGTCATTCCACTCATTCATACGACCATGGTTCCCCAAAAAAGCCCACTCGATGCATTCGTTTCCCCAACCATGCGGATTCAGCCCGCTCAGCGTCGTCTATGAACGACCCCGTAAAAACTCAAGGGACACCAATGCAATGTCATCGTCCAGCGCCGATTCGGTAAATCGGTCAAGCTCGCCCAAGACCTTGCCGCAAATGCCCGACACGCCCTCCCCCGAAACAGAAAGCAGAAGATCGCGCAAGCGCTGCTCGCCAAAGAACGCTCCGGTGCGGTCGCGGGCCTCAATCGTTCCATCCGTATACATGAAGAGCATGTCGCCAGGAGCGAACGTAAACACGCCTGTCTCGTACACCATGCTCTCAAAGGCACCGATTACACCCGATTGACATCCAAGCAGCTCGACCTCTCCCCCACGTGCCTCGCCGCCACCCAGCGGCATCGACTCTGGCCTAATGACCATGGTCGGAGGATGGCCCGCCGAACAATACGTTGCGCGTCCGGCCTTAAGGTCAATCTTGGCGATAAAGGCCGTCACGAACGTCTCGACCCTCGAAAAGCCCATGAGCATGCTGTTAAGGGAGCGTGCCATGCGGGCCGGTCCAGCGCCCTCCCAAGCATATGCCGTCAGGGCCGTCTTGACGAGCGCGGACATCGATGCGGCCTCAATGCCTTTGCCAGACACATCACCCAGAATCATGACGGCGCAGTCGTCGGGAAGACGGATGAGCGTATAGAAATCGCCGCCGACCAACGCCGAGTTCGTGGCCGACAGGTACACCGAATCGGTTGCGATACCCGGAACATCCCCCAGGGAATTTCTCATGCCAATCTGAAGGGTCTGAGCGATATGGCGCTCCTCGCGCTTTTGAGATTCCCCTTCGTAGATCAGTTCAAAGTCATGCGCCAAGTGCACCAAGTAGTCATATTCAAGGTCATCAATCGGCTCTTGGCTACCATCACGAAGCAGCAGCGCGCGCGTCGTCGGGCTCTTCGCAACAGAAGCAGGAACAATCGCGTCGTTACTGTGCTTGCCATCACCCTCAGAGCGCGGGCGCCCCGCCTCGATGCCGGAGTCGACGTAGAGACCCTGACAAGGCAGACCATGCGCCCTAAGCCAGCCTCCCATAGGCATCGATTCGTCAACGCGAGTTATACGGACGTGTTTAAGGTCCTCGGCACTCGCACCTCCCAAAACAGATGCCTCAAAGCCATCAGGGCCAGCCCCCAGACGTGCCGCTGGCGCCGTCGTGGAAAAGAAAAGCTTCTCGGGATCGTCCGGCAAGGCAACGCGACTGCCGCCTTCAAAATCTATGACGTAGGAATCCAGACTGGCGTCATACTCAACAGGGCAAAAATGGCAGTTAAGCATATTGCAGATCTCGGACGATACCGCCTGGGTAGCCGCGGCGGAATCGTCTAGAAAGGTAAACAACTCATCACGCAAGACATTGAGCGAGCGGCCAAGCTCGGCCGTGCGACGGGAGCGAAGGCTCGATGCCATGCCGACCAGCTGGATAGATAGGTAATCGCAAATGACCTCAAGCACATTAACGTCATAGGCGAGCGGTGCCTGAGGGCGTTTCCAACCAACTTCCAGCACGCCAAGGATCTGCGTACCGTAAAAAACGGGAAGACAGATCTCGCTGCGGTACGGAGGCATATCCTGCATGCGCAACAGGTGCTTAGAACGATTGTCCAAGTCCATGAACATACCGGAGGCGGCCTTATCACCCTCAAGGTCCTGTTGAATCGATAAGCGACAGGCACGCGACTCACGAAGAACATACGTCGGAATGCCAGCGCCATACGGCAAAAACTCAGGCAGGTAGCTGTCGTACAGCTCCTTGGAAACACCGCGAAGTTTAAAACCGCCGCTCTCAGAAAAATAGATAGCGGCACCCGAAGCATCGAGCGTTCCTACAAGCTGGTTCAAAACGGTATCAAGTAGGCTGGACAGCTCATCGGAGCCCACGGTACTCATAATGACCGAGAGCGTGCCAGAGAGGCGCTTGTTCGCCACTCTAAGCTCCGAAAGCGCACGCTTGAGCTGACGGTCGTGCGAAAACTGTTCTTCGATGCTATGGAGCGCCACCAGGACACGTGGCGCGCGGCGCCCAAAGATGCGTGGAGGCGTTACGGAGCCTGCACGAACCAAGACGGGGATAAAGGAGCCGTCACTCAGCTTGAGCATCAGTTCGTTCTCAGAGCCATCAGTTTCAAATGGCAGACGATGTTCCGTCGCACGTTCAAAAGCGGACGAGTACAGGACGTCTTTAACATCTCCACCGATGACGTCGGCGCGTTCCTCGCACATCAAACCAAGTAAGCGATTATTCACATGCAGAATGGTTCCGTCGAGCTCGCAGATGATGACAGCATCGCTCGTGATCTCGACTAGCTGGGCAACGTCTGCCCACTCGTTGCGTTCAAGCGTTTCCATCGTGGACCCCACCGTCTATCGGTAACAAAAAAGCCTCCGAAGAGGCTTCTCAAATGCGATGGTGTCGGAGGCGGGACTTGAACCCGCATGACCAAAAAGCGGTCACTAGCACCTCAAGCTAGCGCGTCTGCCAATTCCGCCACTCCGACATGCTATGTTGTTGATTCACGGTTCGTTTTGTTGGACCCGCGCGTTCAACGAGGAAGATAATAACCTATGATTCGAGAACTGTGCAAGCACTTTTTTCAAAAAAGTTTACGAATTTGTAAATGCGCTGGTAGATCTATATGTTCGGCCCCGAATCGGTGTTGCCTCCCGGCGCGTCCTCGGGCATGAGCGATATTTTGTTGCGCACTTCGTGCTGCAAAATATCGCTCCCCCTGCGGAATGCGCCGGGAGGCAACACCGATTCGGGGCCTGCAAATACATACTTCAGGCACAGTTCTCAAACATGTTCTGGGAGCTGATATAAATTTAGTGGCTCGGCTTTGCCTAGCCCTTATATAAGGAGGCCGGAGCTAAAGCTCCGGCCTCGCTATCTTTCCCATTAGATTAAGTGAGCGATCAAGGAATCGCACCCCTCTGCAGTGGTAACACAGGGCCCGCGCTGGACTTAGTTTTCAGAACATTCCGCAGACCAGGAAACCCCCTTATCCGCAGCTCCGAAGGAGCAGGATAAGGGGGTTTCCATGGTCGAGGACGTTCTGAAAACTAAGTCCAGCACGGGCCCGGACGATAACAACCGACTACAGGTCGATGTGCGATTCCTTGATCGGGAACGGCTCCGCGAAGTGGCACGCGCAGCAGTGGCCCGGTGCGACTTCCTTAAACTCGGGAAGCTTCTCAGAGCAGATGCCCTGCGCGATCGGGCAGCGCGTGTGGAAACGGCAGCCGGTCGGCGGATCCAGCGGCGACGGCGGGTCGCCAGCGAGGATGATGCGCTTGCAGGTCTTCTGGATATCAGGATCGGGAACCGGCACGGCAGACAGCAGCGACTGCGTGTACGGATGGTGAGGCTCGCTGTAGAGCGTCTTCCAGTCCGAAACCTCGACCATCTTACCCAGATACATAACGGCAACGCGATCGGAGATGTGCTGCACGACGGACAAGTCGTGGGCGATAAACAGATATGCGGTACCGAACTTGTCCTGGAGCTCCTTCAGTAGGTTCAGAACCTGGGCCTGAATGGACACATCCAGAGCGGAAACCGGCTCGTCGCAGATAATCAGCTTGGGCTTCAGCGCAAAAGCGCGGGCAATGCCGACACGCTGACGCTGACCGCCGGAGAACTCATGCGGATAGCGGTTGATGTGCTCGGGGTTCAGTCCAACGACGTCGAGAAGCTCGCGGACGCGCTCAATGCGCTCCTCCTTGGTACCCACGCCATGAATGGTCATGGGCTCGGAGACGATCTCGCCGATGGTCATGCGGGGATTCAGCGAAGCATAGGGATCCTGGAAGATAAACTGCATCTCGCGACGCATGTCCTTGATCTCATGCTTGCTCATCTCGGCAACATCTTTACCCTGGAAGAACACCTTACCGGCGGTCGGCTTGGTCAGGCGCATGATGGTACGGCCCGTGGTGGACTTACCGCAACCAGACTCGCCGACTAGGCCAAAGGTCTCGCCAGGATAAATCTCAAAAGAGATGTCGTTTACGGCAGAGACGACGCGCTTGGAAAAACGCTTGGCGAACATGCCGGACTCTGCGGGGAACTCCTTAGAGAGGTGCTCGACCTTCAACAGCGGAGTACGTTCGTTGGTATCTGCCATTACGCCTCGCCTCCCTTCTTGGAATCCTTGCGCGTACGGGACGTCTCAGGAGCGTTCTTGAGGAACTCGGGGTCACCGGAGTAGTGGCACGCAGAGTAATGACCAGACTCGGTGACAACGCGCTCGGGGCGCTGCTTGCGGCACTTGTCCGTCGCATAGGGGCAACGAGGAGAGAAGACGCAGCCCTCAGGCAAGTTCATGAGCGAAGGCGGGTTGCCGTGAATCGGCGTAAGAGGCTTCTTCTCTTCGATGGCCTGCTCCGGAATGGAACGAATAAGACCCCAGGTGTAGGGATGGCGGCTCTCGTAGAAGATTTCCTCAGCAGTACCGAACTCGACGGGACGGCCGGCGTACATAACCATGATCTTATCGGCCATATCGGCGACGACGCCCAAGTCATGGGTAATCATGATAATGGCGTTGCCGTTCTTCTCCTGCATCTCCTGCATGAGCTCGATAATCTGAGCCTGAATGGTAACGTCCAGAGCCGTCGTGGGCTCGTCGGCAATCAGGATATCGGGATCGCAGGCAAGAGCCATAGCGATCATGACACGTTGACGCATACCGCCGGAGAACTGGTGCGGATACTCATTGACGCGCTTCTCGGGCTCGGGGATACCCACGAGGTCCAAAAGTTCGGTGGCGCGCTTGAGCGCCTCCTGCTTGGAGTAACCACGGTGCAGGCGAAGGCCCTCGCCCACCTGCTTGCCGATCTTATAGACCGGGTTCAAGGAGGTCATAGGATCCTGGAAGATCATCGCGATGTCGTTACCGCGAATGTGTTGCATCTCTTCCTCGGTCATCTCGAGGATAGAACGACCGCGATAGCGAACGTCGCCGCCCTCAATCTTTCCCGGAGGCATCGAGATAAGACCCATGATGGTCATGGCGGTCACGGACTTACCGGAGCCGGACTCACCGACGACACCCAGGGTCTCGCCGCGATCGAGCGTGTAGGACACACCGTCGACAGCGCGAACGACGCCATCCTCGGTGTGGAAATACATCTTAAGGTCATCGACCTCGAGCAGATGCTGGCCCTCGGGAACCGGCTGGTCCTTCAGGTCCACATAGTTCTTGTTCTTCTTCATCCTTATGCGTCCTTCATCTTGACGTCGAGGGCGTCGCGCAGACCGTCACCCAGCAGGGTGAAGGCGAGCACCGTCGAGAGAATTGCCAGACCGGGCATGATCATCATCCAGGGGGCGGTCAGAAGATACTGCTGGCCGTCCTGAATCATGGAACCCCACGAAGGCGTAGGCGGGATAACGCCCATGCCGAGGAAGGACAGAGCGGACTCGGTCAAAATAGCGCCACCAATGTTCATGGTCGCGTAGACCACGATGGAAGCAACGGAGTTCGGGAAGATGTGGCGCATAACGATACGGGCATCGGATGCACCCATAGCGCGAGCGGCATCAACATAGTCGTTCTCTTTGACCGTCAGGATCGCAGATCGAAAGACGCGCGCAATCGAAGGCCAGCCAAGAATACCGATAGCGATAAAGACGTTCTGGAGGCCACGGCCGATAACGGCGATCATAGCGACAACGAACAGCACGTACGGGAACGCCAGGAAGATATCCGCGCAGCGCATGATGATCGTATCCCAAATGCCGCCATAGAAACCGGCGAGGGCGCCCATGACCAGACCAATTAGCGTGGAGATCGCGGTGGCCATGATGCCGACGGACAGCGAAACGCGCGCACCGTAGATAACGCGGACGAGAATATCGCGACCAAGGGAGTCAGTACCAAACGGGTGATCGGCACACGGAGCCAGCAGCGAAGTCTCGGCCATGGTAGTCGAATCGGAAGCCGTCGGCGAACCGAGCCAGGGCTTAGCCCACAGATCTGCGGTCAGGGCAACCACAACGACGATGATGATCCAGCAGACACCGATAACGGCGAGCTTGTTCTTACGGAGACGCTTAAAAGCGTCGCCCCACAGCGTGCGGGACTTGGCGGGAGCAGATGCGGCCTTGGTGGCGGTAGCCTGCTCCTGAGACTGAGAATCAGTTTCCTGCATGAGACGTACCTCCCTTAGGCCTTATCCGACGGACCGCCAAGGCGGATGCGCGGGTCGAGGAATGCATAGCTAATGTCGACGAGCAGGTTGATCACCATGACGACGACGACGATGAGCGTAACGCCGCCCATAACGATGGGCCAGTCACGCATGCTAATGGCGCGATAGACCTCATAGCCGATACCGGGCCAGTTAAAGACCGTCTCGGTCAGGATGGCGCCCGAAAGCATGCCGCCAAAGTCGACACCAATATAGGTAACGACGGGGATGAGTGCATTCTTAAGCGCATGCTTGACGATGATCGCGCGATTGGAGAGACCCTTGGCCTTTGCCGTACGGATGTAATCCTGGTTCATGACGTCAAGCAGCTGCGAACGCATAATGCGGGCGGCATAAGCGGTCGAAACCGAAGCCAGCGTAATGGTCGGAAGCACATAGTGCATCCAATCCTGATACTGAGAGCTGGAACCGCCGGCACCCGAGATCGGCATGGAGAATGCACCGCCCGTGGCGTCCTTGAGAATGACGCCAAAGAACAGCTGCAGCAACATACCGAGCCAGAAAGCCGGGACGGCAACGAGAATCGACGTGGTGAGCGTTACCAAAATATCCCAGAAGGAATAACGCTTAACCGCCGAAATGATACCCGCACCGATACCCATGATTGCCTCGAGCACGATGGCGCACGCGGCAAGTTTGACCGTATACGGATACTTCTGGGCAAAGATTTCCGTAACCGGCAGCTTGCGCTGATACGAATTGCCCAGATCGCCATGAAGCAGGCCGTTCATGTAATACAAGTAACGGTCCACGAGCGACGTTTGAACGGGGTCGCCGTTCTCGTCAAGGATCGCGTTGCCGTCCTCGTCCGACTGGACCAGGTGATAGCGGACGCGAAGCTGAAGCTCCACCTCGGGGGACAGAGCCTTGTCTCCACCGATCAGCTTGATCGGATCTCCCGGCACGATATTCTGGAGGGCGAACAGAATCAGCGTAACGCCCAAAAACACCGGGATGAACTGAAGCACACGTTTAACGATGTACTTACCCATACCACTCCCCTATCTAGGGATTAACCTAAATGGGATGCCGATCGCCAGACCGGCATCCCAAAATTACCATCAGCCAGTTTACCCCAGGTTAGGGAGAACTGTATGTTTCCCATGAGGTCTACGTAAATACTTGACCCTCACGGAAGCTGCAAACTCTTAGGCGAGCTCAGCGGTACCCAGCTCGGCATGCTTCTGCGGATCGACATAGAGGTGCTTGATGCGATCGGAGCCGACGATGGTGTGCGTGTAGAACATAATCGGGATGACCGGGCAGTCGGCAGCGACCATTGCGTCGGCCTCCTGCATCTTAGCGACGCGCTCCTCGTCGTCAACAATAGTACGAGCCTCGTCGACCTTGGCGTCGAACTCGGGGTTGTTGTAACCGGAGCGGTTATCGCCACCGAGGGAGTCGGAGTGGAACAGCGGATACAGGAAGTTGTCCATGATCGGGTAGTCGGCAATCCAACCCAGACGACCGAACTGATAGTTAAAGTTCTGATACTGCTCGAGCAGGGCAGACCACTCAGGGGTATCGGAGACAGCGGTAACGCCAACCTTGGCGAGGTCGCCGATGATGGACTCCATGATCTCCTTGTGACCGCCGTCCTGGTTGTAGGAAAGGGTCACGCTAATGCCACGATCCCCGTTAGCGCCAGCGGGAGCAACCTTGTCGAGGTACTCGTTAGCCTTGTCGACATCGTAGGCGCAGAACTCCCATGCGCCCTCCTTGTAGCCATCGATGCCCGGAGGAACAATGCCGTCGGCAGGGGTACGGGTACCCTTATAGATGGTCTTGCAGATGGCCTCACGGTTGATGGCCAGGGAGATGCCCCTGCGCAGGTCGGCGTTGTTGAACGGCTCGGCCGTGGTGTTGCAGGTCAGATAGTACGTGGAAGGCTCGGCGCCGAGCAGCATGCGCTCGCCGTCACCCATGGTGTAGCCGTCCTTGGACACGCCGCGATCCTTCTTGGCGGCATCGATCTGAGCGACGGGAACGTCGCAGACATCGAGGTTACCGGCCTGGAACTCCTTGTAAGCAGTCTCCATGTCCTTGATGACCTGGAAGTGGATGCCATCGATCTTGGCCTTGTCGCCATAGTAATCGTCGAACTTCTTGAGGTTGATCTCCTGACCATCCTCCCACTTGCCGTCCATCATAAACGGGCCGTTACCGACCGGTGCAAGATAGAAGCTCTTGACATCGGACTCGGCGCACTCGGGAACCGGGGCCAGAGCCGGGTGAGAGGCGACGAAGGGGAAGTCGGCGTAAGCGGAAGACAGCTTGACGACAAGGGTCTCATCGTCGGGGCACGTAACACCGCTGAGCTCGGTGGCGTTACCGGCAAGCAGATCGTCATAGCCCTCGACCATGGAAAGATGATAGGAGACCTCGGAAGGGCCGTACTCGGTAGCGATGGCCGACTTGGTGTTGACCAGACGCTCCCAACCGAGCTTGAAGGACTTGGAGGTAACGTCGTCACCGTTGTGGAACTTGGCCTTCTTGATCTTGAAGGTGAACTCGGTGGCGTCGTCGTTGGCCTCGAAGGACTCGCAAGCCAGCGGAACGATCTCGCCCTTCTCGGCGTCATAAGAGGTCAGAGCGTCAAAGAGCTGGTACTCGACCTGAGTGCCCTGGTCCTCCTTGACATTGTAGGGTTCGATGCAGACCGGGTTGTTGATGTAGAAGTTCAGCGTCGAACCGGACTCAGAACCGGAAGCGTCGCCACCCTTCTTGCCGCATGCGGCAAGAAAAGCCATGGAGCTCGCAGCAAGGGTGCCGCCAACAAAGGCGCGACGACCCATAACGGGCTGGTGGAACATAGAATCAGCCATGCCATCCTCCTTATGAGATAGGACAAAGAAATGTTCAGTCGGACACATGTCGAAACAATCCGATCCGAACCATCAAAACGCCGCCCGCTGCTATGGCTGGTTATGCACAACGGACCAACGTTTTGCAATACAGTAGCGCATTTTATACACAATTTGGGGCTAATTCCGGTTAACGGTCGAGAATTTCTTTAGTTGGGCGAAGTATGTGGGGATATTTTGACTCTGTTACAAATATGTAAACAAAAAGGGTCCCGCACTTACGGGACCCTTTTTGAATACTTATGCGGCTCGTGCTTAGTAGCCGACGATGCCCTGCGGGAAGAAGAACATGCACAGCACGACGCACACGGCAAACACGACAGCCATGATGACGGTCAGGCGGTCGAGGTTCTGCTCCATGACGCCCGTGGCAGAGCTGGAGTTATACAGCGAGCTAGCGATCATATCCGAAACGCCGGTGCCCTTACCGGAATGCATCAGGACGAGAATCGTCAGCGCCACGGCAGAGACAGCCCAAACGACAAACAGAAGAATCTGGAACGGACCCATAGATAAGCTCCTTAATAGAACAGTTTAAACTCCAGTACTGTACCACAATCCCCCGCTCTCCCCTACCTGCCACTCAAGGACGGGGCGGAAATGGCAGAAATACCAAAAAGGGGGTTGTCCGGTTGTGGACAACCCCCTTACTAGAAAACGGTATTTGTTTTCTATTAGGCCTCGGTGGCGAGCACGCGGCCCGTCATCTCGGCGGAAGGCTCAATACCAGCCATGGTGAGCATGGTCGGAGCGATATCGGAAAGACGGCCGTCCTCGATACCAGTGAGCTTGGCCTTCTCATCAACGATGATGAACGGCACGCGGTTGGTGGTGTGAGCCGTAAACGGATGTTTGGAACCGTCGGAAGCAACGTCAAACATGTGATCGGCGTTGCCGTGGTCGGCGGTAATCAGCGCAAAGCCGCCCTTGGCGAGAATCGCCGGGACAACCTTGGACAGGGCATCGTCAACAGCCTCGACGGCCTTAACGGCGGCGTCGAAGACACCGGTGTGACCAACCATGTCGCAGTTCGCGAAATTCACGATGTAGAAATCAGCGCGACCCTCGTTGATGGCGGCGACGAGCTTCTCGGTCACCTCGGGAGCGCTCATCTCAGGCTGCAAATCGTAGGTAGCGACCTTGGGGGAAGCGACGAGCACGCGCTCCTCGCCCTCCTTGGGCTCCTCGATGCCGCCGTTGAGGAAGAACGTCACGTGGGCGTACTTCTCGGTCTCGGCGGTGTGCAGCTGCTTCAGGCCATTGGCAGCGATAACGTCGGCCAGAACGTTCTCGGGGAACGTCTTAGGGAAGGCGACCTCGACGTCAAACGTCGGATCGTACTCGGTCATCGTCACAAAGTGCGAAAGCTTGATTTGCTCGCGCTCAAAGCCGTCGAACTCCTTGTCCGTGAACACGCGGGTCATCTGACGAGCGCGGTCGGGACGGAAGTTGAAGAAGATGGCCGCGTCGCCCTCGTGGATGCCCTCGTTGTGGGCAGCGAAGGGCTCGACGAACTCGTCGCCGCGCGGATCCTTCTCGTAATAGGCCTTGATACCGGCAACGGGGTCGGTATCGGCATCGGACGCGTTGACCATGACGTCGTAGGCAC
The DNA here is from genome assembly GCA_959026725.1 of uncultured Collinsella sp. Lineage (GTDB taxonomy): Bacteria > Actinomycetota > Coriobacteriia > Coriobacteriales > Coriobacteriaceae > Collinsella. The sequence continues at coordinate 131,766 of CAUFMG010000003.1, forward strand.
GCTGGATGCGCTCCCAACGGTTGTCGCGGTCCATGGCCCAATAGCGGCCCGAAACGGTGGCAACGCGAGCGTCGCAACCGGTCTCCTCGGAGATCTTAGCCAGGAAGGCGCAGAACTCGCTCATGTAGCCGGCACCGGACTGCGGGTCAACGTCGCGGCCATCCATGAAGGCGTGGACGCGAACGGTCTTGACACCGTGCTCGGCAGCCATCTTGACCAGAGCCTCGACGTGGTTCATGTGAGAATGAACACCGCCGGGGCTCATAAGGCCCATGAGGTGGAGAGTCTTGCCGTCAGCCTTGACATCGTCCATGGCCTTGACGAAAACCTCGTTCTTGGCGATGGAGCCGTCCTTGATGGCATTGTTGATGCGCGAAAGCTCCTGGAACACGATGCGGCCGGCACCGATGTTGAGGTGACCCACCTCGGAGTTGCCCATCTGGCCATCGGGAAGACCCACGTCCTCGCCCGAAGCGCCGAGCGTGGTGTGGGGGTACTTCTCGTACAGGCTATCGAGGAAGGGCGTCTTGGCAGCGGCGACGGCGTTCTCGCCATCGGCCGGAGCCAGGCCGCAGCCGTCCATGATGATCAGGAGTGCAGGAAGATGACGCTGTGCCATATGTCCTACTCGCCTGCCTTGACGACCATAGAGGCGAAGTCGGCAGCCTTGAGCGAAGCGCCGCCCACGAGGGCGCCGTCAACGTCGGGCTTGGCGACGAGCTCGGCGATGTTGCCGGGCTTAGCGGAACCACCGTACAGGACGCGGATGCCGTTAGCGAGCTCCTCGCCGAACATCTCCTTGAGGGTCTCACGGATTGCGCCGCAGACCTCCTGAGCGTCCTCGGCGGTAGCGGTCTTGCCGGTGCCGATGGCCCAGATGGGCTCGTAGGCGACGACGACCTGCTTGGGACAGGTGATCTCAAGACCGGCAAGGCCAGCCTTGACCTGGTTCACGACGTGCTCGACATAGGTGCCAGCCTCGCGGACCTCGAGGGACTCGCCGCAGCAGAAGACGGGAACAAGACCGGCGGCAACGAGGGCCTTGGCCTTCTTGTTCTGATCCTCATCGGTCTCGTGGAAGTAATCACGACGCTCGGAGTGACCGATGATGCAGTAGGTGCAGCCAGCGGACTTGAGCATGTCGCAAGAGGACTCACCGGTGAAGGCACCCTTGGCCTCCCAGTACACGTTCTGTGCACCGAGGGCGATGGGGGCAGCCTGAATGCGGTCATGAACCGTGGTGATGTCGATGGTCGGAGGGCAGACGAGCACCTCGACGCCAGCCGGAACCTCGGGCAGAGCCTGAGCCAGCTCGTCGGCGAGCTTGGCGGCCTCGGCGACGTCGTTGTTCATCTTCCAGTTACCAGCGATAAGAAGGGTGCGATTAGGCATCGAGAAGCGCCTCCACTCCGGGCAGGGCCTTACCCTCGACGAGCTCCATGGAAGCGCCACCGCCGGTGGAGATCCAGCTCATCTTGTCGGCCAGGTTGAACTTGTTGACAGCTGCGACGGAATCGCCACCACCGATGATCGAGGTGCAATCAGCCTCAGCAACAGCCTCGGCGATAGCCTGGGTGCCATGAGCGAAGTTGTCGAACTCGAAGACGCCCATGGGGCCGTTCCAGAACACGGTCTTGGCACCCTTGACGGCCTCGGCGTAAAGCTCCTCGGTCTTGGGGCCGATGTCCATACCCTCACGATCGTCGGGGATAGCGTCGGAAGCGACAACCTCGGGGACAGCGTCCTCGCCAAAGTGATCGGCTACGCGGTTGTCGATGGGGAGCAGGATCTTGACGCCCTTCTCCTCGGCCTTCTTGAGCATCTCGCCAGCGCGCTCGACCCAGTCCTCTTCCTTGAGGGACTGACCGACGGTCAGGCCCTGAGCCAGGAAGAAGGTGTAGGCCATACCGCCACCGATGATCAGGGTGTCAGCGGAGTCGATGAGGTGATCGAGAACGCCGATCTTGGAGGAAACCTTGGAACCGCCGACGATAGCGACGAAGGGACGCTCGGGCTCGGCGAAGATGCCAGTCAGCGTGTCGACCTCCTTCTCGAGCAGGAAGCCGGCGACGGCAGGCAGGTAATCGGCGGGGCCCACAACGGAACCCTGGGCGCGGTGAGCGGTGCCGAAGGCGTCGAGGACGAAAACGTCGCCATAGGAAGCGAGGATCTTGGCGATCTCGGGATCGTTCTTCTTCTCACGCTTGTCGAAACGGACGTTCTCGAGAACGAGGACCTTACCCGGCTCGACAGCGGCGACAGCCTCAGCAGCCTTCTCGCCATACGTGTCGGCAACAAAAGCAACGTCAAGGCCAGAGAGCTCAGCGAGCTTCTTGGCGACAGGCTCGAGGGACAGCTCGGGCTGGAAGCCAGTGCCCTCGGGACGACCGAGGTGGCTCATGAGGATGACGCGGGCGTTGTGCTCAACGAGATAGTTGATAGTGGGCAGGGCTGCCTTGATGCGGGTGGTGTCGCCAACGACGCCATCCTTGATAGGCACGTTGAAGTCAACGCGGACGAGAACGCGCTTGCCGTCGACATCGATGTCGCGGACGGTCTTCTTGGTAAAGGCCATGTTTGCTTCTACCTTTCGTACGTGTCTGCCTCCCATTACGGCAGACGATTTCTTATAAAAAGGGCGCGACCTTAGGGTGTAAGCCCTATAAGGCCGCGCCCTTTTTTAGACGCTCAACGAGCTATTCGCTAAAAGCTAAATTAAGCAACGAACTTCTCGAAGTACTTGATGGTGCGGACCATCTGAGAGGTGTAGGAGTTCTCGTTGTCGTACCAAGAGGTGACCTGAACGAGGGTCTGGCCGTTGCCGAGGTCAGAGCACATGGTCTGAGTGGCGTCGAAGATGGAGCCATGGGTCTCGCCGATGATGTCGGTGGAGACGATGTCGTCCTCGTTGTAACCGAAGGTCTCGGAGATGGTGGCAGCGTAAGCCTTCATAGCGGCGTTGACCTCGTCGACGGTGACCTTCTTGTCAACGACAGCGTAGAGGTTGGTGATGGAACCGGTCGGCGTCGGGACGCGCTGGGCGGCACCGATGAGCTTGCCGTTGAGCTCGGGGAGAACCAGGCCGATAGCCTTGGCAGCACCGGTGGTGTTGGGGACGATGTTAACGGCGCAGGCGCGGCTACGACGCTTGTTGCCCTTGCGCTGCGGGCCGTCGAGCGGCATCTGGTCGCCAGTCCAGGCGTGAATGGTGGTCATGATGCCGGACACGATGGGAGCGAAGTCGTTCAGACCCTTGGCCATCGGGGCGAGGCAGTTGGTGGTGCAGGAAGCAGCGGAGATGATGTTGTCCTCAGCGGTCAGCGTCTCATGGTTGACGTTGTACACGATGGTGGGCAGATCGCTGCCGGCCGGAGCGGAGATGACGACCTTCTTGGCGCCAGCGTTGATGTGGGCCTGAGCCTTAGCCTTGCTGGTGTAGAAGCCGGTGCACTCGAGAACGACGTCGACGTCGAGGTCGCCCCAAGGCAGGTTGTTAGCGTCGGCCTCCTTGTAGATCTTGATCTCCTTGCCGTCAACGGTGATGGAATCCTCGCCAGCAACGACCTCGTGATCGCGAGCGTAGTTGCCCTGCGTGGAGTCGTACTTCAGCAGGTAAGCGAGCATATCGGGAGAGGTGAGGTCGTTGATAGCGACGATCTCGGAGCCCTCATGACCGAACATCTGACGGAAAGCCAGACGACCGATGCGACCGAAGCCGTTAATAGCAACCTTTACTGCCATTGTGTCTCCTTTCGTAAGGCCCCCGCGAGCTACAGCGCCCGCCGTTGAGGCCCACAAACTAACCACTCGCCTAATATACCTTTTTTTTGACTTGAATTTCACGAGAATGCTCGAAATTGAAAATCAAATTTACGTTAAAACGTTTTAAATACTAAAATAGCAGCTAAATCCATATATAAGTCGTTACTTCAAACTACCTGTTTGCTTCAATGAGCTTTTCAAGCCGTAAAACACGATGGTAGAGGGCTGACTTCGACAAGGGAGGGTCAGCCATCTCCCCCAAATCACGCAGTGACAGATCGGGATAGCGCTCGCGCAGGTCGCAAAAGACTGCCAAGGCGTCCGGAAGCGTGTCGCGAAGGCCACGCTGCTCGAGCTCATCGATAAGCGCAAGCTGATGTTGGGCAGCACCGGCGCTTCTGGTCTGGTTGGCGAGCTCGGCATTCACGCGACGGTTCACATCGTTCTTAACCAACTTGACCGCGCGCGCCTCCTCAATCTCGGCAACGCTGCGCTTGGCACCGATCAGCTTTAATAGATGCTCGATTTCCTCGGCGCTCTTAATGTACACGGCATATGACCCCCGCCGTGCATTAACACGAGCATGGACCCCAATCTGCTCCAACAGATCGCAAAGTCCCTTGGCATATTGCTCGCCCTGCACAGCGATCTCCAAATGAAAATCGCCGCGTGGATCGGCCACGAAGCCGCCCGCGATGAGCGCGCCGCGGATATAGGCAAGTCTACAGCAAGGACGGGCAACGATATGTCGGGGTACGCCGGCGACAAGTCCTCCCCTACGGTCGAGGATACCCAGCAGAACCAAGGCCTTATCCAGGTCTGGCTGATCAGGCAAGGTGATGAGGTAGTTTCGAACCTTATGCAAGACAGATTTACGGACGGTGAACTCCGTTTTGAGCTTAAGGATACGATGCGTCAGCGTGATCATCGTGCGCGCGACGGCTCCCGTCTCAGTCGCAACCGTCAAACGATACCGCCCGGAGCCGGCCAGCGAAAGTGTACCGCTCACACGCGTCAGGGCGGCAAGCGTCGACAAATCGCAGTATTCACATTCGGGTTCGCAGCGCGCGAGTTCGTCACGCACCTCGGCGGTAAACGACATGCAGGCCTATGCTTTCGTGTTGGCGCGCGACAGGTCGCGGTGGGAAATGCTCACGTGATATTGAGCGCCTTCCAAATAACGTGCCGTGGCCTCGGCGATGGCAACGCTGCGGTGTTGACCGCCCGTGCAGCCGATGGCAATAGAAAGCTGTGGCTTGCCCTCCGCGATATAGCCCGGCATCACCGTATCGAGCAGCTGCGTCCAAGCTTTCCAGAACTCCTGGGTCTTGGGATGGTCCAGAACAAAATCGGAGACCTTTTTATCGAGACCGGTCATCGTGCGCATCTCGGGATCGTAGAACGGATTGGGCAGGAAGCGGACGTCGATCATAATGTCCGCCTCGACGGGCATGCCGTGCTTAAAGCCAAACGAGAACACGTGGACGTCCATGAGCTGTTGGTCGGACAGTTCGGAAAATGCCATACGTAGCTTGTTGCGCAGCGCAGAGGTGCGCAGACGGCTCGTGTCGATAATCATATCGGCTCGATCGCGCACGCCCTGCAGCTGAAGGCGCTCGCGCTGAATGGCATCGGCCGTAGTCTCCCCCGGCTTGGCAATGGGATGACGGCGGCGATTTTCGCTGTAGCGACGAATCAGCACCTCGTCAGAAGCCTCCAGGAACACGATGTCGCAGCTCATCTCGCGTTCTTCGAGCGCGGCGACCGCATCGAGCAACTCGTCAAACAGTCCCTGGCTACGCAAATCGCAGGTGACGGCGAGATGCCTGCCCACGCCCGTATTGATGCCGACGAGCTCGGCAAGCTGGGCGATGAGACGCGGAGGCAGGTTATCGATGCAAAAATAGCCCATGTCCTCGAACACGTGCATGGCCTGTGTGCGGCCCGATCCGGACATTCCGGTGATGATGACGATATCGGGGATGCGCTCCGAGCGCTCCGCCGCATCCATGGCATCTCCCTTTTGCATGTGCTGCCTCCCGAAAACAAGCGCGGGACCCAGCAACCCGGATCCCGCGCGGTCAATTGCCTAAATTGAGTATACCGCCCCGAGCGGATACGAGGCCTGTCTTACGCCTCAAGCGCAGCCTTGAACCAACTCGTAATACTCGTGGGGTGCGTGATGGCGGTGCCGACGACAACGGCCCAGGCGCCAGCATCGATCGCAGCGCGAGCCTCCTCGGGCGTATGCACGCGACCCTCGCAAATGATGGGAAGGCCGGGGAATTCCTCAGTCGCCTGGCGCAGGAGCGGCAGATCGGGACCGTCGGCCATGGTGCAATCGATAGCGGCAACACCATGAGACAGCGTGGTGGACACCAGGTCGAAGCCCATGTCAACAGAACGACGAATATCCTCGATGGTGGCACAGTCGGCCATCAGGAGCACGCCCTCCTCGTGCAGCGGACGGAAAGTATCCTCGACCGACTTGCCGTCGGGACGCGGACGATCGGTGGCGTCGATCGCCACGATGTCGGCACCCGCAGCAACGCAGGCGCGAGCGTGACGCAGCGTCGGCGTGATGTAAACGCCCTCGTGCCCATCCTTCCACAGGCCGATAACAGGAACCTCACAGCGACCCTTAATGGCGGCAATGTCGGCAAGGCCCTGGCAGCGAATGGCGGCGGCGCCGCCGAGCTCGCAAGCACGAGACATTTGAGCCATGGTCTCGGGCGTACGAAGCGGCTCGCCCATATACGCCTGAACGCTCACGACGAGCTTACCCTTCAGGGATTGAATCAAAGGATCGACGGTCATGTTCGACTCAACCTTTCTCAAAACAGCCTTCTGAGACGCCGCACCTTGACGTTCAAACCGTCGCTCGCGTACCGAAGTACGCTTCGCTCCTCTTTCACGTCAATCTGCGGCACCTCAGAAGGCACACTTGGTAGTTATGTTTACTTCAACGAGGCAAGAAGATGCTCAGCGGCACCGATGAGCGGAGCATCGCCCTCCAGAGAACCGATGAGGATCGGCGTGTCCTGAAGCGGATCGAGCGCCTGGCTGGCATAGCCCTCGTGCACCGAATCCTTCCACGTCTGCGAACGCCAATCGGGACCCTGGTGAATCACGCCGCCCGAAAGCACGATGACCTCAGGGTCCAAGATGTTAGCGAGCGAGCCCAAGCTGGCACCCAGCGCAAAGCCGGCGTCATGGATGACCTCGGTCGCCTTTGCGTCGCCCGCACGGCACAGGTCGTTCACATCGCGACCAACCGAAGGACGGCTGGGGTCGACGCGACCAAAGCGCTCATCGTACATTCGACCAATGGAAGTGCCCGAAGCAACCGATTCAAGATGGCCGGAACGCCCGCAGGCACAGGGAATGCCGGCGGCAGCCGAGCACTCGATGTGGCCCATATGGCCGGCAGCACCATGGAAGCCCTGCATCACGCGGCCGTTCTCGACATATGCGCCGCCGATGCCCGTGCCGATGCCCAGGCACAAGACGGAGAACTTGCCCTTGCCGACACCCCAGTGGGCCTCGCCCAGAGCATGAGCCTGCACGTCGCCCACAACGGCAACGGGGAGACCGAGGTCCTCGCGCAGACGCGGCCCCAACTGAACGCCGGACCAGCCGGGCATGATCTCGTTGGCATACGCGATGGCGCCCGTCTTGGGGTCGACGACACCGGCGGCACCGATACCGACACCGAGGACCTCGACATCGGGATTCGCCTCGAGAGCAGCCTTGATGGACGCCTCGATACGCTGGAAGACGGCCTCGCCGCCCTCCTGGGCCTCGGTAGGAACCTCGGCCTCAAAAACGGGATGGGGCACACTACCGTCAGCCGGGTACTCCATGATGGCAGTCGCGATCTTAGTTCCGCCGATATCGACAGAGCAGACGTACTTGTTCTCCATGTCGCTCTCCTTAGGAGATAAAAAACAACTACAGGAAATGAAGGCTGCGTTATCGCCGCAGCTTGGTAAAGGTTTCCCGGGTGCCCGAGGTTGGGGTGAAAGCGGTCGGGCGTTGACCTAATGGGTCACGCTCGACCGCTTGAGCCCCAAGATCGGGTGCCCGGGGAAGCTTTACAGGAGACCGTTGTCCTGGAGGACCTTCTTAATCGCCTCAACGTTCTCGCCGGTCATGGCCTTCACCGGGCGCGGCATGGTCGGGCTGTCGAAGATGCCCATAAGGTTCATAGCGGTCTTGAAGGCGCCGACGCCACCGGCATAGCCCTGGACGCCCGAGGTGACATCCCAGATGTGCGAAATCTCATTGAGGCGATCCTGCTCGGCCTTGACGGTAGCCCAGTCACCAGCCTGAGCGGCCTTCCACTGACGCACGTAGCCCTCGGGCTCAACGTTGGCGAGACCCGGGACGGAACCGTCGGCGCCACCGAGGTAAGCGCCGTCGACAACAACCTCGTGACCGGTGAGGATGCTCATCGGATGGCCGTTCTTCTCGTTCTCCTGAACGAGGTAACGGAACGAGATGTCATCACCCGAGGAATCCTTGACGCCAGCAAGGACGCCCTCGGCGCCGAGCTTGGCAAGGAGCTTCCAGGGGAGCTTGGTGTGAACGCAGACGGGAATGTCATAGGCGAAGATGGGCAGGTCGAGTTCCTCGTGCAGGATGCGGAAGTGCTCCTCGACCTCGGTCATGCCCTGCAGGGCATAGAACGGGCAGGTGGCGACGAGGGCATCGGCGCCCAGCTCCTGGGCGACCTTGCCGTGCTCGATCATGCGCTCGGTCTCGGTGTCGATGATGCCGACCAGAACAGGCACGCGGTGATCGACGATGCGCACAGCCTCGGCGATGATCTGACGACGACGCTCGTCGGTGGAGAAGACGACCTCGCCCGAGGAGCCCAGGAAGAACAGGCCATCGACGCCGGCATCGATCATGCGGTTGATGCTGCGCTCAAAGGAGGCAACGTCGAGCTGGTGGTCTTCGGTATCGGGAACAACGACGGGAGGGATAACGCCGGTGAATTTCTGAGTTGCCACAAGAATCTCCTTAGTTGTCTGGCGGGCGACCCTATGCCACCCACTCTTGTTGGCAGTGTCCAGGCCGTCTAGGCCAAAGAACACGGGTAGAACGTTTGGTTAAAGAAGTCGATGACTTCGTTTTCGAACGCATTGATGCGCTCGTGAGCGTATTTTGCATAGATGATATGCCTTCGGTCACACTCAAGACCGTTGAATACGGCAAACTGGCCCTTGGGATCGCTCACGACATCCATGAGCGATGTGCCCATGAGCACCGATCCACGCACCCGAGACGACAACGCCTCGAGGCCACCGGGAATTGGATTGGCAACCGCCGTGCAGGCGAGGCCCCGCTCGTCCAGAGCAGAAACCGCCAGCGCGACTCCGCCGCCAAGGCCCTCGCCCCATGCAAAGATGCGGTCGGGGTCCACGCCATCAAGATTGCGCGCCACCTTCGCCATCGCGCAACCCCAACGGACGCGCTTGACAAAAGCAGGAGAGGCAATCCCCTGCTGCAGCTCGCTGGATCCAATCGCCTCATCGTCCAGCGCAAGCACGGCATATCCCATGGCCGCAAACCTCGTCATGTGATGCCATCCCCGCACGGGTCGGTCGATGTCGTGAAACATCAGACATAGCGGCACAAGCTCGGATGCTCGGGCGCGACCGGCAGGCTCGATCAAACGCGCGTGGACCACATCGGCACTAAGCTCAAAGGAAACCTCGGAGTAGCGGGCATACGGATTGGCGAAATCGATCGCCGTAATACTCGGCCCGCAAACCTCAAGGTCCGAAGCGGCTATCTCTAATTCGGAAACATCCGCAGAAGCATCACCGCGCCAATCCCGGAAATCAGCGAGCCTTGACGAGACCGTTCCGGGAATCCCCACAAGGTCGGAGACAATCAGCTCATTGACATTGCTCTCGCACTTAGACATGAGCCTCCCCTCCCTTGCAGAAAAACGGAATGATCAGATCGTCAAAATCCTGAATCTCCTCGTGGCCAAAGCCTTCAAAGAACTCATGACGCTTTTCACAGGTCAGGTTGTTATAGACCGCAAACTGCGTCGCTGGCGGACAGACGGTATCGGCTGTGCCGGTGCCAAACAGCACGGGGCATTTGACCATAGGGGCAAAGTTCTTGGAATCGAAGTACGCCAGCTTGGCATAGGCTTCGTCGATACGAGTCGAGTCCTCGTCAAACCAGCGAGACCAATAGCGCAGGCCCTCGTAGGCAATGTCGTCGGCATCCAAATCCCAGACCAGGCGGAAATCCGACAGGAAGGGATAGAGGATGGCGGCGCGATTGATAAGCTCGCTGTTAAGTGCACAGGTCGCAATGCCCAAACCGCCGCCCTGCGACGCGCCGTTCACAAACACACGGGCAAGATCGATGCCCTCGAGCTCGCGAACGATGCGGCACAGGATGCGAATATCTTGGTGCAAGCGGACATAGTAGAGGTTGGCCGGATCGCCGTCGATACCGGCGACGATATGGCCCGCGACCGTTGTGCCCTCAAATCCACCAATGTCCTCGGAGGGACCTCCTTGGCCGGGGCAGTCGAGGGCGATGAGTGCCATGCCCATGCCCGCAAACGACGCCTGCTCAAACCAGCTGCGGCTTGCACCCGGATACCCATGGAACTGAAGTACCAATGGCACGGGCTCGTCCGAGACGGGTTTAAGGTACTTGGCATGCAGGCGAGCGCCACACATGCCGGTATACCAGAGGTCGAAAAGCTGGCAGGTCACGGCATCGGTGACCGATGCCGTCTCGATCGCATAGTCAAGTCCGACGGCGTCGGCCTCGGCCATGCGGTCCTTCCAAAAGAGATCGAAATCTGATGGACGGGGCATGGCGCCCCGATACCCACCAAATTGCTGTTGTAGCTCCTGAGCACTTGGCATGGCTCGTGAACCCAACCTTTCGAAATCGCAACGGAGGTGCGCCCGGCAAGGGAACCGGGCGCACGGGAGGGAAAGCGAGGCTACTCGCCGAGCTTGGGATGCAGCAGCGACGGCGCAGCACCGAGCAGCATCTTGGTGTAGGGGTCCTGAGGGTGCTGGAAGACCTGCTTGGCCTCGCCCTGCTCGACGATCTTGCCGCCATTCATAACGATGATGTCGTCAGAGATATAGCGGACCGTCTGGATGTCATGGCTGATGAACACCATGGCCAGGCCGAGCTCCTTCTTAAGGTCGGTCAGCAGGTTCAGAATCTGCGCGCGGACCGAAACGTCCAGAGCCGAGGTGGGCTCGTCGGCGATGATGGCATCGGGGTTCAGCGACAGGGCACGGGCAATTGCGACGCGCTGGCGCTGGCCGCCCGAAAGCTGGCCGGGAAGAACCTCAGCGGCAGAGCTGGGCAGACCGGTGAGCTCCAAGAGCTCCTTGACGCGCTTCTCCTGCTCGGCCTCGGTACCCAGGTTGTGGACGCGCATGGGGTCGAGCAGTTGCTCGCGAACGACCATGCGGGGGTTGAGCGCCGTGGCCGGGTTCTGGAACACGACCGAGATAACGCGACCCATGTGGCGACGGTCCTCGGCGGTACGTTTGGTAACGTCCTTGCCCTTAAAGTAGACCTTGCCGCTCGTGGGGGCCTGCAGGCCGCACATGACGTTGGCGGTGGTGGACTTACCGCAACCGGACTCGCCGACGATGCCGATCGTCTGACCGGGCATGAGCTTAATCGTTACACCCTGGACGGCGTGAACCAGGTTAGGGTGGAGAATCGAACCGGTACGGGTCCTAAAGGTGACGTGGACGTCATCAAGGAAGATGATCGGCTCGACGCCGTTGACTGCGGTCTCGCTCATCTACATCACCTCCGCGTGAGGGGTCAAACCATTTGCCTTGAGCACCTCGTCGGGGAGCTCGGAATAGAAGTGCTCGGTGCCGGGAACGCGCTTGAAGACCGGACGGGTGTCCAGGCCAATACGCGGATGGCTCGAGCGGGGCGCGAAGCGATCGCCCTTGGGGAAATCGCGCGGGCTCGGAACGGCGCCGGGCACCTGGTGCAGGCGGCCCGAACCGCTCTCGATGGACAGAACGGAACCCAGAAGACCGCGGGTGTACTCGTGAATCGGGTTGGTGAGCAGCTCCTTGGTGGGTGCCTGCTCGATAACCTGACCGGCGTACATAACCGTGATGTTATGGGCGACCTCGGCGACCAGCGCCAGGTCGTGCGAGACGAAGATCATGGCAAAGCCGAGCTTGGCCTGAAGGTCGTTGAGCAGCTTAATGACCTGCTTCTGGACGGTAACGTCCAGAGCGGTCGTGGGCTCGTCACAGATAACCAGCTTGGGGTCGCGGGTAAGGGCCATAGCGATCAGAACACGCTGACGCTGGCCACCGGAAAGCTCATGCGGGTAGCTCTCGAGCGTACGCTTGGGGTCGAGGCCCACGAGCTCCAGGAGTTCCTCGGCGCTGCGGGTGCCGCCGCGCTTGGTGAGCTGCTTCATCTGGGCAGAGATGAGCATGGAGGGGTTGAGCGAGGACAGGGCGTCCTGATAGACCATAGCGATATCGGTACCGCGCAGGCCGAACCACTCCTTCTTGCTCATCTTGAGCAGGTCACGGCCCTCCCAGAGGACCTCGCCGGAAAGGTGCTCGTCCTCATCGGTCAGGCCCATGATGGCCAGCGTGGTGATGGACTTACCGCAACCGGACTCGCCCACCAGGCCCATAGTCTGGCCAGGACGGACGTCAAAGTTGACATGGTCGACGACGTTGATATCGCCGTGGTGCTCAAACTGGATGCAGAAATCGCGGACCGAAAGGATCGGTTCGACAGACTCGTCGGGCACATGGCGATCGTCACGCTTGAGCTCGACATCGCGCAGGGCGCCAAGGCGAGCGGAGAGGGACTGGGCTTGCTCCTTATAGGCGCGAACGGGGTCGGAGACCAGCAGGTCGGCCTCGCGGCGCTTGGAGGAATCGGTCGGATCCAGGGCGGCGGAGGGAGCAGCGGCCATGGCGTCGGTAATGCCCTCGGAGAGGATGTTGAGCGCCAGGCAGGTGATCATGATGGCCAGGCCCGGGAACAGCGCCTGCCACCAACGGCCGGCGAGCACGCCGCCGCGGGCGTCGGCGAGGATGTTGCCCCAGGTAGCGGTGGGCTCCTGGATACCAGCGCCGATGAAGGTCAGCGAGGCCTCGAAGATGATGGCGTCGGCGACCAGGGTAACGGTGAAGACCATGATCGGGGCGATGCAGTTACGCAGAACATGCTTGATCAAAATCCACGGAGCCTTGGCGCCGGAAACGATGACCGCGCGGACATAGTCCTCGCCGTACTCGGACACGATGTTGGCGCGCACGATACGGGCAATCTGCGGAGTGTACATAAAGCCGATGGCGAAGATGATCGACGGCACGGAGTTGCCCAGGATGGAGACGAAGACGGCCGCGAGGGCGATGCCCGGGATGGACATGATGATGTCCAAGATACGCATGATCGTCTCGGAGACGGCCTTGCGCGAAACCGCTGCAAGGGCGCCCACGACCGAGCCGCAGACCAGAGCCATGGCAGTGGCGCCAAAGCCGATAATCAGCGAGTAACGACCACCGTAGAGCATACGCGACAGAATATCGCGACCCTTATCGTCGGTACCGAAGATAAATCCGTTGCCGGGAGCCTGGCGAGCCGTAAAGATCTCGACCGGGCTATAGGGGGCAAGAAGGGGCGCCAGAATCGCAGTCAGGGCGACCAGCACCAGCACGACGGCGGCAATCTTAGAAGACAGCGTCATCTTCTTCCAGCCACCGAGCTTGAGCCCCTTGGAGGCAGCCTTCTCGAGCTGCTCGGTTTGCTTCTCTCGAATCTTTACCATAATCTACACCGTCCTGATGCGCGGGTTGATGAGCAGGTAGAGCATGTCAACCACGATGTTGATGATGATGAAGGCAAGAGCAACGACGATAACGACGCCCTGAACCAGGTTCGCCTCGTTGCCCTGAACGCCCTGCAGAATCGCGGTGCCCATGCCGGGGAGGTTGAAGATAACCTCGATGACGACGGCGCCGCCCATAAGGTAACCGATCTTAAGACCGAGGGTGGTGACCGGGGTGATCAGCGCATTGCGAAGAACGTTGATGCCGACGACGACCTTCTCGGGAACGCCGGCGCCGCGAGCCATACGGACATAATCCTTGTCGAGCTCCTCGACCATGGCGGTACGCACGATACGAGTCATCTGGCCCGTCAGCGGAAATGCCAAGGCGATAGCGGGCATGATCATACGTCCCAGATAGCCAACCGGATTCGTGGTGAAGTGAGGCAGAGCACCCGATGCCGGGAGCACCTTAAGGTAGGAAGAGAACAGCAGGATCAACAGAACGGCAAGCCAGAACGACGGGGTTGCCAAGCCGGCGATGGAAAAGACGCGGATCACTTGGTCCGGCCATTTGTCGCGATACAGTGCCGCGATGACGCCGAGCAAAAACGAAACGACCGCACCGATGGCAAGACCGATGAAGGTCAGCTGCATCGTGACGGGCAGGGCCGTGGAGATGCGCTTGGCAACGGAGTTGCGAGCAGCACCATAGGTGCCCATGTCGCCATGAATCAAATCGCCCATATAGCGCACGTAGCGCACGGGCCAGGGGTCGTCCAGACCATACTTCTCATGGTACTCGGCAACCGCCTCGGGCGAGGCACCGTCACCCAACGCCGTGTAGGCGGGGTCGGTCTTGGAGAACGACATAAGGAAGAACACCAGGACGGTGACGCCCAATGCCATGATCGGCAGCGCCACAAGACGCCTTCCAATCAAACGTAGCAAGTTGTTCACGTTCTCTCCCCTTTCTTTTGTCGGTAGGACCAACTGGTATATGAGTACGGATACTCATTACAAGACCCGAGCGACATCGTTGCCGCCCGGGTCTTTGTTTCAACTATGAGGATACGGTCCCAACGACCGACATCCTGCATACAGACTCAAGCGAGTCTTACGCCTTGACGGTCGCAACGCCCCTGAAGGACATGCTCGTCGTGCCGATGCCCTTGAAGCCATCGAGGGCCTCGCCGTTGGGCGCAGTGGACGGATCGTCCCAGGAAGCGGAGACGGTCTTGACGTGGACAACGGGGTACAGAACGGCGTTGTCGGCAATGATGTCGAAGCACTCGTTCCACTTCTTCTGCTGCTCGTCGCCCTCGGCGGCAAGAGCCTCGTCCATGAGACCGTGGAGCTTCTGCCACTCAGCGGACTCCTTCCACGGGCAACGGGTCTGCATCCAGACGTTGTCGCCGTACCACCAGTTGAGCAGCAGGTCGGGGTCGGCGCCGAAGCAGGAAGGATCGCCAGGGGCAAGGAGGATATCGTAGGCCTCGCCGCCGTCGATGGCAGCGTAGGTGGCCGGCGAGGTATCGGTCTGGATGGTCACATCGAAGCCGAGAGCGTCGAGGTCGTTCTTGACCTGGGCGGCCATGCCCTTAATCTGCTCGTTGTCGGTGGTACGCAGGGTGATGGCACCCGGGGTGATGCCAGACTCCTCGATGAGCTTCTTAGCCTTCTTGGCGTCGGTCTTGTACACCGTGGAAGCCTCATGATAGTTGGTGAAGCTCTTGGGCAGGTAGCAGCTGGCAGCGGTGGCAAGGCCGGCGAAGGTGTTGCTGACCATCTTCTCGGTGTCGAGCGCATACATGACAGCCTGACGGACCTTGACGTTGTTCCAAGGCTCCTTGGCGACGTTGAACATGATGAAGCGAGTGCCGAAACCCTGAACGTTATCGATCTTGCAGCCGGCGCTCTCGAGCTGGTCGACGGCGTCAGCGGTAACGAGCTCCATAACGAGCGTGGAGCCCTCCTGCTGAGCGGTAACGCGAGCGGTGGGGTCGGTCAGGATGCTGTACTGGATCTTCTTATCCTCGGCAGCATACTCACCGTTGTACTCGGGGTTGGGAACCAGGGTGATCTCGGTATCGGAGATAGAGTCGTACATCCAGGGGCCAGAGCCGATCGGCTGCTTGGCGCGATCCTCCTCGGTCTGGGTGGCCGGGGTAACGCGGACGATGGCCAGACGATCCTTGAGCAGGGAGAAGTTGGGGACCTTGGTCTTGACCGTCACGGTGCTGGCGTCCTTGGCCTCGATGGACTCGAAGGGCTGGAAGAACGGAGCATAGGTAGCGGAAGCGGCGCAAGCGGTGTAGGAGGCAACGACATCGTCAGCGGTGACCTCGGTGCCATCGGAGAACTTGGCGCCCTTGCGGATGGTGACCTCGAAAGTGGTGTCGTCCACAGACTTGGGATCGTCGGTGGCGAGCTCGTTGAAGGTGCTGTAGTCGTGGTAATCGATGCCGTAGAGGCCCTCGACGACGTGCCAGTTAGCACCCAGGCCCACAGCGGAGCCGGTGCTGGCGGGATCGAAGCTGGACGGAGCGTAAGCGGAACCAGCGGTGATCACGCCGCCGCCACGGTTGGCGGAATCGGTGGAACCGGAAGCGGAACCCTCGTCGCTGGAGTTGCCACCGCAGCCGGTGAGACCAAGCCCTGCGACAGCAGCGACGCTGCCGGTGAGGCCGAGGAACGAACGCCTGGACATACCCTTGTTGATGATGGCCATGTCTTCTCCTATCAATAGAGAATCTTACCCGGGAGCACCTAGACGTGCCCCCGCGCAACTTGCGGACGATATATACCTTACCTACCGACGAGCCCAACTGAGGTGCCGCGCTCGGCGACCGATACATACATACGCTTGAACGGTATTTACTACCGTTCACCGAATTCATTGACAAACGATTCGCCAGACAGTATGTATCGACGAGGTGAGATATCAGTCTTCGTCAACCCGCAGGATAGCAGGGTTGTTCACCATGGCTAGTCAAACGTTTTAGCGTTAATAAAACCCGAAATCGGCTGGTAATCGCCGTGAAATACATGATTGAAAATCACGCAATCATGTATATCAGTAGTTTAGGCTCGTGTTTAGCTATCGGAATGGCCAGCCGCCGCCTCGGTGCGCTCGGCATTCCATGCAACGAGCGCCTCGTGAACCGCTTTGGCGACATCGGCAGGAATGCCTCGAACTTCCGCGATCTCTTGCTCGCTCGCCGCGCGCAAACGCTTCATCGAGCCAAAATGGCGCAAAAGGGCACGTTTTCTGGTGGGTCCCACGCCTGGAACGTCATCGAGTACCGAAACCGTCATGGCTTTATCGCGCAATTCGCGATGGAACGTGATGGCAAAACGGTGCGATTCATCGCGCACCTGTTTAATTAGATAGAGCGAGGCAGACCCGGTCGGCAGCACGACGGGAGTCTCGTCCCAAGGCACAAAAACTTCCTCATCGGCCTTTGCCAAGCCACAAACTGGTATATCGAGCCCAAGAGCCTCAAGTTGCTTGATCGCAGCGGTCAATTGCGGCTTACCGCCATCGACAACGAGCAAATCGGGGCGCGAGCCAAAGCGCTCGTCGGCCATGCGCTCGGGAGCATAGCGTCGTCCCAAAACCTCGGACATCGACACGAAGTCGTTTGCCTCGTCCAATTCGGCCTGGATTTTAAAACGACGATACTGGCTCTTGTCGGCGCGCCCGTTGGTAAACACCACCATCGAGGCGACGGTAAAGGTGCCGTGCAGCGTCGAGATATCGAAGCACTCAATGCGCAACGGCGGCGCGGGTAGCGCGAGAGCACTTTCGAGCTCTAAGAGTGCCCGATTGGTGCGATCGTCGGCATACCCTGTGCGCATCATATAGCGCATGAGGGCATGGCGTGCATTTTTGGATGCCATATCGAGCAGACGGTGCTTTTCGCCACGCTGCGGCCTATGGAGATGGCAGGAACGCTCACGCTTGCCCGCAAGCCACTCCCCCAGCGCCTCCGCATCCTCAAGCTCGACGGAAAGGTTGACCTCAGCTGGAATATCAGCCGTCTCGTCGTAATAGCGCTTAAGAAAGCCCGACTGGAGCTCTTCCTCGTCAACATCAAGACCCTTGTCGAGAATGAACTCGCAGGTGCGAACTGTTCGGCCCTCGCGAACGACGAAGACGCAAGCGGCAGAGATGGTCTCCTCGCGATAGAAGCCGATGACATCGATATCGACGCACGATGGAAAAACAACCTGTTGGCGATCGTCCAGACCCCTGATGACCTCCAAACGACGTTTGACGCGTGCAGCGCGCTCAAAGTCGAGCGCCTCGGCGGCATCCGTCATCTCGGAGGTCAGCTCATCGACGACATCCTTGCGATGGCCAGACAAAAAGCGCTCGACACGCTTGACGTTCTTGGCATAGTCTGCCGGGGAAATCGCGCCGACACACGCACCCGGGCCGCGCCCGACATGGTAGTCAAAGCAGGGACGCCCGTTTTGCGCGCAAATCATATTGACGATGTCTTCCTCGCCCTTGTGGGACTCGACGATACGACGACAACGACGCCACTCCGCACAGGATGCGGAGCAGATGGGGATAACCTTGCGCAGCGTATCTATCGTCTCACGTGCCGCACGGCTATCGGTATAAGGTCCAAAATAGCGCGTTCCCGCCTTATGACGCTCACGCGTATATTTGATAGCGGGATACAGGTCGCCCTTTGTAATGGCGATAAAGGGGTAGCTCTTGTCATCCTTGAGGTCGACGTTAAAGTACGGATGGTACTGACCAATCAAATTGCGCTCGAGCACCAACGCCTCGTGCTCGGTCTCCACCACGATATAGTCAAAGCTCGCCACCAGCTGCATCATCAGCGGGATCTTTTGACGCTCATCCTGCAGTGTCACGTATTGACGCATGCGGGCGCGCAGGTTTTTCGCCTTGCCCACGTAGATGACATCGCCCTTGGCATCCTTCCAAAGGTAGCATCCGGGCTGTGTGGGAACGCGCGAAACCTGTTCGGCAAGCGTTGGAATGTTGTCGTGACCGGCCACGCGCACCTACTTGCAACGAAGCAACGCCGAGACCTCGGGCATCTTAAGGACGACGGCAAGGCCAAAGGTAACAGCAAGCGAGACGACACCCGCAACGCAAACGTAGCCAAGAGTAATCAGAATCGAGCCGCCAAGTGCCCCGACAAAGTGTTCAAGCGCCCCCATGACGCCGGCGCCTGCGGCAGCACCCAGGCCACCGAGCAAAAGGCCAAAGAAACCGCCATGCAGGATAGATTTGACCTGAAGACCACGCAGGCGACGACGCAGCCACCACAGCGAACAGCCGACCAAGATCACGTAGTCGACGACATACGAAAGCGCGATTGCCGGCATACCGAAGCCCAGCACAACGCCAAACAGCAGAACCGAGCCGGCCTGGCCGATGGCGGAATACAGGCAATAGCGGCTATAGGGCTTCATATCGAGCAGGGCAGAGAAGCTCTTCTGCATCAACACGACCACGCCGTAGAGCGGCAGCGAGAACGCCAGGTAGACAAGGAACTCGGACACCAGCGCCACGCCGGACTCATCAAACTTGCCGGCACAGTAAATCATGTTGAGCGGACGCGCGAAGACAATCAGGTACAGCGCAAACGGAATCAGGAAGAACAGCATCTGGGCGACGCCACGCGAAATGCCCGTGCGAACGCTGTCGTAATCCTTCTCCTGTGCGTCGTGAGAGAGCTCGGTATAGAGCGCCGTCGAAAGCGAGGCGGCAATCAGCGCGTAGGGCAGCGTGTACCACAGGCGCGCATAGGCGATGACGGAAGGACCCGTCTCGGGCTGGACCACCAGCGCGGCAGCGTTGGTGATAGAAGTCGAGACAAACATGCACACCGTGGCGAGCAGCGTCGGGATACCGAGCGCAATCGTCTGGCGCAGCGCGGGGTCCTTAAAGTCGATATGGATATGGGGATGCACGCCGTGCTTGCCAAGCGCGGGGATCTGACATGCCATCTGAACAAAGACACCGAGGGTCGTACCGGCCGCAATCAAGATGATGCCGGCACGTTCACCAAACTGTGCGGACACGGGCGCAAAACCCATAAAGCTCGCAATGACGATCACATTGTTGAGGACCGGGGCAAACGTCGACCAGAAGTAGTCGCGGTGTGCGTTGAGAACGCCCGAAAACACCGAGCCCAAACCATAAAACAGAATCTGGATGGCAAAGAAACGGAACATGAACGCAGCGGTATCCATGCTGCCGCCGTCACCCGAAAGGAACGATTGCGTCCAGATAAAGCCCGGGGCGAACACGGTCCCCAGCAACGAAATGCCACCCAGCACCAAAAGCAGAATGCCAAGCAGGTTGCCCACGTACTCGTTCGAGGCCTCGCGACCCTGCTCACGCCTCACGCCCATGTACACGGGCAAAAACGCCGTCACGAGCATGCCGCCCATCACGAGTTCGTAGAGCATATTGGGCAGGTTATTGGCGACCTGATAGGAGGACGAGAGTAGCGACATGCCGATAGCGGCCGCCATTGCCCACGTGCGGATAAAACCGGTAACGCGAGACACGATGGTCAGAATGGTCATAAGCCCAGCGGAACGACCAACCGTGGAGTAGTCCGACGAGCCCATGTCGTCAGTGTCATCTCGCGACGAAGAAACTTCGGATGAGGGTGTCTGAGGCGCAGATTCTTTTGCAAAATGAGCTCCGCGCTTCAATTCTTCCTGCGGCATCGCTCAGTCCTCTCTCGTAATCGCGGCAACCGTCGCCCCGCAAAATGCAATTAAATCATCGGGTGCAAGCTCGAGCTGATAACCACGCTTGCCTCCCGAAATAAAAATGGTATCCCAAAGGACACACGTCTCATCAATGAGCGTCCGGTAGCGTTTTTTCATACCGACCGGGCTGCAGCCGCCGCGAACGTAGCCAGTCGCCGCAAGCAAATCCTTCACATGCATCATGGCCAAGGACTTCTCCCCCGCGGCACGCGCGGCGGACTTTAGATCGAGCTCGTCGGCAACAGGGATGCAGCACACGACATAGTCGTTGGACGGTGTCACACAGACCAAAGTCTTAAATCCTTGACCGGGCTCCTCGCCAAGCTGCTCCGAAATCGCGACCCCCAGGCCCACCGACTCATCACCATCGTCTTCGTACGTATGTAGAACATAGGAAATGCCGGCGCTTTCCAGCTCGCGCATCGCATTGGTTTTTGGCGTCTTTACAGCCTTTGCCATGACATATCCTTTCCCTCGCATTCGGACGTAAGGATTAAGTATATGTCCAATTCGGCTGCATACGTCACTTCGGCACAGCAAGCGCCATCGAATCACAAGGAGTCGATGGCGCCCATAAACTGAATCGTCTATTTATTGAGCATCAAGTTGAGCCTGACGCTCCCGGTCACGCCTGAGCAACGGCGCCAAAAACTTGCCCGTATAACTCTGCGGACAGTCCGCAACCTGCTCCGGTGTGCCCGAAACCACGACGGTTCCGCCGCCGTTACCGCCTTCGGGACCCATATCGATCAGGCGGTCGGCAACCTTGATGACATCAAGGTTGTGCTCAATCACCAGCACGGTGTTGCCCGCATCGACCAAGCGCTGCAGCACATCGAGCAGCTGGCGGACGTCCTCAAAATGAAGGCCGGTCGTCGGCTCGTCCAAAATATAGAACGTCTTGCCCGTCTGGCGTCGATGAAGCTCCTTGGCGAGCTTCACACGCTGTGCCTCGCCGCCCGAGAGCGTCGTGGCGGGCTGGCCCAGGCTCACGTAGCCCAAGCCTACATCGTACAGCGCCTGGAGCTTGCGCTTAATCTGCGGGATATTCCCAAAGAAGGCCAGCGCCTCGGTGACGCTCATGTCGAGCACGTCCGAGATGGTCTTGCCACGGTAGGTGACCTCGAGTGTCTCGCGGTTGTAGCGTTTACCGCCGCAAACTTCGCAGGGAACGTAGATATCGGGAAGGAAGTGCATCTCGATCTTGATCTGCCCGTCGCCCTTGCACGCCTCGCAGCGCCCGCCACTCACATTAAAGGAGAAACGACCCGGCGAGTAGCCGCGCGCCTTCGACTCCGGCGTACTCGCAAACAGCGCGCGAAGATCATCCCACAGGCCGATATAGGTAGCAGGGTTGGAACGCGGCGTGCGGCCAATCGGCGACTGGTCGATATCGATAACCTTATCGATACACTCGATGCCCTCGATTTTTTTATACGGACCCACAGGGCGCGTCGAACGGTGAATAGCATTCGTAAGGGCAGGCGCAATGGTGTCGGTAACCAGGGAGCTCTTGCCCGATCCCGACACGCCGGTAACAACCGTAAGCGTACCAAACTCGATCTTGGCGGTAACGTTTTTGAGGTTGTTGGCTCGAGCGCCCGTAATTTTAAGGCAGCCGCGACCGGGCTTGCGCCGTTCATCAGGCACCCGAATCATTCGTTTGCCGGTCAGATAAGCGCCCGTCATCGACTCAGGACACGCCATGATATCAGCAGGCGTTCCCGCCGCGACTACGTGTCCGCCGTTGACACCGGCGCCGGGCCCCATGTCGATCACGTAGTCGGCGGCACGGATTGTATCCTCGTCGTGTTCGACAACGATAACGGTATTGCCGATATCGCGCAGGCGCTCGAGCGTCTTGATCAGGCGCTCGTTGTCACGCTGATGAAGACCGATCGAGGGCTCGTCCAGAATATAGAGCACGCCCATGAGACCCGCGCCGATCTGCGTTGCCAAGCGAATACGCTGTGCCTCGCCACCGGAAAGCGTCGCCGAGGCGCGATCGAGTGTCAGATAGTCGAGTCCAACATCGACCAGAAAACGCAGGCGCTCCAGAATTTCCTTGACGATACGGCCGCCGATAAACTGTTGGCGCTCGGTGAGTTCCAGGCCCTCAAAAAACTCGAGCGATTCACGGCACGACAGGCAACAAACTTCGTAAATGGACTTGCCGCCCACGGTGACGGCGAGCATCTCAGGGCGCAAACGAGCGCCGTGGCAGGTCGAGCACGGCTCCTCGCGAATGTACTTCTCCAGGCGCGCCTTGGTGTTCTCGTTCGTCGTCTCGGTATAGCGTTCGTACAGGATGTTGCGAACGCCCGAAAACTTGGTATCCCACTGGCTGCGACGTCCGTCGAGCTTTTGGTAGTCGACCGAGATCTTCGTATCGCCCAGGCCATCCAAGAATGCACGACGCACGCGAGGGGGCAAGTCCTCCCACGGCGTATCGGCGCTCACCTTAAAGTGTTTGCAGACCGCAGCAAAAATCTGCGGATAGTAGTTCGAATTGCCAAACAGGCTGCCAAAGACCCCGTCGGCGATCGACTTCGAGGGGTCTTCGATTAGGGCCTCGGCATCGACCGTCTTCTTAAAACCCAGGCCATCGCACTCGGGGCACGCGCCATAGGGCGCGTTGAACGAGAAATCGCGCGGCTGCAGGTCATCGATGGAGTGTCCATGCTCCGGGCACGCTAACGCCAGCGAATACTCCAGCAACTCGCCTTCGGTCCCCTCGGGAGCGTCGCGGTCGGGCAGCAAGTATACGTTCACATTGCCGTGCGCCAGCGCAGTCGCCTGTTCAACGGACTCGGCGATACGGCCCAGCGAGTTCTCGCGAATCACGATGCGATCGACCACGACCTCGATATCGTGTTTGAACTTCTTGTCCAGATCGATCGGATCGTCGAGCGAGCGCACTTCACCGTCGACACGCACGCGGCTAAAGCCCTCGGCGCGAAGGTCCTCAAACAGTTTGGTGTACTCGCCTTTTCGCCCGCGCACCACCGGTGCCAGCACAAACGCGCGGCGACCCTCCCCCGCCGCCAAGACTTTGTCGGCAACCTGGTCGGTCGTCTGGCGCTCAATGACGCGGCCGCATTCGGGACAGTGCGGGGTGCCCACACGGGCGAACAGCAGGCGCAGATAGTCATAAATCTCGGTTACGGTGCCAACCGTCGAGCGAGGGTTTTTAGACGTCGTCTTTTGGTCGATCGACACCGCCGGCGAAAGGCCGTCGATTGAATCCAGGTCGGGTTTGTCCATCTGGCCCAAGAACTGGCGTGCATAGCTCGAAAGGCTCTCGACGTATCGACGCTGGCCCTCGGCATAGATAGTGTCAAATGCCAGCGAGCTCTTGCCCGAGCCAGAAAGACCGGTAATGACCACGAGTTGGTCACGCGGAATGGAAACATCGATATCGCGGAGGTTGTGCTCACGAGCGCCGCGAATAACGATAGAAGAATCAGACATGGAAGCTCCTTGCCTCCTATTGCATCGAATCATACTGCCGATGAGTTTAGCGCACTCGACGCGCACAGATGTTCGTAATACAAGATTCGCAGACCTTTAGCTTTGCGTATCGGGTGCTTTGTTTCTCGAAATACCGTGGAGAGGTTACAGTAATCTAATACTGAACTTAATTTGCCGTAACAGAGGAACGTCCATGACCGAAGATATCCCCCTTGAAATCACTTCGAGCGACATGGCCAATCTGCCCATATTCATCGCCGTCCTTATCGTGGCCATCGTCGTGGTGCGCGTATATTTTTCAATCAAACACAATGAAAAGCCGCCCATTGCCCGCGTCTTTTGGTGCGCGACGCTCCTCATCCCGCTCGGCGTGGTAGCTGCATGGATTACGAATCAATTGCTCGTAAATGAGGACAGTTCCCTATGGCTCCTTTCTTATTCGGCGCTCGGCGCTGCCGCCGTCATACTTCTTGTCGAGCCCTTGGTTTCGGGACTTATCGACCAAACCGATCTTGCGACGGGAACGGTTGCCTGTATTTGCCGTGACATCCTTGTCATCGCCGCTGTTTCAGCGCTCTCGTTCGTTTCACTCGAAATTGCCTGTAACGAAACGTTCTATCGCATTCCCGCCAACTCATTCGGGTTTTCCGTCGGGCTGCTCGCGACGGTTCTGCTCTCCCTTTATTTGCTGGGACAGCGTCATGGAGGCGTCATGGCCCTCGTGCCCGTCGCCTGTTGCATCCTTGGCATTGCCGAGCACTTCGTCATAACGTTTAAAGGCGAGGCCATCCTGCCAAGCGATATCTTGGCCCTTGGCACCGCAATGGAAGTGAGCGAGGGATACGAGTTTACCTTTACCGCCGGAATCGTAACCTCTCTCGCCCTGCTGGAGATTTCCCTGGGGCTTCTTTCTCTTATCCGACCGCGAAAGCTCCGTACGCCCACCCATGTCTTCCCCGCAATCGCCGCTAACCTCTGCGCTTTTCTGCTAGTGACCGTTGTGGGGCTCTCGGGCTTTTCCAGCATCGACTTGGAGCAGGCGCTGGATTTTGGATTTGACCGTTGGCAGCCCATCACCACGTATGCGTCTCAGGGTTTTATCACTTCGTTCACCGAAATGGTCAACGAGTTGCCCATTGAGAAGCCCGAAGACTATACGCCCGATGAGGCGCAGAGCATCGAGCAGGAGCTCGCCGCCGCCTACGACAGCACGTATGGCTCGAGCGAGCAGCGCGCGGCGGCCGTTGCCCAGTTCAATGAAATCAAGCCGACGATTGTTGCCGTCATGAACGAGAGTTTTAGCGACCTTTCGTGCTTTGAGCAGCTCCAGGCGGCCGGGTACACCGGTCCCGCATTCTACAACTCGCTTCCCGACACACTTGTTCGCGGCACCATGCTCGCTTCGGTCACCGGTGGCGGAACGGCAAACTCCGAATTCGAATTTTTGACCGGAGCGACAACGGCCTTTGTCGGATTAGGCAAAATCCCCTATCAGCTGTATCAGATGAATGGCGTCAACAGCCTGGCAAAGGACCTTAAAGAGCTTGGGTATACCGCTACCGCTATGCACCCGCAAAACCCCGTCAACTACCATCGAGATAAAATCTATCAGCAGCTGGGCTTCGGAGATTTTCTTTCAATCGGCGATTTCGAAGGTGCGCCCTGTTACCATGCCGGCGTATGCGACTACGCCACCTACGACAAGATACTCGACCTGCTTAGAACCGACGAAGCGCCGCAGTTCATCTTTGACGTCACGATGCAAAATCACGGCGGCTACGACTATGGCACCGTTCCCGCCGAAGAGCTGACAAACTATTGGGTCGAGGGAGCCAGCGAGGGCGCCAATAGCGCGCTCAACACCTATCTCACCTGCATCAACGCATCCGACCGGGACCTCGAGTACTTTATCAACGAGCTCCGCAATATCGGCAGACCGGTTGTCCTTGTCTTTTTTGGCGACCATCAGCCGAGCGCCGCAACGACTCTCAACGACGAGCTGTACCCTCAGGAAGATACGGCAAGCCACGCTTTCCGCGTCTATCAGTCGACCTATTTCGTCTGGGCTAACTATGAAATCGCCGGCAATACCGAGCTCAACGTCTACGACACCGTCGGGGCAAACGAGATTGCAGCCATTACCCTTAATAAGATCGGCGCCCCGCTCACCGACTATCAAAAGGCCCTGCTTGCAACAAGGTCAGATGTGCCCACCATCAATGTCGCCGGCTATCTCGGTGCCGACGGGCTGCGCTATGACTTGGAATCGAAAGACAGCCCCTATGTCTCGACGATCGACAAGCTGCAGCGCATTCAATACCTTGAGTTCGCCAGCAAGGTTCAGTAAGCTCGCCCGTGCGCTGGAGTGACATAACATTGCAACGCACGCTCCCGGACAGACACATCACGAATGACTCCCGCTCGCAAACGAGGGTACAATGACGCTCGTGTCACACCGCGGGGCTTCGTCCCCAACATATACAAAGGAGTCATACATGGGTTGCGAGCATGCACAGGCCGCCGGCGGACAAACCGCGCCACAGGAATTTGAAGAAAACACGTTGTCCGAAGTCAAGCGCGTCATCGCCGTGCTTTCCGGCAAGGGCGGCGTCGGCAAGTCATTCGTCACCGGCGCCATCGCCACCGAGCTCGCCCGTCACGGTCACAAGGTCGGCGTCCTCGATGCCGACATTACCGGCCCCTCTATCCCCAAGATGTTCGGCATGAGCGGACGACATGTCCACGCCCTCGGCAACCTTATGCTGCCCGAAATCTCCGAGCACGGCGTCAAGGTTATGAGCTCCAACCTGCTGCTCCAAAACGAAACCGACCCTGTCCTCTGGCGCGGTCCGGTTATCGCGGGTGCCATCAGGCAGTTCTGGAGCGAGACCTCCTGGGGTCCCATCGACTACCTGCTGGTCGACATGCCTCCGGGAACGGGCGACGTCGCCCTCACCGTCTTCCAGTCGCTGCCCGTCGATGGCATCGTCATCGTCACGAGCCCGCAGGATCTGGTCTCAATGATCGTCGCCAAGGCGGTCAATATGGCCGAGAAGATGAACGTCCCCATTCTGGGCATTGTCGAGAACATGAGCTATATTGAGTGCCCCGACTGCGGCAAGAAGATCGAGGTCTTTGGCAAGAGCAAGCTCCCCGAGGTCGCAGAGCGCTATAGCCTCGACATCTTGGGCCAGCTTCCCATTAATCCGGCACTCGCCGAGGCCTGCGATAAGGGCGAGGTCGAGACCGCGCTGCCCGATGGCATGTTGCCCAAGGCAGTCTCTGCCGTCGAGGCTATTACCCCGCACGAGACCGACGAGGCCTAAGTGAACGCGAGCGCCCTCTATGACGTCTTGGTAATCGGCGGCGGGGCTTCAGGCCTCGCCGCCGCCATTACGGCCGCACGCGCTGGCAAAAGCGTCTGCATCGTTGAGCGCGATGTCGCCTGCGGCCTCAAGCTCCTTGCGACCGGTAACGGCCGCTGCAACCTCTCCAACGAATCGATTGATCCTCAGCGGTATAACCACCCCGCATTCGTCGAATCCGTCATGGGCCCCCAGCCCGAACAAGAGCTTATGGGTTTCTTCTCCTCGCTGGGCATCATGACAACCTCCGAGGAAGGCCGGCTGTACCCGCGCTCCCTTCGCGCCGAATCGGTGCGCGACGCGCTTCTCAACGTTTGCGACCGCCTAGGTATCACCTTAATCTGCGGAGCCAACGTTGCCTCGGCGCACAAAGCTTCCGAAGGCTGGGCACTCCAAATAGACCGTCCAGCGCGGGCGCTCAAGGCAAAAAAGCACGATGACCGAAAATCGGAGCTCCGCTCGCTTCGGAAAGCGCTCGCCGATGTCCCTCGCAAGAACGAGGCCCTGCAGGCACATGCCGTAATTATCGCTACGGGCGGCAAACCCACCGGTATCGCCGATACGTTTCGCCTCCCCCTCACTTCGCTGCGCCCCATCCTCTGCCCCGTATCGGCAACGGTCGTTGGCGATCGGGCGGCACTCAAAACGTTGGATGGCCTGCGCGTCCGTGCCCGCTTGACGCTCGTCCGCAATCATAATGAGCTCTGGCACGAAGACGGTGAAGTGCTGTTTCGAACCTTCGGTATCTCGGGCGTCGCTGTCTTCAACCTCTCTCGTCGTATCCAGCACGGCGATACGATCCTGCTCGACGTTTTCCCCGACCTCTCCAAAGACGAGTTGCTCGATATGCTCAACCGGCGCGTTGAGCTGCTCGGCGGCTTTTCGCCCCGCGATCCCCGTTGGCTCAACGGCATGCTCGCCCCGCAACTCTCCCGCGTCGTCTGCACAACGTTCGAGCAGTGCCATCCAGGCTCCAACGATGTCATTCACCTGGTCTCGATCCTCAAACACTTTAAGTTGCTCGTCGAGGGAACAGCCGAGGAGCGCTCAGCGCAGGTTACGCGTGGTGGCATATCTGTCGAGAGCATCTCAACACCCAGCCTACGCGCGTGCAGCGTTGTCGACGCCCCGCTTTACGTTTGCGGTGAAGCGCTCGACATCGACGCCGATTGCGGAGGCTTTAACCTTGCGTGGGCCTGGATCTCGGGCATTCGCGCTGCAAGCAGCCTGTAGCCGCGCAGTCTATAATCAAAAACGCATTCGGGCCGTCTGGAATGCCGGGCGGCCTCTTTCTTGCCTCTAAGGAGACCTCGATGATCGAAATCACCCAAGTCAACGCGTCGCTCGATGAAGCCGGCGATGAAAATGCCTGTCTCATTGTTGGCAAGCGAGTCGCCAAGCGCGTCCTACGTTGCAAGGGCTCCGAAATCAAGTCCATCGAGCTCCACCGCAAGTCAATCGACGCTCGCAAAAAACGAGACGTCCATTTTATCCTGAGCTTTCGTGTTGAGCTGACTAATCCCCACCTCGAGCGAGAAGCGGTCGACAGCGTTGCCGAGCGTGACCGCTCGCGCGTACGCGCGATAGAAGACGACGAGCCTTCATTCCCCTCCCCCGCCTCCGACGCACCTCAAGAACGCCCTGTCGTTGTCGGCGCCGGATGCGCCGGCCTTTTCGCTGCGCTTACGCTCGCCGAAGCAGGTCTTAAGCCCTTGCTCATCGAGCGCGGCGACCCGGCATTTCGCCGCTCGCAGGCGATCGACCTCTTTCTAAAGGAGCGCATCCTCGACCCCGAGAGCAATATCCAGTTTGGCCTGGGCGGCGCGGGAACCTTCTCGGACGGCAAACTCAATACGGGAACCAAAAATCCCGCCCATCGCCTTATCCTCGAAACCTTCGTCGAGGCGGGCGCGCCCCGCGATATTCTGTGGGATGCCAAGCCGCACATTGGCTCCGACATCCTTCCCACGGTTGTCACTGCTATATCCCAGCGCATCGAGCAGCTCGGAGGTGTCGTCCGTTATCGAACGAAGCTCGTCGACATTCGCATCGACGCGTCTGGCGCCATCACCGGTATTGATGTCCAATCGTCCCAAGACGCCGCTTGCGAGCCAATCGAGACAAAGCACCTCATCCTCGCCTGCGGGCATTCTGCTCGCGATATTTTTGAGCTCCTTAAGGGCCACAACGTGGCCCTCGCACAAAAGACCTTTGCCATGGGCGTTCGCATCGAGCATCCGCAGCGCGACATCGACCGAGTCCAATACGGAGCCTCGGCGGGACATCCTGCTCTCGGAGCAGCCCCTTACAAGCTCGTCGCCCATCTTCCCAACGGCCGCAGCGTGTTCTCGTTTTGCATGTGCCCCGGCGGGCAGGTTGTCGCCGCCTCTTCCGAGCAGGGCCACCTGTGCGTCAACGGCGCCAGTCTCAATGCCCGCGACGGACGCAACGCAAATGCCGCCCTGCTCGTTAACGTCACACCCGAGGACCTTCCCAACGATGACCCGCTCGCCGGCATCGAGCTCCAGCGTGCCTGCGAGGCGGCCGCCTATCGCCTGGGCGGTTCCAACTGGAACGCACCGGCACAGCTCGTCGGAGATTTCCTCGCAGGACGTGCCAGCAAGGCGCCCGGAAAGGTAAAGCCCACCTATCCGCTCGGTGTGACCTGGACGGCAATTGACGAAGCCCTGCCGCAGCATATCGTCGAGTCGCTCCGCCTGGGACTTCCCCTACTCGGAAAAAAGCTACGCGGCTACGACCGCCCCGACGCCGTTCTTACCGGCGTGGAGACTCGTTCGAGCTCACCGGTCACTGTCACCCGAGACCGAACGTGCCATGCCGTGTCGACCCCGGGCCTCTACCCTTGTGGTGAGGGAGCTGGATATGCCGGCGGCATCATGAGCGCGGCCACCGACGGCATCCGTTGTGCCGAAGCCCTGATCGCAGACCTCTAACGCACGAATTCCAGCGCGCAAAAGACACAGGCCCCAAGCTCCACAGGGAACTCGGGGCCTGTTCGCTATTTCTTAAACCGTGCACCCTGGCGTTTTCTGCCCGATGCGAACGTGGAACCCTTGCGGGCCTGCGAACGTAAGCGCTCGATCGTCTCGTCCTCAGACGCACCCTCGAGCATCGCCCGAATCTGAACGACGGCATCGCGCAGGCGCGCCGCCTCCTCAAAGTCCATGGCGGCAGAAGCGTTACGCATATCCTCTTCCATGGTTTCGACGATCCGCACAAGCTCGTCATGCGGCAGTTCTTCCAACTGCTCCGCAAGTGTCTGCTCGGGCGCCACCGTTTCCGGCACGCCACCCTCGCCCGACTCATCGGGCGTATAGAATGCGCCATGGCCAAGAGAGTCGCCCTTCGAGCGCCCCTTGGAACCCACGGTTTTTTCGGCCTCGGCAATAAAACTTGAGATGTCGTTGATGGCCTTGCGCACCGTCTTGGGCACAATGCCATGCTCTTCGTTATATGCCATCTGAATCTCGCGACGGCGCTGCGTCTCCTCGATGGCCTCTTTCATCGAATCGGTCACAACGTCCGCATACATGATGACTTCGCCATCGGCGTTACGGGCCGCGCGGCCAATCGTCTGAATCAGCGAACGGCGGTTGCGCAAGAAGCCTTCCTTATCGGCATCGAGAATTGCCACCAGTGAGACCTCGGGAAGGTCTAGGCCCTCGCGAAGCAGGTTAATGCCAACGAGAACATCGATCTTGCCCTCGCGCAGCGTTCGCAGGATCTCGACACGGTCCATCGTCGCTGTATCGGAGTGCATGTAATTGACCTTAATGCCGGCATCAAGCAGATGGTCGGTCAGGTCCTCGGCCATGCGCTTGGTGAGCGTGGTCACCAGCACGCGCTCCTTGCGGGCAACGCGCTCGCGAATCTCGTCCTCAAGATCGTCAATCTGCCCACGAACCGGACGCACATCGATCTTGGGGTCGAGCAGACCGGTCGGACGAATGATCTGCTCCACGTCGTTGTGGCTCACCCGCAGCTCGTAGTCGCCCGGTGTGGCCGAAACATAGATAAACTGGGGTATCCTTGCCTCAAACTCATCGAAACGAAGCGGGCGATTATCGAGTGCCGAGGGCAGGCGAAAACCGTGTTCCACCAGCGTTACCTTACGCGAGCGGTCGCCTTCATGCATGCCGCGGATCTGCGGCACCGTCACATGGCTCTCGTCGATGATACAGAGCATGTCCTTAGGAAAGTAATCGATCAGGGTAAACGGCGGCTCACCCGGCTTGCGACCGTCCAGATGACGCGAGTAGTTCTCGATGCCGTTGCAAAAGCCCATCGTCTCGAGCATCTCAAGATCATAATCGGTGCGCTGCTGCAGACGCTGCGCCTCGAGCAACTTGTCGGTCGCCTTGAGCTCCGCCACGCGCTTCTCGCACTCTTCGCTGATCGATTTCAGAGCCGCCTTGACCTTCGGCTTCTCGGTCACGTAGTGCGATGCCGGCCATACGGGGATGGCCTCGTACTCACGAAGCATCTCACCGGTGACCTCATCGATCTCGGCAATCAGCTCGACCTCGTCGCCAAAGAACTCAAACCGCAACGGATGCTCGGCATAAGGCGGATACACGTCGACAACATCGCCGCGCACGCGGAACGTGCCGCGTGCCAGATCATAGTCATTGCGATCATATTGAATGTCGATAAGTGCATGGATAAAGTCATCGCGCTCGAGCGGCACCTTCTTGTCGACGTTTGGAGCCAGACCCGCATAGTCCTCAGGAGAGCCAATGCCATAGATACACGAGACCGATGCGACAACGATCACATCGCGTCGAGAGAGCAGTGACGCGGTCGCCTGATGGCGCAGCATCTCGACCTCTTCATTAATCGAGGAGTCTTTCTCGATATATGTATCGCTTTGCGGCACATACGCCTCGGGCTGATAGTAGTCGTAGTACGAGACGAAGTAGACCACAGCGTTGTTGGGAAAGAACTCTTTGAGCTCGCTCGCAAGCTGAGCGGCGAGCGTTTTATTCGGAGCCATGACCAGCGTCGGCTTTCCCAGGGCCTCAATAGTCTTTGCCATCGTGAAGGTCTTGCCCGAACCAGTCACGCCCAGCAAAACCTGATAGCGGTCTCCGTCCCTCACGCCCTGCACAAGCGACTCAATGGCCTTAGGCTGAGAACCGGCAGGCTCATAGGGAGACACGACCTTAAACGGCACGTCAGAGCCTTCAACGCCAAAACGTTTGAGCTCTCCTCCAACACGCTCAACTTCAAATTCCGCCATGGATACTCCTAACTCATATATCTGCAGTATACGCAGGCGGCAGGCATAGTCCTATACGAACCGATCGGGATAGAGGGTCTTATAGCGAACCCAGGCATTATTGACACGAATCAGATAAGCCTGAGTTTCAGGGAAGGTAATCGCATTATGGAGGGACGTGTTCTGCTGCGCCCATCCGTCGACATTGCCCATACCGGCGTTATAGGCGGCAATGGCACTGTCAGTCGACCCGTTAAAATACGCTAGAAGATACGAAAGATACGCACAGCCAAACTCGATATTCGTAGCCGGATCGTTAAGGTTGTCGGCCGAATACTCGTCACCGTCGACAAGGCCCTTGGCGATCATATCCTGAGCAGTCACGGGCATCAGCTGCATCAATCCCTGAGCACCCTGATTCGATTCGGCCTTGGGATCCCAATTCGATTCAGACTTAATGACAGCGCACACCAGATACGGATCCAGATTATGCGAAATACTGGATTGCTTTACATATGCCTCGTAGTCAATCGGATACAGCGGCTTAAAGAAAACAGCAGGAGCATACGAGTAGACGAGCGAAATAAGGCCGAAGACAAAAACGGCAGTCAGCGGTATAAGGCGATACCACGAAAAGAAACGTGTCTTAGACATCGGTCTCCTCCTTATCCACTACATCCCCGAACCCACGGCGCGCAAGCCAAGAGTCAAGCTGCTCAAAGAGCGAATTATCGCCTGCGGCATTATCAATCACCGTTGTAGCGAGATTGCACAGCGCAGACTCATCGGGCTGGCAAGCAGAACGGGCATCGAAATCAGATGGCTCCATACCACGTTGAATAGCGCGCTCGCGACGAACTGACAAAGGGGCGCTGATGACCAGAATTTCATCAGCCAGGCCAAAAGCATCCTCAAAACCAGTCGGGGCAGAAACCTCGACAACCGCAAAGGGATAACGGGGGGACGAAACCGTGCAGCAAACCGGATCAAGAATCCTCAGTGACAGCTGCTCAATGAGAACGGGGTGCACAATGCTATTGAGCCTCGCGACCGCATCAGGAGAAACAAAAGCTCGAGAAGCGAGGATGTTACGGCGAACGCCGCCCTCCTCGTCCAAAATATCCCAGCCAAATTCTTCCGCGAGGGCATTGACGATATCGGAGCCTGGCACATACAGCGATTTGGCAAGCTCGTCCAGATCGATAAGCATGGCGCCATGAGATTCGAGATAGCGGCAGGCAGCCGACTTACCCGAAGCAATATTGCCCAAGACAAATACGGTAAACATCAAGTCCTCCCTAACGCCAATGGGAGTTATTATCGCGCAAATACAAAAGAAGGACTCAAAATACAGCCAAACAGTAAGACAAGCTAAAAGAAAGCGAGTTCTTGTATTACAGCTCTCTATAAAATGCAAAAAAGGGGGAGGCCGCGAGGCCTCCCCCTTCTAAGTTCAAGCGTACGGCTCGGTGCCGTCCACCGGTCAGCGGCGCCCTGGCCTCCCA
>CAUFMG010000004.1 GCA_959026725.1 uncultured Collinsella sp.
CCGCAACCCCCTTGAACGCTCACTTGCATGTATGGTGCCCGAGGCGAGACTCGAAGGGCCTTCGCTTCGCGAAGCCCCGGGCTTCGGGCGCGCGGCGCCCTCGCCACGCTCCGCTACAAACAGGCCACAGGCCTGTTTGCTTAACGCTTCGCGCGCTCACGCGAGTTCGGCACGAAAAAGGGGGCCGCAACCCCCTTGAACGCTCACTTGCATGTATGGTGCCCGAGGCGAGACTCGAACTCGCACGTTGTTGCCAACGGTGGATTTTGAGTCCACTGCGTCTGCCAATTCCGCCACTCGGGCACGTAATGCGTGAGTTAGTTTATCACAGCTTTCTACCGATTAGTCCGAAAATGGAACTTCGAGCATTTCGATGAGTTCGACCGTGCGTAGCATCTCGCGCTGACGGCATCCGCGACCGTCGACCGAAGCCTCACCCATCTGGTTATCGTAAGGGTCCTCGCGCATGCCGTCGAAAGAGGGCTCAAACTCTGCCTGGAATCGATTGTTGGCCACCATACGCCATGGGTCGAGATTGCCAAAGTAGTGACGGCGGCGCCACTCCTCCCCCATCCTGCGAGCAGAAGATCCAAATGACACGTCGGCGTTGAGCCAACCGGTCTGCGGCGTATAGAACTCTGCCCAGTCGTGCGACCCCACCGAATCGGGCGCAACGTAGAGGCCGCTCTGCCAACGGGCAGGCACGCCCGCGATACGGCACATGGTGATAAACGTGAGCGCCATAACGCCGCAATCGCCGCGGAGCGAATGCGCGCAGTCATCGGCAATAGATCCCAAAAGCAAGTACGGCGGCTGATAGCGATAGTCGATATACTGCGTCAGGTAATCATAGATAGCACGGGCGCGATCGAGCGGATCCTCGAGTCCGCCAACAACGCTGGCCGTCAGCTGCTGCAGATACGGCGTAAATGCAATGTGCGGACGGTCCTCGGAAATATCCTCGGGCAGAGGCGCGTCCATACGCGGATGAACCGGAAGTGTGCCACCGTAGACATCACAATAAGCAGCATCGATGTGATAACGATAAGTCACCGAGAATGAGCGCTCACTCGAAGAAGACCACGAGGCGGTACGCGCCGAAGCGTTCGCGGGAGCAACAGCACCCTCCGGCGTCATGTCGAGAATCTCGACCTGAGACTGTTGGCGGCAGGTGGCGGCTACGGGAAGCCAAGCGCGAACGGTCTCCCCCTCTAGAGCGCCGGGGACAGACAAGGACGCCTTAAGCGTAATAACGCGAGTCAATCCGTTTTGTGACTCCATCTCCTTGAGCATCTCGTTGCGCAGTGCAATTCCGTCCGTAGGATCGGGACGCATGCCGGGGACCTCTTTGGGATATACGCGAAGCGAATCGAGGAAGTTGTCGAGAACGAACAGCTCGCCATCGATAAAGCGCCAGTCAATACGCTTACGGTCAATCAGATCGTCAAACTGCTCCTCGGTAAACTCAGGCCACTCCTCGCGAATCATCGCAATAGCCCGATCGCGCAACACCGAAAAATGAAGCGGCGTCTCAAGCATGCGATACCGCTCGGCACGAACGCAGGCAGCAAGCGAGGGATCGGGATTCTGCCCCAAAAGACGATCACAAGCCGCAACAGCCTGCGTCAAATATCCGGCATCCTTGAGACGAAGAATCTCGGGCGGCAGTCCAATATCGAGATGACGGAAATCATCACAGCAAACATCAACAGAGCAACCAACAGGACCCTCGTCAATGACCTTCCCATCCGAAGGCAGCACATTAATAACAGCCATACCAAACTCCAAGTCATTAGAACTCTTGAAGCCCATTGTAGCGAGATAAAAAAGAAAGCCCCAATAAAGGAACCCTCAACACCGATAAACGGTACCTCTAAAAATGAATTCAGCCCAGTAACCCTGTAGCGAGTTAACAAAGGAGGCCCCGTTTCCCCGGAGCTGATTCCGTCGCGCGACTTCTGGCGAAGCCAGTAGCCACCTTAATTCAGACTCGTAACCCTGCGGCGTTAAACGAAGGAAGCCCCGTCTCCCGGAACTGTTTCCTTGGCGCGACTTCTGGCGAAGCCAGGTGAGCGCAAAGGAAACAGTGTAGGGAGACGGGGCTTCCGGTGGGAAGTTTAGCGACGCTTACGCCTTGTTGACGGAGCCAAACTCCTCCATGAGCTCCTTGGTGCGGGCAACGATGTTCTCGCGACCAGGCTTGAGGAGCTTGCGGGGGTCAAAGCCCTTGCCCTGCTGATCCTTGCCAGCCTCGATATACTCGCGAACGCCCTTGGCGAAGACGAGCTGCAGATCGGTGTTGACGTTGATCTTGGAGATACCCAGGGAGATGGCCTTCTTGATCTGATCCTCGGGGATGCCGGTGCCACCGTGCAGGACGAGGGGCAGGTCGCCGGTCTGAGCCTTAATCTCGCCCAGGCGCTCGAAGGAAAGGCCAGCCCAGTCGGCAGGGTACACGCCGTGGATGTTGCCGATACCGCAGGCGAGGAAGTCGACGCCCAGGTCAGCAATCTGCTTGCACTCAGCAGGATCAGCGAGCTCGCCGCTGGAGGTCACGCCGTCCTCGGTGCCGCCGATGCCGCCGACCTCGGCCTCGATGGACATGCCCTTGGAGTGGGCAAGCTCAACGAGCTCCTTGGTGCGGTCGAGGTTAAGCTGGAAGGTCTCCTCGTGAGAGCCGTCATACATGATGGACGTGAAGCCGGCCTCGATGCACTTGAAGCAGTCCTCGTAAGAACCGTGATCGAGGTGAAGGGCGACGGGAACGGTAACGCCCGTGGCCTCGACGGCAGCCTTGACCATGTCGGCGCAGACCTTGAAACCGCCCATCCACTTAGCGGCACCAGCGGTGCACTGAAGGATCAGCGGAGACTTGGCCTCCTCGGCGGCCTGGAGAATAGCCAGGGTCCACTCGAGGTTGTTGGTGTTGAAGGCACCGAGACCGTACTTGCCGGCCTCGGCCTTCTTGAGCATGTCTGCTGCGTTGACGAGCATAAAAGAAACCTCCTGTAAGGTTGCTCCGATAACGCCTGAGATTTTACCACGACATACCCGAGCATAAACGTTCGTTTGTTCACGAATACCATCCGATTGGACAAATTTTGACCGTTTGCCCCACAGAATCGACCCACTGGGGAAAATAGCTTGACGATTGAGCGGTCTTCGTGGTTCGGACGACGGCTTCGAGCCTACATCTGCATAAACGGGTTCTGCATAAGTTCGCGCGCCATCGTGGTCGAATCGCCATGGCCCGTCAAGCAAACGGTATCGGGCGGAAGCATCTTGGCAAGTTTGGAGAGCGAGCGCATAATCGCCGCCTCGTCACCGCCGGAAAGATCGGTACGACCGTGGCTGCCCGGGAAAAGCGTGTCGCCCACAAAGGCGATGTTCCCCCGCTCGGTCGCGGCGAACAGGACGATGCCGCCCGGCGTATGCCCCGGCGTCTCGATCACCTGCAGGCAGACGTCGCCCACCTCGATTGTATCGCCCTCGGCAAGCAAACGCGTCGGCTCACCCGGATCGGGTGTCTCGATACCCCACATGGCGCGCTGCTCCTCGATATTTGCGCGAGGTACCGTCACGTCCTTAGCGCACAACTCATATAGCGCGCTGTCGCCAACGACAGCTCGAACCCCGGCAACCCCGCCAACATGGTCGGCATGACCGTGCGTGCAGACAGAGCCGAGTACGCGCACCTCAGGATGCGCGGTGCGGATATGCTCCACAAGACACTCGCCCTCCCACGCCGGATCGACGATTAAGCACTCGTCATTCGAAATCACGGCGTAACTGTTGGTCTGAATGGGGCCGTTGACGAGCGCCTCAATCGAAGCCGCACCTCGGGGTGTCAGGTCCAAAGTCATATCGCCCATGCGCATACCCTCCTTCTAAAATACGTTCGAGGCACCAAACGATGCCTCGAACGTAACCAATATCTATGATGCTGAGAGGCTCTCGCACCTACACACGGCGCTTGAGCTGAGCTCCGCCTTCGCCGGGCATAAGACGGCGAGCGTCGTAGACCGAATCGACACTGCTGATGGAAGCCAGCAGCGGATCCAGACCACTCGCGTCCGAGATCTCGACCATAAAGCGCAGGGTTGCAATACCCTCGCGGTTGGTCGACGTGGCGGCAGAAAGGATATTGCCGCCCGCATCGCCAATGGCAATGGTGACATCCTTGAGCAGGCCCATACGGTCCAAGCACTCGACCACGATCTCGACCTGGAAGAGGGTGTCGGCAGCGCCGTCCCACTCCACATCGATCATGCGCTCGGGATGTTCCATAAGACCCTTGACGTTGGGGCAGTTGGCGCGATGTACCGAAACGCCACGACCGCGCGTGATGAAGCCGACGATGTCGTCGCCCGTCACGGGGTTGCAGCAATGAGCCAGACGGACCAGCAGGCCGCTGTTGCTCTCGCCCTTGACGATAATGCCGTTACTTGCGCTCTTGCCGCGCTTTTGCGGCTTGCGGTTGGAGCCGCGAGCAGGCTGTTTCACGACCTCGGCGATAGCCTCGGCCTTGGTGAGCTGTTCCTCGGGCTTGGGGTCCAAGATTTGCTCGACCTTATTGCCCACAGCGCGCGGGGCAACCTTGCCGGCGCCGACGGCGGCAAACAGGTCCTCGAGCTGCTTGAAGTTAAACTGCTCCGCTACGGCGTTGAGCGCACGCGTCGAACGCGGCGTAGAAATGCCATAGCCACGCTTCCGCAGGTCCTTGGCCAGCATATCGCGGCCGGCAGCAGCGTCGTCATCCTTGGTCGCAGCGGCAAAATAGCGGCGGATCTTTGACTTGGCGGAAGGCGTCTTAACGATCTTGAGCCAATCACGCGACGGCTTGGAACTCTTGTTAGTCAGGATCTCGACACGGTCACCCGTCTTAATCTCGTGCGTGAGCGGAGCCACCGCACCGTTGATTTTGGCGCCGACGCAATGGTTTCCCACCTCGGTGTGAACGGCGTAGGCAAAGTCGAGCGGCGTGGAGCCGGCACGAAGCGCCATGACCTCGCCCTTGGGCGTAAAGACAAAGATCTCCTGATCGAAGAGGTCGACCTTCAGCGAATGCAGGTATTCCTTGGCATCGGTGATCTCGTCGGAAGCCGCCCAATCGAGCGAATGCTTGAGCCAGTTGATCTGGTCGTCCAAACGTTGAGCGTCATTGGTCTTGGAAGCAGACGATCCGCCCGACTTCTTATATAGCCAGTGGGCGGCAATGCCGTACTCGGCCTGCTCATGCATCTCATAGGTTCGAATCTGAATCTCGAGCGGGCGGGCCGTGGGGCCGATAACCGTCGTATGGAGCGACTGGTAGTTATTGACCTTGGGCATGGCGATATAATCTTTAAAGCGACCGGGCATGGGGTGCCACAGCGTATGCACCGCGCCGAGCGTGGAGTAGCAATCGCGCACCGAATGCGTGATGACGCGCAGTGCCACCAGGTCGTAGATCTCGGAGAATTCCTTGCCCTTGCGCTTCATCTTTTGGTAGATGGACCAATAGTGCTTGGAACGGCCGTTGATCTGGAAGTCCTCTAGACCAATGCGGTTGAGCTCATCGGTAAGCGTCTTGATGGTCTCGGCAAGGTAGCGCTCGCGGACCTCGCGCGACTCAGCCACCATGCGCGCGATGCGCTGGTAGGCATCGGGCTCCAGGTAGAAGAAGGACAGGTCCTCGAGTTCCCACTTAATAGAGCTCATGCCCAGGCGGTCGGCCAAGGGCGCGTACACGTCCATGGTCTCGCGCGCCTTAAACAGGCGACGATCCTCGCGCAGGGCTGCCAGCGTTCGCATGTTGTGCAGACGGTCGGCAAGCTTAACGATGATGACGCGGATGTCCTTGGACATGGCGAGGAACATCTTGCGCAGCGTGAGGGCCTGTTTCTCGTCCATGCTGTCGACTTCGATGTTGGTGAGCTTGGTCACGCCATCGACGAGCTCGGCCACCGTATCGCCAAACAGGTCGGAAACATCGGCAAGCGAGGTCTCGGTATCCTCGACGGTATCGTGCAGCAGCGCGGCGCACACCACGTCACAGTCCATCTTGAGATCGGCCAAAATGATGGCCACCTCGACGGGATGGTTGATGTACATCTCACCCGAGCGGCGCTTTTGGTTGCAGTGCTTCTCGGCGGCAAAGCAGTAGGCTTGCTCCACCTTGGAGAAGTCGTCCTCATTCATATATTTGAGGCACAGGCGCTCCAACTTGTCGTAGCTGTCCGCCATAATCTCGGGCGGCAGCTCATCGGCATGCTTATAGTGCTCCATCTCCGAGAACGGTTGGAGGGTGGAATCATGGGCGGTACGGGCTGCGGCATCCATCGAGGTCCCCTTCCCCTAGGCCCGCGGTACGATCGGGCGGTTAACTTTGGCTAGCATATCAGAAGCGCACGAGTCGAGCGCCCAGCTCCGGAAAGCCGAAAACTCCATGCGCGAGCGCAAGCCCTCCAAATAGCGAATTGACCTGCTCAATTGCACGCGGCCGGGGTTTTCGGCCATCGCGATGCGACGGGTGTCTTCAAACCCCGAAACGCGACAGAAACCAAGCTCTTCGAAGATTCCCAGGCCACTTTCCACCGAGCGCTCGTCGACCGGCGTGCGAGCATCGATGGCAAGGCACATCTGCGCGATGTCGATATCGCTTGCGCAGAATGAATCATCCCCGGTCTTACCGCGGTTGGAGCGCCACATGGTCTGCAGCGCACGATAGAGTGTGACGAGTTCGTCGCGCTCGGGTGCGTAGCAGTCGAGCAGGCGCTCGTTGATGCGGGCGTCGCGCGACGAATAGAGCAGGTGGATCACGGCGGGCTGTCCGTCACGACCGGCACGCCCGCTCATCTGGTTGAACTCAATGGCGCCAAACGGCATGTGGTACAGCACGACATGGCGGATATCGGGCAGATTGACACCCTCGCCAAAGGCGGAGGTCGAAACGATGCAGCTGAGGCTTCCGTCTCGGAATGCTTCCTCCACGCGGCGGCGATCGGAGCGCGCAAGCCCCGCGTTATAGAACGCGATATGGGTTGCGCAATCGGGCACACGCTTGCGCAACGTCTTGGCGAGCGCCACGGACTGGTCGCGCGAATTGACGTAAATGACGGTCTTCTCCCCCGTCGCCACGATCGACACCAAACGGTTCTCGCGGCTCGCAAGGTCGCGGTCGTCCTCGAGCTGCAGGTTCTCGCGCACCGTCTCGTCGACCACCGTGCGAGTAATCGGCAGCATGCGGGCAAGCTCGGCCACGACCGGAGCCGTCGCGGTGGCCGTCGCAGCCATAACAACCGGGTCGCCCAGGGCTTTGAGGATATCGGGCATGTCGAGATAGGCGCTGCGGTCGCCGCCCTTGGCAAGGCCGGCGTGGTGCGCCTCATCGATAACGACAAAGCCGATGCGGCCCGAACGCGCGAAGCGGTCACGGTGGATAGATAGGAACTCGGGCGTCGTGAGCACGATACCGGTGCGGCCCGAAGCTAGGCCGGCGAACACATCATCGCGTGCGGCCTCCACGGTCTCGCCGGTCAGCACGCCAACGCCAATGCCAAGCGCTGCCATCGTCGACGAGAGGTGATAGGCCTGGTCGGCAACAAGCGCACGCAGCGGATAGACAAAGATGCTCGCACGTCCGCGAAGGACAGCCTCGCGCGCAGCATGTACATGGAAGATGAGAGACTTGCCGCGGCCCGTTCCCATAACGGCCAGAACACTTTGGTGATCGGCCAGGGCATCGAGCGCCTCGACCTGCGCGCGGTGCGGCTGGTTCGATCCGATAAAGCTGTGAATGAGCGAGCGCGTGAGCTCGGTATAGGAAAGTTGGGCAAGCGTTTGGCGTTTGCGGGACTCCAGGCGCAGGCCAGAATCCGCCGGCTGCACGCCACGACGAAGCTCGCATGCCGGATCGTCGACGCCGGGCAGCGTGGTATCGCGGACCAGAACATCCTTGATCATGAGCTTGGGCTTCACACGCCCCTGCCAATGCTCGGCAACGGCCTCGAACACCAAGTCGACGGCGCTGTCGCAATTGATAAGCCTGTCGATCTGCGGTACACGAAACATGATGGCCGGCACACTCGCGGCGCCATCCGTCGCCACGAAGCGCATATGCTCGCCGGTCTTACCCACCACGGCGCGATCACACATCGTCACGCCCTCGGCAGCAAGCAGCGGTACCTTATTACCTTGGCCAAACGGCTCAAGGCGAGAAATCTGCTCGATGGTCTCGATATTCAATTCGGAAAGGTCGACCGTGGCGGCAACCTCGTCGGTGTCCTCAAAGTCCTCGGCGGGAAGCTCCGATAGCACGGCCGAAAGGCGACGGCGGAACTCATCGAGCTTGGATGCCTCGATGGTCACACCCACCGCACCGGCATGCCCGCCGCGACGAATCAGCAGGTCGGAGCAACGCTCAACGGCGTCGAACAGGTTGACCTTGCCCACCGAGCGACCCGAGCCACGTGCTATACCGTCCTCGATAGAGAAGAGCAACGCCGGCACGTGATAGCGATTGGTCAGGCGGCTCGCCACGATGCCCTTGACGCCCTCGTGCCAGCCCTCACCGCCCACGACGATTGCGCGCCCGCCATCGTAGGTCTCCTCGACTTTTGCCATGGCATCGCGCGTGAGTTCCGCTTCGATCTCGCGGCGTTGGCGATTGATTTCCTCGAGCTCGGCTGCCAGTGCACTTGCTTCGATAGGATCACGGGCAAGCAGCAGGTCGAGCGCCAGCTTGGGATCAGCCATGCGGCCGGCAGCATTCAGACGGGGGATGAGCGAAAACGACAGGCCGTCCGCCGTAATGGTAGAAAGGTCGGCCTTGGCGAGCGCTGCAAGCGCAATGTAGCCGGGACGAGCCGTCACGCGCATCTGTTGGATGCCCTCGGCGACCAACGCGCGGTTCTCGGGCGTGAGCGGCATCATGTCGGACACGGTGCCCAGCGCCGCGACCTCAATCAGCGAACGCCAATACGACGGCTGGCCTAAGCGCTCACCCAAAACCTGCACCAGCTTGAGCGCCACGCCAGCACCGGCAAGCTCGCGCGAGGGACCCTTATCCTCGAGTTTAGGGTCGGTCAGGGGCACGCCCTGCGGCACCTGGTCGGAGGGCTCGTGATGGTCCGTGACCACCAAATCGATCCCCAGGCTCTCCAGATAGGAAACCTCTTCTTTGGCGGCAATGCCGTTATCGACGGTCACGATCAGCTGGGGACGAGCGAGCTCGTTAACGCGGTCGAGCGCCGCGCGCGAAAGACCGTAGCCCTCGTCAAAGCGATGCGGAATAAACGGCGTGACATCGGCGCCAAGCGTGCGCAGTGCCTCGGTCAACAGACAAGTCGACGTAATACCGTCAACGTCAAAATCGCCAAAGACCGCAATGTGCTCGTGGTTGCGAATAGCACGCTCGACGCGGTCGGCAACGACCGACATGCCCGGAATGACGAGCGGATCGGCCCAATCACGGTCGAGTGAAGGCGTCAGAAATAGCTGCCCTTCCTCAATCGAGGCAATGCCGTGCGCAACCATAATGCGCGCCACCAGTCCGGGTATGCCCAGGCCAGCCGAAAGCTCCTTTTCGAGCTCGGGGTTTTGCTGAGCGACCGCCCAGCGATGCGTCGTCTTAAGCGATGACATAGGCGCCCACCCCCGATAGGGGCAGGTCGCCGCGATACCTCTCACGGTTCATAGCGATGAGTCCTCTGTGTATGCCCGCTTCGGCAGGCAGATCTGTTGAACGGATTTATTATACCGTGCGGCACGGACGCAGAACCTCGCAGCACGCCGTGGTTTCGGTAAACGATGACGGTAATAGCCTCGAAATAATCGAGTGTTTCAGCCGCACGGACACATACGAGCGTCTAGCATGTCCATACAAACGAGTTCGCAGATAAAGGGAGTCACGGGGCATATGAAGCAATGGGTTAGACTGGGAAAGTTTCTCGCGGGGCATATGCAGGTCATCGTTCCGATTTGCGTAACGCTCGGCGTACTCTTTCCCCAGCAGATCGGCGTACTCAAGCCCATCGTTCCCGCCCTCTTCGCCTTTATGACGTTCCAAGGTGCGCTCAGCAACACCTTCCACCAGGTCGCTGAGGTGTTCCGCC
The DNA here is from genome assembly GCA_959026725.1 of uncultured Collinsella sp. GTDB lineage: Bacteria > Actinomycetota > Coriobacteriia > Coriobacteriales > Coriobacteriaceae > Collinsella. Next base: position 10,095 of record CAUFMG010000004.1, read on the forward strand.
GTCCGCTGCACTTGATTTTGGCGCTGCTCGTCTCGGCGGTGCTTATTCCCATAGCAGCTTATGCCATGGGATCGCTGTTCTTTGGCTCCAACCCCAACCTTGTCTGCGGCATCGTGCTCGAGTACAGCGTACCCGTGGCAGTCACTGCCTTTATGTGGATTAGCATGTTCGGCGGCAACGGCCCGCTCGCGCTCACCATTATCCTGACGTCCTCGGTTATCTCGCCTGTGACGATTCCGCTCACGCTGAAGCTCTTGCTGGGCGCCACCGTCTCGATCGATGTGCCGAGCATGATGCAGGACATGGCCTTTATGATCGCCATCCCCGCCGTGCTCGGCATCGTGATCAACGAGCTCACGCGTGGATGGGGACACGAGAAGCTCTCCCCCGCGCTCTCGCCCGCCTGCAAGTTCATGATGATGGGCGTCATCGCGTCCAACTCCACCGCCATGAGCGAGTACGTGCTGCACATGAACGCGGTGCGCCTAGAAGTCGCCCTCTTTATTTTGACCTTCGCCATCAGCGGCTTTGTCGTAGGTTTTCTGGTCGCCCGTGCGCTCCATCTGCCATATAGCGAGACGACTACCATGTGCTTTACCTGCGGCATGCGTAACATCTCTTCGGGCGCCGTCATCGCCACGCAGTACTTTCCGGGCGAAGTCGTGTTTCCCGTCATGTGCGGAACGCTGTTTCAGCAGATACTCGCCTCGCTTATCGGACATCTCTTTGAGCGTCTGACCGGCGAGGAGCGCGCCGCCCAGCGCAAGCGGGTCGAGGCCGGCCGCGACGCCATGGCACGCTAGACTGTCCGCATTACGCGAGTGTTAGTCTTGCTATACGAGCGTTTCCAGATGCGCACGCAGGCGCTCAGCATCGATATCGAGCGTCGTCTCAGCATTGACCTGGGCTAGACGATAGCCCACAAAGTAGGGCGATACCACCCAACGTGGCAGCGCCTTGGCAATGGTCCGGCCGTCTATGTGGTAGAAGAACAAGTTGTACGACTCCGCGCGACCACCGTGGTGCTCGTTCAGGATATAGCGCAGAGCTACCTGGATCGCATCGGCGAAGAGGTCCGCCTCGGCTTGGTCTCTTGTGTCATCGCTGGCGGCGATTCCTTGCGGGGCTGAAACGTTGACCTCAAAGAACCCCATAATCGGTTCGGTTGAGATGTTGACCGAGATTCTCCCCTGTTGCCAGACACTGATGCCTTCAAAGATGGCTGAGGTCAGCGCCGCATAGCCGTCCTCCTGTTCCAAGCCCACAATCTGCATGTGTGGATGGACGAGGCTGCCGCCCGAAAGCGGGCCTTTGTTCTTGTACATGAGCACACTGCGGTACTGTTGGGAATCGATCATCTGCTGCCAACAGCCCAGGGCAAACCGCATCACATGATGCAGCTCATCCGGTTCATAGGTCACCAGGTCGGCGTCGTGATTGGCAGACTCAATCAATACGGTCTGACGGGTGGCCCGCAAGGTCTTGAACTTATTCTCGAGCCAGATGCAGTCACCATCGCGCTGGATGATGTTGGCAAGCCCCTCCGTGTCGCAAAAGGGGCACGCGGTGCCAGGGCGACGATTATCGTCGGGCTTACCGCTCGCCTGCTGAACGTCAAATACCAGCGCCACAGGTTATACCTCCAGCGGCACGATCTTGGTGCCATGGAGCTCGGAGACGCCCAGTGTTGCCGCCACGGTATCACGGTTGGCCGTGGAAATGCCGCCGCCTGGAAGGATGGTCAGGCGGTCGCCCGCATACTCGGCAAGACGCGACAGGTGCTCCAGGTTGTCCTCGATCGGCGTTCCGGCAGCGCCACCATGCGTCAGGATGCGCGTGATGCCGCAGTCGGCGAGCGTGTCAATCGCGTCGAGCTGAGCCTCGAGCGAGAGCTGGTCAAAGGCCATATGGAAGGTGATGTCGATGGGCTCGCGCTTGCACTCCTCGGTCGCGCAGCCCGCAGCCATCACGAGGGCACCGAGTGTAAGTTCATCGAGCGCCCATCCGCGGGCACAAGGCTTGCAGCAGCCAAAGACCAAGCCGTCGGCGCCGGCGCTCACGGCAAGACCCAAGTCCATCTCCATCATGCGCAGCTCGTCTAGGTTGTAATGAAAGTCACCGCCACGCGGGCGAATCATGCACATCACTCGCGCGTCATGCTCGTGAGCATAGCTGACCGTAGCGCTGATAACGCCAGCCGAGGGCGTAGTACCACCGACGGCAAGGTTGTCGCACAGTTCGACACGCCTTGCACCGGCATCGATAGCCGCCGGCACCCGCTCAAAGTTCTCGGCACAAAACTCGTACAGCATAGATAGACCCCCAGATGACAAACGTTTTCCGATGGGCATTGTCGCACGCCCCCATGAAGTTGCGGTGGAATAGGGACTCTTTTGGCCTCTGAGACTCCCATTTAGTCCCTATTCCACCGCAACTTAAAGGGGTAGTCGTTGGCATCTGCCACAACGTCGATGTTTTGGCGAAGTCAGCGAAAGCCCGCCAGAGCGAGCAAGGTGCCTTGAAACAAGGCGGCATTGACCTTCTGGTCATGCCGCCGAAGTTGAAAGGCAGATTGCCGCCCTGGCGGGCTTGCAGCGTCGAGCCGTTACGCGGTTTGGTAAAACCGCGTAACTAGTTAGCCACCCAGATAGGCCTTGCGGACGTCATCGTCGTGCAGGAGCTCTTGGCCCGTGCCGGTCATGGTGATCTTGCCGGTCTCGAGCACGTAGCCGCGTGTGGCGATGGAAAGCGCCATCTGCGCATTCTGCTCGACCAGAAGCACCGTGGTGCCGGCCTTGTGCAGATCCTCGACAATCTGGAAGATCTGCTCAATCAGAATCGGCGCCAAACCCATGGAGGGTTCGTCGAGCATAAGCAGTTTGGGGTTACTCATAAGGGCTCGCCCCATAACGAGCATCTGCTGCTCGCCGCCCGAAAGGGTGCCGGCGACCTGGCGACGGCGCTCCTTAAGGCGCGGGAACTGCTCGTAGACACGCTCAAGGCCCGGAGCAACCGTGGACTTGGGCTGCGTGTAGGCGCCCATCTCCAGGTTCTCCTCGACCGTCATCTGCAAAAAGGCGCGACGGCCCTCGGGGACCTGAGCCAGACCCTTACCAACCAGCTTATCGGGGGGCGTATGAGTAATGTCCTCGCCCATAAACTTGATGGAGCCGGTCTTGGAGCGCAGCAGGCCCGAGACGGTCTTGAGCGTTGTGGACTTGCCGGCACCGTTCGCACCGATCAGAGCAACGATCTCGCCCTCGTTGACGTTAAAGGAGATGTCCTTGATGGCGTGGATAGCGCCGTACCAGACGTTGATGTTGCAGACGGAAAGCATCGGCTCTGCCATTTAGTTCTCCCCCTTATCCTGCTTGCCCAGATATGCCTCGATAACGGCGTCGTTGTTCTGAATTTCCTCTGCCGTGCCCTTGGCGATGACCTTACCAAAGTTGAGCACGCAGATGCCCTCGCAGATGTTCATAACGAGTGACATATCATGCTCGATAAGCATGATGGCAATGCCGAAGGTGTCGCGAATCTTGACGATGTTCTCCATGAGCTCTGCGGTCTCGGACGGATTCATGCCGGCGGCAGGCTCGTCGAGCAGCAGCAGCTTGGGATTGGTGGCAAGTGCACGGACGATCTCCAGGCGGCGCTGAGCGCCGTAAGGCAGCGAGCCGGCCTGTTCGTTTGCCAGATGTTCCATATCAAAGATGGACAGCAGCTCCATAGCACGCTCATGGGCGGCCTTCTCGTGCTTCCAGTACGTCGGCAGGCGCAGCACGCCCTCAAAGCCGGAGTAGCGCTCCTGGTTGTGCAGACCGACCTTAACGTTATCCTCCACCGTCATGGTGTTGAACAGGCGAATGTTCTGGAAGGTACGGGCAATACCCATGCGGTTGACCTGGTAGACCGACTTGCCCGAGGTGTCCTCGCCGTCGAGCAGGATGGTGCCGTGCGTGGGCTGATACACCTTGGTGAGCAGGTTGAAGACCGTGGTCTTGCCGGCACCGTTGGGGCCGATGAGACCGGCGATCTCGGTCTTGCCGATGGTCAGGCTAAAGTCGTCGACTGCTTTAAGGCCGCCGAATTCAATGCCCAGGTGGATGCACTCGAGCGCCGGGCGCTCGCCCAGGTCGCGGTCGGGAACGATGGCGCCAGAAGGATACGGGACCATCTTGCCCTTGTTGAACTCAAATTTACTGGGCATCGGCTGCCACCTCCTTCTTGGAAGCAAAGCGGTCTTTGACGCGACCAAAGAACGCCTTGAGCTGCGGGTTGTTGGTAAAAATCATGACCAGGATCAGCACGATGGCGTAGATGAGCATGCGGTAGTCCGAGAACTGACGGAGCAGCTCGGGAAGCACCGTGAGCAGCGCCGCAGCGATGACGGAGCCGCGCATATTGCCCAGACCGCCCAGGACCACGAACACCAGGATGAGAATGGACGTGTTGAAGTCGAACTTGGTGGCGGAGAGTTGCGAGAAGTTACCGCCGAAGAGAGCTCCGGCAGCACCGGCGAGGGCAGCGGAAACCACGAAGGCGATCATGCGGTACTCGGTGACGGAGATGCCTACGGACTCGGCTGCAATCTTGTTATCGCGCACGGCCATAATGGCACGGCCGGTACGGCTGCGGACCAGGTTGAGCACGATCACGAGTGCGACCATGACCAGGATGGCACCGGCGAGGAAGGTCGAGTACGTCGACACGCCCGAGGCGCCCTGGGCGCCCTTGATGATGGCGGTGCCGTCCTCGAGCAGGTGCAGGTCGTCGATCGTAGAGTTGCCCGTGATGTTAAAGATCACGTGCAGGCCGCGGGAGTCGACGCCCACAATGAGGCAGGTGACGATCTCTTTGATGATCTCGCCAAAAGCCAGGGTCACGATAGCCAGATAGTCGCCGCTCAGGCGCAGAACCGGGATACCAATCAAGAAGCCCAAGATGGCAGCGGCGATAGCGCCGACCACAATGCTGATGATAAGGCGCACCGGATCGGAGGGAACGGCGCTCTCCAGCGCGACAGCGGTAACGATGCCCGTATAGGCGCCGACGCTCATAAAGCCCGCGTGGCCCAGCGACAAGTCGCCCGCGATGCCGACGACGAGGTTAAGGGAGATGGCCATGACGATATAGGCCGTGATGGGAACCAGCTGACCGGCGATCATGCGCGGAATCATGTGGTTAGACTGCATAAAGAACACGATGGCGAACGCCACAAGGCACATGGCGTACGTAACAAAGTCGTGACGCGTCTGTTTGTCTTTAAGAAACTTCATAACGCTCACCTACACCTTCTCGGGGACGTACTTGCCCAAGAGGCCGGCAGGCTTGACGAGCAGGACGATGATCAGAACACCAAAGACGATGGAGTTGGCAAGGCTCGTGGAAATGTAAGCCTGTGCCATCGCCTCGATGATACCGATGAGAATGCCACCGACAAAGGCGCCGGGGATGGAGCCGATGCCACCGAAGACGGCGGCGTCGAAGGCTTTGATGCCAGGCATGGCGCCCGTCGTGGGCTGCAGCACCGGCGAGTAGGAGCACAACAGCACGCCGGCGATGGCGGCAAGGGCAGAGCCGATGGCGAACGTCATCGAGATGGTACGGTTGACGTTGATGCCCATGAGCTGAGCGGCGGCCTTGTCCTCTGACACGGCGCGCATGGCTTTGCCCATCTTGGTCTTACCTGTAAAGAACATCAGGCCGGCCATGATAACCAGGCAGGCGACGATGGTGACGAGTGAGACGGCGCTTACGTTGAACTTGGCCAAGAACTCCGGCACCTGGAAGGTGACGAGCGAAGTGAAGTTCTTGGGCGTGGCGCCCCACAGAAGCTGCGCGGCGTTCTGCAGGAAGTAAGACACGCCGATAGCCGTGATTAGAACGGCCAGCGGACCCGCCTGACGCAGCGGCTTATAGGCCAGACCCTCAATGAGAACACCGAGAACCGTGCAGGCCACACAAGAGAGAACTACAGATGCCCAGCCCGGGAGGCCGAGATACGACGTGGCGCAGAACGAGACATAGGCACCGACCATGATGACATCGCCGTGAGCGAAGTTCAGCATCTTGGCGATACCGTAGACCATGGTGTAGCCCAACGCGATGATGGCGTAGACGCTGCCCATGGACAGGCCGTTGACCAGGTATTGGATAAAGACCGTCATGTTCCACATCCCCCTTTCGAATAGGTTTCCAGTTAATGTATGAAACAGGGACGTTACATCGTCCCTAGATACCAAGCAAGCAGGGAAGGCCAAAACCTCCCCTGCTTGGGATCAAAACCGCTCTATGTAAGGCGGCCAATTAGGCCTGTACGTACTTGCCGTCGGTAATGACGTACGCCGTCGGGTCCTTCTGGACCTGGCCCTTGTCGTTCCAGGAGAGCTTGCCAGTCAAACCGTCAACGGTAATGTTGCGCATAGCCTCGGGAAGCTTCTCGGCAACCTCGGTCGGGTCGGCGTCGGCACCCAGGCCGGCTTCCTTGAGGGCCTCGACCACCGCATGCACGCCGTCGTAGGCGTCGGCGGCAAACTGGTCGGGGGTATCGCCGTACTTATCCTTGTAGGCGTTGACGAAGTCGGCGTTCTTCTCGTCGTCGGCGGAGAACGGGGTCATGAGCAGCAGGCCCTCGGCAAGAGAGGTGTCGAAGCCCTCAACGCCCAGGATACCGTCCATACCGTCGCAGCCCATCATCTTGACGTCGTAGCCCATGTCCTTGGCGTTCTTGAGCAGGACGGATGCGGGCGTGTAGTAGATCGGTGCAAAAATCATGGTGGCGCCGGCCTGCTTTGCCTTGGTCAGCTGGTTGGTAAAACTCGTAGCAGAGTCGTCCTTGAAGGTCTCCTCGTCGACAATCTCAAGCTTAGACTTAGCGGCCTGGGCCTTAAAAGAATCTGCGATGCCCGAAGAATAGGCGTCGCCGGAGTTATAGAACAGCACGAACTTCTCGTTCGCATACTTCTGCGCCAGGAACTTGGCAGCGTTGACACCCTGGTTGGGGTCGGTGAAGCAAACCTGGAAGACGCAATCCTTGCCCTTGGTAACGTCCTCGGAGGACGCGGACGGGGTGATCATGAACGTCTCGGGGTCGTTACCACACTCTGCGGCAACGGCAACCGACGCACCCGTGGTGGTCGGACCGACGAGGGCCTGCATGCCCCAGTCGAGCAGGGTGTTGAAGGCGTTGACGGCCTTCTCGCCGTCAGCCTGGTCGTCCTCGGCCTTGCTGACAAGCGGCAGCTCCTTGGTCGAGAAATCCTTGCAGCCAAGCTCGACAGCCTGGGTAACGGACTTGCCGTAGGACGCGTTGGCGCCGGTCAGCGGGCCGATGGTGCCGATCTTAAACGAAGCGTCGCCCGAAGCGGAACCACTGTCGCCGCCGTTGGAGGAGCAGCCAGCTAGAATGGACATCGCCCCCAGACCTGCTGCGCTCGCGATAACGCTCCTGCGATTCATAACAGGGTTCAATGACTTACCGGTGAGGCTCGACATGCGGCTCTCCTCTCAAATCTCGTCGGGTTTCGGTTACCCGACAGGCCATCCTTCGCCGTGTTCGGCGTTCGCAAAATAGTAGACGCTTTAGTTGAGAAAAGTGGCGATTATTTCAACTTTTCTTTTGTTTTGTCCGTTTATCCATAATTATGCGTATTTCTATTGGTTTATGCAGTTTAGCCACTTTATTGTGTGAAAGTAATGTTTCCATTCTGTTACAAGCGTCCCTGCCCTGATTAAAACAGCCTCACCGGTAGCGCTTTATGCGCACTTAGGCGGCGATGTACTTGCCGTCCTGGATCACATAGGCTGTAGCGGGCTTCTCGACTTGGCCCTCGTCGTTCCACGTGAGCTCGCCCGTCAGGCCCTCGATCTTGATCTTGCGCATGGCCTTGGCAAGATCGCCGGCAATGTCGGCGCCGTCGGCCGTCGTGTCGATGCCAGCCTTGTCGATAGCCTCAGCGATCGCGTGGACACAGTCGTAGGCGTCGGCGGCAAACTGGTTGGGGGTCTCGTCGTACTCCTCCTTGTATGCCTTGACGAAGTCGGCGTTCTTCTCGTCGTCAGCGGAGAACGGGGTCATGAGCAGCACGCCCTCGGCAAGAGAGGTGTCGAAGCCCTCAACGGAGAGCAGGCCGTCCATGCCGTCGGTGCCCATGAGGGTCATGTCGTAGCCCATGTCCTTGGCGTTCTTGAGCAAAACGGACGCCGGCGTGTAATAGATCGGGGCAAAGATAAGCGTGGCGCCGGCCTCCTTGGCCTTGGTGAGCTGGTTGGTAAAGCTCGTGGAAGAGTCGTCCTTAAAGGTCTCGGTATCGACGATGTCGAGCTTGGACGCCTTGGCCTGCTCGGCAAAAGCGTCGGCAACGCCCGAGCTATACGTATCGCCGGAGTTGTAGAACAGGGCGATCTTGGCATCCGCGTACTTCTCGGCCAAGAACTTCGCGGCGCTGGCGCCCATGGTGGGATCGGTGAAGCAAACCTGGAAAACCGTGGTCTTGTCCTTGGTAACGTCGAGCGACGAGGCCGAAGGCGTGACCATGAGCATATCGTCGGCGATCTCGCCCGAGACAGCGACGGCGGCACCGGTGGTAACGGGGCCGACGAGCGCCTGCATGCCCCAGTCGCACAAGGTATTGAAGGCGTTGATGGCCTTCTCGCCGTCAGCGACGTCATCCTCAGACTTAAGCGAGAGTTTGAGGTCCTTGGTCGAGAAATCCTTGGCGGCGAGCTTGGCACCCTTCTCGGCCGAAACGCCATAGGTTGCCGCGGCGCCGGTCAGAGGGCCGATGACACCGATCTTGAAGGTCTTGCCGTCATCGGCGGAGCCGCCCTCCGAGCCACCCGACGAGCAACCAGCGAGCGCCGCGGTGCCACCGAGCGCCGCGGCGCCAGCCAAGAAACTCCTGCGGTTAAGTACGTTGTTGATGCTAAACATGGTGTCCCCCTTTTCGCTGGCCGCGGTGCGGCCGTCTTGCGGTACAGGGCAAACCTTATGGTGCAAACGTTGACAGTTTGTTACGGAGTTCCGTTTGTAGCGAGCATGTTTCCAATGTTTCCGCAGCGTTTCGGGGGTGCCGTTTTGTGCGACTCCTGTTGCCTGGCGAGCACGCGCCCTCGGTTCACGCTAGAATGCACTCAACCTTTAAGCGGTTAATCCATCCATAAGATGCACGAAGGAGCTATCTATGAGCGAACCCCTGCGCACCGTGAACGTCGGTCTGATCGGTCTGGGAACCGTCGGCGGCGGCGTGGCCCGTCTGATCAAGAGCCACCACGATGAGTACCTGGCAGCCTACGGCATCGACCTTAAGCTGACCCGCGCCTGCGCGCTTGCCTGGGAGCAGGCCGAAGCCGCCGGTATTGAGCGCGAGGCCTTTACGAGCGACTGGCACGACGTCGTCACCGACCCCGCCGTCGATATCGTCGTCGAGCTCATCGGCGGCGAGCACCCCGCGACCGAAATCTTCACCACCGCCTTCGAGAACGGCAAGCACGTCGTCTCTGCCAACAAGGCCCTGCTGGGCCGTCATGTCGAGACGCTCGCCGAGAAGGCGCGCGCGTGCGGCGTGCAGATTAAGTGCGAGGCCAGCTGCGGCGGTGGCATCCCCATTGTCAGCACGCTCGAGCACGACCTGGTGGGCAACAAGATCCTGACCATCGCTGGCATTCTCAACGGCACCACCAACTACATCCTGTCGCGCATGGACGCCGAGGGCGCCGATTACGCTGACGTGCTCGCCGACGCCCAGGCAAAGGGCTATGCCGAGGCCGACCCGTCCGCCGACGTCGACGGCTTCGACGCCGCCAGCAAGACGGCAATCCTCGCTTCCATCGGCTTTGGCACCCGCGTGACCACCGACGATGTCTACCAGCAGGGTATCCGTACCATCGGCGCCGAGGACATTGCCCAGGCCCGCGAGCTCGGCTACACCATCAAGCTGCTGGGCATCGCACGCAACACCGAAGCCGGCGTCGACGTCCGCGTGCATCCCACGCTGATCCCCGCCGACCACATGCTTGCCAAGGTCAACGGCGCCATGAACGCTGTCTACGTGGTAGGCGACGCCGTGGGCGAGACCATGTTCTACGGTGCCGGCGCAGGCTCCTTCCCCACCGCGAGCGCCGTCGTGGGCGATATCCTGTCGCTCTCCGAGCAGATCAGCCGCGGCGTGGCTCCGCTGCCCGAGATTGAGCCCTATGGTCACAACCTCGCCTTTAAGCCCATGGACGAGCTCCAGACCAAGTACTATGTGCGCCTGAAGGTCGCCGACCGCGTAGGTGCCCTGTCCGAGACGGTCGACATCTTTGCCAAGCACAACATCTCGATCTCGCTCATCAACCAGGTCGAGGACGGCAAGTCGGGCGTCAGCGATGCCTGCTCGGTCATCTTCCTGACGCACCGCGCGCTCGAGAAGGACGTCCAGGCTGCCGCCGCCGAGCTTGCCAGCGTCGACTGCGTGGCCGAGGTCGCCAACGTCCTGCGCATCGAGGACGTCGAGGCATGGACCGAAGGCGTCATGGCCAACTAGTTCGGTTCTCGGCAAGTCAAACAACGCATGAGGGGCTCCTATCCGATTGGATGGGAGCCCCCTTTAGTTACATTTTTCGAGCGAACTGGTCGACTAACGTTTGAACAACTTGACCGTTCGTCGGCAACCGTGGATACCGTTTGCCGATATGCGACGGCAGCTGTATTTTGCCGCCGCTATGCTGTGCTGCGTATGTCCGCCCGCGATGAGAGGAAGCACCATGTTGCTCGAGGGCAAGAAAGCAATCATCACCGGAGGCACGCGCGGTATCGGCTATGCGATCGCCTGCCGTTTTATCGAGGAAGGCGCTGCCGTCACCGTCTTTGGCTCGCGCCAGGAGACTGCCGACGCGGCGGTTGAGAAGCTGGTAGCCGCCTATCCCGACGCCAAGGTCTGGGGCCGCTCCTGCGACCTCACCTCGCTCGAGGCCGTGACCGAGGCCTTTACCCAGGCTGCAGCCGACATGGGCGGCTTGGACACGGTCGTCAACAACGCCGGCATCTCCCAGCGCTCGCCGCTGCTCAACTACACGGCAGAGGAGTTCGCCAAAGTTATGGACCTCAACGTCGTCGCCGTCTTTAATGGCCACCAGGCTGCCGCCAAGATCATGACCGAAGCCGGCCACGGCGGCACCATCACCACCACGAGCTCGATGGTCGCTAAGTACGGTCAGCCCTCCGGCGTTGGCTACCCCACGTCCAAGTTCGCCGTCAACGGCATGGTCCAGTCGCTCTCGCGCGAGCTCGCCCCCATGGGCATTCGCGTCAATGCCGTAGCACCCGGTGTAACCAAAACCGACATGGTCGCCAACCTGCCCGAAGAGGTCATCAAGCCCATCATCGCCACCATTCCGCTGGGTCGCATGGGCGAGCCCGAGGATGTCGCCAACGCCTTTGTTTTCCTGGCGAGCGATATGTCCTCCTACGTCACGGGCGCCATCCTCCCCGTCGACGGAGCCGCCCGCTCCTAAAGGTCGCAAGCCACAGCTTTAAACCTCAACCGAGCTCAACGCAAGAAGGCGCGCTGCCTGCATCAACCGCAGGCAGCGCGCCTTCTATTATTTGGACGGAACCCGTATCCCGACATTCCTTGCTACTTGCCGTCGTCGTTCTCGGCCTCTTCGCGCGCGTAGAGCTCCAGCATGCGGCGGCGGTATTCGCGCACGGCGAGCTTAGCGCGCTCCAGGCGGCGGCGCTCACGCGGAGTCAGCTTGGACGGGTCGATCTCGTCGCCATAGGTCTTCTCGGCCAGCAAATGGGCGGCGTCCACGATACGGGCATCGATGTGTCCGCTTGCCGCCTCGGTCGAGAGGCGGTCGGCAATGGAATCAAGGGTAGGTATGCCGTCGAGCGAACGCCCATGGCCATGCGAGGTCAAAAGCTCGTGCTCTCGTGCGAGCAGGCTCGCCAGGTCGTGATGGGCGCGCAGGATGTCGAGCGCATCGGATGGATGCTCGGCAACTTCTGCCACGGCGGCGACCGGCGCGGCGTCGACCACGCGGTAGAAGAGCTGCGCGAGCAACGGCATCAAGAACACCGTGATGGCACCGGCGGCAACCATGACCGACGCGATATCTTGCGACAGCGCGCCCGCGTTGACGGCAACGCTTGTCACGGCAACGATGATCGGCAGGGCCGTGGTGCAGTACAGGGCCACGGTAATGCGACCATACGCCGACACATCGCGCGTCGCAGGACAAATGCTCATAGAAATAAGAATGGGCACGGCACGAATAATCAACAACGCCACGATAAAGCCCACGAGCAGACCCGGGCGCGACGCCACGGCCGTCAGATCGATCTTTGCGCCCGATACGGTAAAGAATACCGGAATCAAAAAGCCGTAGGCCAGGCCATCGAGCTTGGTCTCGAGCGTATGGTTGCCCTCGGGGATGATATAGCGCAAGACAAAGCCGGCGGCAAAAGAACCCAACACGATGTCGAGATCAAAGACGGCCGAGAACGCCACGAGTGTGACCAGGATGAGCACCGTCAGGCGCACGAAGGTCTGCGACGTGGTATCGGCGCGTTCCTCGACAAACGCAAAGAAGCGGCTGCCGACACGCTTGGAGCGGCTTGGGACCACAGCCAGCAACACGCAAACCACCGCAAACAAGCCAAGGATTACGAGCGTTTGGATGCCAGTGCGGGCAGACAGCAGCACCGACATGGCGAGCACAGGGCCGAGCTCACCCCAGGTGCCATACGCGAGAATCGAGTCGCCCACACGCGTGCCAGTGAGCGAGCGCTCACGCATGATGGGCACGAGCGTGCCGAGCGCCGTCGAAGTGAGGGCAAGCGTCACGGCGATACCGTCGAAATGACTGACCGAGAACCACGGGGTAAAGCGCACGGCAAGCCAGGCGATACCAAACGTGACGACCCACGTCGCCAAGCCGTAGCGCCCCTCGACACCCGTGATGCTCTTGGGGTCGATCTCAAAGCCGGCGAGCAGGAACAAAAAGGCCAGGCCGAGCTCGGACACAAGCGAGACCTCGGCATCTACATGGATGACGCCGAGCATATGGGGTCCCAGCACCGCACCGAACACGAGCAAAAAGACCGTTTCTGGAATGGGTTTTCCAGGAATCGCCGAGACGATGAAGGGGCTTGCAAAGGCCACGAGCGCGATGATGGCGAGCGAAACAAATGCCATGTGATGCCTTTCTCTTGTTTGCGCTTCACTGTAGCACCCTCGCCGTCCTCAACGCGCCGCGAGCTGTCGTATCATAGTGAGGTTTACAAACATGTGGCTCAAGGCGACCGCAGGGCAGACCCCGCAAACCGACCGCTGCCGCATACCGTACCGTACGCCCAACCGATCAGGAAGGCAGGAACCAATGGTCTCTCGTATCTACGTGGAGAAGAAACCCGGGTTCGACGTCGAGGCTCAGCAGCTCAAGGGCGAGCTGACCGAGATTCTCGGCATCAAGGGCATCGAGGCCCTGAGGATCATCAACCGCTACGACGTCGAGGGCATCGACGAGGAGCTTTTCCGCTCCTGCGTGCCGACCGTCTTTAGCGAGCCCCAGGTCGATGTGACCTACGACGAGCTCCCCGCAAGCGATGGCGCCGTCTTTGCCGTCGAATTCCTGCCTGGCCAGTTTGACCAGCGCGCCGACTCCGCCAGCGAGTGCGTGCAGCTCATCAGCCAGGGCGAGCGCCCCGCCGTGCGCTCCGCCAAGGTCTATATGATCTCGGGCACTCTGGACGAAGCCGCCATCGAGGCCATCAAGCACTACGTGGTGAACCCCGTCGAGGCGCGCATCGCCTCGCTCGACCTGCCCGAGACGCTGTACATGGAGACCCCCGAGCCCCAGCCCGTCGAGGTGCTCGACGGCTTCCGCGAGCTCGATGAGGCCGGCCTTGCCGCCTTTATCTCCGAGCGCGGTCTTGCCATGGACGAGGCGGACATCGCCTTCTGCCAGCAGTACTTCCGCGATGAGGATCGCGACCCCACCATCACCGAGATCCGCGTGATCGACACCTACTGGTCCGACCACTGCCGCCACACCACCTTCGGCACCGTCCTAGACGACGTGACGATCGACGACGCCGTGGTGCAGCAGGCCTTCGACCGCTACATGGAGATGCGCCACGAGCTCGGTCGCGACGCCAAGCCCGTCTGCCTCATGGACATGGGCACCATCGGCGCCAAGTACCTTAAGAAGACCGGCGTCATGACCGATGTCGATGAGTCCGAGGAAATCAACGCCTGCACCGTCAAGGTGAAGGTCGATGTCGACGGCGAGGACCAGGACTGGCTGTTCCTGTTTAAGAACGAGACCCACAACCACCCGACCGAGATCGAGCCCTTCGGCGGTGCCGCCACCTGCGTGGGCGGCGCCATCCGCGACCCGCTCTCGGGCCGCAGCTACGTGTACCAGGCCATGCGTGTCACCGGCGCCGGCGACCCCACCGTCCCCGTGTCCGAGACGCTCGAGGGCAAGCTGCCGCAGCGCAAGCTCGTAACCACCGCTGCCGCCGGCTACTCCAGCTACGGCAACCAGATCGGCCTTGCCACCGGCCAGGTCAACGAGCTCTATCACCCCGGCTACGTGGCCAAGCGCATGGAGGTCGGCGCCGTCGTGGGCGCTACCCCGGCAAACCACGTGCGCCGCGAGTGCCCCGCCCCCACCGACAAGATCATCCTGCTGGGCGGCCGCACCGGCCGTGACGGCATCGGCGGTGCCACCGGCTCCTCCAAGACCCAGAACACCGAGTCCATCGAGACCTCGGGTGCTGAGGTCCAGAAGGGCAACGCCCCGGTCGAGCGCAAGCTGCAGCGCCTCTTCCGCCGCGGCGACGCCTGCCGCCTGATCAAGCGTTGCAACGACTTTGGCGCCGGCGGCGTCTCGGTCGCCGTGGGCGAGCTTGCCGACGGCCTGTATGTCGACCTGGACACCGTGACCAAGAAGTACAACGGCCTGGACGGCACCGAGCTCGCCATTTCCGAGTCCCAGGAGCGCATGGCCTGCGCCGTCGCCGACGGTGACGTCGAGGAGTTCATGGGCTACGCCGCCGAGGAAAACCTGGAGGCGACCGTTATCGCCGAGGTTACCGCCGAGCCGCGCATGCGCATGGCCTGGAACGGTGTCGCCATCGTCGACCTATCCCGCGAGTTCCTCAACTCCAACGGCGCGCCCAAGCACCAGGTCGCCCACGTGTGCGCCCGCAGCGTGTGGCAGCCCAGCTGGGCCGGCACCACGCTTGCCGAGCGCATGACCTCGCTTGTCACCGACCTCAACGTTGCCTCCAACAAGGGCCTTTCCGAGCGCTTCGACTCCACCATCGGCGCCGCGACCGTGCTCATGCCCTTTGGCGGCAAGACACAGCTCACCCCGAGCTCGGCCATGGTCGCCAAGTTCCCCGTGGACGGCGAGACCACCACGGCGAGTGCCATGGCATGGGGCTTCAACCCCTACCTGATGGAGGCCGACCAGTTTGCGGGCGCCTACCTGTCCGTGGTCGAGTCCATCGCCAAGCTCGTGGCTGCCGGCTTTGAGCACAAGCGCGCCTATCTCTCCTTCCAGGAGTACTTCGAGCGTCTGCGCACCGAGGCCGAGCGCTGGGGCAAGCCCACGGCAGCCGTCCTGGGCGCCCTCATGGCCCAAGTCGACCTGGGTGCCGGTGCCATCGGTGGCAAGGATTCCATGAGCGGCTCGTTTGAGGACGAGGCCGGCGAGCTCAACGTTCCGCCGACTCTGATCAGCTTCGCTGTTGCCGTGGGCCGCGCGGCGCGCGCCGTCTCCCCTGAGTTCAAGGGCCTGACGCACCGCGTCGTCCGCATCGCCCCCGCCACCTACGGCGAGGACTACCGCCCCGACGCCCAGCAGCTGCTCGCCGCGTTTGACGCCGTCGAGGCGCTCACTGCTACCGGCGACGCCCTGGCCGTCTCCACGCCCGGCTACGGCTGTGGCGCCGAGAGCCTCTTTAAGATGTGCGTCGGCAACCAGATCGGCATCGAGCTTGCCGAGGATGTGGACGTGGAGAGCCTCTTCACCCCGCTCTACGGCAGCTTTATCGTCGAGCTCGCCGAGGACGCCGAGCTGCCCGAGGTCGCCGACGGCGTTGTCGTCGAGCCCCTGGGTACCACCGTCGAGGGCTATGTCATCGACACCGGCTCCGAGGTCATCGAGCTCGCCGAGCTCCAGGAGGCCTGGGAGAGCGGCATCGAGGGCGTCTTCGCCTACCGCAGCGCCGGCGAGACCCCCGAGGTCGAGACCATCGACTTCCGCGCCAAGGATATCCACGTGTACGGCGGCGCCAAGATCGCCCGCCCGCGCGTGATCATCCCCGTGTTCCCCGGCAACAACTGCGAGTACGACAGCGCCCGCGCCTTCCGTGCCGCCGGTGCCGAGGCCGACACCTTCGTGATCAACAACCTCACGCCCGAGGCCGTCGCCGAGAGCACCCACGAGCTTGCCCGCCGCATCCGTGCAAGCCAGATCGTCATGATCCCCGGCGGCTTCTCGGGCGGCGACGAGCCCGACGGCTCTGCCAAGTTCATCACGGCGTTCTTCCGTGCTCCCGAGGTCACCGAGGCAGTCCGCGACCTGCTCAAGGCCCGCGACGGCCTGATGCTGGGCATCTGCAACGGCTTCCAGGCTCTGGTCAAGCTCGGTCTGGTGCCCTACGGTGACATCGTCGACGCCACGCCCGATGCGCCCACGCTGACGTTCAACACCATCGGTCGCCATCAGAGCCGCCTGGTGCGCACCCGCATCTCGTCCAACCTGTCCCCATGGCTGTCGCAGTGCAGCCTGGACGACCCCTACACCGTCGCCATCAGCCACGGCGAGGGCCGCTTTGTCGCCAATGACGAAGTACTCGCCCAGCTGATCGCCAACGGCCAGGTCGCCACGCAGTACGTGGGCGAGGACGGCAAGCCCAGCATGGATCTTTCCGTCAACCCCAACGGCTCCGCACTCGCCATTGAGGGCATCACGAGCCCCGACGGCCGCGTCCTAGGCAAGATGGGCCATGCCGAGCGTCGCGGCGACAACCTGTACCGCAACGTGCCCGAGCATGTCCCCGGCGACAAGTTCATGCCGATCTTTGAGAGCGGCGTAGCCTACTTCGCTTAATACGTTCCCATCGGGTACAATCCCCTCGGGTAACAACACCCGCCACCGACGCATCCGGTGGCGGGTTCTTTTTTGCTTCGCGCATGTAGAAAGGACATCATGAAAAGCCGCAAGCCGTATCTCGCCACCCTGCCCGGACTCATCCTGGGCTGTCTCGTTTGCTGCGCGCTCTGGGGATCGGCCTTTCCCTGCATCAAGATCGGCTACGCACTCTTTGGTATCCCGGCGCACGATAGCGCCTCGCAGCTGCTCTTTGCGGGCTTGCGCTTCACGCTTGCCGGCGCCCTGGTTATCGTTGGGATGAGTGCGGCCCAGCGCCGCCCCCTCATTCCGCAGGCTCGCGACATCAAGCCCATCTTTGTCTTGTCGCTCTTCCAGACTATCGGGCAGTACTTCTTTTTCTATCTGGGCCTCTCGCACGCCAGCGCCATGTCGAGCTCCATCATCGAGGCCAGCGCCAACTTCCTCGCAATCCTCTTTGCCGCCCTGGCATTTCACACCGAGAAGCTCAATACGGCCAAGGTGCTTGGCTGTGCGCTGGGCTTTGCCGGCGTCGCGCTCGTCAACCTCTCGGGCGCAGATGGCACCTTTGGCTTCAGGCTCGATGGCGAGGGCTTTATCCTAGCCTCCACTGTCGCGGGTGCTCTTTCGACCTGCCTGATCGGCATCTTCTCGCGCAAGCATGACGGCGTCTTGCTCGCCGGCTGGCAGTTTTTAGTCGGAGGTTTGGTCCTTACCGCCATCGGGTTTTTGATGGGCGGCGCGCTCTCCCCCACCGCGATCATCCCCGCCATCGCACTCATTATCTATATGGCACTCATTTCCGCCGTCGCGTACTCGCTATGGTCGCGTCTGCTTGCCGTCAACCCCGTCAGCCGTGTGTCGGTCTTTGGCTTTATGAATCCAGTCTTTGGCGTACTGTTGAGCGCTCTGCTGCTCGGCGAGGGCGCTGGCACGAGCCCTGTTACCGTACTTGTTGCCCTGCTGTTGGTCTGCGGCGGCATCATCATCGTCAACAGGCCCAAAAAGGTCTAACGAACTACCCCTATTTAGCAGAGGGGGTTCACATGCTTTAGCTTAATGGAGTACATCGGAGAGCCGAGGGCCGCCACGCCCGCCAGCGTGCGCCCCTTTTTCTAGCGTATCTGGATGCCGGCTTTCTTTTTCTCGGCCTTGACGCGGTAGAGCTCCGCGTCGGCAGCACGAAGCAAGTCTTGCCAGGTATCGACGCCATCACCGACCCGTGCGTAGCCGATGGACATCCGCAACAGATACGGAACCTCGGCGCTCGCGAGCTCATCGTTGATTGTCGCGCACAGATGCATGATATCCTGTTCCGCCACTGCCTTTTGGAGCACCACGAACTCATCGCCGCCATAACGTGCGATAAAGCCGCCAGACGCCGAGCAGACTTCTTTGAGCGCAGCGGATATGACCTGAAGAGCGTGGTCGCCCTCCACATGCCCATAGCGATCGTTAATCTGCTTAAAGCCGTCGGCGTCCATCATAAGCAGATATACATCTTCGGCCTGATCCACATTTGAGAAGAGCGACAGCATATAGGTCTCAAAACGGTTGCGATTGTTAAGTCCAGTCAACGGGTCGGTCGAGATGAGCTGCTCCTGGTAGATGATGTAGAGCAGCAACATGCTAATCATTATGCCGACACAAAGGCCGGGCACCGAGTATACGACCTGAAAGGTACCGCCCACCAGGGCCGGAATGGCGAAAAATGCCAAGGTTCGATAGATGGCCTTCGTCTGCAGGCTCTCGACCCTGCGAGATTGCACAAACGCATGCAGGGACGTATGTATAACGTAACAGTAGCTGACGATGGGCTGGATCATATAGGCAAAGCCGCGACGATACACGCCCTGCGAATCGATATAGAACAGGGCGTGCGTCCAGTAACTGGTAAACGCCAGCACGACCACCAGAGCCGTAGGCAACGCTACAAGCACCACCCTATAGCGCGAGGTCAAAAGGCGAGAACCCTGCACCGTCTCGGAATAGATAAACCAAATGAGACACGCGATAGCAAAGAGCGAAAACGAAACCGCGTTGGAAATCCAGTTGGCAGCAATGCCCAACGTGCCGTCCACACCGTCCGAAAGCGTCCAGATCATATCGAAGAAAAAGTAGGCAGCAGACGTGTAGCCCAGCATGCTAAACAAAAGCTGCTGGGTGCTCGAGAACAAGGAGCGACGACTTCGCACGGCAAGCCCGATAAGAACAATCATGCATAGCACGAATATCTCAATCTTGAGTGCCTTAACCACCAGCGCCATCCCTTCAATATCCAAGTGGTCAGAATCGCCCAATTCGAATCAGGGCAATAAACACCCCTTTACTCCGCAGGGGTAAAGGGGATAATAGCAGAGCGCCCGAACATCACTGCAAAACAGTTTCTGTTCGGGCGCTCATACGGCGCGAATTGCACACGTCGGCATCATTGATGAGTATCGATTGCTACTCGCCATCAATGTCAGTCGCGACGGCCTCCTCGATGGCCTCGACACCGACAGGCGACAGATCCTCCTTGCCTTGGCAGAACTTCTTGTCGACCCAGCCAGTCAGAATCGGAGCCATGATCGCCGTGATGATAACGGCGGTGGCGATCTGAGCGTACGCGGTGGGCGCAAGCTCGGCGTAGCGCGGTGCGACCTCGGCGAGGGCAACCGGTGTGGTCATAGCCGTGCCGGCAATGGTGGAGCAAGCCACAGCGGCCTTGCCATTGCCGCCGCACAGGCGCTCGAAGGCAAAGGTGATGGGACCGACGATAAAGAGCGTGATGAGGCCCAGCAGAATGCCCGAGATGCCGCCGGTGATGAAGCTCGACAGGCTCATGGACGCACCGAGCTGAAATCCGATGACGGCAATCGCGGGATTGGCACCGGGAACCAGCAGGTTCTTGATAAACGGGAACAGGTTGCCCAGAACCATGCCGATAACGAGTGGCAAGATGGAGCCGACAATGGTGCCAATGGGAATGTTGGCGAGGCCGGAAACACCGAGGATGATCATAGTGACGGCGGGGCCGGCCGTAAAGAACAGGATACCGACGGCGCCCTGCTCAGACTCATCACCGAACTCGCCCATGATGCCCGTATAGAGCGCCATGTTGCAAAACGTGATGCCGCCGATGATAGACACGGAGCTCAGACCCAGGAAGTTGTCGTTAAAGCAATATGCCACGCCCAGGCCGAGAGCCGCTGCGACGACCAGCTTGGGAATCAGCACGACGATGCCGGTCTTGATAGCGCCCGGCGTGGACTTAAAGCTGATGCCGGCGCCCACAAACAGCAGGATCGCGGCGACGATGGTATTAGAGCCACCGCGGCAGGCAGCCGTAAAGAATCCGCCGATCTCAAAAACCTGCGGGCAGAAGGTGTTGAGCAAAAGACCGACGATCATCGGATAAATCATGATGTCGCCCGGGATGCGCGGGACCTTGAATTTCTTTTGCTCGTTGGTGGTTGCTTCCTGTGCCATGAAACCCCCATTTCCGCTGACGGGATACAAAAGCCCACGTCACGCTTTGCTACAGTAAAGTTTGACCATGGTACCAGAAGAAATAGACCAGCTCGGTGAAAAATTGGATTCGTTGGCCGGGATGCTAAACGTGTCCCGCTCTTATACGAGGCTCAAAACGATATAGAGCACGATGCCCGAAACACAGCACCACAACATCGACTTTGTCCTGATTGCCACCACCACGACGCCGGCAGCCGCAATCCAGGGAACCAAGGCAGGCCAGAGTCCCGCGTCGAACGCCCCGGGGCTCACCAAGTCGTTGGCGACCAGCGCGGCAAAGGCAGCGGGCGGGATATAACCCAGGGCCTCGGTAATGCGGGGCGACAGCGTTCTCCCGCGCAAGGCAAACGCCGGCGCGATGCGAAAGAACGCGATAGCAGCCCACGACGACAGCCACAGAACCAAGAACTCGTTAACGGGCATCGCGGGCACCTCTTCCGTCTAATACAGCATCGCACGCCAGCGCAATGGCAATGCCGACCACGACGCTTGCCGGCACGGCAATATTCGTGAGGCCCAAGAACTTGCATACGGCGACGGACACCGCGCCCGAAGCCGCCGCGACAACGTTGCCGCGCGACAGCCGCTGCGAAAAGAGTAGACAGATAAAGAGCGACGTGCAGACAAAACTCGCAATAGCGGTGGGAACATCGACAACGGCACCGACGATGGCACCCATCGTGCACGAAGCGCCCCATGTCGCGATGAGGATCACGTTGAGCACGAAGGATTCGCGCGGGCCCCAATCCTCCCCCTCAACCAGCTTGGCAAGCGAGATGCCGTATGCCTCCTCGGTAAGCGTCGCGGCAACAGCCAGCGTCTGACGCTTCGAGGCACCCGTCAGATGCGGAGCGATCGATGCCGAGTAAAGCGCAAAGCGCGAGGAGATTGCGGCGACGCTCGCGACGATCGACGCCGCAGGCACACCTGCCAGCCACAGATTGCAGATCATAAACTGCCCGCTGCCCGTCACGAACGTGCTGCTCAGAGCAAAGACCATCCAGGGTTCCATTCCCGTCTGCCCCATGATCATTCCGCACGGCGCGCCTATTGCAACATAGGTAAGCATCACTGGCCAGACGGTTCTAACGATTTTGAGCACCATACGCTTCTCATCCTGATAAAGTCTCCGAGCCGCATGTAGCGACACGGCAGAATCATCATCCGACAGCAACCGAGTTCACCTACAATTGCCACCGGATCGAAAGACACAACTTTTTAGGAAGTCATTATGACAGCTATCGATCGAGACCGGGCGCGCGCGGCCTTCAAAAGCTACACCGATGCCTACGACGCCACCAACCCACGCATCGCGCTCAAAATCGAGCATACGTACCACGTGGCCGAGGCATGCGATGCCGTAGCGCGCGAGCAGGGCTGGTCGTCAGAAGATATTGACCTGGCATGGCTTTGCGGCCTGCTACACGATATGGGCCGCTTTGAGCAGCTGCGACGCTGGGACACCTTTAAGGACGCCGAGAGCATGGGCCATGCGGCGCTGGGCATCGAGGTCCTCTTTGGCGAGAATCCCGCCGATGCACCCGCCGTAACAAGCATCCGCGACTTTATCGATGACCCGGCAGAAGATGAGCTCATCCGAGCAAGCATTGCCTATCACAGCGATTTCCGTCTACCCGCGCAGCTCGACGTGCGCACGCGAAGCTTCTGCGATATCGTGCGCGATGGTGACAAGATCGACATTATGCGCACCATCGCCGACAGCACCGTCGACACCATCCTCAAGGTGGATGAGGACGCGTTTCTAGCCAGTCGCTTCTCGGCACCGACGCTTGCCGCCTTTGACGAGCACCGTTGCGTCGCACGCGATGAACGCGACGAGCCCGCAGACTACTTGGTGGGACTCATCTGCTTTATGTTTGAGCTCGTCTATCCAGCGAGCCGCGCGCTGGCGCGCGAACAGGGCGATATCCACCGCCTGCTCGACGCGCCCTTTGGCATTACGCGGCCCTTTACCGACCCCGCCACGCAGGCAACCTGGAGCCGCCTAAAGGACGAGATGCGCGACTGGCTGACGCGCGCCTAGCGCTCAAGCTGGGCCAGCAGCTCCTCGACGACCTCGACGGCGTCCCCAACAACCTTGTACTGGGCGGCACCAAAGATGGGGGCATCCGGGTCCTCATTGATGGCGACAATGCACTCCGCCCCACCGATGCCGGCGAGATGCTGGATAGCGCCCGAGACACCGATGCTCACGAGGAGCTTGGGCGAGACCGATACACCCGTCTGGCCAATTTGGTGGCGATACTCCAGCCAGCCGGCCTCCACCACGGGGCGCGTGCAGCCAAGCTCGGCACCCAGAGCCTCGGCAAGCTTTCGCATCAGCGGTAGGTTTTTCTTGGAGCCGATGCCGCGGCCCACCACGACTAGACGCTCGGCATCGGCAATTGAGGCCTGCTGTCCCCACTCCTCGGCGGGAATCGAGATCTCGACACGGGCCTTAACGTCATCCGCTAGCACTACCTGGGCAATCGTGCCGGAGCGACTATAGTCAAACTCGGGCGCCTTAAAGATGCCGGGGCGCACCGTTGCCATCTGAGGACGGTGGTTGGGGCAGATAATGGTGGCCATCAGGTTGCCGCCAAACGCCGGGCGCGTCTGCTGCAGCAGACCCGTCTCCGTATCCATCGAAAGCACCGTGCAATCGGCCGTAAGGCCCGTCTGCAAGCGCACGGCCACACCGGGCGCCAGCTCGCGACCAAAGGCGGTCGCGCCGTACAGAATGGCCTCGGGCTTGCGCTCGGCTACCAAATCGCAGATCAAGCGGGCGTAGACCTCCGCGTCGTTCTGACGCAGGCGCTCGTCACGACAGAGCAGAACTTCGTCCGCACCGGCGCAAATCAGATGCTCCAGGTCCCCGAGTGAGCCCTCGGGGCTCATGCCGACCAGTGCCACCAGACGGCAGCCGCGGGCATCGGCAAGCTCGCGCCCCCTGCCCATGAGCTCGAAGGCCACGGATGCAACGGCATCGTGCTCGTCAGTCTGCACGAAGATCCAGATGTCTCGATATGCGTCAAGGTCTGCCGCGCCGGCGGCCTCGTCGCGCTCAATCGAGATGGCGTTGACGGGGCAGGCGTCGACGCACCCGCCGCACAGGATACAGCCGTCGGTTACGCGGGCACAGCGATTGGGGCGCTCGCCCTCCACCACAATGCCGCCCGAGGCGCAGGCGCGAACGCAGCGACCACAGCCGATGCAGGCTTCGCTATCGATAATCAGCCCGCTCATCTATGCCATCCCCTCGATAATCTTGGCAAGTTTTACCGCCTGCTCGGACGCCGTTCCCTCAACGGCCTCGCACGTTTGGTCACGGTCGGGCACAAACGAGCGCACGACCTGCGTCGGTGATCCGGCAAGGCCGCAACGCGAAGGATCGGCGTTTACGTCGGCAGCGCTGGCCACGCGCACGTCTGCATCCTCGGCCGCGCGAATACCGGCAATACTCGGCATGCGCAGCTGGCCAATCTCCTTGGCGGTCGTCATCGCACACGGCATCTCCAGGTACACCGTCTCCTCGCCGGCATCGCAGCCGTGGACGAGCGCCAGCGAGCCACACGTCGTAAATCCCGCGCTCTGCACACAGCTCACGTCGGTCACGCAGGGGACCCCAAAGGCGCCGGCCAGCTCGGGGCCGATCTGGGCCGTATCGCCGTCCACTGCCATCTTGCCGCAGATGAGCAGGTCAAAGTCCTCATCGAGTGCCTCGATGCCGCATTTGAGGGCATAGGTGGTGGCTAGGGTATCGGCGCCCGCAAAGGCTCGGTCGGTCAGCAGCAGCGCGTCGTCAGCACCGCGGGCGATGCAGTCGCGCAGCAGCGATTCGGTCGCGGGGATACCCATCGACACCACCGTCACACGCACGTCCATGCCAAAGCCGATAAAGTCGTCCTTCAGCGCTAGCGCACATTCGAGGGCACTTGCATCGAAGGGATTAATGACCGCCTGCTTGCCATCACGCACGATAGTATTGGTCTTGGGGTCCATCTTGACCTCGGTGCTTCCGGGCACCGCCTTGACGCACACCACCATATGGAAATCACTCATCTTCACGCGCCCCCTTTCTGGACGAGTTCATCCAGGAGCTTCTCCGTAAACAGGTTGCCGCGACCCAGCTGGCCGGCAGGATCGAGCTGGAGTTTGAGACGCGCCGACTCGACCATGGCCTCGTGGCCGTACATCGTCTCCAAGAAGCCCGCCTTGATCTTGCCGACGCCGTGTTCGGCAGAAACGGCACCGCCCATGGCCGTGACCTCGGAAGCCCACTGGGCAAAGAGCTCTCCACCACGACGGTAGTCTTGCGCATCACGCGGCAGGATGTTCACATGCAGATGGTTGTTCCCGATGTGTCCCCAGGCAGCAGATTCAAGCCCGCTTTCGGCCAGCGTGCGGCGATAGAGGGCCACGACATCGGCAAGGCGTGCATTGGGCACCGACATATCCGATCCCAGCTTGGTAATGGTGGGGTCGGTGCGGCGACGCTCGTCAATGAGCATGTTGACGCTCTCGGGCACCGCGTGGCGGAAGAACCGCTGGCACTCGCGATCGACTTCGGTGCGGGCGACCCATGTCGCATCGTCGCGGCCGCCCGCAAGCTCCAGCACCCATCCCAGGTGGTACAGCTCCTCGGTCGCCTGCGCCTCGTCATCGCAGTCGAGCTCCACGTAGACACATACCTTGGCCTCTTTGTCGAGCGCCGGCAGCGAGGCAAACGCCGTCGACTGCTCGCGCTGGCGACGTAGAATATCCAGGGCGCCAGCATCGAAGTACTCGATGGCAGCCGCATGGGACAGGACAGGGCGCACGGAATCGGTAAAGGACACCGCCTTGTCCTCGCTATCGAAAAAGCAACTCACACCCCAAACGACCGCAGGCGCCGCCTGCAGGGCAATCTCGAGCTCGGTGATAACGCCGAGCGTGCCGCACGCGCCGATAAAGAGGTCGATGGCGTCCATATCGTCCGCAACGAAATAGCCTGAGGCATTTTTTGTCTCGGGCATGGTATAGCCGGGAAGATCGAGCTCGAGCGTACGGCCCTCTGCCGTCACGAGCGACAGGTGGCGGCCCTGGGCAAAAGCCTCGCCGCGCTGAAGCTCAAGCAAATCGCCATCAGCCAGCGCGACGTGGAGTCCCGTGATATGCGGGCGCATGGGGCCGTAAGCGTAGCTGCGGGCGCCGGAGGCGTTGCATGCCGCCATGCCACCCAGACAGGCAGATGCCTCGGTGGGATCGGTGGGAAAGAACTGCTCGGGGGACTCTTGGAACTCCTCGTAGGCCTCAAGCGATGCCTGGTCCCAACCAGCGGTCGGCAGTACCTTCTTGCTCAGCTGCTTACGCAGCTCCGAGAGCACAACGCCCGGCTCCACGCGCAGCAGAAATTGGCCTTGTTCATCGCGGCGAAGGCCCAAGTAGCGATTCATACGGGAAGTATTGAGGATATGCCCACCGTGGGGCACGGCACCGGCGGCAAGGCCGGTTCGGGCGCCCTGAACCGTTACCGGGACACGCTCGGCATGGAGCGTTTCCAAAATGGCACGGACCTCGTCTTCCGTTGTCGGAAACGAGATGCTCGATGCTTCGCCCGATGCACGAGATTCATCGCGGCCATACTCTTCGAACTCATCGGTGAAGGGTTTAATGGTTGCAGACACGCGAACTCCCCCTTTAGCTAACTACAGTGTTTGCAGGGAGATGTTACCGCATCGTTTCGTCGACGTGTTCGAGACCGTCTCCATAATTGGCGATTTTTACGTTTGTGCAATTCGGCGAACGGCAAGGCTTCCTCGGCAGACGATGCTTTTGACACATATCGCCCCGCCGTCGCCGACCGCTCGATTGTCGCTCGAAAAAAGTTGAAGTAATTTTTTCCACCTTTTACCTGCGGAGATGTCAATCCGTCAAGCATTTGGTCAGAAATTGGTCAAGTAGCGGCTGATACGGTCGGCGTCGACAGCCAAAACCGATAGAAGTTTTGGCCCCAGAAGCAGGGAGGTTCCCATGGCATATTACTGGCCCCAGTACGGCGTCGCCATCGAGGTCGACGACGATCCCTATCTCCTGCCTTTCGACGAAGAGGCGTTCCCCGATACGGCGGTCTACCACGTCACCACCGATGTTATCTGCGACCCCGAGTCGTTCTCGGCGCTCGCCCACCACATCGCGCGTATCCACGACATCGAGCTCCCTCACGACTTTGACGAGCTCATCTACTCGCGCCGCCTGATGCTTCACATGCTCTTTGGAGCGGACCCGTCCACGTTCGCACGTGTCTACACCACCAAGGACGCCGCATGAGTGCGAAGAAGCCGCCCCGCCTCGCAGGACTGGGGCGTCGCAAGAAACTCGTCGTTGTCTGTCTGGCTATCGTCTGCGCCCTCATCGCCGTAGGGCTATACGCCTGGCAGTCGCAGCCCGTGCCCGAAGCGGGCGCCTCAGTCACGACGGCAGAGGGTAAATCGCGACAAGAAATCCAAGATGAGCTCGATGCCATCGTCCGCGACAACATGATGACGATTTCGGTCGCGCCGGTCGCTCAGCTACAGGAGGACGGCAAGCTGCGCGTCAACGTGCAAAACGTCCAAGACAATAAATTTCCCCAGCGATTCCGCGTCATCCAAAACGACGAGACCATGTACGAATCCGGTGTGGTCGAGACCGGCAAGACAATCGAGACGTGCCCCGCCGGCGACATCAAAGAAGGCGAGGCATACATCGAAATCCAGGCACTCGATGCCAAGACCCTCGACAGCCACGGCAATCCGACACGTGTCAGGGTACGGGTTGAGCAAGCCGAGAACTAGCTTTTTCGGCCGACGCGGCACCGCACGCAATTCACCAGCATTCGTCCAATCATCGCGGGGACGGCCCGCGGCGAATAGAAAGGAACGACCATGGACATCACCAGGAACATGAACGGAGCCAGAGCGCTCGTCGTGGGCGCAGGGCTCGCGCTCGCGCTCGCAATGGGCGCCGCCCCGACGCCAGCTCTGGCAGCCGGGCGCGTTGGAACCACGAAAGTAATGGTCAGGACCGAGATCGACAACGTAGAGTTCAAAGTTCCGACGGTTATTCCCTTCGTCGCCAAGGCCGACGGCACGCTTCAGGGCCCCTCAGAAGACGCGACCACCATCGACAATCATTCAGCCTACGGCATCCATGTCACCAACATGAAGATCGACGCCATGAACACCTGGACCATTGCCGCCGACGCCAAGGCCGGAACCGCGCAGAATTCCATCGACTTTAAGGTCGGCCCCGACGGCGCACTCCAGAACGCCAGCGCCGCAATGCAGGAGACGGGCCTCGATCTTTCCAAGAATGCAGCCTTCGACATGGGCTACCAGGGCATTGCCGGCGGCACGGACAAAATTAAGCTCAAGACAAGCGGAAACGTCGCCCGCGTCACGCGCGACATCTTCCGCGTAACCGGCGAAGGCGATCAGGTTGCAACGATCACCTGGACGGTCGAGCCCGGTGCGCACACGGCATAAGGCCGTCGCCCTGGCCGCCGCCGTCAGTATCCTATCGTTTGGGCCAGCCATGGCCTTTGCCCAGCAAGAACAGGCGCAGGCCGCCACGCAAGTGACGGTCGACCTCTCGGAGCTCGACCGCGGCAACTGCAAGGAACCGTTGGCACAGACAGACGACAGACGATGGCTCTTGGCAGCAGGCGCCACGGCAGCAGGCGCGGGAACCGCCGGCCTCGGTCTGCACATCAAACGCAGCCAGAAACGAAACACGGACAGGCCGCACTAAATTAGCTAAGGAGACCCCATGGCATCGAAGAACCTTTTGCCCGTCGTCGCACTCTGCGGCGCGCTCGCAACCGGAACGCCTGTCGCCGCTTGGGCGACTCCCGTCATGGCAGACTCCTTACCAGCAGCCCTAAGCTCCGCACCAAATCCGTCGAGCGCCATTGCGTGCAAGCGTTTTTCGTTCGCACAGGCCGCAATCTCAACCTCGGGATGCCTTCGTCGTAATACGGACGGCTCGATAGTCGTGGATATCAATCGTTCGAACAAGGCAAACGGCTCCCAGGCGGGGTGCGCCGTCTGCACGTGGCGCTCGATTGTGCTCGATGCAGATGGCGATCCGTGCGATTTGGGGTTGCGCATCGATATCGCTTCGGTCGATGACTCGGCGAACGGAGCGAAGGTCGCCTTCGACGGTGCGTTTTTCGAGAAAGGAGGCGGTATATGTCTGGGCTGCGCCGCCGCGAATGCAGACGATGTGCAGCCCACCCTCTCATTCACGGCATCGCTGCGGCTGACCAAGGCGGGCACCGACGCCATCGCGGCGGGAGAAGCATCCCTGCTGTTCTACGCCGCCAGTACCGAAGACACAGACATTCATTTCGAGAAGCCGGCCGGATCGCTCAGCCTTACGCGCGGGACGGAGGCAGGCCCTATTGCGATCGATACCCACACGCTAGGCAGGCAACACATTCTTGCCGACCCGGCGCTTCTCGAGATGGAGTGGAACGGATCCGGAGCCGTCGGGATTGTCCCCTCCGCGCTTGACGCCAAGACGCTCCCCTCAAACGACGAACCCGTCAACGCAACCATACAAGAAGAGAGCACGGACAAAGAAGCAGGTGCGGGCGACACGCCGTCGCCGACAAACAGCGTCCCAGCTTCTTTCGAAGCACCGAATGAGCCCGCTACCAGTCCAAACGATCCCGAGCTCGCGGACAGTCTGGGGCTTGCTGATCCTCAGGAGATCGATGAAGGTAACTGCTGCGTGCTTGCCGCCCTCGACCACACAGAGGTCATCGATGCTGCAAACATCGAAGTTGCCGCCGCCAATCAGCCCGTCCGCAAGTCGGCCATCATCGCATTTCCCGAATCCATTGAAGTCGTCTATTTGCCATCGGGCGAGGTCGTGGCCCCAACGCTGCTCACCTTGTTGGGCGCCAAGAATACTCGGAACGAAATCAAAAAGATCACGATCGTCGACCCTGCAACCACTGCCAAGCTGCGCCTATACGCCGTTGCCCCAGATGGAAGCAAAACCTTGGAATTCGATGGCGACACGCTCCTAGCTTGGCGGCGTCTGGACATTATGGAAGACGTCTCGTACCAGATTGAACTTGAAGGGTTTGACCGCGCCCGAGATGCCGATATCATCGCCGCGGGCATCGAGTCCCCGCAACGGCTGATGACGCTACGCTTTGAATACTATCCCTACGTTCCGACGACAACCTAAGGCTTAACCGCTGTACGCCAGACTTAATACCACTCATATAACGTATTAGACAAGTCGCAATATGCCCTGCGTTCCATTCTGCTACGATTGCCAAGGTGGCATCAATACGGGAGGATCCATGCCGGGTTTGGGAACGATCATCAACGTCGCGCTTTTGATTGCAGGCGGTCTTTTGGGATTAGCGGGCGGCCGTTTTATCACACCGCGCATCCAAGACACGCTCATGAAAGCATCGGGGCTGTGCGTCCTGTTTATCGGCTTGGGCGGCACCATGCAAAAGATGCTCGTTATCGACGGCAGCGCCCTGTCGACCACCGGTACCACTATGCTGATCGTCTCGTTTGCCCTCGGATCGCTCATCGGCGAAGCCATCAACCTGGAAGCTGCCATCGAAAACCTCGGCGAATGGCTCAAGCGCAAAACCGGAAGCGAGGGAGACAACGAGTTCACCAACGCCTTTGTCTCGGCATCGCTCACCGTGTGCATCGGTGCCATGGCCATCGTGGGATCGATTCAGGACGGCCTGCTCGGTGACTGGTCCACGCTCGCCCTGAAGGGCGCACTGGACTGCATCATCGTCTGCACCATGACGGCCTCGCTCGGCCGCGGCTGCATCTTCTCGGCCCTGCCCGTCGCCGTGTTCCAGGGGACGATCACGCTGTTTGCCGGCGCACTCTCCCCCATCATGACCACCGCAGCCCTCGACAGTCTCTCACTCGTGGGATCCATGCTCATCTTCTGCGTCGGCGTCAACCTTATCCGACCTCAGACCTTCCGCACGGCCAACATGCTGCCAGCCGTCGTCATTGCCGTCATCTACGCTCTCCTGTTCTAAGTCTATCTACATAGCGGTATCTCGAACACCTGTTTGATGCTGTGTTATGATATGAGGTCACCGACACCATATAGGGAGAGGAGAGGGCGGTGGCCGACCAGGACGTCAAGATGCTCATCGAGCGCATTATGGCCGAGGCCCGGACCCATCAGTCCGCCCGCTTCTCAAACGAAATCTATGCTGACGAGCCGATTCTCAAGACCGGTCGTCAGATGCAGAACTTCCTCCCCGACCAGTACCGCAAGATGCGCGAGATATCACGCTGGCAAGAGGATCCCAAAGGCGGCGCGGGACGTTGGCTATCGGAGGCGGAGCTCTTTTACCGCCAAGGCCTGCTGATGGCCGACTTCGAGGACGATTGCCCCTACAACGGCACCTTTAAGTCGTACTTTCCCACCTACAATGCCATGAGCGATCGACAGTTGCGCGGCTACTTTACCTGGCGTGCCCAAGTGCGCCGCGGCAATATCGAGGAGACATCGACCTCGTTTGCTTTTCTTTATCTTTACGAATTGATCTGCGGCATTGGCGTTGATGACCCGCTCGATGGCTTTAGCAAGATCAAGGCCTTTTGGGATGCCTATCGCGCCTTTGAACCCGGCATCGATCGGTTCGCACGCGTGTGGCTGCAGGACTACGCCGTATTCCACGGACTCGACCCCAAGCTACTTCTCGACTCTAAAACCGTCGCATTCGACAACGCCCTCATCGAGCTGCGCCGCGCAGCACGAGACCTTGTACCCGCGCCGGCGCCGTCGGACCTGCCGCCTGCGCGTCGCAAGACCTCCGAGCCCACGCTTCCCCTTCCGCCCGATGAGGCGCATGAGGAGCGGCTCATGGCTGCCATCGACGCACTCTCGACGTACAACCTGAATAACTCACGGCTCGACCGTTCCCACCATCGCGACCTGCGCCACGTGGCATGCGCCGTGTATGTCCGTATGGCGCGCTACTATGACACGCACCGAAAGACTGGCATCGTAGCGAGCTTGTTTGGGGAGGAGACGGCCATGCCCTACACCATGTTTGCCTCGGCCGTGTTCTTTGCGCCCGAGCGCCACGAGGACTGCGAATATCGCCTAGACCCCATTCACATCTACCGCTGCCAGAATGGCTTTTGGGAATGCATGCGGATTCACGGCAGCAGGCAAAAGAGCAGCAAGCTCGGCGAGATGATGCGCGCTTGTGATCAGCGCCTGCGCTTGGCACTGGATCCCGGCCATCCCCTTAAGGAAGAGAAGGTTCCCAAATATCTGGCTAAGATTATCGACGACGAGATCACGGCATGGCTTTCATGGGATGCCGCGCATCAGCCCGTCAAGATCGATATCGACCTGAGCCAGCTGGGGCACATTCGGAGCGCCGCCGCACAAACGCGCGAGGCGCTTTTGATCGACGAGGAGCGCGAGGACGACGCGCTTGCGGATGTCGAGGCGGCAGTTGCCGAACGACGGGAAGCCGAGCCCGTGGCCGACACGATCGCCGAGCCAGTCGCGACGACCATGCAGCAGGACGAGGCTAGCGAGCCGACCATCTCCACCGAGCAGTTTGGCGTCGCAGCCCCGCTCCTCGCACCAGCGCCCACGCCCGCCGACACTGCGTCCGCACTCGATCCCGCCGCAGACGCCTTTCTTCGAGCACTCCTCGAGCAAAACGCAGCGCAGACGGCATCAGCGGTGGCAAAGTCGGGCAAGAGTGAAGACATGCTCGTCGACAGCATCAACGAAGCGCTCTTTGACCTGGTGGGCGACACCGTTATTGAATTTGGCTCAGCAGGACCGCAAATTATTGAGGACTACGAAGCAGACGTGAGAGGATACCTAGACCATGAGTGATACCGCATCCGCAGCACCCCGCGTGCCCAAGCGCGTCGCCGCCGTCATTCTCAACTCGCTCAAGGGCGGCGTTGTCCCGCGCATCGGCCTTCCCTATATCACCGTGGGGCGAGAGGTCGAGATCCGTGCTCTGCTCACCGACCTGAGCCTCATCGCCGATGGCGGCGCAAGCTTCCGTTTCCTAGTCGGTCGCTACGGCGCCGGCAAGAGCTTTTTGCTCCAGACCATCCGAACGCATGCCATGGGCGAGGGCTTTGTGGTCGCCGATGCCGACCTTTCCCCTGAGCGCCGCCTACAGGGCGGCCAGGGCCAGGGCCTCGCTACCTATCGCGAGCTCATCCGCAACATATCGACCAAGACGCGCCCCGAGGGCGGCGCGCTCAACCTTATCCTGGATCGCTGGGTCGCCTCGTGTGCCGACGCCGACGAGACTGCCGTTAATGCCCAACTCGCTCCACTCGAAGAGATGGTCCACGGCTTCGACTTCGTCCGCATGCTCCGCCGCTACCGCACGGCAGTATCCGAGGGCGACGAAGAAGCTATGAGTCGGGTGACCAAATGGATTCGCGGCGAATACCGCACCAAGAGCGAAGCGCGAGCCGAGCTAGGCTCCTCGACCATCATCAGCGATGACGACTGGTACGACTACGTTAAGCTCATTGCGCGCTTTTTGGTCTGCAGCGGCTACAAGGGCATGCTGGTGCTCATCGACGAGCTCGTGAATCTGTACAAGATTCCCAACGCGATCACGCGCCAATATAACTACGAGAAGATCCTGACCATGTACAACGACACGCTCCAGGGCAAAGCGCAGTACCTGGGCATGATCATGGGCGGCACGCCAACCTCCATCGAAGACCGCCGCCGCGGCGTCTTTTCCTACGAGGCCCTTCGGAGCCGTCTCGCTCAGGGCCGTTTTGCGCGCGATGACCTCAAAGACATGCTCGCGCCCATCATCCGCCTGCAGCCGCTCACCTACGAGGAGCTGCTGGTGCTCATCGAAAAGCTCATGCAGATCCATGCCGGCTACTTTGGCTGGACGCCCACGCTTACCGAGAACGACTTGGTGGACTTCCTCAAGATTGAGTTTGGCCGCGTGGGAGCCGATACGCACTTGACGCCGCGTGAGGTCATCCGTGACTTTATCGAGCTGCTCGATATCCTGTGTCAAAACCCCGATGCCAACGTGGCCGAGTTGCTGCAAAGCGTCGGCGGCGACGCGTTGGCACCGGCAGCCGCAACAGGCGACACCGGCACCGCAGACGGCGACCGCAACTTCGCCGAATTCACCATCTAGCCTGCCAAAAAGGGACAGGTTAATTTTGGTAGGTTTTATCTGGGCAAACGCCGATGTTGCAAGATATCGAGCCGTTGCCCGTTGCGTTGATCGACCCGTTGATGAGAGGAGGTCCCATGAACGCTTTTGACCGATATGCCCCGTTTATCCAGGATTTCATTTACTCCCACGATTGGGAGAGTCTGCGCTCCATCCAGGTTGCGGCGGCAGATGCCATCTTTAACACGCAAGACAATGTGCTCCTGACGGCATCCACGGCATCAGGCAAAACTGAGGCGGCCTTCTTTCCCATCCTGACCGAGTTTTGGGAGAACCCGCCCGCGAGCGTGGGCGCCCTCTATATTGGCCCCCTCAAGGCACTCATCAACGACCAGTTCGTTCGCCTCAACGATCTGTGCGAAGAGGCCGATATCCCCGTCTGGCACTGGCACGGCGATGTCTCGCAGTCGCACAAGGCAAAGCTCATCAAAAAGCCGAGCGGTATCCTACAGATTACGCCCGAATCACTCGAGGCACTCCTGATCCACAAGCACATGGCAATCCCGCGTATGTTCTGCGACCTGCGCTATGTGGTCATCGACGAGGTCCACTCGCTCATGCGCGGTGACCGCGGCGGGCAGACGCTCTGCCTTATCGAGCGTCTCTCACGCATGGCAGGCGTGCAGCCCCGTCGCATTGGCCTTTCGGCCACCATCGGCGACCCCGAACGCACGGGTGCCTTCCTGTCGCAGGGAACGGGACGCGACTGCGTTATCCCCCGTTTTGAGGAACCGCGCCGCGTGTGGCGCATCTCCATGGAGCACTTCTACAACTCGGGTCCCCAGGCACAGCAGCGAGGATTCGAGAGCACAGGTCCGCAGGAAGCTGAGGTGCTCGCATGCGAGCGCATTGAGACGGCACCACCCGCGGCACTGCCCGTCAGCACCCAAGGCATGCGCCCTAGCGGACAACTCCCACAGGAGGAACGCCGCCAACGTCGCGAGCAGGCACGGGGCAAGGCTGCCCCCAAGGACAGTCGCACTTCCTCAGCCCCCGAGGGCGAAGTCGACATCCCGCAGGCAACCGAACAGGCACTGCTCAACCCCACCGACACCGCACCCGACAACGCCGACCCCGGCATGAGCTACATCTTTGAACATACCCGCGGCCGCAAGTGCCTGGTCTTTGCCAACTCGCGCGAGGAGGCAGAGGCCGTATGCTCCATGCTGCGCAGCTACTGCGAAAGCCGGCACGAGCCCGACCGCTTCCTTATCCATCATGGCAACCTCTCGGCATCGCTACGCGAGACCGCCGAGGAGCTCATGCGCGACGAGGAACAGGCACAGACAACCGTCACCACCTCCACGCTGGAGCTCGGCATTGACATCGGTCGCCTGGAGCGCGCGTTCCAGATCGATGCACCGTTTACCGTCAGCTCCTTTTTGCAGCGCATGGGGCGCACGGGACGCCGCGATCTTCCGCCCGAGATGTGGTTTGTCATGCGCGAGGAAGAGCCCGAGCCGCGCACGATGATGCCCGAGACCATTCCGTGGAAGCTCCTGCAGGGCATCGCGCTCGTACAACTCTATCGCGAGGAGAAGTGGGTCGAGCCGCCCGAGCTCGATCGACTCCCCTACAGTCTGCTCTATCACCAGACCATGTCGACGCTTGCCAGCACCGGAGAGCTCACGCCGGCCGAACTTGCCCAACGCGTGCTCACGCTCAGTTATTTCCACCGCGTCTCGGCCGATGACTATCGCGTACTGCTGCGCCACCTCATCAAGATCGACCATATCCAGGTCACCGAGGGAGGCGGGCTGATCGTGGGCCTCGCGGGCGAGCGCATCATTAACAACTTTAAGTTCTACGCTGTGTTCCAGGAAAACGAGGAGTTTACCGTTCGCAGTGAATCGGCCGAGCTGGGCACGATTGTCAACCCGCCACCGCCCGGTGAGCGCATCGCCATCGCCGGACATTGCTGGATTGTCGAAGAAGTAGACTGGAAGCGTCACACCGTCTTTGCCACGCAGGTCAAGGGCCGTGTGCCGGCCTACTTTGGCGACTGCCCCGGTGACATCAACACACATGTACTCGAGCGCATGCGCCAAGCGCTCACTGAGCACGCAGCATATCCGTACCTTATGGGTAACGCACGGGCTCGCTTGGCGCAGGCTCGTCATACCGCCGAGATTTCGGGCGCGGGAACTAAGCCGCTCATCAACCTGGGTGGCGACGCCTGGGTGCTCTTCCCCTGGTTGGGCAGCTACGCCTTTTTGGCGCTCGAGCGCATGCTCAAGATTAAATGCGCCGCGGAGCTTGGCCTTCGCGGACTCGATCCGTCGCGCCCGTACTTTATGCAGTTTAAGATGAAGGCCGACGAGGAGACGTTCTTTGAGGTGCTCGCCGCCGAGGCCGAGAAGGACTTCGATCCCATCGAGCTCGTCTATCCCGGCGAGGTGCCTTACTTTGATCGTTACGATGAGTTCGTTCCCGAAGAGCTCGTGCGCAAGGGCTTTGCCGAAGGCGTGCTCGACATCGAGGGTATGAAGCAGCGCGTCCTCAGCTGGCGCGACCACGCCTAAGACCAGTCTTTTTTGGACGGGGAGATTTACTTGTCGTGAAGGACGGTGCCGAGGAACTCAGCGTCGAAGGGCACGGCTTCGGCAAAGGCGTAGTCGCCGTCGCTGGCGATGAGCAGGTAGTTCTCCTCGCCGCCGAACTCCATATCGCCACATGGGACCACCCAGGCGTGGGCGAACACCTCGAGCGCCGTGGCGGCGCAATCGCGCAGGAACGTCACGTCGCTCCCCTCGTTCGCGCTCACGATATTGGCAACGTAGATACCCCCGGGGTTCAGGCTGCCTCGCACCAAACGCAACGCCTCAACCGTCGCCAGCTCGCGTACGGGCTCGGCACCGCCAAAGCAATCACTCACGACCACATCGTAGCGACGATGGCCCACGCTCGTCACACCCAGATACGAGCGAGCCTCAGCGGTAATCACCCGCAAGCGGTCGCCCACCGCGCGCTCCAGCTCGTCCAGGTAGAACCAGCGGCGCGCCAGGCGCGTAATCTCTCCGTCATACTCGATGACGTCCATGCGCAAGCCCGCGTGCGACATCAGGGCGAACTTAGGATAAGCAAACCCGCCGCCGCCCAGCATGAGCATGCGGTCGATACCATGCCCGCAAGCATCACGCATTGCGTCCTCGGCCTCAAACACATCGTCAAATGCGCGATAGTACGCAAAGACCGGCTCCGCCCAACGCTCGCCAACGTAGCTTGCGCTTTGGTAGACGCCGCCTTGCACCAAGACGCGAATCTCATCGTCGCTCTCATTGTGCACGCGTTTCACACGCGCCAACCCATTGCGGGTTCGCGCAACCTGCAGACAGGCAGCACGAACAGCGACAGCAGCCGCACCAAGCGCCGCGGCTCCCAGAGCAACGCCGGCAACGACGCCGGCAGAAACACTCGGCTTGTTCATCTAGAGCTCCTTTTGCAGATAAAGGCCATGGTCATAAAATCCAAGATGGCGATAGTACTCGCGTGTGCCAATCGCGCTAATCACGTTGATGCGCGCATAGCCCGCGTCCCGAGCAATATGGCACGCACGCTCCACCAGCGACCGTCCCAATCCATGGTGCTGGGCCGCCTGGCCTTGATCCCCCACGCGCGCCGCCATGCCATACACGTGTACCTCGCGAATCATCGCCTCGTCCGGCATCGTCGGCAACTCGTCCGCATGTGCGGCAACAAAAGCGCGATCGGGCAGCGACAACCGCAAAAAGCCCGCGATCTTGCCCTGCGGCGTCACCCACTGCAAAAAGCGCTCGCGCGTCACCGGCGTCTCGTACGCCACTTCCTCGTCAAGGGTCAACTCGTCCAGGTCGGCACCCGCCGTGCTGATCTCGCGATAGCGAATCTCACGCACCGTCGCACCATCACCCCGAGCAGCCAGGCGGTTCTCAACGAGCTGGCGCAGGTTGGGCTTCTTGTTGCCCACCATGATGTCGTCGGAGCTAAAGTCGCGGATCATGCGACTGATGCGGCAGAACGCCGGTGTCACCACGATGTCGTCGGCCAGCACATCGAGCAGCTCTTCCTCGGTATAGGGACGCCACTCGCCGCGCTCATAGCAACCCACCAGACGCGAGCCCTCGATGAGCGCACACGGGTAGACCTTGACCTCGTCGGGCATAAAGGCCCCCTCGGTCATAAAGCACTCGTAGTCACGCTTGTCCCCCTCGGGCGTGGCGCCCAGCAAGTTGAGCATAAAATGCGCGTGGATCTTAAAGCCAAACAGGCGTGCAAGCGAAAACGCCCGCTCAATCTGCGCCACCGAAATGCGACGCTCGTTGATATCGAGCAGGTGCTGGTCGAGGCTCTGGATGCCCATCTGGATCTTGGTGCAGCCCAGGCGGCGGATAAGCGTAAGCGCCTGCGGCGTTACAGCATCGGGGCGCGTCTCGATGACGAGCCCCACCACGCGATGCTTCGCCGTCTCGTTGATGCGCTGCTGGCGCTCAAGCTCTTCCATCGTGGCCGTCTGCCACTCGGCGACCTCGCCCCACGGCGTACCAGGGCCGTACAGACGACGCACCGCACGGTTATAGCCGCCCACGGCAGCATCCACACGCCCCTGCTCGCCGGCAACACCTGCTGCAAGCTCGACCTCGTCTGTCGCAATGCCGGCAGCCCGATAGCGCTCGCGGCGCTCTGTTACCACCGGCGGCAGGGCATCAGCGGGAGCGTCATCGAGCAGGCGCCCCGCCTCGGCACGGCTGATGCCCGGACGCGCCAACATGGGGTTGGCCGCCACGCCGGCGACGGCATCGTCATTGAGCGCACGGAAAAGTTCCGACATAAACCACGTCTGATACCCTTGCGGATAGTCGCTCCAGGTGCCACCGAGCACGATGAGCTCTATCTTGTCGGTCGCATGCCCCATCTGCGAAAGCGCCGTCAAACGGGCACTCACCTGCAGATACGGATCGAAGCAATTTTGCTCCGCACGGGCACACGCCGGCTCAGCGTGCAGATAGCTCTTGGGCATGCGCAGGTCGTTGGGGCAAAACAGGCAATCGCCCGAGCACGGCCACGGCTTGGTGATGACGGTAATGGTCGCCACGCCCGAGGCCGTGCGACGAGGCTTCATACGCAGCACCTGCAGCAGTTGACGCTCCAGATCGGAATCGACGTTCCACCCAGCCCAACGTGCCGGCTCCTCGCGCTTCACCCGCTGGTAAAACGGCAGCAGGCGGCGCTTGGCCAAATCGCGTTTGTCGGCACCCTCACGACGCGCCTCGGCATGTATCAGTTTGACGAGCGCTTTGTCGTCCACGGTCTCGCCGCGACGCAGAGCCTCGAGTATGTTCAAGATAATCTGTTCCATGCCCCCATTGTAAAGGCAAAGGCGCCGGAGCCAATCTCGGCTTCGGCGCCTTCATCAAACAGCGCGTCTATATCTTCGCCTAGGCTTTCGTCTGCCTCACTACTCCGAATCAAACGACATGTCGCCCGAACCGACCTCAAAACGATACGTGGCAGACTTGTCACCGTTATCGAATTCAAAATTCAAAATGGTCTCGCCGTCGTAGCCAAGCGGAAGGAAATCGCTCTCGAAGTCGCCACTGCCCAAGGTGAGGCTCGCCTTAAAGCCCGTCGAGTTCGGAACCGTCATCTCCACATCGCCCGAGCCCACGCTCACGTCCATCGACTTCGCGGGGGCCTGGTAGAGCTCGAACGTCACATCGCCCGACCCGACCTCAGCGCTGAGCGCATCAGTCACGCTGCCCGTAAACTCTACATCTCCCGCACCCAGGAAAAGGTCGAAACCATCACAGATGACACCGGCAATCTGCAGATCACCCGAGCCCACGTGCGCGTTGACTCCCTTCAGATGTTCGGCAACACGGCGCGGCAGCTCAACCGTAACCGAGCGGTCAATCGCCTTACCGTCATCACTTCCAAACTGAGAAACTTTGAGCGTCGAGTCCTCGACGGATGCGATGTTTTGCGTCGCGGCCTTGGAGGCATCCATACCATTGGCAACGCGTCCCCGCTCGATAACGCGAACCTTGTTGCCATCAACAACCTTGACGTCCACCGTAGCCGCATCGATATCGAAATCGAGGTAGCGAAACTCATCAGCATCAAAGGTCGCACTCGAAAGTTGCTGAGGCCGAGCGGAATAGTTACCGCTATCCAAGAGATCATCGTCGTCAAACATATCGTCAAAATCAGACAAATCGCCGGATAGAATAGCGGTCGTTCGCACCATATTGGAATGAGCCAATAGCCGCGAGGCACCAAATACAAGCCCGATAATAAGCACAAACGCTCCGATGCCAACGCCCAAGCGTACCTTGGATTCATGCGAAAGCTTCATCATTCATCACCCTCTTTGGCGATCGGGTCAGCGGTAGTCGCGGTAGCCACGCCAGCATCAACCGAAGCGGAAACATTCTGAGCCCTAGCTGTCACCGGTGCCGAACCGACCTGAATATCCCCGCGCGCCCAATCGCCATCGAGCGCACGCGCCACCCAGTGATAGATGGGAATCGTGAAGAAGATCAGCGCGGCAAAGGGACCGGCACCAAACAGGAACATCAGCAAAAAGAACAGTAGCCAACACACGGCCCAATACGGGAACGACTGGAACGGGCCCTTCACCGGAGTCGAGCCAACTGCGGTGCCACTCGTCGCCTGCGCCGTAGCGGCATTGGCGGCCTGCGCACTCCAACTTGCCGCTTGCGCCGCCTTGGCCGCAGCATCACTCGCCTGCGTTGCCGCCTCGGTAGCGCGCGCCGCCGCCTCATGGGTGCGAGCACGCTCTGCCGCCTCGGCCTCGCGCTGACGGGCGCGGTCCTCGTTCTCAAACTCGATATCGTCCTCGATCTCATCGCTCGGATTGAGCAGCTCGTCCAGGCTCACGCCATAAAGTTTGGCGAGCGAGATCAGGTTCTCGGTATCGGGCGAGCTCTCCGCGCGCTCCCATTTACTGACCGCCTGGCGCGACAGCCCCAGCTTTCGCGCCAGCCCTTCTTGGCTAAAACCCTTGCTGCGACGAAGGTCGGCGAGCCGCTGCGCAGTTTCTACATTCATGGTTCCTCCTATGTGATGCCAGCCGTGCCGCCGGACCATATTTGTTCTTAA
Source organism: uncultured Collinsella sp. (assembly GCA_959026725.1). Taxonomy (GTDB): domain Bacteria; phylum Actinomycetota; class Coriobacteriia; order Coriobacteriales; family Coriobacteriaceae; genus Collinsella. The sequence goes on from CAUFMG010000004.1 coordinate 51,067, forward strand.
GGCGCCTTGCACAGTTAAAAATCTATCCGCCACTGCCAAAAGCATGCCACCTATTCTAGTGAGATTTTTGACAACCGGCGGTTGCGGGTGCATATGAGCTGCGAAAATGTGTCCAAACAAAGCAATGGCGCCTAGCTCAGTTGTCCCCGTTGCGGCGTTAACGGTAGTATGGTCATACTGTTTATTCCGCACCGCCAACGGAGGGAGTTCCGCGCCGTGAACCGCGATTTCGCCTCATCGCTCATCCAGCTCAACAACACGTTCTATCGCGAGCACTCCGCCTCCTTCTCCGATACGCGCCAGGCCCCGTGGCCCGGCTGGGTGCGCACCATGGATATCGCGCTCGGGCAGCTCGACGTCGCCACGATCGAGCATCCCGTCCGTGTCTTCGATCTTGCCTGCGGCAATATGCGATTCGAGAACTTTGCCGCCGGCGGCGCACTTGCCGCCAAGGGCGTCGACGGCGCAAATCCCTCGGCAAATGTCAGCTGTCCGTTTGAGTTCTATGGCGTCGACTCGTGCCAAGACCTGGCTATCGATGCACACGGCCACGCCCTGCGCATCCCCAACCTGCACTTCCAGGAACTCGACGTGCTCGATGCCCTCATGAAACTCAATCCCGCCGAGGCGCCTGACGCGCTTTTCGACGCCCCGCTCGCCGACATCTCAGTCTGCTTTGGCTTTATGCACCACGTGCCGTCGTGCGAGTACCGCGTACGCGTGCTCGACGCCCTGGTGCGCCAGACGCGCCCAGGCGGCATCATCGCCATCAGCTTTTGGGAGTTTATGAACGACGAGCGCATGGCGCGCAAGGCCGTTCGAGCCGAGGCCCGCGCCGAGCTCACCCCGCCGTTTGAGGGTTACGATTCAGCGCAGTTTGAAGCCGGCGACCACCTCATTGGCTGGCAAAACGACCGCCACGCCTACCGCTATTGCCATCACTTTGACGATCAGCAGATTACCGACCTGGTGCGCGGCGTCCGCACGTTCTACAAGAGCGGCGAGGTCCCCGTACGCGAGCTTGAGCGCTTCCATGCCGACGGTCGCAGCGGAGAGCTCAACCGCTATGTAATCCTCAAACGCCTGTAGGCACCGACGACTCGCCACCGAGCCACACCGCATCTTTCGGGCAAACTATGCCCACCCTTTTTCAACCCATTGACGGAACGCGCGGCTATGCGTTCCATACTTATGACCAAGGAGCCTCATGGGAGCCGTCCACGTTCGCACGCCTAAGAACTTTGTGCTCGAGGAGCGCCTGGAGCGCTACGCCGATGCGATTGAGACGAACCCCGAGGCTTATGCCGGAGATTGGCGCGAGGCTTGCGCGCCAGCTGGCAGCAAGCCCTTCGAACACCTTCACCTGGATCTTGGCTGTGGCAAGGGAACCTATCTGGTCGAGCGCGCCCACCGCGAGCCCGACACCCTCTTTATCGGCATGGACCAGGAGCCCATCTGCATCGCCTATGCCGCGCAGAAAATCTGCGAACAGGGGCTATCCAACGCACTCGTCCTGCCCCGAGGCGCCGCATCGCTGCCACAGCTGTTTGCCGCAGGCGAGCTCGATGCCATCACCATTAACTTTCCCACGCCGCAGCCCAAGGCCAAGTACGCTAAAAAACGACTCGTCCATGTCGACCATCTGATGCTCTACCGCCCGCTCTTTTCAGCCGGCGCTACCGTCACGCTGCGCACCGATAGCAAGCCGTTGCGCGATTACGCCCTGGGACAGTTTGCCGCGGCCGGCTACGATACGCTTTGGGTAAGCGACGACGTCCGCCGCAACCATCCCGAGCATCCCGAGACCGAGTACGAGCGCCGCACGCGCGAGATGGGTGCCGTCGTCTACGGCATTTGCGCCACTCCCGACACGCTGCCCAGCGATGAACAGCTCCAAGCGGGCCGCGTGCAGGAGCAAAGTCTTGCCTGCTACCTGCCCGAAAACCTCGATGAGCTCACCTATGTACCTCTGGGCATGGAAGAGGCCGTCGAGAACTTTAGAAACCGTGCCCGCAAAGGCAAGAAGCGCCTGCCGCAAGAGTCCAGGGGCTTCTGATGGTCGCGACGTCGGCAAACAAGCGCGAATAGGCGCCAACGAACGACCCTCGAGCCTAAGTGAGTAGACTTTTTCGCAATGGCCACGCACAACCCGCGTAGCGAAAAATAAAACCGCAGGTAGAGCCCTTGTGCAAAAGCCATGTGCTCGCGACATCGCAAAAAGTCTACTCACTTAGCTGGCAACCGCACCAAACGGCCGGGCAGAACGCCCATTTCCTGCATTTTCTCGCGCGCTGGCACCCCGCGCCGCTGCTACGCCATAATAGTTGGCGGACAAACGGCGAGAGAAAGCAACCACATGGCACAGACCACGACAGATACTTCCGCCAGCACCGTTTCTGGCGCCGGCGCCGCCAGCTCGTTCTCGGGCGGCACGGGAACCGAAGCCGAATTCGGCTCGCTCGGCGCGCTCTCCCCCACCTGGTGGGAGCCCGAGGATGGTAGCGAGCCCGAACCATGGCTCACGCCCGATCAGGCCTTCGAACGCTTCTTTGAATGGACAAGCGACCGCGGTATTGAGCTGTGGGACCACCAGGAAGAGGCCCTCATGGATCTAGCCGCCGGTGACCATGTCATTTTGGGAACACCGACCGGATCGGGCAAGTCGCTTGTCGCGCTAGGCATGCTCTTTATGGGCATGGCACAGGGCAAGCGCTGTTATTACACGGCCCCCATCAAGGCTCTGGTCAGCGAAAAGTTTTTCGACCTTGTGCAGGTGCTCGGCCGCGATAACGTCGGCATGATCACCGGCGACACGCATATCAACACCAAGGCGCCCGTCATCTGCTGCACGGCAGAAATCCTTGCCAACGATGCACTGCGCGAGGGCGAGGGCGCCGACGTGGGCTGCGTCGCCATGGACGAGTTCCACTATTTTGCCGACCCCGACCGCGGCTGGGCCTGGCAGGTGCCACTGCTCACCCTGCCTCACACGCAATTCATGCTCATGAGCGCCACGCTCGGCGATGTCACTGCCATCGCCGCCTCACTCGAGGAACACACCGGCGCTACCTGCGACCTGGTCGTCGATGCCCCACGCCCCGTGCCGCTGAGCTACGACTACGTGACGACCTCCCTCGAGGGCACCGTCGAGCTCGCGATGCGCGGCGGAGAGGCCCCGCTCTATATCGTGCACTTTAGCCAGGATGCCGCCCTTGCGACGGCACAGTCGCTCGCCAACTTTGGCATTGCCAGCAAGGAGCAGCGCGAGGCCATCAAGGAGGCGGCCAAGGGCACGAGCTTCTCGACGGCCTTCGGCAAGATCCTCAAGCGTTTGCTTGGCTGCGGCGTCGGCGTGCACCACGCCGGTATGCTGCCGCGCTATCGCCTACTGGTCGAACGCCTGGCGCAGCAGGGCCTACTGCCCGTCATTTGCGGCACCGATACGCTCGGCGTCGGCATCAACGTACCCATCCACACCGTGGTCCTCACCGCGCTCACCAAGTTCGATGGCTACAAGATGCGTCGTCTGCGCGCCCGCGAGTTCCATCAGATTGCCGGTCGCGCCGGCCGTTCGGGCTTCGATACCGAGGGCATGGTCATCGCCGAGGCCCCGGAGCACGAGATCGAGAACGCCAAGCTCATGGCCAAGGCGGGTGACGACCCCAAGAAGCTCCGCAAGATTAAAAAGAAGAAGGCCCCCGAGGGCTTTGTCACCTGGAACAAGCAGACCTTTGAGCGTCTGATTGAGACGCAGCCCGAAACGCTCAAGCCGCGCCTGCGCATCACACACTCCATGGTGATTAGCGTGGTCGAGCAGGGCGGCGACGCTCGCACCCGCGTGCACGACCTCATCGAGACAAGCCTGCAAACACCCGAGGAAAAGGCAAAGCTCGATGAGCGTGCCGACGAGATCTTCGCCACGCTCATCGACTCCGGCGTCGTCGTGCGCACCGAGGTGCCGCCCGCACCCGACGCTCTGGCTGACGCCGCGCCGGACATCGACTACGCGCTGACGGTCGACCTGCCCGAGGACTTTGCGCTCGACCAGCCGCTCTCGCCGTTTTTGCTTGCCGCGCTGGAGTTGCTCGATCCCGAGAGCGAGACCTATACCATGGATCTAATCTCAATGGTCGAGGCAACGCTCGAGGATCCCAAGCAGGTGCTGCGCGCACAGGAGCGCGCCGCACGCGATCGCGCTATGGCCGAGATGAAGGCCGACGGCATCGAATATGAGGAGCGCTTGGAGCGCATTCAAGACGTCACGTACGAAAAGCCGCTCGAGGATTTGCTCGACGCCGCCTTTGACAAGTACTGCCAGGAAGTACCCTGGGCAAACGACTACCAGCTCTCTCCCAAGAGCGTCCTGCGCGATATGCTGGAAAGCGCGAGCGATTTTAAGGGCTACATTCAAAAGCTCGGCATCGCCCGCTCCGAGGGCATTTTGCTGCGCTACCTGGCAGAAGCCTATCGTTCACTCGACCGCACCGTGCCCATCGAGAAGCGCGACGAGCGCCTGCGCGACATTATCTCGTGGCTGGGCTTTGTGGTGCGCTCGGTGGACTCGAGCCTGGTAGATGAGTGGGAGAACGCCGGCAACCCGGCAGCCCTCGATGCTGCGCCGCCGCAGGGCATCGACGAGGTCGTGGCGGACCGTCGCGGCTGCACGCTATTGGTGCGCAACGCGCTCTTCCGCCGCGTGACCCTTGCCGCCCGCGAGCACGTTCGCGACCTGGGCGAGCTCGACGACGACTGGGGCATGAGCGAGATCCGCTGGCAAAAAACACTCGACGCTTACCACGAGCAGCACGAGGAAATCCTCACCGACGGAGATGCCCGCAGCGCCGCGATGTTTTCCATTGACGAGTCCGACGAGAAGACCGCGCACGTATGGCACGTGCACCAGATCTTTGCCGACGAGGATGGCGACCACGACTTTGGCATCATGGGCGATGTCGACCTGGACGCCACGCAAGACGGCGGCGAGGTCATCTTCAAAAACTACCGTGTCGGCTTTATCGAGGACCTGCTCGAGGACTAGCCGAACATACTGGAACGGAACGAAACGGGGCCGCTGGCAATATCGCCAGCGGCCCCACCTTTGCACTATACGCTATGCCTTACTCGGCACCCTCGACCTCATACGAATCCGCCTCGGCTGGCTCATCGTTTGTCTCTGTCGCAGCCCCGCGCGCCTCGTCAAACGCGGCCTTCATGGTCTTGTTGCCCCACGTGAGCTTGCGAATGGTAAGATCGTCCGCCTTCTTGTTGGCTAGGCGCAGATTGTTCTCGGAGGACAGCAACGCCTCCTTGGTTTTCTGCAGGTGGCTAATCGTCTTGTCGATCTCATCAATCGCCGTTTGGAACTTGCGGCTCGCGATCTCGTAGTTGCGACCGAAATCATTCTTGAACTTCTCCATCTTGGCTTCGAAGTTCGTGACGTCGATATTCTGCTGTTTGTACTCCGCCAGTTCCTGCTTATAGCGCAGCGAACCCATGGCGGCGTTGCGAAGAAGCGTGATCATGGGAATAAAGAACTGTGGGCGAATCACGTACATCTTCTCGTAGCGATAGCTCACGTCCACGATGCCGGCGTTGTAAAGCTCGCTCTCGGGTTCGAGCAACGTGCAGAGCACCGCGTACTCACAGCCTTTCTGGCGACGATCGTGATCGAGTTTCTTAAAGAAGTCCTCGTTTTTATGCTTGGTCGCAGTCTCGTCGTTCTCGTTTTTCATCTCGAACATAATCGAAATGACCTCGTTGCCGCTCGCGTCGCACTCACGGAAAATGAAGTCGCCCTTGGTGCCCTCGGACGCATCGTTGTCCTTCTCGAAGTACGCGTTGGGAAACGCCGTCATGCGCAGGCGGTTAAACTCGGTCTCGCAGTGCTGCTCGAGCGACTCGCCCACCATCTTGGTGGACAGGCGGACCTTCATGTCCTTAAGGCGCTCGATCTCTTCGTCCTTGTAGCGAATCAGGTCATCGCTCGCGCGCTTGGCCTGCGCAAGCTCGAGCTCGTGTGCCGCCTTGGCCTGTTCCTCGCGAGAATCGCGCACCGCCAGCTCGCTCGTCAGTTTGGCACGCGCCTCATCGCGCTCTCGCTCCGCCGCGGCGACCGCCTCCGACAGGTTCATTTTTGCCATCAGCTCCTGCTCGCGCAGCTGGGCGCGCAGACCCTCAGCCTCTTGCTCGGACTGAGCCTTTGCGGCGGAAAACTTCTCTTGCACCTTCGCGCGATAGTCAGTAAGCGCGCGCTCGGCCTCGCTGCGAGCGGCATCGAGCTCGCGCTGCGACTCAGCCGCAGCGGCGGCAAGCGCCATCTCCTGGGCCTTGTCCGCCGCGGCAAGCCTGGCCTGCAGCTCGGCAATCTGAGCATCACGTGCAGCTAAATCGTTTTGAGCAGCGTTGCGCGCCGCCGACTCGACGAGCTTAGCTTCGTCATCTTTGCGCTCCAGCTGCGCACGCAAATTGTCGATTTCTCGCTGAAGCTCGGCGTTTTCCTTTTGAGCGTCGGCACGGGCCTCAACCGCCGCGCGCTGGCTTGCACTCTCGCGCTCTGCGGCAGCGCCCTCGAGCTTGGCGCGCAGCTCGGCAAGCTCAGCATCGCGCTTGGCAGCCTCTTGTGCCAGCTGTTGAGCTGCAGCGTTCTTCTGCTCGATAAGCTGAGCGTTGCGCTGAGACTCTACCTTTTGCAAGGCAGCCGACAAACGCGAGCGCTCAAGCTCCAGCGCCTGCTCACCCTCGCGCTGGACTGCCTTCACACGCTCATCCAGGTCGCGCGAGAACTCGGCATCGCGCACCTGTTTGACGATATCCGCATAGCCGGACGCATCGACCTTAAAGACTTCGCCGCAATGCGGGCACTTGATCTCGTTCATAGCAGCTCCTCGATGGACGCAAATTTCAACCGCCTACACTCTACCGCGCCGCACGGACAAAAAAGACGCCGCCGCCATAATGGCAACGGCGCCAGAACCACCACAAAGGGGACAGGCACCTTTGTGGTGGTTTGTGTGGTGGTTCGAGCATTACAGTCCAAAGAAGCCCAGGATTTGATCCCGGCTTACGGGCTTGTACTCGTTGGCATCGAGACCGACATCGTAGCGAAAGATAGGGCGCTCGCGATCGCGGTTGCGCGCGTTGGTGCGGTCTCCCCTGCTGTGGATATGCCCGTGCAGCATGATGGCGCCACGCGCCTTGCCGTTCCAGCTGAGCATGGGGTAGTGGCTCATAACCAGACGATGGCCCTTGGCATAGCCAGGGGCAATCTCCAGGTAATCGCGCACGTCTTCCCAAATCTGCGGCGCGTCCGGATCTTCCCAGTCGCCGTCATGGTTACCGCGGATGAGCGTCACATTCTTGCATTCGATACGCTCGCGCAGGTGCACGGCATCCGCTAGGGGCAAACGATAGGTAAAGTCTCCCAGGATGTAGAGACGGTCATCCGCCGCCACGCACTCATTAATGGCATCGGTGACCCTGCGGTTCATCTCCTCGACCGAATCAAACGGTCGATCCATATCGTGCAAGATATTCGTATCGCCCAGGTGTAGGTCGGCGGTAAACCACATCATCGTCTATGCCCTCATTTCGCAACGCGTCAAACTGGTGCTAAGTATACAGACACAGCGATGCGGCGGTTAGCCAAAGAGCCCGCCGAACAGTCCGCGGCGGCGCTTGTCTTGCTTTTTCGAAGCGTCACCCTGAGTTTTCTTGTCCTGCCGTTTCCTACGGCCCTGCTCCAACTCATCGTCATCGAGTAGCATATCCCATTCAAACGGATCATCCGTCAAATCGAACAGGTCATCGTCGTCAAACATGGCAGCTTCCCTTACCGATTAGCGAGCATCCACCACATAGAGGCCAACGCGCACCTGATGCCACGGGCTGCGTTCGGGGGCAACCTGTTGCACGCGGGCCTCAAATACGTCCTCGTGGCCGTAATACATCATCAAGGACAGCGGGCCGACCTCGTTTCCCGGAACATAGCCAAGCTTGGTGTTGCCGTAATAGATCGCAACCGCCTCAGGGTCATGGGGATTATCGCGCTCGGCACACAGCGTCAGCTTATCGCCCGCTTTAAGATCGCCCAGGACCAAGGCGCCATCGGCATACTGAAATCCTGCAATGTGAAATGACAGAAGAACACGTGAAGGCTCGTACATAGCAGCTCCTCTAACAGCCGGATAAACCGGTGTGTAACCTTATTGAGAAGTCTACGGTCCCGTGCGGACACAAATACATCCTGTCTGCGTCCTTCAATCGTTTGCCTCAACGCTTGCGCGACAGAACGCTTGCAGATAAGATAGGAACACGGATGGCACCCGTTGCCGCGGGTCTTGCCAACTCCGATACACGTTTTCATCGTGAGAAGTGGCCGTCTTCGCTTACGCGGGGGCGGCTATTTCATTCGGCCGATAAACAGACCGAGTTCGATAGCCGCAATCAACAACGCCAATAACGAAATAACATCGCTTACGTTCATACCAAATCCCTTCTAAAGGGAGTTGGCCCATCCGTGCTCCATAACAGTAGTCTAACGCAAAATGCAGGTAATAGGAACACTTGTTCGTATTACCTGCGCCCTTTTCTAATGCACAAACATGCGCACGAATTTGTGCTTCCAGCTTGCGTAGGGCGCATACCGAAACGGCACGTCCAGCCAGGTTGCCTTGTTCACGATGCTCTTCTTGTGGCTAAACGTATCGAAGCTCTCGCGGCCATGGTACTGCCCCATACCGCTCGCGCCCATGCCGCCAAAGCCCATATGGCTCGTAGCCAAGTGCATGATGGTGTCGTTGACGCAGCCGCCGCCAAAGGGCACGTAGCGCACAAAGCGCTGTTGAACCGTACGGTCCTGGCTAAAGATATACAGGGCCAGCGGCGTTGGACGATCCGTAATAAACGCTTCGGCCTCGTCTAGGCTCTCAAACGTCAGCACCGGCAAGATGGGGCCGAAAATCTCCTCCTGCATCACGGCGTCATCGGGGGTCACGCCGTCCAAAATCGTCGGCTCGATCTTGAGCGACGTCTCGCGCGCGGTACCTCCAAGCACGACCTTATCGGGGTCGATTAGCCCGCGTACACGCGCAAAATGCTTGGCGTTGACGATATGCCCGTAATCCTCGTTATCGAGCGGATGCTCGCCAAACATACGGCGGACCTCCTCCTTGATGAGGCCCAACAGCTCATCGTGCACGCGCGTATCGACCAGCAGGTAGTCGGGCGCCACGCAGGTCTGCCCCACGTTGAGCCATTTACCAAAGGCGATACGCCGTGCCGCGACCTTCAGGTTTGCCGTCGCATCCACGACACAGGGGCTCTTTCCGCCCAGCTCAAGCGTCACGGGCGTAAGGTTTTTACTCGCGCGCTCCATGACGAGCTTGCCAACCGGAACACTACCGGTAAAGAAGATCTTGTCCCAGCATTCATCGAGCAGCGCCTCATTCTCAGCGCGCCCGCCCTCGACAACCGTCACCAGGCACGGATCAAATGCCTCTTCACAGATTTGCTTGAGCACCGCGCTCGAAGCCGGCGCATAGGCGCTCGGCTTGATGACCACGGTATTACCTGCAGCGAGCGCGCCAGCGAGCGGCTCGAGCGTCAGCAAAAACGGATAGTTCCAGGGCGCCATGATGAGCGTAACGCCATAGGGCACGGCTTGTGTCTTGCACACACTAATAGCATTAGCGAGGTCACACGGACGCAGGCGCGGACGACTCCATCGAGCCACATGCGCAATCTGATGACGAATCTCGGAAAGCGACGTGCCGATCTCGCACATATATGCCTCGTCATGCGACTTACCCAAATCGGTCTTGAGCGCATGGGCGATATCGGTCTCGTGTGCCCGCACCGCCTCGCGCAGGCGCACGAGGACGCGACGTCGAGCATCGACATCAAACGTGGCGTGCGTCTTAAAATAGGCGCGCTGCTCGCCGACAATGCGCGCGATTTCCTCGGTATTCATGGACCCTCCTAGTTCTCGCCCTCAAACATACCACCTGCAACAACTTCGTACATATGCTCGAGCTCCAGGCGGTCCATCAAAAGCGGAACGGGATACAGGGGATTGGCCTCGGCGTCGGCATGGGCCGCCATTTGCGGAATATCGGAGCGGCGAATACCCGAGACATATTTGGGGATTCCCAGGGCCTCGTTCATGCGGTCGACCCAATCGATAAAGGCCTCGGCCGCAAGACTGTCCTGCGCGGTAGCCGGCGCAATGCCCGACATGCGAGCAAGATCGGCAAGCTTGGGGGCGGCGGCGTCACCATAAGCGCGAAGCATGTGCGGCAGGATGATCGCGTTGGCTAAACCGTGCGGAATTCCGTATCGGCCGCCCAGACTGTGCGCGATGGCATGCACATATCCGACATAGGAGCGGGTAAACGCAACACCCGCCTTATACGCCGCCGAAAGCATATTGCGGCGCGCACGCATGTCGTCGCCATGCTCATAGGCCTCGAGCAAATTGTCGCGGATGAGCTGGACCGCCTGACGCGCCATCTTGCGCGTGTAGGGCGTGGTGCTACGGCCGATAAAGGCCTCGACAGCATGCGTCAGGGCGTCCATGCCCGTCTGCCCCGTAATGGAGGCGGGCAACCCGCGCGTAAACTCGGGGTCGTGAACCGCAAAACGCGGGATGAGCACAAAGTCGTTAATGGGGTATTTATAGTGCGTCTCGTTATCGGTGATAACCGCCGCGAGCGTGACTTCGCTTCCCGTGCCGGCGGTAGTGGGAACCGCAATAAGCAGCGGCAGGAGACGGTGGACACGCAATAGGCCACGCATCTTGTTGATGGGCTTGTTTGGCTGCGCAATGCGCGCCCCCACACCCTTGGCGCAGTCCATGGCTGATCCTCCACCAAAGCCGATAATGGCCCGGCAGTCGTTCTCGCGATACAGCGCCGCCGCTTCCTCCACATTCGAGACCGTGGGGTTCGCACGCGTTTCGGCATAGACCGTAGCGCCAATCCCCTGAGCCGTAAGCGCACGCTCGAGTGATGCCGTGAGCCCCAAACGTGCAATACCAGGGTCTGTCACGATAAGGACCTTCTGGATCGAGCGCTTTTGAAGCACCGCGGGCACATCCTCGGCATGCTCCAAAATGCGCGGCTCGGTATAGGGCAGAATCGGCAATGCAATGCGAAAAACCGTCTGATATGTTCGGCACCAGGCACGACGGGCTAGATGCATAAAGGAAACTCCTTCATTTGTTGATAGGTCAACATTTGCTCGACCGATTGTACTCAGCGGAGATCGCAGACGGTATGCCAATCGTTAATCAATCAACATCTTCATATCTCAAAATTGTTTTATTAAAAATCATTCCTAATAGGCTTCACATTTGGTTGCATTTATGGATAATAGAACTCGTCAAGACGCACGTCCGGAGAGGGCCCTTACGGGACCGGACGAGCGCACAATCGCCATCGATCGAAAGGATCGAATCATGAAGTTTGTTTGCCCCGTTTGCGGTTATGTGGAAGAGTTCGACGGCGACCAGCTGCCCGAGGACTTCAAGTGCCCCCAGTGCGGCGTTCCCGGTTCTCGTTTCCTGAAGCAGGAGGAGGGCCAGCTCGAGTGGGCTGCCGAGCACGTCGTGGGCGTCGCCAAGATGGAGGGCGTCTCCGAGGACATCGTTGCCGACCTGCGCGCCAACTTTGAGGGCGAGTGCTCCGAGGTCGGTATGTACCTGGCCATGGCTCGCGTCGCTCATCGCGAGGGCTACCCCGAGATCGGCCTGTACTGGGAGAAGGCTGCCCACGAGGAGGCCGAGCACGCCGCCAAGTTCGCTGAGCTCCTGGGCGAGGTCGTGACCGACTCCACCAAGAAGAACCTCGAGATGCGCGTTGAGGCCGAGAACGGCGCCACCGCCGGAAAGACTGATCTTGCCAAGCGCGCCAAGGCCGCTGGCCTCGATGCCATCCACGATACCGTGCACGAGATGGCTCGCGACGAGGCTCGTCACGGCAAGGCTTTCGCCGGCCTGCTCAAGCGCTACTTTGGCTAAGCCAACCGCTTGAGACATAACCTCTAGCTCGATGAGGCCCGGACCGTATTGGTTCGGGCCTTTTTCGTGCCTCACAAACTTGTTAACTACCTGAAATAGGACCGCCTTCGGCATAGGTTTCTCGTCAAAAACTAAGTGAGTAGACTTTTTGGAACTTGCCGAGCACGCCATCCATATTGCTTTATAAAGCCGCAGGTAAATGACTTGTTTCAAAACGGCCTGGTCGCCAAAGTGCTAAAAGCCTACTCACTTAGAACCGCAGCCGTCCACGATCGAGCTGTTTTGTGTCTAACGGGCATCTTTCCGTCGATTACTCCCAATTTTGTCCAGTCAACGAATAGTTCAGACCTGAGTAATGTCTCAGCCCTTTGCTCATCTGAGCTTTTATCACGATATTCAGCATCGAGCATCCTGCATACGGCCTTAACGATCGCGCGGAATCTATCCTCATCCGATATCTGTCTGTGTGTCAGGAGAAGCACATCGTAGCCCATGGCCTGAAGGGCCGTCATGCGGTCAGCGTCACGCAAGCCATCCCCTGCGCGTCCGTGCGAGGCCTTTCCCTGACATTCAATGGCCACCTGTCGCCTGCCGTCCGGCGAAGACAGAAGTATGTCGATATATACACGGGACTTTCCCACAATCGCTCGAGCACTTGTGCTTAGCATCACTTCAACATTAAGCTCTATGTCGCAAAAACCTTCGCCTCCCAGGGATCGCGGCAGTGCAAGTAGCAAATACGCCTCGACCTCAAAAGGCGACGCGGCACCCAATGGAACGAGTTGCGATACCGCCATAAATCTATTGCCGTAACGCATCCCACAAACATCTGAACAAAAACGGTCAAGGTCTCCGCCCAAAACCAAAGCGTCTCGACGCCATAAATTTGAGGCGGTGCCGTCCTCGGACGGGCAGCGCGCCCAACCGAACGTTGTCGAAATCGCACCCGAATCAATTGCACGCGAAAGCTCCGTCTCAAGTAACGCCGGCAGGGCACACACCGCAAACAAGCCACACATCTCCGCCAATACCAAAAGAAGCTGAAGATCCGTCAGATGCCGTGACATGATGAATGCCGTCAGTAGAGGAGACGTAATCAAAAATCCATGCTCCGTTTCCAGCACGGATTCCCTGGGGAGCTCACCAAGAAATAGCCGCTGCCTAATGCTGGCAGGACAAGTCCGTTTGTTTCTCGTCTGAACCAATGTATGCAACGGAAAACCGAGCGCGACCGCAGCCGTCGGGTTGCGGGCGAGATCATATCGCTGCCGGTCTTCTTCCGGTCGTGGAAGCGGCGGACACAAAGCGCGGACTTGAGGAGGCAAACGCCAGTACCTAAAAGCCGATATGTCACAAAGTAGATCCTTCATAGGCACAGGAGAACACGAATTTCAACCCAGTCAGTCACGCATTGGCGCGAACGCACCAAAAATGGCGCCGAACGGACTGCCAAGTTTTCAACAGCCCTCCCCAACTGGCCAAAAGCTTGTCGAGAGCTGGACGAAGCCCTGTTGAAAACCCCATTTTTTTCTCATGCAGAAGCTTTACGCGGCAAGTGAGTAGACTTTTTTGAACATTCCGAGCAGGCCGGTCTTCCTGCTTTTCAAAACCGCAGGTAGATAACTTGTTACAAAACTGCCTGGTCGCCAAAGTGCTAAAAGTCTACTCACTTAGGTTGCAGAGCACCCCCCATTAGCTGCAATTCCAAGGTATTAAGCATTTTTGGACTCAAATCGTCATACTGGACAAGAATTTGAGTTGAGTTTTTAGGGACAGATGCGCCATCGGCACACCAATAACAGTCACTGATATCGACAAAAGGGATACTCGAGCGCGTGAGGGCCCGCACAAAAGAGCTTCCGCCCGCTCCACGCTCCGCAACCACGATACAGTAAAGGCCCGCGTCTGCATGCTCGATCGAGACCTCTCCTGCCGGAAATACCTTCCGCACAAGCGCCACCAGGCCATCACGCGCCTCACGAGCACGTACGCGTACGCGGTTCACGTGCCGCTCGTAATCTCCCGATTCGAGCAAGCGCGCCAACGCCACCTGATCTACGGAGCTGACCGACGAGGCGTAGAAGCCCAGCTCGCGCCTAAATCGTTCCATGAGCTCATCGGGCAGGACCATATACGCCAAACGCAGGGCCGACGACAGGCTTTTCGAAAAGGTATTGGTGTAGATGACCGATTGGGCAGCATCAATCGACGCGAGTGCGGGGATCGGTTTGCCGGCAAGGCGAAACTCGCAATCGAAATCGTCCTCAATGAGATATCGACCCGGCCGCTCGGCAGCCCAGCTCAGGAGTGCGTAGCGACGTGCGATGCTTGTCACCAGGCCGGTCGGATACTGATGGGACGGCATGAGGTGAAGAACGTCCGCCCCGGCATCGAGCAGCTCGCCCAAGTTAACGCCCTCACCATCCAGCGGAATATGCCGCACCTTACAGCCCATGGCCTGATAGATGCGCGTCAGACGCAAGTAGCCCGGATCCTCGACGGCGTATATCTTGTCCGCGCCAAGCAGCTGAACCAACATCGTGTCAAGCAGCTGAGCGCCAGCACCGATGACGATATTATCGGGATTGACGTTCATACCCCTCGTCCCGCGAAGATGATGCGCGATTGCAAGCCGAAGCCGAGCTGTGCCTTGCGCGGGGGCGGGCGAGAAGATTTCACGCTCATCTTCGGACGTCAACGTCGCCCGCAGAGCACTTTGCCAGAGACGTGCGGCTTCCAAAGCAGAAGGAGAGAGCGAGGCGAATTGCTCAGGCTGCTCGCCAGCATCATGTGCGTTAGAGCCCGCAGCAGCGGAATCTCGATCGAGCTCTGTCTCGGTCGAAGCCAGAACCGGGGCTTCGGGAAGCTCGCACGCGTAGTAGCCGCGACGCGGCTTTGAGCAAATATAGCCCTCGGCAAGCAACTGACTATATGCATTCTCGATAGTAATCACGCTAATTCCCAGATGACTGGCAAAGGCACGTTTGGAGGGCAGGTGCTCCCCCGCCGCAATGCGACCGGCGACAATATCGTCTCGAATTTGCTGGTAAACATACTCATAGAGCGATGATTCGCCACGTTGTTCCAAATTGTAGTCAAGCATGAGTTAGCCACCTGACCTTATCGCATCATTCAATCTGATATTAGTCTGACCTTATTATTATCTCTAAAACTGATTATTCCGCTATACCCAGCTCCCCTATAGGATGTTCCGTCAAGCAATACACATGCCAACCAAGGGAGCAACCATGGCAGAACAGACCAGCAAGGCCGATCGCGTCAAACTCAATCGCGAGCTCGCGCAGATGCTCAAGGGCGGCGTCATCATGGACGTCACCACGCCCGAGCAGGCACGCATCGCCGAGGAGGCAGGCGCCTGCGCCGTCATGGCACTCGAGCGCATCCCGGCCGACATCCGCGCCGCCGGCGGCGTGTCGCGCATGAGCGACCCCAAGATGATCAAGGGCATCCAGGAGGCCGTCTCCATCCCTGTTATGGCCAAGTGCCGCATCGGTCACATCGTCGAGGCCCAGGTACTGCAGGCCATCGAGATCGACTACATCGATGAGTCCGAGGTTCTCTCCCCCGCCGACGATGTCTACCATATCGACAAGACGCAGTTTGACGTCCCGTTTGTCTGCGGTGCCCGCGACCTGGGCGAGGCGCTGCGCCGCGTCGCCGAGGGCGCTACGATGATCCGCACCAAGGGCGAGCCGGGCACGGGCGACGTTGTCCAGGCCGTGCGCCACATGCGCAAGATCCAAAAGCAAATCCGCGACGTTGTTGCCCTGCGCGACGACGAGCTCTTTGAGGCGGCCAAACAGCTGCAGGTTCCGGTCGAGCTGGTACGCGAGGTCCACGCCACGGGCAAGCTCCCCGTCGTGAACTTTGCCGCTGGCGGCGTGGCAACCCCTGCAGACGCTGCGCTGATGATGCAGCTGGGTGCCGAGGGCGTCTTTGTGGGCTCGGGCATCTTTAAGAGCGGCGACCCCGCCAAGCGTGCCGCCGCCATCGTCAAGGCCGTCGCCAACTTCACCGATGCCAAGCTCATCGCCGAGCTTTCGGAGGACCTGGGCGAGGCCATGGTCGGCATCAACGCCGACGAGATCGAGATCATCATGGAGGAGCGCGGACGCTAGTCCGGCAGAAAGGATCGCACATGAGCGATTACGCAGGCCAGTCGGTCGCCGTGCTGGCGGTCCAAGGCGCTTTTGCGGAGCACGAGGCAAGACTGTCCGAGCTGGGCGCACGATGCATTGAGCTGAGGCAAGCGGCTGATTTGAAGCAGGACTTTGATCGTCTGGTTCTCCCTGGCGGCGAGTCCACCGTTCAAGGCAAGCTACTTGATGAGTTGGGCATGCTCGACGAGCTTCGCGAACGTATTGTTGAGGGCATGCCCGTGCTGGGCACCTGCGCCGGTTTGATTCTGCTGGCTCACGACCTTGCCGCCCATGACGATAAGGGCACGCCACGTCTGGCAACCATGGATGTACTCGTTGAGCGCAATGCCTACGGCCGACAGCTCGGCAGCTTTCGAACCAAGGGGCAGATAGCCGGCATCGACGGCGAGGTACCGCTGACGTTTATCCGCGCGCCCCGCATCGTCGAGGTCCACGGCGACGCCAAGGCCTTGGCCGAAGTCGACGGTCGAATCGTCGCCGCCCGTCAGGACAACCAGCTCGGCGTAACCTTCCACCCCGAACTCGACGAAGACACCCGCCTCCACGAACTGTTCCTGCAAATGTAGACAGATAAAACGAGCGTGGATTTTCGGACACTTAGAAATTGAGAGTGGATAATCTCCCACTTTGAGCCAATATTCAGGCCAAAACCGGGAGATTATCCACTCTCATTCTGACTAGTCATTTAAGAACGTCCAACGGCTACTTTGGACCACGAAGGCGCCACAGGTAGAGGACGGACAGCGAGCGCCCGCCAGAGCGAATAAATTGGCATGAAAAGAGGACGGCATAGACCTTCTGGTCATGCCGTCCTCTTTGAATGACAAGTTGTCGCTCTGGTGGGCGCGCAGCGTCAACTAGTTACGCGGTTCGTAGAACCGCGTAACCCCTAAAAACGGTTGCCGCGGAAGCCGCCACCGTTGCGGCCGCCACGGTCGCCACCGCGACCGCCGCGGTCGTTACCGCGGTTGCCGCCAAAGCCGCCACGGTTGCCGCCGCGGTCGCCATAGCCACCACGGTTGCCGCCAAAGCCGCCGCGACCGCCACGGTCGCCGCCACGGTCACCAAAGCCGCCACGGCCGCCGCGATCGCCACCGCGACCGCCACGGTCACCGCCACGGCCACCGCGATCGCCAAAGCCGCCGCGACCGCCACGGTCACCGCCACGGCCACCGCGATCGTCACGACCGCCGCGAGGACCGCGGTCCTCGTCCAGGCCCATGGCGACGAGCGGAGCAATGACCTTATCGAGAGCGGCCATCAGCTCGGTGGCCTCCTCGTAAGAAAGCTCGGGCAGGAGCTTCTCCTTCTTGTTGGCAAGCTCGACCAGGCCCTCAGCGGCATCCTCGGCAGCGAAGACGACAATCTTGCGCATATCGCCCTCGGCGTCGTCGATTCGGCCGACCAGATCGGCAGCCTCGGCCTCGGCCATCAGGCCATCGAGCTCACGAAGGCGCATGCCCAGCAGGTCAGACATTTCCTTCTGCTCCATCTTGGGCTTGAGGTCAAGAAGCTTGATGGCGCGCTCGATGTTCGCCATGCGCTCGGCCTTGGCCTCCTCCTCCTTGGAAATAGCAAAGCGACGGCTACGCAGCAGGCGGGCGGCCTTCTGCATCTTGTCCATCAGCTCTTCGTCATCGTAATCAACGGCGGCCTCGACAACCTCGGCCTCCTCCTCGGCGGAAACCTCGTCAGCAGCCTCAACCTCGGCAGCTTCGGTCTCCACGGTCTCGACTGCCTCAACCTCGGCAGCCATGGTCTCGTTCTCGGTCTCGTTCATGATCTCTTCGTTCTCAGACATGAGACTCCTTCTTGGCCCTCTCGGGCTTCATCGCCCCATTCGCGGGGCCCGTCGCGCACTCTTTGCGCTTTAAACATTCATGCCTCTCGGCAAAACGTCCATTAGTTTATGGTGTCGCCCGCTAATCTAGCTGCAGAATCTATGTGCACACATTAATGCGACATGTGCGACTCGCGGCGAGCGTACACAACCGATACCACAAATCCGACCACGGCAATTACAGCCGTCACACGCACGGCTGCCGCAAATCCAATCGCCTGGGCAACGTCGGTCGCAACGCCAGCGGCGCCGGCAGTCGCCGCAGAACTCGAGAGCAGGCCGATAAACAGCGACGGGCCAAACGATGCGGCAATCATGTTCCACGTGTTGAGCAATGCCGTTCCGTGAGGATGCTCGGCGACAGGCAGCGTCTCCAAGCCGGCCGTTTGCGAGGGGCTCAGCACCAAACCGACTCCGGCATACACAACAACGGTCAGCGCCACGACGACGCCGATGTTCATGCTTGCGGCCGTCATCGAGATGACAGTCTGCCCCACGGCGATCAGGGCAAAGCCGACCGGCAGCAGCGGCCATGCGCCACGGGCGTCCATCACGCGTCCGCCCACAATCGAGGTCACGGCATTGCAGGCAATCGCCGGCAAAATGAGCAAGCCCGCAACAAGGGCGGTCATGCCGTATGCGCCCTCAAAATAGAGCGGCAACAAAACGCTCATCGAGAACGTCGTCATCATCGACACCACCACAAGCAGACACGCAGGCCAAAAACGAACGCTCGCCATGGGACGCACGTTAAGCACCGGATGCTCGAGCTTGAGCTGGCGGGCCGCAAACAGGCCGAGCAGCACAACGGCGGCGAAGAGCGTCGCGATGCCGGCAATCAGATTGGTCGAGAACTCGCCTACGGAATACACAAATGCCGTAATACCGGCGGCGAGCAAAACAACCGACAGAATATCAAGCGTGGCGTTCGAACGCTCTCCGACATTCTGAACGAGCTTTACGCCCGCCGCAGCGACCACAATGCCGCCCACCAGCGGCACTACGAATACCGCCCTCCAGCCAAACAACGTGCACATAAGACCGCTGATCACAGGCCCAAACGCCGGCCCCAGCGTAATGCAGGCACCGCCCAGGCTCAGATACAAACCGAGCTTCTCGCGCGGGGCGCAAGACAGTACCACGTTCATCATGAGCGGAAACAAGATGCCCGATCCCGCAGCCTGCAGGATACGGCTTGGCAGCAAAACGCTAAACGACGGAGCGACCAGGCACAGGACTTCGCCGGCGACCATGCATCCGCATGCGAAAAACAGCAGCTTGCGCGTCGAGAAACGGCCGGACAGAAAGGCCATAATGGCCGTAAAGATCGACGTCACGATCATGTAGCCCGAAACGAGCCACTGCGCCGTGGTGGCACTCACCGAAAAGGCCGCCATAATGTCGTGCAGCGCCACGTTAATGATGTTCTCGTTAAACGCGGCAACAAAGGCAGCAATATACATTACGACGAGAATCGCCGCAGTGGCCGACGGCGTTACTTGAACTTGTTGCTGAGATTTGCTCCCCATGCATTTCCTTCCTCTTGGAACGACAATCGCATCGCCCCAGAGGAACGGTCCAGGGCGAAAATGAGCCCTAGACTTACGCCAGACGCCGTACACGACGAATCTGACAACATGGTCCAACGTCGAAAGATTGTAACGCGGTCGCGCAGCTTTCCTTCCGCGCTATTATTAAAAGTCCACGAAAGCATAAGACATGAGGAGCCCGCCATGATTAAGCCCATCATGAAATCCGAGTTCTTTTTGCGCCTGCCTTCCGAAGACGCGGGACCCGACGATGCCGCGACCGGGCAGGACCTCCTGGATACGCTCCACGAGCATGAGCACGAGTGCGTGGGCCTCGCCGCCAACATGATCGGCGTGCGCAAACGCATCATCTGCGTAAAGGACGGCAGCAAGTCGCTGCTCATGTACAACCCTCAAATTCTTGAGCAGGTCAATGCCTATCAGACGAGCGAAGGATGCCTCTCGCTCGTCGGAGAGCGTCCCTGTACCCGCTATCGCCGCATTAAGGTTGAGTATTTGGACGAGAACTTCGTCCACCGCATCAAAAACTTCTCGGGCTACACCGCCGAGATCATCCAGCACGAAATCGACCACTGCAACGGGATTGTTATATAGTTCCGCCGATTCAAGAAAGCTCCCTGCAGCAAAACAACTGCAGGGAGCTTTTCATAGTGCGGAGCTTCTATCCCACTAGTTCTGGCGGTAGTGATCGAAGAAGTCGGCGAGGTCTTCGAGCGACTCTTTGAGCACTTCCATGCGCGGCAGGTACACGATACGGAAGTGGTCGGGCTCGGCCCAGTTAAAGCCGCCGCCGCGCGTGATCAGGATCTTCTTCTCGTGCAGCAGGTCAAGGGCGAACTGCTCGTCATCGGTGATGTTGAACTTCTTAACATCCATCTTGGGGAAGATATAGAACGCCGCACGCGGCTTGACCACCGAGATGCCATCGATCTTGTTGAGCGCCTCATACACAAAGTTGCGCTGCTCGTAGACACGACCGCCGGGACGGATGTAGTCGTTAACCGACTGATGGCCGCCGAGCGCCGTCTGGACGATCGACTGGGCCGGCACGTTGGAGCACAGGCGCATGTTGGAGAGCATGTTGATGCCCATGATGAAATCGCTCATACAGCGCTGGTTGCCCGAAAGCACCATCCAGCCAATACGATAGCCCGCGATCATGTGCGACTTGGAAAGGCCGCTAAAGGTGACACAGGGCAGATCGGGAGCGAGCGAGGCAATGGAGACGTGCTCGTAGCCGTCCATGCACAGACGGTCGTAGATCTCATCGGCAAAGATCATGAGCTGGTGCCTGCGCGCAACCTCAACGATGCCCTCGAGCACCTCGCGCGGGTAAACGGAGCCCGTGGGGTTGTTGGGGTTGATGATGACGAGGGCCTTGGTCGCGCTCGTGATCTTGGACTCCATATCCTCAAGATCGGGATACCAATCCGCCTGCTCATCGCACAGATAGTGCACGGGATGACCGCCGGCAAGGGTCGCGCACGCCGTCCAAAGCGGATAGTCGGGGCTGGGGATCAGAATCTCGTCGCCATTGTCGAGCAGCGCGTTCATCGAAAGCTGAATGAGCTCGGACACGCCGTTGCCCGTGTAGATGTGCTCCATCTGAACATTGGGCAGGCCCTTGATCTGCGAGTACTGCATAATCGCCTTGCGCGCAGAGAACAGGCCGCGCGAGTTGGAATAGCCTTCGCAGTCGGGCAGCTGCTGGCGCATGTCCTTGATAACCTCGTCGGGCGTGCGGAAACCGAAGGGCGCTGGGTTGCCGATGTTGAGCTTGAGGATGCGCTCACCCTCGTCCTCCATACGGGCAGCCTCGTCGACGACGGGACCGCGCACGTCATACAGGACGTTATCGAGCTTGGTGGATTTAGAAAAAGTACGCATGGTGGCGCTCCTTGGAATTTGAGCTGAGGGACTAGGTTCGGATTTGGCAACTTTACGGGACGGAGGGGTCTCACCTTGGTCGGCGTCACCGGCAAGCAGCCAGGTAACATCGACCTCCAAAATGCGGGCGAGCAGCTCTGCCACATCGCGCCGCGGAATCGTCTTGCCGCTCACATATTGGCTCATCTGACTCTTGCCGAGTTTTTTGCCGAGCATCTCCGATGCGCGGATTACGTCCGACTGGCGAACGTCGCGATCGGACATAGTCTGTCGCAGGCGATCGCTAAACGTCTCTTGGGCCACTAGAACCTCCTTGCTGGCAAAGTTCAATTTACTGAACACGAATTGAACCTGAGTTCAATTTAGGCAGCAGTATAGCGCGACGCATTATCCGAAAGTTCAATTTCATAAGAAAATGTACCGAGCCCCGAGAATTGTCCCAAAGTGGACAACAGGTACGCGCTTTTAGAGATATTCAAGGAAACGAGCCGCCGCAAGAGAAACGTCAGCCGTGCGATATATGGCATTAATCTGGCGATGAGGATGTCCCTCGAGCGGGCGCACGGCAATATCGAACTGGCAGCGGCGCAAGATGAGCGCCGGAAGAATGCTCACGCCCAGACCGTCCTCGACCATGGCCATAATCGCATAGTCATCCCAGGTCGACAGTTTTGAGCGCACCGTCAGGCCCGCGCGGCGAAACAGCGGCGTAATCTCGTCGTCGCCACCGCGTTCCAGCAGAATAAACTGCTCGTTGGCCAAATCGGCAAGGGAAACGACCTCCGCGGTGGCAAGCGAGGAGTCCGCTGGCACCACGGCCATCAGCTCGTCTTGCACCAACGGCCGCGACGCCATGCCGGCGCCGCGTGGCTCACGCGGAATAAAGCCCAGGTCGCAGCGGCCTTCCGCCACCCATTGCTCTATCTCGGAGTAATCACCCATCAACAGCTCGTAATCGACGTCCGGATGATCGGCGCGAAACCGCGCGATCACCGGCGGCAGCACATGGGTCGCCACACTCGAAAACGTACCGATACAGATCTTGCCACGCATGAGCCCACGCATCTCGTCCACGCGTCGCTGCAAGCGAGTGAATTCCTCGCAGAGCGCCTCGACTGCCGGCATGACCTGCCGCCCGTCCGCAGAAAGCACCACGCCCTCGCGGCTGCGGTCAAGCACCTTAAAACCCCAGTCCGCCTCAAGGTCGCCCACCATGCGGCTCACGCCCGACTGCGAATAGCTCAGCCGCTCTGCGGCGCGTGTAAAACTGCCGGCGCGCACCGTCTCCAGCAGCACCTGCATCTTTTGGATATTGGTCTCCACAGCACGTCCCCACCCTTGCATGAGCTTTTGTCATGATTTCCATGCATTATATTCGCTTTTCTTCTAAAGCCAGTTCACCCATAGTGAACATGCTCGGATATAGAGGGGATGTCAGCGCATGAACAACGGACTGTTTACGTACTTAGCAGCATTGCTATTGTTTGGCTCCAACGGCATCATCGCCGCTGCCATCGCGCTGCCGAGCTCCGACATTGTGCTACTACGCACGTTTTTGGGCGCGGTCTCGCTTGTCACCATCCTCGCCATCACCCAACGCCATAAGCTGCAGGCACCGTCTCGCCCCCGCGAAGCTGCGGCTCTCATCCTCTCGGGGGCCGCACTGGGCGCCAGCTGGATATTCCTGTTCCGCGCCTACCAGACTATTGGCGTTGGCATCTCCTCGCTGCTGTATTACTGCGGCCCCATCATCGTTATGGCCCTCTCCCCGCTCATTTTTGGCGAGAAGCTGACCGGCGGTAAAATCGCCGGGTTTATCGCCGTCGCCTGCGGCGCCTTCCTCATCGCGGCCCAAGGCCTCGGCGGCAATATGCCCATCGCAGGCATCGTGTGCGGCATCGCCTCGGCCTTCTGCTACGCGTTGATGGTCATTGCCAGCAAGGGAGCGCCACATATCGAAGGTCTCGAGAACTCCACGCTCCAGGTGAGCGCCGCCTTTGTGACCGCGCTGGTCCTCACGCTCGTCACCCAAGGCGCCCCCTCGTTCCTCTCCCCCAGCATTGCCGCCGGCATCGATTGGCGCGCCGTTGCCATGCTCGGCATTGTCAACACCGGACTCGGTTGTCTGCTCTACTTTAGCGCCGTCGCCAAACTGCCCGTGCAGACCGTCGCCGTCGTCGGCTACCTTGAGCCGCTTTCGGCCGTCGTGTTCTCGGCCGTCCTTTTGGGCGAAACCATAACACCGGTCCGTCTGATGGGCGCCGCGCTTATCATCGGCGGCGCGATTTTTTGCGAACTCGCCGGCAAACGCGCAAACGCCAAGGCCGGCATCGCCCAGACAGCACGTGCTTAAAAGCCTTTGCTTCGAAATGCTACCTGCGTACATGAATAATCCCCAGATGGGGATTATTGTCTAAAACACCCCGATGTGCCAAACTGCTCTTATATGTATAAAGATGGCATAAAGGTCTACTGCTCGTGGCAGAGGCCAGATGTCCAAGGGAGTCCACGTGGCACACAACAAGCTGGAGGCAAACCTCCAAGACCAGCGCGGGCAAGGCGGGCACGGAGCCATCCCCCTCTCCGCTGGCATGCTGCTCGTAACGCTCGGCGTCGTCTATGGCGACATCGGCACGAGCCCCATGTACACCATGAAATCAATCGTCGCCAACAACGGCGGCATCGGTACCGTCAGCGAGGACATGATCCTGGGCGCGCTTTCGCTCGTCATCTGGACCATGACGCTCGTGACCACGGTCAAGTACGTGGTAATCGCCATGAAGGCCGACAACCACAACGAAGGCGGCATCTTCGCCCTGTTTAGCCTGGTGCGCAAGGTGGCACCGTGGCTGATTCTCCCCGCCATGATCGGCGGTGCGGCGCTGCTCGCCGACGGCATCCTCACCCCCGCTGTCACGGTCACCACAGCCATCGAGGGTCTGCGCACCATCGAGTGGGGCCACGCGCTGTTGGGTGACGGGCAAACTAACGTCATCATTATTACCATCATCATTATCTGCGGCCTGTTTGCCATGCAGCGCGCTGGCACCTCGTCAATCGGCAAGCTGTTCGGTCCGCTCATGACGCTGTGGTTCCTGTTCCTGGCAGGCGCCGGCCTGTTCAACATGCTCGGTAACCTGTCCATCTTGCGCGCGCTCAACCCCATCCGCGGCATCATGTTCCTGTTCTCGCCCATCAACCACTCGGGCATTATGGTGCTCGGCTTTGTCTTTCTGTCGACGACCGGCGCCGAGGCCCTCTACTCGGACATGGGCCACGTTGGCAAGGCAAACATCTATGCATCCTGGCCGTTTGTTAAGGCGGCCCTTATCCTCAACTATCTGGGTCAAGGCGCTTGGCTGCTCGCCAATAACTCCAACCCCCAGATGCTCGCGATGGATATCGTCAACCCGTTCTATATGATGCTTCCTGAGCCCCTGCGCCCCTTTGCCATCGTGCTTTCGGCCGTGGCGGCCATCATCGCCTCGCAGGCGCTCATTACCGGCTCGTTCTCGTTGGTTTCGGAGGCAACGCGCCTCAACCTTATGCCGCACCTGCGCATCCACTACCCCAGCGACACCAAGGGCCAGCTTTATATTCCACTCGTCAACAACATCATGTGGGTCGGCTGCATCTTCATCGTGCTGCTGTTCCAGAACTCCGAGCGCATGGAGAGCGCCTATGGCCTCGCCATTACCGTGACCATGCTTATGACCACGACGCTTTTGACGAGCTATATCGTCGGCATTCTCAAGCACAGACTGGGCGCCTGCGTCTTCGCCCTGCTTTTTGGCGCCATTGAGCTGTGCTTCTTCGCTTCGTGCCTCACCATGTTCTTTGACGGCGGCTATGTGATGATCTTCCTGGCCGCACTGCTGTTTGGCCTTATGTATGTGTGGCGTCGCGGCACCGCCATCGAGCGCACACAGACGATTCTGCTGCCCGTCTCCAAGTACATCGACCAGCTCAATCGCCTGCGCAATGACGAGACCTATCCCGTACTCGCTGACAATCTGGTATTTCTTACCAACAGCCCCGACCCGCTCACGCTCGACCGCGACGTGCTCTATTCCATCCTGGACAAGCACCCCAAGCGTGCCAAGGCATATTGGTTCATCAACGTACACGTTACCGACGAGCCCTATACGCACGAGTATTCCGTCGAGACCTTTGGCACGGACTTCTTGTTCCGCGTACGCTTGGACCTTGGCTTCAAGGTTAACCAGCGCATCAACGCCTACCTGCGCCAGATCGTTGGCGACCTGATGGCGTCGGGCGAGCTGCCGCCGCAGCATCACACCTACTCTATCTATGAGACGCGCGGCAATGTGGGCGACTTCCGTTTTTGCATGCTGCGCAAGATGCTCGCCCCCGAGACGGACATCAACCGCAACGACCATCGCGTCATGGCCATCAAGTACGCTGTCCGCCGCGCCTGCGGAAGCCCGGCACGTTGGTACGGCCTTGAGAACTCGGCCATCATCATCGAGTACGTGCCGCTCTTTGCCCGCATGCGACCGGCCGTCAAGCTCGTGCGCACCCAGGTACCGCTGGAGGTTCAGGTTGAGGAAGCCGAGGAGATGGAAGTCGACATCTTCTCCGACGACCTGGTCAACGGCAACGAAGCCGGCAAGAGCATGAATGTCGACCCTACCGAGCAGCTCGAAAGCGTCGCCGACACGCCCGAGCAGCAGCAGCTCGACGGACTCGAGAGCGCGCAACTCAACGATGCCAACTTCTAGCGCCTAACGCGCCAAAGACAACGGCCCTGCACCTCAACGAGATGCAGGGCCGTTTTGCGTTGCAGCTGTTCTGCGACCTACGGACGACGCGGCTCGGGGACCGCGAGCTTGTCGGGGCCCGCATCCTCGGCATCCGCGAGGCTCACATAGCGAATCGCGGGATCTTCATACGTCAAGTAGTAATAGTTGCCCGTTCGTGCGCTAAAGCAGCCGGTGTAGATCGTCTTCTCGAACTTGCCGTCACCCATCTTGGACGCGCCCTCGATCATTGCCACACCTTCGAGCGAACGGAACATGCGAATGACGTTTTCGGCCTCGCTGCCCTTTTGCGGATAGTTGGCGTTGAGGTACGCCGCCTTTACAAAACGGCTCGGCGAATAGAAGTCTCCCGGAATACCGCGCATGCCGGCACCCGCGCCATAAGGCTTGAGCTCAGCGCCACGCCATGTCGCAGTCTGCGGAAAATCGCTTGTGGCGGTGATATAGGTGCGCAGGTTTTCCATGTGCCACGGGAAGGTCGGCTGGTTGGCAAGGGTGTCGACCGGATCGTCGTATACATGCAGGCCGTCAGCCATCATCTCGACCACGATGCTGCGTTGGCTGTCGCCGATAATCCAATGCAGCAGCGACACGCCCAGCCCCTCTCCGGCAGATTTGGCGACAATCACCGTGTCGTGCAGCGCGGCCTCGACCTCGTCGACCGTCGAGAACGTCGCTGCCACCCACAGGGGAAACTCATAGGCCGCGATATTGGTCTTTCCATCAACCGGGCCCTCGGCATACTTGGCATAGCCGGGGAAGTTGAGTCCCGCCACAGCCAGACCCGCATCGTTGCCGCAGTCGAAAAACATGGGATAGTTCTCGTAATCGATGCACATGCCGATTATCGCGTGTGCCGCTGTCGCGTCGTCGATAAACGAATACGGAATGTGAAACCCGCGCGGCATCACGCGAACCTGTTGGCCGTAGTCAAAGCTCCAGTCGAGGTTGCGGCCCAGATACATGTGGCCAGAATTATCGGTAAATCGAATACTCGTACACATAGCGCCTCCTAGCCATACGTCCTTGCTAAGCTCATTGTCTCCAAACAAAAAGGCGCTAAACACAAAAGCCCGGACATGACAACAATGTCACGCCCGGACCAAAAGAGACGAAGTGCGGTGCTGTAGTCACCCTAGACAAGTTTGCCTTGACAGTGATCGATCATATGCTGGATCATCTGCGCCTCAAAGCCCGCGTAGTCGCGGCGGCACTCCTTCATCTTGCCGTCGACGATCTGGTCAAAGGCAACCTTGCACTTGATATAGCGCGTGGACTTGGTGACCTCCTCGTGCGTCAGGCAGCTCTCCTCCATCTTACTGGCGCCCAGGCCAAACACCAGACGGGGGTTGTAGAGCACGTGGGGCTCGCCGGCATCGTCCAGATAGACGCAGACCTTCTTGGTGACGCCGATCTGGTTGGCAGCCAAGCAGCCGGCATCATCGAGCGACTTGATGGTATCAATCAGATCCTGAGCGACCGACTCGTCCTCGACAGTCGCAACCTCGCAACGCTGGGACAGGATAGCCTCGTCGTGGCAAAGCTCTTTAATCATACGTTCCTCCATAGGGGTCGTTGTAACCGCTTAAGTATACGGTACCCACACATTCTCATGCGAAAAATACCGTCCGTCTGCTACAAAGCGCCGAACATCAACATGCGAGGAACAGCAAGGTTGTAAAGACGATATAGTAAGTGAGTTCGTGTCAATCGGCCTAAACTCGGGGCCGAACAAGGAAAGGGTATGCATGGACGAACTTTTTCACGTCAGTGAGCGCAAGTCCACAATCGGGACCGAACTTCGCGCTGGACTGACAACATTCCTGGCGATGGCCTACATCATCGCCGTCAACCCCGCAGTGCTCTCGGGCGCTGGCATCGATGCGGGAGCGCTCGCCTGCGCCACCTGCCTGGGCGCCGGCATCATGACCATCTGCATGGGCATCTTCGCCAACCGCCCGCTCGCCTGTGCGTCGGGTCTGGGCATCAACGCCATGATTGCGGGCATCGCCACCACCATGTGCGGCGGCGACTGGCACGTGGCCATGAGCGTTATCTTCCTCGAGGGCGTCGTCATCTTGCTGCTCGTCCTTTGCGGCCTGCGCGAGGCCATCATGGACGCCATCCCCGTGGTCCTGCGCCACGCCATCTCGGTGGGTCTGGGCCTGTTTATCGCCATGATCGGCCTGTGCGACGCCGGCATCATCACCGCTGGCGCCGGTACGCTCGTCGGCCTGGGCGACATCGCCTCCCCCACCTTTATCGTCGGCATCATCTCCATCGTCGTGACGGTTGCCCTGGCTTCCCGCAACGTGCCGGGCTCGCTGCTCATCGGCATCATCGTCGCCGTTATCGCCGGAATCCCGCTGGGCGTCACCCATGCGCCCGAGGGCCTCATCGCACCGCTCGACTTCTCGACCTTCGGCGCCCCGTTTGCCAGCACTGCCGACGGCAACCTTGCCATCGTGAAGGTCCTGACCGACCCGATGCTGCTCGTCGTTGCCTTCTCGCTGCTCATGAGCGACTTCTTCGACACCATGGGCACCGCGATGGCCGTCGCCAAGCAGGGCGAGTTCTTGACCGAGGACGGCAATGTCGAGGACATCCGTCCCATCCTGGTCGTCGACTCCGTGGCCGCTGCTGCCGGTGGCTTTATGGGCGTCTCCTCCATCACTACCTTCGTCGAGTCCACCTCTGGCGCTGCCGACGGTGGTCGCACGGGCCTCACCTCCGTCACCACCGGCGTGCTGTTCATTCTCGCCGCGTTCTTCTCCCCCATCGTCACCATCGTTTCCAGTGCCGCCACCTGCGGTGCTCTGGTCTACGTCGGCTACCTCATGATGAGCGAGGCCTCCGAGATCGACTGGTCCGACGTGTCGCAGGGCTTCCCGGCGTTCATGATTGTCGCCGGCGTGCCCTTCACCTACTCCATCTCCGCCGGCATTGGCCTGGGCTTTATCGCCTACGTGATCGTCGCGCTCTTTAAGGGCGAGGCCTCCAAGATCAAGCCGCTCATGTGGATCGCAGCCCTTGCCTTCCTCGTCTACTTCTTCGTAGCGTAACGGCAAAGCTGCCAAAGCAGAACACCAAAGCGCGGAGTCGCATCGAGCGGCTCCGCGCTTTTCTTTTAAGCCCAGGCAACGCACGGATGCGCGATGTATTGCTTCCCAAGTTTTGGACATTTTGCCCTCCAAACGGCACTACCGCCGGCTACATCCTGCAGATATGCTGGGCGTAATCGCATAGGCCCTATGAGGATGGGAGTAACCATGGCCGCCTTGTTCACGACCCCCAAGCGCAATGACAAAACCTCTGGAGCCCATTTTGTCGAGCCCGACGTGCGCCGTCGCACGCTGCTCGCACACGGCAGCTGGCGCCGCGTGACACGCCGCATCGTTGTAGGCGCCGTATGCGCGCTCACGGTAAGTTCGCTGCTCATGCCGAGCGTCTCGCTCGCGGCCGAGTGGGTGGACGTCGGCGGCACCCAATACAACGCCGGCACCGCGGCGGGCGACGCCGCCGGCACCTGGAGCTGGGACGGCGCCGACGACATGAAGCTCAACGGCTATAACGGCGGCGCGATCGAGGCAGCGGGCAAGCTCAACGTGAGCTACGAGGGCAACAACACCGTCACTAACGACAACGGCCGCGGCATCAAGGTTAAGGATGGCGCGAACGAGAACGCCGAGCTTAATATTCAGGGCGACGCGTCCAGCACGCTCAACGTGACATCTTCTCGTGACGCCATCACTTCCGTCGGCAACATCAACATCGACGGCGCTGGCACTGTCAACGCCACGAGCACCGAGCACGATGCCATCGATGCCGGGGGCGATGTCACCATCAAGGGCTCGGGAAACGTTAACGCCACGGGCGATTCGGATGGCATCAGGGCCGACGGCAACATCACGATCGACAACAGCGGAACCGTCACCGCCAAGGCCACCGAGGATCAGGGTATCGATGCTAACGAGAACCTCATCATAAAGGGCGGCGGCAAGGTAGAGGCAAGCTCTATCAAAGACAATGCGATTTGGGCCGACGGCAACATCGAGATCTCGGGTGGCAGCCAGGTCAAGGCAAGCTCCGAGGAAGACGCCGCCATCGACGGTAAAAACAGCCTCACGGTCACGAACGCTTCCCTCAACGCAAGTGGCGTTGGGTATGGCATCTATGTCTACAAGGGCATCACGCTCGATGGCGCGACCGTGACGGTCCGCGCAAGCTCAGATGGCGGGGAAGCCAGCGCACTCTTCACCGATGAGGACGGCATCGTCATCAAGAACGGCTCGACTGTGGATGCGCTCGCAGAAGGCAGGTTCTCGGTTGCAATCTCCACCAGTAATTTCTACTCCGACGAAGCGGGTGGCCATATCTACATCAGCGACTCCGTTGTCAAGGCCATAGCCCGCTATGCCGAGACCGGCGGCGACGGCCCCGACCACTACAGTGGAGACCAAAACGACGAAATCATCCCTGAGTCCGAGGGCCTGAACATCGGCATCTTCGCGCAGACCGAGAAGGGCATCACGCCCGCGACCATCTCGATCGTCCGCAGCAAGGTCACGGCCGAGGGAGACACGGCGGCTATCTTCGCCCTTGCCATGAGCGCGGACGGCAAGGCGATCGGCACCATCGAAATCAAGGACGCCACCATCCAGACGCCTGCAGGCGGCAAAGTCATTGACTATCGCAACAAGGAAGAGCTCAGCGACGGCATCGTCTACAAGGCGGGGCAGACCATCGGCACGGGCGATGCCACGATTGACTCCCCCTATGACGCCGCTGTCGCCAAGAGCACGGTCATCGTGCCTCCCGAGGAGACCAAGCCCGAGGAAAAGCACGGCAAGACCAAGCCCGAGGGTTCCAAGTCCGAGGGCACGAAGACAACCAAGACCGTTGCAGTTGCAGCCAAGGGAGCCAAGACCGTCGGCAAGCTCGCGGCAACCGGCGACACCTCGAACGCAGCCATCGTGGCAGCCGCCCTTGCGGGAACAGCCGCCATCGCCGCAGGCGCCCTGGCGAGTCGCAAACGCTCGTAAACACTTTTTCGCACAGGACGGGTGGATCGCAGCCCTTGCCTTCCCCGTCTACTTCTTCGTAGCGTAAGGGCAAGGCTGCAAAAGCTGAACAATAAAGCGCGGAGTCGCCATGCGGCCCCGCGCTTTTCTTTTAGCGTTGGTCCCTGCGCCGGCGTGCGGCCTATTTCTCCCCCATTTTGGCCATTTTGCCCTCCAAACGGCACTACCGCCGGCAACATCCAGCAGATACGCTGAACCTAGCCGTATAGGCCCTATGAGAACGGGAGCAACCATGGCAGCCTTGTTCACGACCCCCAAACGCAATGACACTACCGCCGGAACCCATGTTGCCGAACCCGACGTTCGCCGTCGCATAGGACTCGCGCACGGCAGCTGGCGCCGCGTGACGCGCCGCATCGTCGTAGGCGCCGTGTGCGCGCTCACGGTGAGCTCGCTGCTCATGCCGAGCGTCTCGCTCGCGGCGGAATGGGTCAAGGTCGGCGAAACCAAATACAACGCCGGCACTGCGGCGGGCGACGAGACCGGCACCTGGTCGTGGGACGGCGCCGACGACTTGAAGCTCAACAACTATAACGGCGGCGAGATCCAGGCCGCAGGCAAGCTCAACGTGAATTACTCGGGAAACAACATCGTCACTGCCGACTGGATCGAAGGCATCAAGGCTTCTCATGGCAAGAATGAGAACGCCGAGCTCAATATCCAAGGCGACGCGGGCAGCACGCTCAGCGTGACATCTACTGAGGACGCTATCCTCTCCACGGGTAATATCAACATCGACGGAGCCGGATCCGTCAACGCCACGAGCGCTGGGTTTGATGCCATCGACGCCGAGGGCGATCTCGCTATCAAAGGTTCGGGCAACGTCAACGCCACGGGCGTATCGGATGGCATCAGGGCAAACGGCAATATCACGATTGACGACAGCGGGGCCGTCACCGCCAGGGCTACCAAGGACAAGGGTATCGGAACCGACAAGAACCTCACCATCAAGGGTGGCGGCACAGTCGAGGCAAGCTCAGCCGATGGTGAGGCCATTTGGAGCGGCGGCAACATCAATATCTCGGACGGCAGCCAGGTCAAGGCGAGCTCCGAGAAAGACGCCGCCGTCGAGGCCAAGGGCAGCCTCGCAGCCACAAACGCCTCCCTCAACGCAAACGGTGTTGAATATGGCGTCTATGCCCACAAGGGCATCACACTCGATCATGCAAACGTGACAGTCCGCGCAAGTAAAGGCAGATACGGTGACGCCATTGCCCTCTTCACCTACCAAGACGATATCGTCGTCAAGAACGGCTCCACCGTGGACGCGTTTGCGGAAGGCGAGGTTTCGGCTGCATTCTCCACCAGAAACGATCGACCCAACGAGGAGGGTGGCCACATCTACATCAGCGACTCCGTTGTCAAGGCCATAGCCCGCTATGTCGAGAACGGCGACGGCCCCATCCCCTACAGCGAAAACCAAGATGGTGAGACGAGCCCCGAGCCCCAAGGCGAGAACATCGGCATCATCGCCCAGACCAGCGAGGGCGTCACACCCGCAGTCATCTCGATCATCCGCAGCAAGGTAACGGCCGAAGGAGATACAGCGGCAATCTTTGCCCGTGCCATGAGCGCTGACGGCAAGACAATCGGCACCATCAAGATTGAGAACGCCGCCATCCAGACGCCCGAAGGCGGCAAGGTCATTGACTATCGCAAGCTCCGTGACGGCATCTACGAGGCAGGCCAAGCCATCGGCACGGGCGACGCTGTGATCGACTCCCCCTATAACGAAGCTGTCGCCAAGAGCATGGTCATCGCACCTCCCGAGGTAGCCAAGCCGGAAGACCCCAAGCCCGACGAGACCAAGCCCGCAGAAAGCAAGCCCGCGGAGTCCAAGCAGAACCCCAAGCCTGAGGGCTCAAAGCCGACCAAGGCCGTTGCGGCTTCAATCACGAAAGCCAAGACTACCGGCGTGCTCGCGGCAACCGGCGACACCTCGGGTGCGGCCATCGTGGCAACCGTCCTTGCGGGAACAGCCGCTATCGCCGCAGGCACCATGGCGAGCCGCAAGCGCTCTTAGACGCCTCTGCGCACATGGCAGCTCCCGCGAAGGCCCCGAGTCCCAGCACCGTTTAACAACGCCACCGCCGAGCTCCCCTCCGGCGGTGGCGTTTTCCATATGCGTCCGCAGGGTATGCACGAGATTGTCTTTGGTCTAGCCCAACCTGCATGAGCCGGCGTGCGACAATGGGGGCCGTCGATATCACAACGCCGAGAGAAGCCCGTCATGGAAGCGCATCAAAAGCAGATAACCGTTCATGCACAGCATGCCGAAAGCGCGCCCGTCATCTACCTCCCCGTGGTTATGGGCGACGGTAGTGAAGTCTACGAGCGCTGCCGAGAGCTCGACTGCCCGCCATTCACCCTTGTCGCCATTGGAGGGCTCGATTGGAATCGCGAGCTTAGCCCCTGGGAATGTGAGGGAACTATACGAGATGCCGAGCCCTTTGGTGGACAGGCTGCTGGTTTTCTTGACGAGTTGTTGAAGCAGATAATCCCAGAGGCCGAATCATCACTTCCCTGCCCGCCCACCTGGCGCGGCATTGCCGGCTACTCGTTGGCGGGTCTTTTTTCACTGTGGGCACTTTGGCAAACAGATGTCTTTGAGCGCGCGGCAAGTGCATCGGGGTCGCTGTGGTTCCCCGGCTTTATCGACTACGCGCGCGAGCGCACGATGGCAGCCACGCCCGACGCCGCCTATCTGTCGCTCGGTAAAAAGGAAACCAAGACGCCCAACCGCATGATGCGGCACGTACTCGACGATACGCGTGCGATGGAAGAGCTGTTTATCGAGCGCGACATTCCAACAACACTGGAGCTCAACCCCGGCAATCACTTTGCCCAAACTGACCTGCGCATGGCGCGCGGCATCCACTGGATACTGACGCATTAAAAATGGCGTCCACGCGTACATACGCATGGACGCCATTTTTAATTTGGCTGAACGCAGCTACTATTCAGCAGTCTCCTCAAGCTCGGAAGTATCGAACTCAAAGTCATTACCGGGCAGGATGGCGTTGAGCACAATGCCCACCAGCGAGCCCACGGCAAGGCCCGAAAGCGAAATCGTCACGCCGCCCAGCTCCAGCACGATGGCACCGGCGGTACTGTAGGCAATGCCGAGCGAAAGCACGAGCACCAGAGCCGCCACCAGCACGTTGCGGTTGTTCTGGAAATCAACCTGATTCTCGATGAGGTTACGCACGCCAACGGCGCTGATCATGCCGTAGAGCACGAGCGACACACCGCCGATAACGCACGCCGGCATGGCGGCAATCACCGCAGCAAACTTGGGGCAGAACGAAAGCACAATGGCGCAGCAGGCGGCAATGCGAATCACACGCGGGTCGAACACGCGCGTAAGCGCAAGCACGCCGGTGTTCTCGCCATACGTGGTGTTGGCCGGAGCGCCAAAGAGCGACGCCAAGATGGTCGCCAGGCCATCGCCGAGTAGGGTACGGTGCAGACCGGGATCGGCAATGTAATTGCGTTCGCAGGTAGAGCCAATGGCGGAGATATCGCCAATGTGCTCAATCATGGTCGCAAAGGCCAGCGGCATGATGGTGATGATGGCCGTCGTGGCAAGACCGCTATCGAACTGCGGGCCAAAGAGCGCAAACACGGTGTTGCCCCACACGATGGGCAGACCGACCCAGGGGGCGGCTGCGACGCCAGAGAAGTCGACCTCGCCCAACGCGGCCGCAACGGCATAGCTCACCACAACGCCCAGCAAAATCGGCACGATCTTGACCATGCCGCGGCCCCAAATATTGCAGATGACGATCACGGCCACAGCGACAACGGCGACAAGCCAGTTGGTCTGGCAGTTGGCAATGGCAGAGCTTGCCAAGATCAGGCCGATGGAAATGACGATGGGGCCGGTCACCACCGGCGGGAAGAAACGCATAACGCGCTTGGCGCCAAAGGCACGGAACAGGGCCGCCAGCACCGGATAGAGCAGGCCGGCGCAGGCTACGCCCAGGCAGGCGTAGGGCAAAAGCTCGGTCTCTCCGTTGGGCGCGATTGCGGCATAACCGGCAATAAAGGCAAACGATGAGCCCAAAAATGCCGGCACCTTACCGCGCGACAGGAAGTGGAACAGCAGCGTGCCGATGCCGGCGAACAGAAGCGTCGCCGAAACGGAAAGGCCGGTGAGCACGGGCACGAGCACCGTGGCTCCGAACATCGCAAACATGTGTTGCAAACCCAACACAAACATGCGCGGGCGGCCGAGCGACGATGCATCGTAGATGGCATCGGTGACGGCGGGCGTCGAGGATTGGGACATGGAAGTCCTTTCATGATGGAAGGGCGATCAGGCATATCAGATAACCTGCCCGAACGATACGATCCGAACCATTGTACGTGATACACCATGTCTCGCGCGCGCCGTCACCTGCAAACGGTAGCGTTACTTCCAAACGCGCTCGGCAATGCGCTTGACCAGCGCGATCTTTGCCCACTGCTCGTCCTCGGTCAGCTTGTTGCCAATCTCACAGCTGGCAAAGCCGCACTGGGGCGACAGGTACAGGTTCTCGAGCGGCACATACTTTGCGGCCTCGTGGATACGTTCGACGATAACGTCCTCGTCCTCAAGCTCAGCCGCCTTTGTAGTGACCAGTCCCAGCACGACCTTCTTGCCGGGAGCAACGTACTTGAGCGGCTCAAAGCCACCGGCGCGCGGCGTATCGAACTCAAGGTAGAACGCATCGACGTCCTCGTGCGCAAACAGGTACGGTGCAATGGGATCGTAACCACCCTCGAAGGCATACGTGGAGTGATAGTTGCCGCGACACACGTGCGTATTGATAACCAGATCGTCGGGCTTGCCCGCGATGGCGGCATTGTTGAGCGCCACGCCCAGCTCGCTCACTTTTTGCAGGTCAACCGGGCTCATGCCGGTCTTGGACACAAAGTCGGTATCGCAATAGATGCCCCAGGTGCAGTCATCAAATTGGATGTTGCGGCAGCCCGCGGCATACAGGTCGGCAATCACGGTGCGGTATGCTGCGGCAATGGCATCGGCGAGCTCTTCGTCGGTCTTATAGACGGCACGCAGGCTCTCCTGCTGGCCATCACAGCGGTCGAGTGTGACTTCGGAGAACGTCTGGATCGGCGCCGGAATGGTCTGGCGCGCGATCTGGCCCTCACCCTCGAGCGACTTGACAAATTTGAAGTGCTCGACGAACGGATGGTTCTCGCCGCTAATGGGACCGGTTACCGCGGCGGTGTCGGCGGTAGTCTCCTCATCGTGAAACATGTAGCCCGTGCGCGAGGCGCGGCGCTCAATGCCGTTGAGTCCCCACATAAAATCGAGGTGCCAGTAGCTGCGGCGGAACTCGCCATCGGTAATCACCTGCAGGCCGGCAGCCTTCTGCTTAGCCACTAAGTCGCGGATGGCCTCGTCCTCGACGGCCTTAAGGCCGGAAGCGTCGAGTTTACCCGCGACATAGGCGGCACGGGCATCCTTTACAGCCTGCGGACGAAGAAAACTGCCGACGATATCGGCGCGAAACGGCGCGTTCGGTTGAATCGAAGTGCTCATAGGTATCTCCCTTTGCATTGGTTGCTTTACTGGGACAGAGTATGAGCGCTCATATGGTCATCGTAAAATATACGTTTATAACAGTTTGATATAGATGCTTCCTATATCAGTCTGGACTGTCATAAAGAGACTTGAACCGTGCGGAGCACAGCAGCCTAGATATGCTGACGAATCGCGTCGATATAGGCCCGACCGTAGCGCGTGAGCGTCGTGTTCTTGCGCGTGATGATGCCAATCTCCATGTACTCGTCCACGTCGAGCGGAATCGAGATAATGCCGGGGCCGTTGAGCTCGTGGCTGATCACGCCCGAGCATACCGTGTAGCCGTTGAGGCCCATGGCCAAATTGAACAACGTCGCACGGTCGCGCACGCGGATATTTTTGCGACGCTCGAACGTCGAGGTCAGCTCCTCGGAATAGTAAAACGAGTTGTAGCTGCCCTGCTCGTAGGACAGGAACGGGTAGTCTTCCAGATCCTCGAGCGTCACGCTGGAGCGGCCCGCCAGCGGATGGTCGGCGCAGACGAAGACATGCGGCGTGGCGCAGAAGAGCCCTTCGAACACGAGCTCGTTGGCGGCAAGCATGCGCTCGATGACCTCGCGATTGTGCTCCGACAGATACAGGATGCCGAGTTCGCTTTTCATATGCGCGACATCCTCGATAATTTCGTGGGTCTGCTCCTCGCGCAGGGTAAAGTCGTAGCGCGCGGCATCGAACTCGCGGATCACATCGACAAACGCATTAACGGCAAAGGAATAATGCTGGCAGCTCACACTAAAGTGCGGCACCTGCTCGAACGTGCCTTTGTACTTGCCCTCGAGCAGGTCGGCCTGGTCGAGCACCTGGCGCGCGTAGCCCAAGAAGGTCTCGCCTTCCTCGGACACAATGACGCCCTTGTTGGTGCGCTCAAAGATATGCACACCCATCTCGTTTTCGAGATCGCGAATCGATGCGGTAATCGAAGGCTGCGACACAAAGAGCCGGCGCGAGGCCTCGGTGATGCTGCCGCATTCGGCAACTTTGACGACATACCTGAGCTGCTGAAGCTTCATAGCTTTCTCCCTAGACGTTCGTGACGTCGAAACCCGTCGCATCCATCTGACGCATAAACGGCGGCATCTCCCCCGTCGCGGCGCAGTCGGCAATCTGATGCAGAGCCCCGGCAACCGCATCGTCTGCCGCAGCGCCGATATGCCAGCGCGCGGCAGCCGTAACAGCCTCGTTGGCATTGGCGACTGCAACGGAGTTGGGAACGGCATCGATCATGGGCAGATCGTTATCGGAATCACCGAACACGGCCACCTCGTCGAGCGTCAGGTCCAAAGCGCGCGCAAGCTCCAGCGCGGCGCAACCCTTGTCCCAACCTGCTGGAAGGATGTCGAACAGGCGCACACGATTGTTGGGAAACACGAGCGAGAGCTCCGGCACCTCGGCGGCAACGCGCTCGCGTAGCTCCACGAGCTCCTCACGTGAACGGGCACTCCAAATATTCGCCTTAAACACCGGGGCATCATCGACAACAGGACGGCACGGGGCCTCTTCGCCTTTGAGCCACGCATTACCGCCCGACTCCATGGCGCGGCGCACGCGCTCGGGGTCGCTCGTCACGCAATAGGCATCGTTACCCCAAAAGTCATCACCCAGGCTGTAGACCTTCAGGTACGTATCATCGGTCTCCTGTTCCAAATAGTCAGCCAAGCGCATAAGGGCGGCATTGTCGGTCGCGCGCGAAGCGACCGCCTGACCGTCGACAAACATTACCTGGCCGTTGCAGAACGCGCCGGTCGAGAAGCACTCGGAACAATTTTTGAACATCCAGCTCATCGCGGACGGCTGGCGACCCGAAACCGGGCCAAAATGCAGGCCCGCCGCCTGCATGGCATGAATGCCCTCGATGGCGCAGTCGCTGGCGCCATCGTGTCCAGCAGGAATCAGCGTATCGTCCATATCGGTCAGCACAAGTTTGATCATAAGGTCCCCTCGGTCATTCTTTATCCCGTCTATTGTAACGACCTGCCAATAAGGGACAGGTTTATCTTGGCAGGTTTTATCTGGGAAAATGCAGCGCCCCTGTTGCCACCTGCCAAAATAAACCTGTCCCATATTGGCAGGTGCGCTAGTATAGGGAACAACAGATTCGATGCGGGAGTGCCGGCGGTGCAAACCACAAGGCTGAGAGGGCATAGGGCCCAATCCTTTGAACCTGTCAGTTAATGCTGGCGTAGGGAGCATGCCGCCTTTACAGGGGCGCTGTCTATGCACAGCGCCCCTTTTCTATGCCAAGGAGGCATGTGCAGTGATTGATTCGGAACAGCTTAAGCAACATATGGTCAAGGCCGTAGAGGAGATTCGAGCCACCAATCCGATGGCCGGCTCCATCACCAACACGGTGACGATCGACTTTGTCGCCAACGCGCAGCTCGCCGTGGGCGGTTCGGCCGCCATGGTCTATCTGCCCGACGAGGGCGAGGCGCTCGTTGCCGGCGGCGGCGCCATCTATCTCAACATGGGCACGCTCTTCCCCATCTACGAGCAGACGATTCCCCGCGCGGCCAAGGCGGCACACGACGCCGGCAAGCCCTGGGTGCTCGACCCGGTGGGCCTGGGCATCGGCAGCCTGCGCACCCAGCTGGTAAACGAGCTCAAGCAGTACAAGCCCGCCATCGTGCGCGGCAACGCCTCCGAGATCATCGCGCTTGCCGGCCTGTGGGGTCTTGAGGGCGAGGCAGCCGATCTGAGCCGCGTGCGCGGTGTCGATACCACCGACACGGTCGATGCCGCCCGCGATGCCGCCGTGGCGCTCGCTCGCTACACCGGCGGCGCCGTTGTGGTCTCGGGCGAAGTCGACCTGATTACCGACGGCACGACCGTGGCCAAATCCCACGGCGGCAGCCCGCTCATGTCCAAGATCACCGGCTGCGGTTGCTCGCAGGGCGGCGTGCTGGCCGTGTACGCCTGTGCTACCGATCCGTTTACGGCAGCAGTCTGCGGCACCGCCGTCTACAACGTTGCCGGCACGCGTGCCGCCGCCGTCGCCGATGCCCCGGCAAGCTTTAAGGTCGCCTTTATCGACGAGCTCTACCGCGCAACCGCCCAGGATATTGCCGACAACCGACTCGAGCTCGAGGAGGCATAAGCCATGTCCGAACCCGCAACCAATGCCGGCATGAACACGCTCGTCGCCGTGGCCATCGCCCCATGCGGCACCGGCGACGAGCTGTCCGCCGAGGTCGCCGAGGTCGTGCGCGTCATTCGCGAGAGCGGCCTTCCCAACCGCACCACCTCGATGTTCACCGAGATCGAGGGCGACTGGGACGAGGTCATGCAGGTCGTGCGCGACGCGACCTTTGTGTTGGCGAGCAAGGGCATCCGCACCGAAGTCGTGCTCAAAGCCGATATTCGACCCGGATTTACCGACACCATGACCGGCAAACTCAAGCGCATGGAAGCACAGATCAAAAAGCAGGAGGAAGCACAATGAGCATCCGCGACAACCTTGATATCTCGGCCTATCTGGTACTCGGCCCCGAAAACACCCTCGGACGCCCCGTGGGCGATGTGGTGGCCCAGGCACTCGACGCCGGCTTTACCTGCATCCAGGTGCGCTCCAAGGTGGCAAGCGCCCGCGAGATCATTGCGCTGACCGACGACGCCGCGCAGGCAATCGCACAGGCCGGCAAGACCGGTCAGGTCGCCCTGTTAATCGATGAC
The DNA here is from genome assembly GCA_959026725.1 of uncultured Collinsella sp. Taxonomy (GTDB): domain Bacteria; phylum Actinomycetota; class Coriobacteriia; order Coriobacteriales; family Coriobacteriaceae; genus Collinsella. The sequence continues at coordinate 91,659 of CAUFMG010000004.1, forward strand.
CGTCTGGACTGTGTGCTTGCCGCGCGCGAGCAGGGCATTGCCGTCGATGGCGTGCACGTAGGCCAGAGCGACATTCCCGTCGAGGTCTGCCGCAAGCTGCTGGGCCCCGATGCCATTGTGGGCCTTTCGGCCCGTTGCGAGGAGATGCTCGAGTACGTCAAGACCGCCGACATGAGTCTGGTCGACTACCTGGGCATCGGCCCGCTCCACGAGACCGAGACCAAGCGCGACTGCGGACGCGCAGCCGATGGCTCCATCATCACCAAGAGCTTTGAGGACCTGGCCGCACTCCACGCGGCAAGCCCCGTGCCCATCGTGGTGGGCGGCGGCGTTAAGACGGCCGACTTGCCGCAGCTTAAGGCAACCGGCGTCGACGGCTTCTTTGTGGTGAGCGCCGTCTGCAGCGCCGACGATCCCTACGCCGCGGCCAAGGAGCTTGTCGACACCTGGCAGCAGGCATAGGCATAGGCCGAGCAGCTGATTCGCAACCTCATATCTTCAATAGTGGAAAGCGCATCCCGGTTCGAACGTCCATTCCGGGATGCGCTTTCCGTATGCGACCCTTACCCCGCCAGATACGCTTCCAACGCCGGCAAAGTCGCCTCTGCATCGTGGCGGCCGACCTGGTAGATGCGCTCGAGCTCATCCGGTTCGCGGCACAGCGACGGCACCTTCACCGATTCGCTCGGCCGCACCACAAAGATTTCCCCGGCAGCCTCTCGACGTGCCAGGTCATCGAGCGTGGCATTGTAGACCTCATGCCGATGCTCAAGCGCTGCAACAAACTCCGGATAGTGACGGAACACGCGCCGCAGCATGGGCATCACGCTGTTGGGCTGCTTCACAAAGCCCGCCGGCTGCGTGAGTACCACGATATTGCGGTCATACCCCTGCGCAAACAGCCATGAGCTGGGAATAGAATCAGCCACGCCACCATCCAGATACTTATGCCCGTCAATAGCAACGGGACGCGTCGCCACAGGAATGGCAGACGACGCCCGGATCCACTCGATATCGCGCTCGTCGCCATACGGTAGATCGTGGTAGACGGCCTTGCCCGTCTCGATATCGGTACACACGCACGTAAATCGCATGGGGCAGGCGCGATACGCCTCCAAGTCGATGGGATCGCGCTCGATAGGCACCTCGTGATAGGCAAAATCGGCATTGAACATATCGCCGGTTCGCAGCCAGCTGGTCACGCTCGCATAGCGCTTGTCGGCGCAATAAGCCTTGTTGTAACGAATGGCACGGCCGATCTGGCGCGATTTAAAGTTGTAGCCAAACGCCGCGCCCGCCGAGACACCCACCATATGGTCGCAGGTCAAACCGCGCTCCATCCAAACGTCGAGCACGCCCGCCGTATACATACCGCGGTAGCCGCCTCCCTCGAGCGCAAGCCCCACCGTGCGCGTCGTATCCGGCTGTGCCATGTGACCATCTCCGTTCCTGCGTTTTAAAACGGGACAAGTATACCCGTCAACATATATCGACTCAGTCGCATTTTTCATGCGCACCCAGGCGTTGCCGTTTGGCGAATAATAGCCGCCCACAGCATGTGCGCCCATATATAATTGTGCACTGTTGTCTATACTACTCAGCTGTTATCAACAGCGAACATTAGCCGGCAAAGTAACTCAACAACGCAGCAAGGCGGGGGCCTGGATACACGCAAGGCGCCGAGCAACGACGCGTGTACACTACGAGCTCGCCCGACGCCATCCGCCCCGACCTCAGAAAGCCGCTTACAACATGGACACCGCCAGCAATTACACCGAAACGCTCGAAAAGACCGTCCGTGACCTTCTCGAGCGTCAGGATGATCTGATTAGGACGGCCTTTACCGACCAGCTCACCGGACTTGGTAACCGCGGCGGCTTTGCCCATTCCCTAGAGGAAATCTGGGAGCAGGAACTGCCCGTGACCATGGCGTTTATCGACATCGATAACCTTAAGCACTGCAATGACGTCTTTGGGCATGACGAGGGCAACCGCTATATCTTGCAGGTAAGTCTCTATCTCAAGCTGTATATGAAAGTGGACGAGGCGGCGTTTCGCATAGGCGGCGACGAGTTTGCCATCCTGTCTACGATTGCGACCGAGGACGACCTCGCCGAGCGCCTGGAACACTGCCGAACGGTCCTACTCAAAAACAACGATTCCGAGATGCCTCACTCGTTTAGCTACGGAGTGGCACACGCCGACCCCGCCCTGGGTGAAGTCTCCAATCGCATGACACTCGATGCCGACCATCGCATGTACGACTACAAGCTACGCCATGCCATGCATCTTGATCGACGCAATATCGCGCAAGTCCACACCGACGACTTCGAAATAAGCGATCGCGTTTTTGACGCCTTTTCGATGCTCAACGAAGGCCGTTATTGCTTTATCGAGAACTTGGACAAACATCGCACCCTATGGTCACAAGGCGCCCTGCGCGATCTCGGTCTTCCTTCTGAGCATGTAGACAACTGCCACGATTACTGGAAAACGCGCGTCCACCCCGATGACCTTGAGGCCTACATCAACGACATCGACCAAATCTATAATGGCTCCAAACACCGCCGCGTCATGCAGTACCGCATGCGCAATGCCGCGGGCGACTACGTCCTCTGCCGCGCTCGCGGGTTTCGCATCGACGGCGACGGAAATACCCCCTCGCTCTATGTCGGCGAACTTGTTAACCACTCACTCGCCGAGACCGTCGACGCCGCCACGGGCCTCGGAACGCAGCGTATGCTGATCAACGCTATCGATGCCTGCCGTCGCGACCGTTGCGAGACGGGGCTTATAGCGGTCCGCGTTTGTGGCACGGCAAAGTTCAACGAGCTCTACGGGGCCGAGGCTGTCGACAACATGCTCGCCGAATACGCAGGCCGCATGCTATCGATCACCCGCGGCAGAAGTCGCGTCTTCCGCTCGCGAAACGCCCAGTTCGTCGTGCTCAGCAACGATCTGGACCACGAGGCATTCGAGCAACTGACCCATCATCTTAAAGAGGCCGTTTTCGCTCCTGTTCGAATCGCGAACGACACCATTACCCCCGTCTGTCTTGTCGTCCCGGCCTTTTACGAGCGCTTAATCAATCAAGCGACCGCTGTTTTAGGCGAACTCGACCGTCGTCTTCGCGCCGCCGGCGGGCTTGCACCCAACGACAGCCTCCCCATACCCGAGATTGAGCGTAAAAGCGCCGTCGCCGAACGCATCGATACGCTCACGGGCCTCTATCGACCCAGCGAGTTTATGCGGCGTGCCAACGCATTTCTTAAGACAAGGCGCGACGCCGCTTGGTGTATCGCCACCGTCGACATGGGTCATATGCGACTGTTCAACGAATGGCACGGACAGGCCGAGGGCGACCGCGTGCTCGCCGATGTGGGCACGGTCCTCAAAGACATCGAGAATGCCGAGATGGGCGTCGCAGGATACTGGGGCCAAGACGACTTTTGCATTCTCATCCCCTTTGAGCACAACACCGTCCATCAAATCTATAACCGCGTTCGCGCCGCCGTGGCCAAGCATGATGACGGCGTGGGTTTCTGGCCGTCCATGGGCGTTTGCCCCATCGACCCCAACGAGGAAATCACCATCGACGCGCAGGCCAAGGCCATGTTTACCAATCGGCGCGCCAAAAACGATTTTAAGGATCGCATCGCCGTCTTTCGCCCCGAGGAATACAAGCGCGAGGTGGCGTTTCACCGCACCCTCACCGAGTTCCAGTATGCGCTCTCAAACGACCGCATCACCTACTACCTGCAGCCCCAGGTTGATATGGAAACCGGCAAGATCATTGGCGCCGAAGCACTCACCCGCTGGATTGACAAGGACGGCTCTCTCATTTCACCCGCAACGTTTATCCCCGCACTCGAGGAAAGCGGCTTTGTGGTGACGCTCGACAAGTACATTTGGCAGGGTGTCGCCTCGTGGCTGCGCGGGCGCATCGATCGAGGACTTCGCGTGGTTCCGGTCTCGCTTAATGTGTCGCGCGTGGATATCCTTGCCTGCGACGTTGCCGAACATATGGGGGCGCTCGCCGCCGAATACAACCTACCGCCCGAGCTCATGCGTATCGAGATCACCGAGACGGCTTATACGGGGGAGTCCGAGGCCGTGGACAAACTGACAGCCGACCTGCACACCCGCGGCTTCTCGACCTATATGGACGATTTTGGCACCGGCCAGTCCACGCTCGCGATGCTCAAGAACGTCAACGTCGACGTCATCAAGCTCGACCGCACCTTTGTGCCCACCGACCGCGATCAAGGCCGCAGCGCGCAGATCGTGTCATCGATGCTCGAGATGGCGCAGTCGCTCCATCTGCCCGTCGTGGTCGAAGGCGTCGAGACAAATGAGCAGGCAAACATACTACGCCACATGGGCGCCCGCTACGCTCAGGGCTTCCTCTACTACCGCCCCATGCCGGCGAATGATTTTGAGGCATTGCTCGATGGTGGCAAAAACAACTGATACGCTCGCGCGCAAAACACCACCGCCGAAGGGGACATTTGTCTCCATTAGCTAACTTATATCCCCAATTCAAACCGAATTGGGGATATGATACAAACCGTTGTTCTGCCCAAGGAGGTTATTCATCATGAACGAGTCATATCGCTTGGGCGAGCAATCGATTATTGCCTATCTTCAGCGACTTGCGAATGGTGTCTCGACCGCCGAACTCGATGTTTCCGTGCTGCCTGCTGAGCTACGCGCCGTTGGTGAGCAACTGCAAAAGACGCATGCCATCCTGCAACAAGAGCGTCAGCTGCTTGAGTGCAACGCCTATATCGATCCGCTCACCAACTTGGACAACCGTGGCGGACTCGACCGTCACGTCGAGCAGCTCTGGCGCAAAGGCGACCCCTTCACCTGCGCCTATATTGACATCGACCATCTCAAGCATTGCAATGATAGGTTTGGCCACGCCGAAGGCAATCGCTATATTCTGAGCATCTGTCGCACGCTCTCCGAAACCATGGAGCACGATGAGATGCTGTTCCGTATCGGTGGAGACGAGTTTGTGCTTATCTCGCTCTCTGCAAACGAGACTGAACTCGAGCAGCGCTTGGAGCAGGTACGTGCCGGGCTGATCGAGGCGAGCTCAGGTGGCAAGGCGCCCATGATCGCTAGCTTTAGCTTTGGCTGCTCGCGCGTCAATCCACTTGCCGGCGACACGCGTCGCCAGATGACGATGGATGCCGATCGCAAGATGTATCGCTATAAGCTTATGCATCGTGTGCAGCAACCGAAAGACAATGACGCGCCGCCACACCCAATTGCCGAGCAGCTTCCGTGCAACGACCGCGTATTCCAAGCGATCTCTATGAGCTCCGAGACGCGCTATCCGTTTATCCTCAATCTCGATACGGGCGAATCACAATGGTCGGTTAATGCCGTACGCGATTTTGACCTGCCCTCCCAGCATCCCTACAACTCACTCGACTTGTGGCTTGCCCGCGTTCACCCCGAGGACCGCGACAACGTACGCGCCGAGCTCGACATGGTGATAAACGGTACGTGGCACTTCCACTACATGCAGTATCGCGTGATGGATGCCACCGAAGCATACGTGCTTTGCGACTGCACGGGCTACCGCTTGGACGGCACCGATACCGAGCCCAACATGTACGTGGGCATGATTATCAACCGCAGCTTGGCAGATACGACCGATTCCGTGACCGGCCTGGGCGACATCCACGCCCTGGTCAACGCCATTGGCGAAATGCGTCGCGTCGCGCGCAAGGCGGGCTTGGTCGCCATTAAAATCGACGATATCGCTCAGGTCAATGCCCGCTTTGGCTTTGATGCGGGCGACCGCGTTTTGGCGGAGAGCGCCGCCTGCCTCATGGATTGTTCGCGCGGTAAGGGTCGTCTGTTCCGCTCGACCGGACCGATGTTCGTGGCGCTTTTCGACGAATTCGATCCCGAAGAGACCGACGCGATCGCAAAGGAAATCGAGCGGTTCCTGGGCTCTCCCGTGCTCTTTGGCTCGTTTGAATATCAGCCGCCCCTTCGCGTGGCCACGCTTCATCTGGATACCGTCGACCGACAGCCCGTTTCCATTTTGAACGAGCTCAAAGTGTTGCTCGGGAAAGCCGTGCAGGTGCCAGGTACCAAACTGGATTAGCACCACGCCCGCACCGCCTCCCCCATCGTGCGATAATCCTCTGCAGAAGTCACCAACAGCAGAGGGAGTTTGTGATGAAGGTTCTTTTGGTCAATGGCAGCCCCAAGGCAAACGGCAACACCGCTCGCGCGCTCGCCGAAGTCGCCGAGCAGCTTAAAGCCGAGGGCATCGACAGCGAGGTATTCCAACTGGGCGCCAAGCCCATCCGCGACTGCATCGGCTGCGGTCAGTGCGGCAAGCTTGGCGGTCGCTGCACCTTTGACGACGACGTGGTGAACGAGCTCATCGCTGCCGCCGAGCAGGCAGATGGCTTTGTCTTTGGCTCCCCCGTCTACTATGCGCATCCCAGCGGACGCATCCTCTCGGCTCTCGACCGCGCATTCTATGCTGGCAGCCAGGCCTTTGTGCACAAGCCGGGTGCCGCGGTCGCCGTCGCCCGTCGCGGCGGCACGTCGACCACCTTCGATGTACTCAACAAATACTTCACTATCAACCAGATGCCCGTGGTGGCCTCCACATACTGGAACAACGTCTTTGGTGCCATGCCGGGCGAGGCCGCCCAGGACGCCGAGGGCCTGGCCACCATGCGCAACATCGGCAAGAACATGGCTTGGCTCCTGCATTGTATCGAGGCAGGACAGGCTGCCGGCATCGAAGCCCCCGAAGCCGATCGCGAGCGCACCAACTTCATTCGTTAGAACGGCGGAAAATGAATATCCAGATTTTTGGCACCAAGAAGTCCTTCGATACCAAGAAGGCCCAGCGCTATTTTAAGGAGCGCCGCATCAAGGTGCAGTTTATCGACCTTAAGGAAAAGGAGATGAGCAAGGGCGAGCTCACGAGCGTGATGCAGGCGGTCGGCGGCATCGACAAGCTACTCAACCCCAAGGCCAAGGACGAGGAGACGCTCGCGCTCATCCAGCACCTCACCCCCAGCCAGCGCTTTGACAAGCTGCTCGAGAACCAGCAGGTTCTAGCCGAGCCCATTGTGCGCAACGGCAAAAAGGCCACCGTCGGTTATTGCCCCGATGTATGGGGAGCCTGGGAGTAGCTTGTGTTATTTGCCGGCTCGTGGGTATAAGAGCGGGCGTTTGGCATAAGATTCAACTGTAAGCCATGTCTAACAAAGGAGGGCACATGCCCAACAAACCCGTGAAGATCATCATGCTTACCGGATACCTCGGTGCCGGCAAGACCACGCTGCTCAACCACATCCTCGCTAACGACGGCGGCATCCGCGCCGCCGTGATCGTCAACGATATCGGCGAGATCAACGTCGACGCCAGCCTTATCGCCGACGGCGGCCTTTCCGAGACCGATGACCTCATCCCGCTCACCAACGGCTGCATCTGCTGCACGCTTTCGGATGACCTGGCCAACCAGCTGCAGGGCATCGCCGATTCGGGCAACTTCGACTACATCATCATCGAGGCATCGGGCATTTGCGAGCCTATCCCCATCGCCTACACCATCTCGAGCTTCTGCGACGAGGCCAAGGTGGGCGGCGAGCCCAAGCTCGCGCTCGACAACATCGTGGCCGTGGTCGACTGCGCCCGCATGTACGACGAGTTCAACGGCGGTCGCGACCTGCTGGCCGAGGATATCGACGAGGACGACATCGAAAGCCTGCTCATCCAGCAGATCGAATTCTGCTCCACGCTGATCCTCAACAAGACCGATACCGTGACGCCCGAGCAGATCGCCGAGCTCAAGGCCATCGTGCGCAGCCTGCAGAAGGACGCCGTGATTGTCGAGGCCCAAAACGGCGAGGTCCCCATGGAGGAGCTGCTCGACACCGACCGCTTCGACTTTATGCGCGCCTACAACTCCGCCGCCTGGATCGAGGCCATGGAGCATCCCGAGGAGCACGACGACCCCGAGGTGCTCGAGTACGACATCGAGACCTTTGTGTACTCGCGCCGCAAGCCGTTTGACCTGCAGAAGTTCACCGATTTTGTTGAGCAGGAGTGGCCCGACGAGGTCATCCGCGTCAAGGGTCCGCTGTGGCAGACCGGCGATCCGGACATGTGCTACATGTTTGAGCAGGCCGGCCACCAGATGCGCCTGATGGAGAACGGCCTGTTTGTCGATTCGGCGCCCGAGGGCGAGAAGCAGAAGATCATCGACGAGAACCCCGAGATCATGCAGATTTGGGACGACGAGACGGGCGACCGCATGACGAGCCTGTGCATCATCGGCCGTCACATGGACAAGGATGCGCTCATCGCCTCCCTCGATGCCTGCCTGACCGACTGGCACCGCGCCTAGGTTTATCCAAGCGGGCATTTGTCCGCCTATGTAACCGCCAAACCACCACGAAGGTGCTCTTCGTGGTGGTTTTTCGTTCTGAGCCAAGGAGATTCATGTTCAACATCGTGCTGTATGCGCCCGAGATTCCGGCCAATACGGGCAATATAGGCCGTACCTGCGTGGTCACCGGTGCCCATCTGCATCTGGTGGAGCCACTGGGCTTTTCGCTCGATGACAAGACAGTACGTCGCGCCGGTCTGGGCTACTGGCAAAACTTGGACGTGACGACTTATGCCGGCTGGGAGGATTTCCTTGCGCGCAACGGTCTCTCCCCCGCCGACGGTCGCCTGCATCTGCTGACCAAAAAGGCACGCCGCACCTATGCGCAGAGCACCTACCGAGATGGCGACTACTTGGTCTTTGGCAGCGAGAGCTCAGGCATTCCCGAGCCACTGCTTGCCGCGGCGCCCGAGCGCTGCGAGCGCATCCCAATGCTGCGCGATTGCGACTCACTCGATAACGCCAAGGTCTGGGAAGCCCACGAGGAATCGCTGGGGCATACCGAGGACGGCCATGAGGCCATCCTTCGGCAGGATATCTGCGGCAACTTCGTCAACCCGGACGACTACCGCATCAGCGCGCTCAACCTCTCCAACAGCGCCGCCATCGTCCTCTACGAGGCCCTGCGCCAGACAGGCTTTCCGGGAATGTGACAAAGGGACCGTCCCTTTGTCACATTTGGTTATAGGTAGCGGCCGGTGATGCTTGCGGGGCAGGCCGCGATATCCGCCGGCGTACCCGCGCAGACGACTTGCCCGCCGGCATCGCCACCGCTTGGGCCCATGTCGATTACGTAATCGGCGTTACGGATAAGGTCGAGATCGTGTTCGATCACGATAACCGTGGCGCCCTTGGCAACGAGACCGTCGAACACGCTCAGCAACACCTGAACATCGAGCGGATGTAGTCCGATCGTGGGCTCATCGAATACGAATACGGCATCGTCCTGCACGCGGCCCATCTCGCTCGCAAGCTTAAGACGCTGCGCCTCGCCGCCCGAGAGCGCCGGCGTGGGCTCACCGAGCGTAAGATAGCCCAAGCCCAGGTCGTGCAAGGTCTGCAAGCGCGCCTGAACTTTCTTGAGCCCCACCGTGGCGTCGAGAGCCTCGTCCACGCTCATGTCCATGAGCTGCGGCAACGTAAGCAAGCTCCCATCCTTGCCCTCGCGATGGATATGCGAAGCCGTGTCTGCATAACGCGAACCGCGACATGCCGGGCAGACGATCTCGACGTCGGGCAAAAACTGCACGTCGAGCGATATCGAGCCCGTGCCGTCGCACGTAGGGCAGCGCAAGGCGCCGGTGTTGTAGCTAAAGGCACCCGCCTTGTAGCCGGCCGCCTTGGCCTCGGGCGTACGGGCGAAGGCGCGACGCAGCTCGTCATGGATGTCGGCATAGGTTGCCACCGTCGAGCGCACGTTGGCGCCGATGGGCGTAGCGTCAATCAGATTTGCGCGGCTAATGCCCTCGGCATCGACCCAACGCACGTGTCTTGGCAGGCGCTCGCCGGCTGCCTGCGCCTTGAGTGCCGGAATGAGCGTCTCGAGCACCAATGTCGTCTTGCCCGAACCCGAAACGCCCGTCACCGCGACAAGGCGACCGCGCGGGATATCGACTTCGAGCGGCTTGACGGTGTGGATGGTATCGGTTGCCATGCGGATATGTCCCTGGTCGAACATGTCGTCGTCAGTCACCTGCGGACGCAAGCGCTTGGACTCTGAGCGCAAAAACGGCGCGATGCGACTGCCCTGCGATCGCTCGACCTCGTCTACCGTACCAGCGGCGATCACATTGCCGCCGCCTGCTCCGGCAACGGGACCCATCTCGACCAGATAGTCGGCATCCGCCAGTACGCGCGTATCGTGGTCGACAACAACCACGGTGTTGCCGTCATCCACCAGATCTCGCATCACGCCTACCAGGCCGTCGACATTGGCAGGATGCAAGCCGATCGAAGGCTCGTCCAGCACATAAAGCACGCCTGTCGATCGGTTACGCACCACGCGAGCAAGCTGCACGCGTTGGCGCTCACCCGTGGAAAGCGTGGCGCCGGCGCGGTCGAGTGAAAGGTAATCGAGACCCAAGTCGACCAGACGACGGGCCGCGCTCAAAAACGAATCGCAGATATCCGTCGCCATGGGCCGCATCTCGGGCGGCAAGAATGCGGGCACCCCGCGCACCCACTCAATCGCCTCGCCTAGCGTCATAGCCGCCGCCTGCGCCAGATTGATACCGCGCACCTGGGGCTGGCGCGCAGCCTCGGAGAGACGCGTGCCGCCGCAATCGCGGCATGGGCCCTCGCGCAAAAAGCGCGCAACGCGTTTTAAGCCCTTATCGTCCTTGACCTTGGCGAGCGCATTCTCGACGGTATAGACGGCGTTGTAATAGGTAAAGTCGAACGGCGTGGCGCCCTCGCCGTTTTTGGGGACGTAGAGAATGTGCTTCTTAACCGCCGGACCATGAAACACGATGTCGCGCTCTTGAGGCGTGAGCTGGTTAAACGGCACGTCGGTGCGCACGCCCATCTCGCCGGCCACCTGCTTCATCAGATCCCACATGAGCGTGCCCCAAGGAAGCACCGCGCCCTCGTTGATAGTCTTTGACTCGTCGGGTACCAAGCTCGCCTCGTCCACCTCGCGCATGACACCGGTGCCGCCGCAGGTGGGACACGCACCGCCGCTGTTAAACGCAAGGTCCTCGGCGCTCGGCGCGTAGAACTCACGACCGCATGCAGGGCACGCGAGCGACAGGCCTGCGGCAACGTTAAGGCTCGGCTCCACACGCGCCCCGCAATGCGGGCACACATGATGGGCGCAACGGCTAAAGAGCAGACGCAGGCTATTGTTGAGTTCAGTCATGGTGCCAAAAGTGGACCGCACGCCCGGCACGCTGGGGCGCTGATGCAATGCGAGTGCCGCCGGCACGTGCAATACCTCATCCACCTGAGCGTGCTCGGCCTGCGTCAGGCGACGGCGGGTATAGGTGCTGAGCGCCTCCAGGTAACGGCGCGAGCCCTCGGCATAAAGAACCCCCAGCGCCAGCGAACTCTTGCCCGAACCCGACACGCCGGCAATGCCCACAAGCTTTCCCAGCGGAATATCGATATCGATGTCCTTAAGGTTATGGACGCGCGCGCCACGCACCTCGATAGCCTGCGGGCTCATCTTCTGTTCCGTCACCTTTATCACCCTACTCATGCCATAAAACTCGATCGCGAACGTACGCGCCCAGCATGGGCACGGTAAACCGGACGAGACCGTATCCGGCAGCCTCGATGACGCGCTCGCGAATCAGGCTTGCGCGATATTTACTCGCCCAGCTCTGGGTACGATCACAGCGCTCAATGATATCCGCCATGCGCGTCGGTTTGTCCTCGTCAACCGCCATGGCCTCGATAAAGAGGCGCTGTGGACTGCGCAGCCCGTAATACAGGGGCGCGTCAACCGCTTCGTAGAACTCGGAGACGGCATCCGCATGGCCATCCTCGACATCGCGCCTTTCGATGACCTGCGAGCCACGCCGGACAGCAGACCGCCACATGTAATATCCCACCAGCTGAACCATATAGGGATGCCCCATGCTCTTGCGTGCCGCAAGGTCCGCCGTCTCCGCGTCAACGTAAAGACCAGCGTCTTTGACCGTCTGGATATATGAATCGCGCACCTTGGGCAAAGATATCGCCCCCAGCGTACGCTGCTGGGCGCGGCGCAAAAACGTCACGCTCGGCTCTTCGAGCAGATCGTCAACCATACTGGGCAAGCCGGCAAAAACCAGCGCAAGACCGCGCTGGTCGCTATCGGGTAATCCCGTGGCATCCTGGTCTCCGAGCACCTGCTGATAGAGAACGGCAAGAGCCGCCAGTTCCTCGATAGACGCCGATTGCGCCTCGTCAATCGCAAACAGTATGCCCTTGCCTGGACCGAGCTTCTTAAGGCGCTCGTTGACCAGCCCTCGCAACGTCTCGCCCTTTGCTCGCGCCGCCTCGACCGACATCCGGCCAAACGAAGGACCGAACTCCATTGACGTCACAACGGGTTTATTCGAGCGAAGCGCGTCGGCCAAGCGGTCGCATAAGCCAAGCGAAGCGGAATCGGAGACAACCGCCCATCCGCGCTCGCTGGCCAGACGTTGCAGCTCCCGCAGGAGAACTGTCTTGCCGCAGCCGCGGTTTCCCGTAATGAGCATGAGCCTGCCCGGCGCTCCGGCGCCGTTATCGAGCCCTTCCTCGAAATCTTCGATGACCGACTCGCGACCAATGAGCATCGGAGGCCGCTTGCCTGCCGTTGGCTTAAAGGGATTTGGATTCATGTCGGCCTCCTCGGATTGGCAAACCCTGGCAATAGTTATACCAACTTATACCAAGTTATACCAATAGCATGTGACAAAGGAACTGTCACTTTGTCACATGTGGCCGAAAAACTCGGCGTCCGCCGCTCGCCAGGGGCGGAAGGTGGCGGGATCGACCTTTACGTGGGCTGCCCCGGGGACGTTGTACCACTTGACGGTGTAGCCAGCGCCGTGAGAGCAAAAGACCGAATCGGGCGTGTTGGGCAGATCGGCCTCGGGCTCATAGGCAGCCGTCTCGATGACGCGCTCGGCATCATGGCAGAGCGCGTAGCCTGCGAACTCCAGGTACAGATGCCCGCGGCCGCTCGTATAGGCGGCCACCTCCAGGGCATAGTCCTGTACTTCGGATGCGGGGACGCGGCCTACGAGCTCGGCACGATCGCCCACCATCGTCGGCGGCTCGTACTCGGCACCCATGCGCGTGGCATCCGAGAGCGCCCGGCCCACGCACTCCCCCGGCACCTCGAGCTCAAAGTGGTACCACGGCTCCAGCAGCACGGCTGCGCCGGCCTCACGCGCCCGCATCAAACCCTGGCGAATCGCGCGGTACGTGGCCTGGCGAAAATCGCCGCCCTCGGTATGTTTGGCATGCGCGCGGCCGCCCGTGAGCGTAATGCGTACATCGGTGATGGGCGAACCGGTCAGCACGCCCAGGTGATCGCGCTCCATGGCGTTGGTGAGCGCCAAACGCTGCCAGTTCAGGTCGAGCTCGTCGGTCGAGGTCACGGTGCCAAACTGCACGCCCGAACCCGCTGGCAACGGCTCCAGGCGCAGATGCACCTCGGCATAGTGGCGCAGCGGCTCAAAGTGGCCCACGCCCTCGACCGGCTGCGAAATAGTCTCCTTATAGAGAATGCCGCCGGGCTCAAACGCAACCACGAGGCCAAAGCGATCGGCTAGCACGCGCTGCACGACCTCGAGCTGCACCGCACCCATCAACTGCAGATGAATCTGCTCAAGATGCGTGTTCCAGCTTACGCCGAGCATGGGGTCCTCATCGGCAAGCTCGGTCAGCGCTTGGAACACCGTATGGACATCGTGCTCGCCCGGCAGCACCGTATAGGTGAGAACCGGCGCTATGACAGGCGCATCGCCCGCGGGCTCCGCGCCCAAGGCATCACCCGGGTGAACGTGCGCAAGGCCCGTCACAGCGCAGATGCCGCCAGCAACAACTTCTTGGACAAGCTCGTACTTCTCGCCGTTATAGATACGGACCTGATCGATCTTTTGCTCCCATGCCTCGACACCGGAGCGCCCCTCAATCACCTGTTTTGCACGCAGCACACCGCCCGTCACCTTAACCCAGGCAAGGCGCTCACCACGGTCTCCACGACTCACGCGATAGACGCGCGCGGCGAACTCCGGGAGCCACGCCTGCTCACGCATCAGCGCGCATATACCATCCAGTAGCTCGTCAACGCCTTGGTCCTTGAGCGCCGAGCCGGCAAAGCAGGGAAACAGTTTGCGCTCCGCGACGAGCCGCGACAACGTTTCGGCAGACAACTCACCTGCTTCAAGAAACTCATCGAGCGCCACCTCGTCCAACGCCGCAGCATCCTCTTGCACAGCGCCGCCCGCCAGCAAATCTTCGGCATCCAGACAGCCCTCGGAAAGACGCTGGCCGAGCTGCGCCAGCAGCGCATCGCGACCAGGGTTCTCAAGATCGATCTTATTGATAAAGATGAACGTCGGGATGTCATAGCGCGCAAGCAGGCGCCACAGGGTTTCGGTATGCCCCTGCACGCCGTCGTTGGCGCCCACAACCAAAATCGCGTAGTCGAGTGCGCGCAGCGTGCGCTCCGCCTCGGCAGAAAAATCGACATGTCCCGGCGCATCCACGAGCATGACGTGGGTATCGCCATGGTCGAGCACAGCCTGCGACGAGAAGATCGTAATACCGCGCTCGCGCTCAATCTCGTTCGTATCCAGATGCGAATCGCCATTGTCCACGCGGCCGCGCTTGCGAATGCGGCCCGCGTTGAATAGCATGGCCTCGGCCAACGTGGTCTTGCCGGCATCTACGTGCGCCAAGATTCCAACGACCGCTTGCTTCGACATGGCTCTCCTCTTATTACAAGCCCATCGCACGCGGCAACGGGCGTCCTCGTTCCACACTGGATGATACAATTTACGGGCCGGCGGGCGAAGCGGGCCCTATCCCCCGACCGAGCTCATCGCCCTGCGTTGCCGCGCGGCGATTTTCGTAGGTTCGCGCCTTGCGAAAGCCGGCTTGCAAAACAGCCTGCGAACGAAAATGGCCCCACCCGGGGCCATTTTCGTTCGTGCAAATTGTTGACACGCGTCCCCGCTCTTATGCCTCACGCAGCCAGTCAAACGCCACGCGCGGGGTACCGTCGGACACATACACGATGCCGGCGCGCTCAAACCCCGCCTTAATACTCGCACCCTGCATGGGCAGGTTATCCTGATGCGTGTCGATACGCAGGTGATCGGCACGCTCTTTGGCAAAGGCAAACATCGCGGCCGCGATACCGTGCGCGGTGCCGTCGGACGCCACACGGTGCAGCACGGCGTACGGAGTGTCGCTGCGCCATCGCCCGTCCTCAATTACGTCATAGCACTCGTCCGGGCCCGGTAAAAAGGCAAACGTCGCCACCACGCGGCCGTCGACTTCACACACATAGCTGCCACCGGCGGCGATATCGGCAGCCAGCTGCTCGGCAGAAGGCGTGCCCTCGGGCCACTGCGTGGCGTTGCCATGCGCGCGCATAAAGGCGCGGGCCGTGTCATAGATAGCCATGACGGCGGGAATGTCGGTATCGAGGGTTTTTCTGATCATCACGCGGCGACCTCACGTTTATTGGTATCACTTTGATTGGGCAATGATACCAGCGTTTGGAGAGAGGCACGAAGCAGATGGGGAGCAAAAAGCGAGCCGCTTGGTCAAAAGCCAAAAGCGAGTTTTTGGGCGCTGCCACGGGCGGCGATATGAGCGACCTGTTTGCGCGCGAAGACGAGTGCCGCGACGCCCTGAACGCCGAGCGCGACGAGGCCTGGCGCTACAAATCGTGCGAGCGCAAAAACCGTTACGACACGCGCGCCGAGGCCGAGGCAGTTATGGCCGACTGCGAAAGCCGCGGGCGGCGCGGTTTGGCCTGCTACAAATGCGAATACTGCGGCGGCTGGCACCTGACATCGCACCCTTGGAAATAGGCACCGCATCGGCACGGCACCGACGGAGCGCCAACCATCGCACGCAAGCTACGGGCGCGGCGGCACCAAGACATCGTAACGAACGGCCTTGCCCGCAAGTTGATAGCTCGGCTTAACACCGGCAAGCAGTGGCCCCTTCACCGGCCGCTTGATAACCAACTTGCGCGGGTGCACCGCAAGCGCAGCCTCAACCAGCGTCTCCTCATCGGCGCACGGCTGCTCCAGATGGTGCAAGAGTTGGAATTTCTTTTTAACCGCCGCGCTCTTGGTGCGTCCGGGAAACATGGGGTCCAGATACACCACGTCGGGAGCGGTGAGCTCGCCCCGCCCGATCGGCTCAGCTGTATGGTAAAGGCCGGCAATGCTGTCCTCGCCCGCATGTAAGCGCATGCGCGCCACGGCTGTCGCAAGCGCCGGATCATCTGCCGCGCGATCCAAAGCATCCTTGAGGAGCGCCGCGATCACGCAATCCTGCTCATACAGATCGACGGTAAAGCCCGCGGCCGCCAGCAGCAGCGAATCCTCGCCAAAGCCTGCCGTGGCGTCAATCGCCCATGGGCTCTCGATGCCTTTTGCGCGCGCAGCCTTTACCAGCAGTTCTTGCTGCAGACGGCCCTGCTTGAGCCGTGGAAGCATGCGGCCAAAATCGGCACGCAGCTCCATCGTGCCGTCGGTGAGCGTGAGGCCCTCGGACTTCCCGATCAGCTCAAGCCCCGCGGACCGAGCAACAGAAAAGGGATCGACGACGCCCATGGGTACTCCTTAGCAAGCAAAACGAATACGTGAGCGCCGTTTGTGTCGGCACCCAACCGTCCGCTATTGTCCCACATGCGACATGGCCCACAGCATCGCAATACAAAGCACCGCCATCAATCCCGTGCACACAGTAGCGATCACGGAATCACTCATGCGCCTTCCCAACGACCGCGGCTCACGCACTTGCCCTGCTCCGTACATCATGACTCCTCCTTGAGACCAGCTCCTTGTTACGACCTCATCATCGCAGCGCCGCACATGGGCTGCCATCGATTTGCCTTACAGCTGGCTTTCCTTTTTGAAAGGTTGGACCGTGCAGGCAAGAGACGCTTTCAAACGCATACATCGCCCCGTTGAACTACAATGTGCTTCACCATATGTGCAGCACATTGGGTGCGCCAGGTTGGCGTACTCGTATCGAAAGGACCAGCCATGAGCTTCACTCGCAAGACACTCAAAATCCTTGCCCTCATCTATTTTGTTTTGGGCATCGCCAGCCTCGTCACCGCCGGCGTCGGTATCGCCACGGGCGGTCTCGATTCCACGTACGGTTCGTACGCCACGCTCGCAGCGGTCGTGCTTATCGCCAAGGGTCTCGTCGACCTTGCCGCAGGCGTCGCCGGTGTCAAGGGCGCCAACAAGCCTTCGCAGGTGGACGGCGCGTTTAAGCTCGGTATTGTTGCCGCGGTCGCCACGCTTGCCCAAGCGGTGCTCACGCTTCCCGCGTTTGGCGGCGACGCCATCAACTTTGGCGCCTTTGTCATCGTGGTGTACGACCTGTTCTTTGTCCAGCAGGCACACGCCGTTAAGGCCGAGAACAAGGACCGCCTGTAAGCGCTCGCTTCTCATAACCTCTGCAGCCAAGCAACTAAAAAGGGCCGATCGCGCATCTCCGCGGTCGGCCCTTTACGTTTGCCCAGATAAAACCTACCAAAATAAACCTGTCCCTTTTTGGCAGGTTGTTAGCTGTGGCGGTACTCGGCGATGATGAAGTCGATGTCGGTTTGAAGGGTATCCAAATTTGCCAGGCGCTCTTTGTCGGCAGGGCGTGTGCGATAGTAGTACGGCGTCATCTGGAACACCGCCTCGATATCGGCCTGGGTCTGAAGCGTAATATTCGCAGATGCCCGCTGCGTTCCGACTAACTCGAGCTCGGTGGTCTTCGGCAGCTTCTCATCGTTAAGGTACGGCGTGTCGTAGAGCACCTCCTTGAGCCCAAACAGATGACGGGCACCCGGCACCACGGTGTAGAGCGAGCCCTCTGGCGCCAGCACGCGGGCAAATTCGCGCTCGTTAAAGGGAGCGAAGAGCTCGGTCACCATATCGAAGGCGCCATCGGCCACGGGGATGTCCTTCATGTTGGCCACGAAGTAGGTCGCATCGCCGCGCTTGGCGGCAAGGCGCACCATCTCTTTGCCCAGGTCGAAACCGTAAGCATCCACGCCCGGCACCGCGCCCATGGCGCTGGTGTAGTAACCTTCGCCGCAGCAAATGTCGAGCAGCGTCATGGGGCCATTCGTAGACGCAGCACACCCAGACACCTGCTTGCGCACCAGCTCGACCATCGCATCGCGCAACGGCGCGTAGTATCCACGGTTCAGAAAGTCACGGCGGCTGCGCGCCTGCGACTTGGGATCGCCCATGGAGTCGCCACTCTTGGACGAGCGCAGCAGGTACAGATAGCCCTCGCGCGCACGGTCAAACCGGTGTCCGCCCGCGCATGCAGCACCGCGCTCGTCGTCCACCAACGGCTCATGGCAAACGGGACACAACAACATGGCAACTCCTTAGCGCGAACAACACAACGCCCACCATTGTCGCACGCCTTCCCCACCTAGTCATTGGGGACGTTCTTAAATGATTAGCCGTTTAAGAACGTCCCCAATGACTAGTCGATTAGGAGTATCATCATCTGCGCAAATAAGCACGAAAGAGCATATTAGAGATTGAGAGCGTATGGCTGATACCGCATCTAAGCACATTGACATGATCACCGGCTCGCTGTGGCGAAATATTCCCCTGTTCGCCTTCCCCGTGGCCGCCACGAGCATCTTGGAGCAGCTATCGAACCTCATCGCCACGGTCATCATCGGTAATTTCTCGGGCGACCAGGGAACCCTCGCCATGGCGGCGGTCGGCTCCAATGTTCCGCTTACCAGTCTTATGCTCAACCTGTTTATTGGCATGTCACTTGGCTCCAACGTGGTCATCGCCAACGCTATCGGCCGCAACGATCAGAACATGGTCAAACGCGCCGTCCATACCTCGATTTTAATGGCGCTCGTGGGCTTTGTCGTCATCGCTCTGGGCGAGATCTTTGCCGAGCCTATGCTCACCGCGCTCAACGTTCCTGCCGAAACCATGCCACTCGCTTCGCTCTACCTGCGCGTCTTTTTGCTCAGCCTGCCCTCGATCTTGCTCTACAACTTTGAGGCCGCGATCTTCCGCTCCGTCGGCATCACCCGCATGCCGCTGCAGGCGCTTGCTGTGTCCACCGTCCTCAACATTGGCCTGGACCTCATCTTTGTCCCCATACTCCACTGGGGCGTCGCGGGCGTCGCCATCGCCACCGCCATCGCCTACACCGTCAGCGCCGCTACACTCTTTATCCGCCTGCTCAAGACCGACTCCGTCGTCCGCGTCACCCCACGCGACCTGGCTATCGACCCCGTCGCCCTCAAGCGCATCGTCAAGATCGGCCTGCCCGCCGGCATCCAAAGCGCCGTCTTTGCCGTCGCCAACATCATCATCCAGTCCGCCATCAACAGCCTGGGCACAGAGGTCATGGCGGCATCGAGCGCCGCCATGAGCCTAGAGTACGTGTGCTACAACCTGCTCAACAGCTTTAGCCAGGCCTGCACCACCTTTGTGGGACAAAACCACGGTGCTCGCCAGATCGACCGCTGCACCAAAACGCTTAAGGTCTGCCTGGTCGAAGGCGGTATCGTTGCCCTCACCACGATTATCGTTATTGTCGGCCTGGGGCGCGAGATCTTGTCGCTGTTCAACAGCGATCCCAACATCGTCTCGATCGGCTATATCCGCGTGTGCTCGATTTTCCCGGCGTACGCCTTTAGCATGTTCTACGAAAACATGTCCGGCTACCTGCGCGGCTTTGGTATCTCGCTCATGCCCGCCCTCATCACCATGATCTGTGTCTGCGGCATCCGCTTCTATTGGGTGTTCTGCGTGTTCCCGCACTTCCGCACCTTTGCGAACATCATGATGGTCTACCCCATCAGCCTGGGCACCACGGCGTTCTTTATGGTCGTGGCGGTATTACTCTGCCACCCGGCACGCACCTATCGCGCCACCAAAGCCAAAGCGACAGCCCGCTAAACACCGCGCTCAACGCACGCCAGTCATTAATTGACAATATGCGAGCTCATATAGTCGATAAAGCGCCTCGTAGCGATGGGCATGGTATCCCAGCTGCGCCAGGCCGCCACTACGTCGCGCGAGGGGGCATGCACGATGGGACGCACGCGAATATCGGCCTGCATGCCCTCGACGGTACGGCGATACAGCATGCTCACGCCTAGGCCCTCCTCCACCATCGCCATGATGGTGTAGTCGTCGGTCACCTCACTCGTCACATGCGGCGACAGCCCATGCGCCGCGAATGCATCGAGCACCAGACTCTGTTCGCCCTCATCCAGCAACACAAACGGCTCGGATGCCAGGTCGGCGAGCGTCACCTTTTCCTTTGCCGCCAGCGGATGCGCGGCCGGCAACAATGCTACCAACTCGTCGTGATAGACCACACGCTTCTCGAGCCCAGCGGTAAATCCGCGCGCCGTAAAACAAAAATCAACCACGCCATCGTGCACCCACTGGGCGTTGCGCGTGTAATCGCCCTGCTTGAGGGTAAAGCGTACGCCCGGGTGCAGGGCACCAAAGTCGCGGATCACGCGCGGCAGCACCGTACGGCTTACGTTGGTAAACGTCGCAATCCGAATATCGGTAGAGGATAAGCCCAGCAGCTCCTGGCGTTTACCCTCCAGCTCGGCCTCGGCCGTTACGATTTGGCGCAGATACGGCAGGTACTGTTTGCCGTCGCGCGTAAGCGAGACGCCCTGCTTGCCGCGCTCGATAATCGTGGTGCCCAGCTCGCGCTCGAGCGCCTTGACGGCCTGGCTCACCGCACTTTGCGTATAGCCCAGCTCATCGGCCGCACGTTTCAGACTGCCGCAATCGACCACCATACAAACAATCTGATACCGCGATGCCATTGTGCCTCCCCATCAATGCAGACGTAAAACGTTTTGCCAGGGCTTTTTCTGCCAACATTAGCATTTCTTAATCATACTGAAGATACATTCGCTTTACTACATCCACATCTGAGAGCAGAATCATTTTTACGAAACCGTTCTGTAACAAAAGGAGCCCCATGGATCGCAAAAAAGCAATCGCGCTCTCATTTTCCGTTCCCGTCGCATGGGGCTTTTCGTACCCCCTCATGAAGATCGGCATGGACAGCATGAACGCCACGAGCATCGTCGCGCTACGCTGCATCATCGCCTTTGTAGCCTGCCTTTTGCTCTTCCACAAGCACGCGTTTCGCATCAACCGCGACCT
Source organism: uncultured Collinsella sp. (assembly GCA_959026725.1). Taxonomy (GTDB): domain Bacteria; phylum Actinomycetota; class Coriobacteriia; order Coriobacteriales; family Coriobacteriaceae; genus Collinsella. The sequence goes on from CAUFMG010000004.1 coordinate 112,950, forward strand.
TATGGTCCGTGCCGCCATCATCGGTGCCATCATGGCAACCGAGCTCACCTGCATGTGCCTGGGCTCCAGCCTCACCTCCGCCTCCACTGCCGGCTTTTTGCAGAGCCTGACGGTCGTGATCGTGCCGTTTGCCAACGCCGCCCTGCTGCGCCGCGCCCCCGAGCGCAAAGTGCTCGTCGGCACCGCCATCGTCACCTGCGGTATGTTGCTGCTCTCGGGCGCCGACTTCACCAGCCTGAACCCGGGCGCGCTCATCATGCTGCTCTCCGCCTTTGTCTACGCCGGCCACATCATTGTCGCCAAGCGGTTTGTCGAAGAAGTCGATCCGCTGTCCCTGGGCGTTTGGCAGCTGGGCTTTGGCGGCCTGTTCTCGGGCATTGCCGCATGCGCCTTTGGCGGCTTCATGCTTCCCAGTACGCCCAGCGAGATCGTGGTCGTCGTCGCGCTCGCACTCATCTGCTCTGCCTATGGCTTTATCACCCAGACGCTCGTGCAGCCCCACGTGCCCGCCGAGACCACCGGCTTCGCCTTCTCGCTCGAGCCGGTCTGCTCCGCCGTCTTCTCGTTCTTCCTGGTCGGCGAGGTCCTGAGCCCCATCGCCTTCTTTGGCGCCGCTCTCATCCTCACCGGCGTCATGGTGGCAACCGTCGAGCTTCCGCGCCTTCACGCACATGGACAGGCTCGCATGGCAGGAGCGCCCGAGCGCGTCTCGTAGACCCCACTCCTTATACAGCCGCGGCATAAAGGCAACCGGTGCGCCTTTACAATAGATGCAAACAGAGCATCTGACGCAAAGGAGCCCCATGGACGCCGCGACCCGCGACCGCAACATAGCAACTTGGTTGGGCGATGCGCCGCAGCCGGTACGTGACACTACGAACCAGCTGCTCGAGCGCATCGCCCTTTTGCGTGCCGAGCAGACCATCTACCCGGCACAAGACGACATTCTCAATGCCCTCGCCTACACGCCGGCCGACCAGGTCAAGGTTGTCATCTTGGGTCAGGACCCCTATCACGGACCCAACCAGGCCATGGGGCTGTCGTTCTCGGTCCCCGCGACGCAAACCAAGTTGCCGCCGAGCCTGCGCAACATTTACAAGGAACTCAAAGCCGATCTGGGCTGCCCCATTCCCGCCACGGGAGACCTAACCCCATGGGCACGGCAGGGCGTCCTGCTCCTCAACACTACGCTCACCGTGCGCGAGCATGCCGCCAACTCGCACGCCAAACTGGGCTGGAGCACGCTCACCGATTACGTTATCGAACGCTGCTGCCAGCTGCCCCAGCCGGTAGTCTTTTTGGCATGGGGTCGCTTTGCCCAACAGATGGTCGAAGGCAAGCTCGTCGCGACTGGCGCGGACAAGGCAGCCGACAAGTTCTGCCTGGCCTCTACGCATCCCTCGCCGCTTTCGGCCAACCGTGCCACGGCAGAACTCCCCGCCTTTATGGGGTCGCGCCCCTTCTCGGCAGCCAATCGGCTACTCGAACAGCACGGCTCGACCCCCGTCAACTGGAATTGCCTCGGATAAAAATCGATACATCAAAAACGCGCCCGACGGCTTTCCATCGGGCGCGTTTCCTATTCGGGCCAAATAAATTGTGTGCGGCCGGCCTCGCCGCCATCGATCAACAGACTCTGTCCGGTCATAAACCGGTTGGTCACGCCCACAAAGTAGATCCACTCGGCGATCTCTTGGGCGGTAGCCCAGCGTTTAAGCGGCGTGAGCTCCATAATCTGGTTCCACAGGTGTTCGTCTTCCATCACGCAACGGTTGAGCGGCGTGATAACGCCACCCGGGTCCACACTGTTGGCGATAGCCTGCGGCGCCAGACGGTTTGCAAGGTTCTTGGTGTAGGCGATAACGCCGCCCTTGCTGGCGGCATAGTCGGGAAACTCCGATCCCGTATGCCCGCTCGCCGACCCCACATTGACCACGGATTTGATAGCCGATGCCGGCTTGGCAGCAAGCCCCTCCCCCGCAAAGGCGTAGCGCTCGGTCACGTTGATGGTGCCATACAGGTTGGCGGCGATGTCGTCGGCCGAATCCTGCGTACCGGCAACGTTCACGATCACCTGGGGCTCAAGGTCGCTTGGAAACGAGTCCGGCTCGCGGACATCAACGATCAGATGGCGGTAGCGCTCGTGTTCGATCGCCGGCGACAGCAGATCAAAGCCCACGACCTCGTGGCCCTCATCCAAAAAGCGCTGCACGCACGCGGCTCCGATACCGCCCGAAGCGCCCGTGATCAAAACCCGCATACTTGCTCCTTAGGCGGTTGCGTGACGCTCGAGGTACTCGGAGCCCACATTCTCGCGCTCCCAGCCGCGCACGACCTTGTAGCCCACGGGGCTCAAGAAGACCTCGCACAGCAGCTCGGCAACAGCACCGGTCAGCGAGCACATAAGGACCTGCACCCAGGTCCAACCAAAGAACGTGTGGCTCACCACAATGGCAAAGACCAAGTTGTCGATAAACTGGCCAATGCCCGTGGACACATAGGAGCGAAAGGCAAAGCTCGCAAAATTATTCTTTTTGAGCATGCGGCCGAGCGACTGGTTGAGCGTGGAGTTAACCACGGCAGAAACGAGCATTGCCAGCGAAGAGCCCAGCACCACGTACCAGGTGCCGCCGATGGTGGCGTTAAGGGCAGTGTTGACCTCGATCATGCCCGTGTCGTAGTAGGCGCCCCACATGCCGGGCGTGAGCGAGCATGCCCAAAAGCACAGACTCACGGCCAGGTTGACCAGCAGCGCGAGGATAGAGATTTTGATGGATGCCTTGGCGCCAAAGCGCTTGCAGATCATGTCCTGGCACAAAAACGAAACCCAGCTCACCACAAAGCCGCAGTCGAGTGCCAGATACGGCAGGCTGATAAGCTCTTTGTTGGCCAGCAGGTTCATCATGATAACGCTCACGAAAAACAGCGAAACCGTTGCCGCGGGAATGCTCCGCAGCAGGACCTTGTAGTCCTCCATGACCTTCTTGATCATTATGTACTCCTTTGGTTTTAGGTTTAACGAGCAGGATATCGGACCCGAACTGCTCGGACGCCCCGGTCTTGAGACGACGGGGGGTATGATAGCCGCTCGCGCGGCATAAGGCAAACAAACGGCGCGGCAGCCCCGCAGGGCCACCGCGCCGATGCGTTAAAAGGCCACGTTGCCAAACTCCGACAGGATAAGGTCGGGGTTGTGGTCAGTTGCCCAATCCACGTTCCACGGGCTCGTGAACAGCAGCAGCTTACCGCCGCGCATGTCCTCGACGCGCAGTGTGTCGCGCGTGAGCGAAAGGCCCGGGATATCGATGGTGTCGGGGTCGTTTTGGATCCAGCGGATGTCCGTATAGGGCAGTGGCTGGCGACGAACCTCAACACGGTACTCGGCCTTGAGGCGGCGCTCGAGCACCTCAAACTGCAGCACGCCGACCACGCCCACGATGACGCTCTCCATGCCGACACCCAGCTCGCGGAAGATCTGGATGGCGCCCTCCTGGGCAAGCTCCTCCATGCCCTTGACGAACTGCTTGCGCTTGAGCGTGTCAACCTGCGTAATGCGAGCGAACATCTCGGGGGCAAACGTCGGAATCTGCGGATACTGCACGTGGCGCTTGCCAGAGCACACGGTGTCACCGATGCTAAAGATACCCGGGTCGAACAGGCCCACGATATCGCCCGCGTACGCCTCGTCAACAATCGCGCGGTCATCGGCCATCATCGACGTGCCCGTGGCAAGCTTGAGTTTGCGGTTGCCCTGCACGTGGAAGGCATCCATGCCGCGCTCGAACTTGCCCGAGCAAATGCGCACAAAGGCGATGCGGTCTCGGTGGTTCTTGTCCATATTGGCCTGGATCTTAAACACAAAGCCGCTAAAGTCGTCGCGGCAGGGATCGACCGGCTCGCTGGTGAGCGTATCGGTATAGGCACGCGGCGTCGGGGCCAGACGCAGGAACTCCTTGAGGAAGGGCTCCACGCCAAAGTTGGTGAGCGCCGAGCCAAAAAACGCCGGGCTCAGCTTGCCGCAGGCCACGGCATCCAAGTCGAGCTCATCACCGGCGCCATCGAGCAGCTCGATGTCGTCCATCAAGTTCTTATGGTTTTCCTCGCCGATGAGCTCATCCATGGAAGGATCGCCCAACTCGGCCTCGACCTCGGCGACCTTCTTGGTAGCATTGGCGTGGCCGTCGCCCTCAAAGGCGATAACGCGGCGCGTCTGACGATCGAACACGCCGCGGAAGTTGCGGCCGCTGCCGATCGGCCAGTTCATGGGATACGTATTGATGCCCAGGACGTTCTCGATCTCTTCCATGAGCTCAAACGGGTCGCGAGCCTCGTGGTCGAGCTTGTTCACAAAGGTAAAGATGGGAATGTGGCGCAGCGTGCAGACCTTAAAGAGCTTTTTGGTCTGGGCCTCGACGCCCTTGGCGCCGTCGATGACCATGACAGCGGCGTCGGCGGCCATAAGGGTACGGTAGGTATCCTCCGAGAAGTCCTGGTGACCGGGGGTATCGAGGATGTTGACGCAGGCGCCGTTGTAGGTGAACTGCAGCACCGAGGAGGTGACGGAGATGCCGCGCTCCTTCTCGATGTCCATCCAGTCCGAGACGGCATGCTTGGCCGAGCTCTTGCCCTTGACCGAGCCGGCAGTCTGGATGCTGCCGGTATAGAGCAGCAGCTTCTCGGTAAGCGTGGTCTTACCGGCGTCCGGGTGGCTGATGATCGCGAATGTGCGGCGCGACGAGATTTCATCCGACAGGCTTGCCATGCGGATCCTTTCTTGCATTGAGTGCATTACGTCGTTGTAACCGCATTATTGTAGCCGCGAAACCTCGCTCTAGAGCGCCTATCAGGACAAATTCATCAGTTGGGGCCTGGGTAGCCGGCCCAATCAGCATTTGCCTCTTGCATAACTGTGCATAGTGTATATATACTGTGCTTACCGGTTATATACACGTGTAGCCCAACAGCTAAGGAGCCGCTGTGGACATCATCCTATCCAATTCGAGCGACAAGCCCATCTACGAGCAGATAACCTCGCAGGTCAAAGCTCAGATCTTATCGGGCACGCTCACTGCGGGAGCCAAACTCCCCAGCATCCGTGCGCTCGCGAGCGATCTTGGCGTGAGCGTCATCACCACCAAGCGCGCCTACGCCGACCTGGAGCAGCTCGGGTTTATCTGCACCGTGCAGGGCAAGGGCTGCTTTGTCGCCGAGGGCAACCAGGAGCTCTTGCGCGAAAACCAGCTCTGCCATATCGAAGAGCTGCTTACGCAGGCGGCAGAACAAGCCGAAGCCCTGGGCGTCACGCGCGACAAACTGCACGAGATGCTCGACCTGGTAGCCCCCGAAACCATGCAGTAGCCATCTGCAAGAAAGGCTATACCATGCAAAACTTGTTAGAACTCAAAGGTGTCTCACGCCGCGTGAGCGACCGTTTTTCGCTGAGCGATGTCACGCTCGCTGTGGAGCCCGGCCAGATCGTTGGCTTTGTGGGCGCAAATGGCGCCGGCAAGACGACGACCATTCGCGCCGCGCTTGGGCTTATCAAACTCGACGCCGGCGAGGTGCGCCTGTTTGGGCAGCGCTGTGGCGCCGACGCGCCCGATGAGACACAGCGCTGCCTGCGCTCCCGCGTCGGTCTCGTCCTGGACACATGCCCCTTCCCTTCAACGCTCAAGGTGGGCCAGATCGAGGCACTCGTAGGCCAGGCGTACCCCACGTGGGACCGCAAAACGTTCGCCGGATTCATCGACCGATTTGGCCTCGATCCCAAGACAAAGGTCAAGGACCTCTCCCGCGGCATGGGCATGAAACTGCAGCTTGCCTGTGCACTCAGCCACAATGCCAAACTGCTCGTTTTGGACGAAGCCACCGCGGGCCTCGATCCCATGGCACGCGAGGAACTGCTCGATGAGCTGCTTGCTTTTGTCGCCGACGGCCAGCACAGCGTGCTGCTCTCGAGCCACATTACGTCCGACCTCGATCGCGCCGCCGACCGCGTCATCTGCATCGATAACGGCTCGATTGTGTTTGACCTGCCGCGCGAGGACATTACCGACCGAGCCGGCATCGCCCACTGCACCCAAGCGCAGGCCGCCGAGCTTATGGCTTGCGTCGAAGGTGCCCATGCCGCCCGCCACGCCTACAGCGTGGACGTGCTCGTGCCCAACCGTCGCGAAACGCTCGAGGCCTTTCCCGAGATTCCCTGCGATCGGGCAACCATTGACGACTATCTTCGCCTCACGCTGAAAGGGGCTTCGAAATGAAACGCGCCATTATGTCCGAGCTTGCCATCGTTCGCACGCTCGTCCCGAGCATCGCAGGTGTCGGCCTGTTCATCTTCGTCGTGCTGACCGCCGTCAGGGCATCGAATGGTGATTCCGATATGAGCGCCGCCGGCGCCTTCGCGATCAGTGCCATGTCGCCTATCATGGCCATGACGTCGCTGGCCGGGCTCGACAACCAAAACGGATGGGAGCGCTATCGGGCAACGCTGCCCATCTCACGCAAAGACATCGTCAGCGCACGCTACCTGTGCATCACTATTTTCTCGGTCATCATGACGTGCGCGGCCGTGCTGTTGAGTATCGTCGCCATCCCGATCTTAAACAGCGTGGGTATCCCCTCCACGGGAGAGACCGTCTTTGAGACCGCAATCGCCTCGGCAATATCGATGCTTTTCTCCCTCATGGCGGTGTTTTTGGTACTGCCTCTGTTCTTTCGATTTGAACACATGAAGGCGCAACGCCTATCCGTTGGTCTATACGCCCTATACATGTGCCTTATCATGGTCACGCTAAACTCATTCAACCCCATCAGCAACCAGCTCATGTCGATGATTGCCGGGGCGAATCCCGATCCTTCCGTTCTTGGCTTCCTGTGCGCAGGAATTGCCGCGCTGGCAACGGTCGTCCTTGGCGCTGTCAGCTGCGCCATCAGCACCAAGGTCTACCGGGCACGCAACCTATAGGCAAGCGCGGTATCATTGGACATGCGCCATAGATCTGGCGTGGTCTTTTTTGAGGAGGCGCTCAACCCGTGTCGTGGGTCGTCGCAGCATTTGCGTCAGCATTCTTTGCCGGCATCACATCCATCTTGGCCAAATGCGGCATCAAGCAGACCGACTCCGATGTCGCGACGGCCATTCGCACCTGCGTGGTGCTCGTTTTCGCCTGGGCAATGGCGGGCATTTCTGGATCCATTGGAACCATTGGCAGCATCGAACCCAGATCTTGGCTCTTTCTCGTCCTCTCGGGACTCGCTACCGGCGCTTCGTGGATCTGTTACTTTAAGGCGCTGGGCATCGGAGACGTCAATAAGGTCGTACCGGTCGACAAGATGAGCACCGTACTCGCCGCACTGATCGCCATCGTGCTTTTTGGCGAGACGAGCAACCTTGCGGTTAAGCTCGTGGGAACCGCTGTCATCACCCTCGGCACGTTTTTAATGATCGAGAAGAAGCAGTCTGCCGGACCCGAGCAGCAGCAAGACCGGACCTGGCTCGCTTACGCCCTCGGCGCTGCCGTGTTCGCGGCGCTCACGTCCATCCTTGCCAAGGTTGGCATCGAAGGCGTCGAGTCAAACCTGGCCACGGCAATCCGCACCTGCGTGGTACTGGTTATGGCATGGGCGATCGTGGCAGCCAAGGGAAAACTGGATCAGGTCGCGCACGCTGACCGGCGCGAACTCACATTTCTCGCAACATCGGGCATCGCGACCGGAGCATCGTGGCTGCTCTATTACTACGCCATCGCCACAGGCCAGGTGAGCGTCGTGGTGCAGATCGACAAACTATCGATTGTCGTATCAGTACTATTTGCGCGCCTGACATTCAACGAAAAACTCTCACGACACAGCGTCATCGGTCTCGCCCTCATCGTACTGGGCACCGCCGCGCTCGCAGTTTGGAAGTAGCGCGGCCAGCAGCCGCTACATCCTCACACCTGGCTTGGGATGCCTGTACTGACCGTGGGATGCCGTGCGCTTACCGTGCGAGATGGCAAATTTGGGACAACAATGCAGGCAACGAAGGCAGGCTGCGCACTCCGGCTTTGTCCAGACGGGAAGGCCGTCGCGCATCTCAATCGCCGCCATGGGGCAGCGCTTGGCACACAGGCCGCAGCCGATGCAGCGATCGGCATCGACGGCAAACTTGCTCGTCTGTTGCATGCGCGGCAGCCCAATTGCGTGATACGCGCACGATGCAAACAGAGGCACGCGATGGCGCATCATGTTGCCCGTGCGGCGTGCCCGCACCGCCTCGATCACGGCATCAATCTGCGCCTCGGCAGCTCTATTGATACCCTCAACCTTTTGAGGGTCAGACAGGTCGAAAACAGGCGTCCAGGTATCGGGCATCTTGACGCTCATCGCCGCATCTAACTCGAGCCCACGCTCGTGTAGCAGATCGCGGGCGAACTTGGCCGATTGCCCGGTCGTCGAACCATATGTCGAGACATAGAACGTATAGGGGCGCTCGCCGCCCTTTGTGCCGGCAGCAACCGATAGGTCGACAGTCTTCAAAAACTCGATCATTGGCGTCGGCAAGCCCCAGGCGTATACCGGGGCGACAAACCCCAGCCGACAGGGGCCTTCCATCACAGCAAGGTGAAGGATCTCGGCATCAAAGCGCTCAATCGACATAACTTTGTCGCTTGTCGCCGCTGCAATGCGACGCGCCACATGCTCGCTGTTCCCTGTCGCGCTAAAGTACAGGATCATCTCGTACCCCTGGAATTGACTCGTGAAAACCGCGCTACTTGCGCAGCGGCTTGGGCAGCGGAATGCCGGCGGCGATAACGGCGGCGATGATCATGCAGACGATACCCTTGAGTGGGAAGCACATGAGCAGCAGGCCCACGACCATGACCGGCTGGCGCATGACGGCGCCCATCGTCGATGCCGTGCAGACGGCGACGCAAAAGACCGGATCGGCGCCGGTGAGGATGGCAAGGCCGTAGCCCAGGCTTACGCCCGAGAAGATAACCGGGAAGAAGTGACCGCCGCGCCAACCAAGGTTGATGAGGGCGGGCGTCAGCATGGCCTTAACAAGACCGGTCGCGATAAGCACGCCAGCGGGAATGGTCAGATAGGTTTCCATGAGCACATCGGCCTGGGTCTCGCCGGCAAACATGGTATAGGGCAGGACCGTGCCACAGATGGCGAGTGCCAAACCGGCCAGCATGGCCTTGACGACAGGACGCTCCCCTATTGCATGGGACAGTGCCTCGCTTGCATGCTCAGAGACAAAGTACAGCCAGCCGCAGACGGTGCCGATCAACGACAGAGGGACGAGCCAGGTAAGCTCTAGGTTGCCCACCTCGGCGGACTCGAACCTGGGCATGCCCATGCCGCCGCCCACAAGCTGTCCAAGCAGCAGGTAGGTGCCCAGACCGCCGGCAATCGCAATACCGTAGACCACCGTCTTTTGCGCCTTGGGCAGCTTGATGGTGATCTCGCCGGACGCGGACTCATCGTCGGCGTCTTCACCCTGGCCGTCGGTGCTACCGGCAAGCGGCGCCACAAAGCCAAAGACGGGCGCGGTAAAGAGCGCCGTCAGGGCAGCCTGGGTGCCCAGCAACGTGAGCTCCCTAAACTCGGCGCCAAAGCGACGCATGCGGTCGCCGACCCAGCTGCACAGACCGGCGATAACGCCGGTCAGGCCGGCCTCCGGTCCAATGCTTCCGCCAAACAGCAGCGGCAGCAATGCCGCGAGCGAAAGCTTGCCCAGGTTGTCGTACGGGTAGCGCCCGTCTTGCTTAACCTTAGCCATCACCTGGTTGAGGTCATCGGTCTTGGTGCCTGTCATCTTTTCGTACAGACCGATTAACAGGCCGCCCAGCAGGCAGACAAAAAACGGGTACGGCAGAAAGCCAAACGGGCCGCTGGCAAGCTCGGGCGAAGCGACGCCCAGCGCGTGCGGAATCTCGGTCCATAGATAGTCGATACCGTGCTCCATCGCAAAAAAGAACAGCCAGACTGCGGCACCCGCGAGTGCACCGGTCACGGCAACGCTGACCAAAAACAGCGCGCGGTTTGTGGGTTTGGCAAGGTTATCCATCGGGTCCTCCCGCGGTCAAAGTCGACATAGATACGTTTTATTGTAGAGCGAGCGTTGCCCGAACGAGCCAACCACCTGCGCCGCAAACGGCACCATTGGGAGCCATAGTGGGGCAGGCTCAAGACTTATCCGTTGATAATCGAGGCAATCTCGCGCAAATCGTCGGCAAAGTAGATGCCGTGCTGGCGCCTCGGGCTCGAAAGCCCCTTATCAATCATGTGCCCGAGCAACGCCTTGAGGTCGTTGTAGTAACCGTCCAGGTTATACAGGATGCACGGAGAGCTCAGGTGCCCCAACGACACCGCGGACATAACCTCGGCAATCTCCTCGAGCGTGCCCGTGCCGCCCGGAAATGCGATGAACGCATCGCCGAGCTCGATCATCTTGGCTTTGCGCTCGGCCATGTCGCTCGTCACGATAAGGTCGTCGATACCGTCATGTTGAAACTCGGCCTCGATAAAAAAGCTCGGCTCAACACCCGTCACGTGTCCGCCAGCATCGAGCACGCTATCGGCGAGCGCACCCATCAGGCCCGATTTGGACCCGCCGTATACCAACGCGTGTCCGTTGGCGCCAATCCAGTTGCCCAGCTCCTGCACCGCGGGCAGAAACGCCGGATCATTGCCGGCACTGGCACCCAGATACACGGTGATATTCATATTTGGTCCCCCTTGTTGTGGCGCACGACGTTCGTCTTAGCGCTGGCGTCGACGATACTCGCGCACGCGACGCGAAAGATCGGCGAGCTCGTCACGATCGAGCTCTTCCAAATGCTCAAGATCGTCCATAAAGCGCGCCATGGTGTCCTTTTGGCGCAGCTTGATAAGCGTATTGCAGTAGTTCACCGCCACGCCCGTGAGCATGGCGATGTAGAAGATGCTGATGATGCTCAGAATGACGGTAATGGCGCGGGCAACCGGTGTCTCGGCCGGAATGTCGCCAAAGCCGATCGTCGAGACCGTCTCAAAGCTAAACCAGAGACCATCGCCAAACGTGAGGGTCGTGGGCTCGGACAGCCAGACAGCCGTCGAGCACAGCAGGTAAAAGATAAGAAACAGACCCGTGATGCGTGCAAAGCCAGCCTGTCGCAGTACGTCGGAAAGCGTCCTCAACCTGTTCATCGCGACCCCTTTTCCCAGACGCCCAATCACGTTCGCTCGGTATTGTCCCACAACCGGCAGCTAGGGACGTTCCTTTTGTGCCGGCAGAAAGGGACTGTCCCCAACTGCCGGGCGGGAGCGTTTAGCTGTGCGGCTGCCGACTGGGCAGGCTGAGCTGGTATCCTTATGCGGTAATGTCTCGATTCGTTAGGATTGCATGTGAGAGCTGCCACTGTCCTTCGTTCAGTTATATATCGCACCCTGGCCGTCGCGCTTACCGCGCTCGCCGTACTGAGCACCGTCGCGCCTGTCCAAGCTTTTGCCGCTGACTCTAGTCAGCCAGTCAAGACGGTCCGCGTTGGTTGGCTCGTCAACAACGAAGGCTTCCAGGACGGCACCCCCGGCGAGCGTCTCTCGGGATGGGGTTACGAGTACCTCCAGACCCTGTCGTACTACACGTCCGGCTGGCGGTACGAATACGTCTCCGGCACCTTCACCGAGCTTATGGACATGCTCGAGGCAGGCGAGATCGACCTCATGCCCAACATCTCCTACTCCGAGGAACGTGCCCAAAAGCTGCTCTTTTCCTCGAACCCCGAGGGCACCGAGCGCTACTACATCTACGCCAGGCCCGACCGTGACGACCTTGCAAAGGGTGACCCTCAAGCACTCCAGGGTCTCACTATCGGTTGCAACCCCGACGTCATGCAAACCTTCGTTGGCCAGCAATGGCTCGCCAGCGAAGGAATCGCCTGCACATACAAGGAGTATGACGGAGGATCCGATCTCTTTGACGCGCTCGCAAACGACGAAGTCGATGCCGTCATCATGAACGACACAATCTCGTCGCCCAATGCCTCCCCCATGTTCTACATTGGTTCGAGCGACTACTATTTTGCCGTCCCCAAAAGCCGCCCCGACCTGATGGACGACATCAATGCCGCCATGTCGGCAATCGCCCGCGTCAACCCACGCTATATCGACGAAGTCAAATCTAACTACTCGGCCCAAAACGGCGGTTCATCATCGCTCAACGGCCCCGAACGTTCCTGGCTCAAAGCAAATGGCAACACCATCACGCTCGGCTACATTACGGGCAAACTCCCCTACTGCAACGAAGACGAAAACGGCGAAATGAAAGGCTCGCTCGCATCGCTTGCGACGACGCTGCACGATAAATTTGGCATTACGGTCAAAACCGTCCCCTTTGATAGCTACAAGATGATGTCAAAGGCCCTGTCAAAGGGAAGCATAGACGTTGCGCTGCCGGTATACCGAGATTACTGGTTTGCCGAGCAAACAGGCGTTGCGCAGTCGGTATCGTTGGAGACCATATCCCTCACCGCCATCCACACCGGCAGCGACCTGAACAAAGACCTTCAGAACATCGCCTGTACCAAATCATCGTTTGTCAACAAAAATGCACTTGAAAATCTGTTCCCCACAGCGACCGTGACCGAATACCAATCCGACAATGAAGTGTTCGACGCCCTCAGGAAGGGAACGGCGCGCTGCATCCTCGCTCCCAGTTCACGTGTAAAAACTATCGGTGACCGTCATGATCTCAAGGACTACGAGACGATCGAGCTCCCTGACACCTGTGAGCTCTCGTGCTGGATTTCGCGCGGAAAGCCCGAGCTGCTGGGAATCATCAACAAGGGGATCGTCAATGCCGGAGAATCGCTCTCTGCAAGCAGTTACTCCTCCATGTCGTACACGACCCAGGAATCAGACACGCTTCAATTCCTTTTTCGCAACCGCACCGCCATTGCCGCTACCCTCATCGGTATGTTGTCGGTCGGCATCGTCCTGCTCATCTGGGCGCTCGTGTGCGCTCGAACCGAGCGCAAAAAAGCCGACGCTGCCAACGCCGCTAAGACGGCATTCCTCACGCGCATGAGCCACGACATCCGTACGCCGCTCAACGGTATCCTGGGCCTTATCGAGATTGAGGAATTGAAGGAAGGCGATATCAAGGTCGCCCGCGAGAGCCGTGCCAAGGCGCGCGTTGCCGCCAATCACCTGCTCTCGTTGATCAACGACATCCTCGAGATGGGCAAAATCGAAGACCGCAAGCTAACACTGGAACATGCGCCTTTTAACCTCAAAGAGCTCTGTGACAATACGCTGGTTCTGTGCAAGCTCCGCGCGTCCAGTAACGGCATCACCATGCAGGACAATAGCCTGCCGTACGCCACGGGGCCATACATGATCGGCAGTCCCACCCATATCCGACAGATCATGATCAACCTGTTAGACAACAGCATTAAGTACAACAAGCACGGCGGCTCCGTCACCTTTAGTTCAAAGACCAAGCCACTCGATAACGGGCGCGCGCTCTTTTGCTTTAGCGTTTCGGATACCGGCATTGGCATGACTCCCAAGTTTTTAAAGCATATCTATGAGCCGTTTGCCCAAGAAGGCGACGATGCGCGCAGCAGGTTCCAAGGAACCGGCATGGGCATGCCAATCGTCAAGTCGCTTATTGAACTGATGGGCGGCACCATCGAAGTCACCAGTGAGCTCCATGTGGGCACCTCGTTCTACGTGGAGATTCCGCTCGATATCGACGAGAATCCCCAGGCGCGGGCGAATACGGTTGAGAGTGCGCCTGACTGCTCGCTCACCGACATGAACGTGCTGCTCGCCGAAGACAACGAATTGAATGCCGAGATTGCCCAGACGCTGCTAGAATCCGAGGGCGTCGTGGTCACCCGCGCCGCCAACGGCAACGAGGTCGTCGATCTGTACCTGTCGCATCCCGCCGGCAGCTTCGATGCGATCCTGATGGACATTATGATGCCGGACATGGACGGCTATGAGGCAACCCGCGCGATTCGTCTGAGCGAGAAGGTCGATGCAGCCGATATCCCCATCATCGCGCTCACCGCCAATGCCTTTGCCGAGGACGCCAAGGCGGCACACGATGCCGGCATGAACGCCCATCTGTCCAAACCGCTCGACTTTAACAAGCTCAAAAACATACTCGCCCGCATCAAGAAAAACGGATCCGTTTCGCTATAGTTTGTGCTCAACCACCACGCACGACCAGAAAGGAAGCCAACGATGTTTAGGCCCTTACGTCGAAAGAAACGCGCCATCACCGACAAGGAAGCGCGCGAACTGCTCGCTACCTGCAAGCGCGGCGTCTTTGCCGTCAACGGCGACGATGGCTACCCGTACGCCATTCCCGTCAACTACTTCTTTGACACCGAGCACGACAAGATTTATTTCCATGGCGCCAAAGCTGGCCACAAGGTCGACGCACTCAAGCGCGATGACAAGGTCTGCTTTACCGTTTACGGAAACGAGTGGTACCAGGACGGCGACTGGGCTCCCTACGTTATGAGCACCGTCGTCTTTGGCCGTTGTCGCCTGGCGAACGACACTCCCGCGTTTATCGAAGAAAAAGTCCGCCAGCTCGCCCTTAAGTACTACCCTTCCACCGAGGAAGTCGAAGAGGAAATCGCCAAGGACATTAAGGGCGTCCAGCTCTACGAGATTACGATTGAGCATCTCTGCGGTAAGCAGATTCAGGAAAAGTAAGTCCCTCAGCAGGCCTCATCAATAGCAATATGGCTCGGTTCCAACCCACCTTGGAACCGGGCCATACGCTTATGAAGCGTCGGCGGCTATGTGTGCAAGCGCCTCAACGAGCTCCTGCGAGCTCACGGGTTTACTCAGGTGCGCGTCCATGCCTGCCTCACGCGAAAGCCTGCGGTCGTCGGCAAAGGCGTTGGCGCTCACGGCAATAATCGGCGTGGTCGCGGCATCCTCGCGATCGAGTGCTCGAATCCGACGCGTAGCCTCAAGGCCATCGATGCCAGGCATCATGATGTCCATCAACACCACGTCGTACTCGAACGGCGCGCTCGCGGCAAACATCTCGACGGCAGACTCACCATCCTTGGCATGCGTCACGACGGCACCGGCACGGCTGAGCGTAAACTGCGCGATCTCGGCGTTCAGATCGTTATCCTCTACGAGCAAAACGCGCAGGCCCTGGAGCGCATCGCCATCGCCCGCACCTACGCGAACTGCCTGAAGAATCTCGGAGCGGTCGCACTTCTCGAACGGTAGGCGGATGGTAAACGTCGTCCCCTGCCCCAAGACACTCGTAAAGTTCATGGTTCCGCCCATAAGCTCGACCAACTGTTTTGCGATGGGCGCGCCCAGGCCAGTTCCCGATGAAGCGCCTTCCACCTGCTGCTCCTCGCGGCAAAACGGCTCGTAGAGGTGCTGCTGGAACTCCTCGCTCATGCCAATACCGTTGTCGGCGATCGTGTATTCATAGACGGGGACGCCATCCGCTGGCTCCACCTCGCGGCACACCAGGCGAACATAGCCTCCCTGGCGGTTGTACTTGACAGCATTGCCGGCAATATTGAGCAACAAGCGCTTGAGGTGCGTCACGCTCACCCGCACATAGGGATGATTAAGCGTCTGCTGGTCGCAGATAATTGTCACCAGGCGCTCCTCGGCCTGGCGCTCAAGAATATCGCGCACCTCGTGGTTGAGGGTCGCCAAGTTTGTGGGAACAAGCTCCAGGTCGACCTGCCCGCTCTCCAGGCGACTCATATCCAGCGCCTCGTTGGCAAGGTCGAGCAGCAGTCCCGATGCCGTCCAGATCTTCGAGCGGCACTCGGTCTGCTTTTGCAGATCGTCCGCATTGGCATCGCCGACCTCGACCATGCCGCGAATGCCGTTGATGGGCGTGCGCAGATCGTGGCTCATGCGGCGCAAAAACTCCGTCTTTGCCGAGTTGGCAGACGAGGCCTCACGCGCCGCCTTTGCCAGCTTGTCGCCATAGTCGCGCTCCTGCTGCAGCAAGTCCGTCAAACGTCGACGATCAGCGCGGCGGCGCGCCATCACAACAACGGCTATAACACCGCTGTAGAGCACCAGCACGCCGACAGCAACAGCCGCGACGACCTCAAAGTAACGCCGCGCCGAGGCATAGGTGTACACGTAGAACCCGCGCGCTTTTCCAAATGTGCCCAAATACCACTCGCCGTTGGCGTTAACCAATCTGACCTTACCAGCCGGGCATCGATCCTTTATACCGTCGACAATGAAGACATCCGTCGCAGGCAGATCAAACACGCCCAATATGGTGGGTTCAACGGCATTGGTCGCAACGACCTTGCCGTCGCTTTCGATCACGATATTGCCGCTGTCGATGGTCTCATAACCACCGAGCAAGCTCTGCAGTTTGAGCGTATTGCTCGCGACCGCCTTGGCGCTCTGGTGTCTCACTGCGGCAACGATGCCCTCGCCATCCTGCCTAGTCACGCAGCCAATGTCTGCGACCGAATCATCCGCAAGCGTGATACGGGCGGTATAGGACTTAAGCGGATGGGCCGCCACCTCCAACACGGGCGCTTCCTTGAGATACGTAGCGAGCGACTCGTAGCCCACGTCATCCGTCGAGCACTCGGACACCAAGCTGCCCGATGCGTCCGTTACGATCAGTGCACTCACGTTGAACTGGTCGGCATATTGCTCCAGCGTGGCGTTATCCACCGAGCGGTCGCGCTCCATATCGCGCGCTGCCTCTCCGGCAATCTCCATAACACGAATCAGGTTTTTGGTCGTATAGGCGCTGTTGAACGCATCGTAGGAAAGGCTCTGCGTCGCCACGTAATCGACAACGTCGGCAAAGCGCTGCTCGGCTTGGGCCGTCGTGTAACCGTAGCTCATCATGCCGGCAACAACCGAGAGCGCTATCCCCAGCAGGGCGACAAGGAGCCATGCCCCTGCCGAACGATTGCCCCGCTCCTGAGCGGCGTGGTCGGGCGCATCAATCATGACAGGCCCTCCATATTCAAAAATGGCGAAGGGTCATCAAAGTACTTTGACACCAGGCGTTCCATGGTGCCATCGGCAAGCATTTCTTGGTAGGCACGGGTGAGCTTAACGTCGATGCCGCGCGTATCGTTGATGTCGAAAGCAGTGCCCAAACCAACTTCTAGCAGCGGCTCATCCAAAATGCGATACGTTACGCCATAGTCTTTTTCGTAGGTGAGCAACGACGACTCATGTGCGGCGATGGCGTCGACCAGGCCCTCGACGAGCGCCGGATTCAGGTATGAACGGTCCGAAAAACTGTAGAGCTCTTTGATCTGCGGAACGTTTTCATTTGTACGATTGAGCAAAATGTCCTCGGGCTTGGTGGTGGATTGAACCGCCACGACCTTATCCTCAAGATCAGCAAGCGTGTAGATATCGCTCTGGGGATCGACCGCGACCACCTGGCGGCTCGCAAGGTACGGGCCGGCCCAACGATACTCGTTTTCGCGACCCGTCATGCTAAAGCTGCCCATGACACAATCGAGCTCGCCGCTCGCCAGCAGCTCTTTCTTCTTTTCCCAATCGATCAGCTGATACTTTGACTTGTAACCAATGCGGGCCAAAGCCTCGGTTAGTATCTCGACATCCAGGCCAACGATATCGCCGTACTCGTCGGTATACACAAACGGTGGATAGAGGTCGCTGCCGACGTTGAGCGTCTTCAGGTCGTCGTCCTTTACCTGCGTGGCGTCCGGGGCTTTTGATGCTGGCGTCGAGGCTTCGTCATTGTGCCCGGAACAGCCAGCTATCGCTACGACAAAGGCACTCGCTACCGCAAGCGCAACAAACAACGATATGGCAACCGAGCGACGGGGTCTTTTCATCGAGCTCCAGACGATCCTGTTTGCAGACTGAAATGCTAAAAAATAATAGCAAACGAAACCACTCGAGTGCCCAATGGTTACAGACGTTTTACCATGCGGGGC
Source organism: uncultured Collinsella sp. (assembly GCA_959026725.1). Taxonomy (GTDB): domain Bacteria; phylum Actinomycetota; class Coriobacteriia; order Coriobacteriales; family Coriobacteriaceae; genus Collinsella. Next base: position 130,883 of record CAUFMG010000004.1, read on the forward strand.
CTTCCAGCCGACTTGGCAGAAGGCCCCGCATGCAGTGCTCACTTACCGTGCATTAAAAACGTAGCGGTCCAGGCGGTCGCACGCCTCCCTTACGCGCGAAAGCGGCAGCGCCAGATTCACGCGAATGTGGCAGGGCCCGTGGAACGGGCGGCCGTCCTGATATCCCACGCCCACGCGCGCCCCCTCGTCGAGCAGCCACTGAATATCGCGGCCATGCTCGCGGCACCACTCGGTGCAGTCCAGAAACACCATGTACGTGCCCTGCGGACGCGAATAGGACACACCCTCAAAATGCTCATCCACGTAATCGCAGAAGTACTCGATATTGTCGGCAAGCACCTGGTTGAGCTCGTCCACCCACTCGTAGCCTTGCGGCTGGTAGGCACCGATAAGCGCATGCATGGAGAGGACGTTCATCTCGTTGTAGTGAGTCTTGTTGGACACGGCGCAGATGCGGTCGCGCAGCGTCTCGTTGTAGATAATGTGGTAGCTGCCGACCAGACCCGCCAGATTGAACGTCTTGCTCGGCGCATAGAGGGCAACCGTGCGCATGCGGGCATCCTCGCTCACCGACTGCGTCGGGATATGCTTGTGTCCCGGCAGGATGATATCGGACCAGATCTCGTCCGAGATCACCACGCAATCGTGCTGGCGATAGATGTCCATGGCGTGCTCGATCTCATCGCGCTCCCATACGCGGCCGCAGGGATTGTGCGGCGAGCAGAATACCGCGGCATGGATGTGGTTTTGGGCGAGCTTGCGCTCCATGTCCTCAAAGTCCATGCGCCACACGCCCTGATCATCGAGCTTAAGCGGGCTGTGGACAATACGATAGCCCGCGGCTTCGATAGACTTGGTAAAGCCGATGTAGGTGGGGCTGTGGACCAGCACCGCATCGCCCGGCTGAACATACGCACGCAGCGTCGACACGACACCGCCCAGCACGCCGTTTTCGTAGCCGATATGTTCAGGGCGCAGGCCCTCGACGCCATTGCGGCGGCCCTGCCATTCGATGATGCGGTCAAAGTACTCGGGGCGCGGATTGAAATAGCCAAACATGGGGTGCTGGGCGCGCTGAATGATGTGTTCCTGGACCGTGGGCACCGTGGCAAAGTTCATATCGGCCACCCACATGGGAATGCGGTCGAAGCCCTCGTCGGGTGCGTTCGGAGCCATACCGGGGATCTCGCCCCAAGAGTCAACGGCGATGGAGTCCATGCCGTGGCGGTCGATAAGCGAGCTAAAGTCGTATTTCATGCTGAGCTCCCGTGCAAAGTGATTGTTTTGGTAGGCGTTATTGTCCACCAGCACGGGCGATTTTGGCATGGGGTTTGGCGCTTAATTTGACGGGTGCGGACGAATGGCTGGTTAGTCTTGCGCGTCGTTAACGGCGACCACGGTTAGCTGGGTTTTATCGACCGTAAAAGATATGTCGAGCCCGGCAAAGGCCAGGTGATAGACGCGGTTTGGCTCGTACTTGCTGTCTGCGCGGCGCGGGTCTTGGCGAAGGACCTCGACCAAGCCGGGGAGCTTTGCGGGCGAGACCATATCCTGCAGCGCCTGCGGAAACTCAACATCGAGCTCTTGCCACGGAGCATCCTCAATCCAGCCGCCCGTTGCATCCGGGTGGCAGTCCGCAAACGGAATGTAGGGCTTAATGTCGTAGATGGGCGTGCCGTCGCGCAAGTCGGCCCCCAACACATGGATGATGGGACCATCGTCGGTAAGCTCCACGCGGTCGAGCTTGACGCAGGTGAGCCCAATGGGATTAGGGCGAAACGGACTGCGCGTGGCAAACACACCCACGCGCTCGGCTCCGCCCAGACGCGGCGGGCGCACGGTTTTCGACCATTTTGCGTTGGTTCCGGACCTGTCCCGCGTCTTGGCATCGGCGGCTATGTCCTTAGCCGTGCCGCCGGGTGTGCCGTTTTCAAAACGCCACAGCAGCCATAGGTGAGAGAAGGAGTCCAGACCCTCAACCGCTGCATTGGAGGCAAATTCCGGCTCAAAAACGATGCGTCCCTGCAGATGAGGCGCCAAAAAGCTGTTGCGCGGAATGCCGAACTTCTGCGGCAGGTCGGTATGTATGTGTGCAATAGGTTCCATGCCGGTCATTGTACGGCATGGAGGTGTGGGGCGTTGCGCGCAATTCTTCGCCGCAGTCCTCCGTCGTGCAACCAACGGTTGCTTGGAAGGGCACCTGCTGCCGCGTATGCTTAAGCCATCAACCAGCAGAAAGGAGCCGCTATGGCCTTTGCAGAAAAGCTCATCGCCGTCCGTCGCGCCCATCGCCTTACCCAGGAGCAGCTCGCCGCCAAGCTCTTCGTCACACGCCAAGCCGTCAGCCGTTGGGAGCGTGGCGAGGTCACACCGGGCATCGACATGATGAAGCTCATCGCCGCCGTAACCGGAGAACCGCTGTCCCACCTGCTCGAAATGCCTGAGCACTATTGCCAGAGCTGCGGCATGATACTCACGCCCGACGACTGCGGCACCGATGCTGCGGGCATCGCGACCGACCATTACTGCAAGTGGTGCTACGACCACGGCAAGTACACCTACGAGACCACGATGGAGGCGATGATCGAGGACTGTGCCCCACGGCTGGCGCAAAACACCGGCATGTCGCTCGACGAAGCCGTCTCGCTCATGGGCGCCGTCCTGCCGCAACTGGAGCGCTGGCGCACCGTGCAGGAAAACGAGGAGCGCTACGGCGACGAAGCCCGGAAGCGCTACGGCGACGAGGCGATCGACGCAGCAAACGAAGCACTGCTGGACATGGACCCCGAGACATGGAACGACATGAAGGAACTTGAACGCGCTATTCTGGGCCAACTCTCGATTGCCATGGGCGATGGCGATGCGAATGGAAGCGAGGCTCGCAAGCTTGTCGCGATGCATCGTCGTTGGATTGGTCTCAACTGGGGACGCGAACCCCAGAACGAAGCGTACCTGGGCCTCGCCCACGGCTATCTTGCCGACCAGCGCTTTATCGACTACTACGACAAGCCCTGCGGCACCGGAGCTACGGCGTTTCTGGTCCAGGCCATCGAGTCGTCTTTGGCGCGTGCATAGACCGCGGCGGCTTTGGGTATTTCAATCGAAACCTCAACCGATTGGAGACCCATGGCTACTAATCATGAGCTCACGCTGTACGTTATGACCGGCTGCCCGTATTGCATAAAAGTCAAGCGATTCCTTGCCGATAACGGTGTGACCATCCCCGAGCGCAATATCTCGACCGATACCGAAGCCGAGCAGACACTCATCGCCGTCGGCGGAAAACGCCAGGTTCCCTGCCTGTTCATCGACGGCAAACCACTCTACGAATCGAGCGACATCATCGCATGGCTGCAGGAGAATCTGCTCTAGTACGCACGCTCTGTCCGTCCAGGGCCCCAGCCCATACGACCCAAACATGTACACCAGCATCCAAAGTCGACATTTTTCGACATCTTTGGATGCTGGCGTACAGCTTTTGGGTAGTCATGGACGCTCTTAGCCGGCTAATTGTTTGAGGCGACCTTTGGATTATGGCTGTTTGACGCCTCTGGAAAGGTTTCCGAGAGGGCTGTGGTCAAAAAAGGGCAAATATGAGTACTGCTACCTGTTTAGTAGCAGCGATTTTGATCACTTCAGGAACTATTCAACGTTCCATACGTCCGTAGACGACGCTATTTCTCCTCATATGTTCAATAAAAGTAGCTCCTAATGGGAACAAGTCTCATCAGGAGCTACTATTTATAGCAAAATAAATGCAACTATAATGGCAACAGTACTCATATTTGCCCTTTTTTGACCACGACCCTCCAGAATAGCCGCTGAGGACGACACTAAATGACAAAATCCGACACTTGGACATTCTTATATGACTAGCCATTGAAGGACACCTAACGACTACTCCCATTCGCGACACACTGTGTCGCGAATTAAGCTGGTCCCATTATCGAAGACCAGTGAGAGCTCCTGCTCAGAATCTCGATAGCTTAATAAAGCGCTCCCCTCCGGAAGTTCAATGAGCATCCAAATTCCAGGCTGAAAAGCAAAGGAGTATCGAAACCGTCAATGCTCATTTCCTATCGAACACGCGGGTCAAAACAAGCTAATTAGCCTGATAAACTGTTTGTATTTTTGTCTACAAAACTGTATACAAAAAGAGTATCCGTTGACCTCTGCTCGACATTATGCCGATCGATAGGAGGCGCTATGGACGCTAAGCAGCTCGAAAAGATGATGGGGTTTGCTCCCGGAGAGTTGGAGAAAGCCGCGGAGGCATACGAAAAAGATGAGTGGCCGAAGGGTCGCACCATCAAGCTGGGAAGGCCGTCAATCTCCGATGAGCCAAGCGTTGTTTTATCGGCACGTGTGGGTGAGTCTGTTCTTGATGCGTTTGACGCAAAAGCAAAGCGCCATGGGCAAACACGCACGGAGCGACTCAGGGAGCTCATCACGCTCGATGCGATGATTGCCTAGTCACCCTCCGAACCCAAACATGTACGCCAGCATCCAAAGTCGACATTTTTCGACATCTTTGGATGCTGACGTACAGTTTTTGCGGGTAGTCATCGGGGACGTTCTTAAATGACTAGTCGCTAAAGAACGTCCCCGATGACTAACTAGCCGCGGAAGCGAGCTATGGGTGCGAGTGGCTGCTCGCGAAAGACCCGCTCGACGGCGGCGCGGTATTCGTCGACTTTTTTGGTCTTACGTACGAGCTTGTGAACGGTAGCGGGGTCAGCGAAAGCGCACTTGGCGTAGAACCACCACTCCTTCATACGAAAGACCGCGTTGCCGCCAATCTCTTCTGCATAGACCGCAAACAGCGTGTCGTGGAAACGCTGCAGTTCGGTTGCCGTGGCAGCAGGACCGCCCTTAACCATGCGAGCCAGCGCGGGGTTCGCGAGCAGGCCACGCCCTAGCATTACATGGCGCGTGTCGGGATAGGCCTCCGCCAGCGCGTCCATATCCTCAAGATCGAAAATGTCGCCGTTATAGGCCACCGGAAACGGCGCACGCTCCAGCGTCTCGCCGTAAAACTCCTTGCGCGGCGAGCCCGTATAACGGTCCTTCTGTACGCGCGGGTGCACAATCAGCTCTGCCAACGGCATGCGGCAATACAGATCGAGCACACGTTCATACTCGTCATCGCGTTCCAACCCCAGCCTGGTCTTTACCGATACCGGCAACGGCGACCGCTCGCACACATCGCTTAAGAACGCCTCGAGCTCGTCGAGATTGCGCAAGAAACCCGAGCCCTTGCCCTTGGCGACAACCGTTCCCGAAGGGCAACCCAAGTTGAGATTGACCTCGCGGTAGCCCATGTCGGCGAGCACCTGTGCCGCCCACACAAACTCGTCCGCGTTCTTGGACATCAGCTGAGGCACTACGTTGAGCCCCTGGTTATTGGCAGGATCGATCTCCTTAAACGCCTTGCCGCCAAAGCGATTTCCCACCCGCGGCGGCGGCAAAAACGGCGTGTAATAGCAATCGAGCGCGCCGAAGCACTCCGCATGCACGCGACGGAACACATGCCCGGTTATCCCCTCCATAGGGGCCAACGATAGAATCATCTACTCTTCTCTCATATCAACGAACGTGACAAAGGGACTGTCCCTTTGTCACATTATTCGGAGCGCAGGGCTTCGACGGGATCCTTCTTGGATGCGCTGCGGGCCGGCAGCAGGCCGGCAACGACCGTCAGCAGCACTGAAATTGCGATGAGCACCAGCGCATCCTGCACGGGCAGGCTCATCAGATTGGGCACCTGTTTGGCCGCAAGCGCCCAGGTATTAACCGGAAAGCTCACGAGCACCACGACGACAATGGCAAAGACGCCGGCGATGAGGCCCTCGATAAAGGTCTCGGCATTGAATACGTTGGCCACGTTGCGCTTCGACGCGCCGATCGCGCGCAGGATGCCAATCTCCTTTTTGCGCTCCAGCACGCTGATGTAGGTGATGATGCCGATCATGATGGAACTCACCACCAGGCTGATACTCACGAATGCGATGAGCACCAAGCTGATGGTGTTCACGATGTCGGTCACCGAACCCATGATGATGCCCATGTAGTCGGTGTACGAAATTGCCCGATCATCATGGCCAGCGGCTTTGACCTGCTTGTTGTACGCATCGATGTGATCGAGTACGCGCTCCTTGGCCTCAAAGTCGCGCGGGAAAATCTTGACCGAGATGGGGTCGGCCTCGTCCGCATAACCCAACGTGGTCAGATTGTTGTCGTAGGTAAGCTTCGACGCCTTCGCATAGCTCATCATGAGCGAACTCAGGTCCTCGGCGTCCATGTTGAAGTGAACGGCATTGGCAAAGGCGCTCGCATCCACGTGCATGGCGCTCGCCAGGCTGGCAAAACTCGAAGACATCTGCGTCGCCATCTGGTCCATGAGCCCCGCCGCGCCCGCCTTAAGCTGGGACGATACGGTCGTCGCAATCTGCTCGCTGATTGCCTTCATCACCTGATCCATAGCCTGCTGCAGATACGGAGCCAGCTGCTTTTGCACATAGTCGGTCATCGCCTGTTGCAGGCGCTCGGCCAAGGCATCGCCGCCGAGCGCTTTGAGCTGGGCCAGGATTTGCTGGGCTGCCGTATCACTCTCAAGATACGCCGAGAACGCGGCGGCAAGCTTTGACGTGTCCTTAAGATCTTCGGGTGTCAGCGCCCTAAACTGATCAGACTGCAAAAAGCCCTCAAACAGCTGGTTGGCAAGCATTCCCACCTGCTGCATTTGCTCGGGCGTAAGTTCCAGACCGTCAAAGATACCCGAGAAATCTGGGGCTGGCGCTTTGGCCATGATGTCGCTGAAGTCGATGTCCTTCCCAACGCCCGAAAGGTCAATGTCCAGACCCGACAGATCGATGCCCGTTAGATCAATGCCGCCGCCAGCCGCACCCGAGAGCGCAGACGTATCGAACGAGAACGCGCTCTTCAGCGCCGCCTCGTCCACACTGAACATGCTGCCCAGATCCATGCCTTGCTTGGCCTCGCCTTGCAGCTCATCGAAAGACTTGCCCGTAAAGACATCCGTCTCGGGATGGGCGAGCTGCTCTTGCACAATCTGCGAATCGGCGGCGCGCTCCATAAGCTGGCGAGTCAGAGCATGCGTATAGGCAATGCCCGGAGACAACGCACTCGCATTGGCCGTCTCGTTAGGTCGCACCACGCCCACAATGTGCACGTCGATGCCATCGGCAACCTTGGCGGCCATAAAGTCGGCGTCGTCAGACATGTCGGTCCACATGCCGGTCTCTTCGTTTTTGCGATACGCATCGGCCGGCGACAGCACCTTAAACGTCGTGGACAGCGCATCGTCGTAGGTAAAGTCGGCGCCGGTCTCGGGCGTCTCGACCCCACCGTCAGCCGTCATGGCGCTGCTAACCAGATCGTTGAGTTCATTGATATCCAACGCACCGATGCTGTAGAGCGTGTAGTCGCCCACCGTGCCGCGACTCGAAAGCACCATCACGGCTTCGTTAGCAGACGTAGGCCAATGCCCCGCCACGACGTCGTATTGGCTGTCGAGCAGGCTCTGGTCGTCGATCATCTCGTTAAAGACCGAGGTTCCCATGGATTCCATGCTCACCGTTGCCGCCGAGCTCGCACCTCCGCTCATGGCCTCGGTCATGGCGTTGGGCACCAGCCGGACGGGCTTCTCGTCGCCCTTACCCGCACGATAGACAACTGGCGTCACGCCATAGCCATACTGGATGGCGTTGACCTCTTTGTCGATACCATCGCCGCCGTCGTCAAGCCATGCCTTAAAGCTCGTCATGTCGTTGGACTTAACGCTCGCAAACATATCCTTTACGGCCGTGACCACGGGAATCTTATCGGTTCCCTGAGCCTTGCCGTCGGTACCGTCGTCGGACGAGCCCTCGTTCTTGGACGTCTCATCATCCGCAGCCCCCTGCCCGCCCATCATGGACGACAGGTCGTAATCCTGCTTGGAAATGGTGAGCGGGTAGCTCGAGAGCGTATCCTCCTCGACCTTTTTGATGTAGCCGTTTACGCCGTTGGACAGCGCAAGAATCGCCGCGATACCGATAATGCCAATCGAGCCCGCAAAGGCCGTCATGGCCGTGCGGCCCTTCTTGGTCATGAGGTTTCGAGCAGAAAGCCCCAGCGCCGTCACAAAGCTCATCGAGGTTTTGCGCGTAGGCTTGGCCTCGCGGCGCGTGGCGTCAGCGACACCGAAAGGATCGGAATCGTCGGTGATCTTGCCGTCCGCCAGGTTGACGATGCGTGTGGCGTACTGGTACGCCAGCTCGGGATTGTGCGTGACCATAATAACCAGACGGTCGCGCGCCACGTCCTTGAGCAGGTCCATGACCTGTACGGATGTCATTGAATCCAAAGCGCCGGTCGGCTCGTCGGCAAGGACGATCTCAGGGTCATTGATCAGGGCGCGGGCGATGGCCACGCGCTGCATCTGCCCGCCCGAAAGCTGGCTCGGGCGCTTGTTAACGTGCTCGCCCAAGCCGACTTTCTCCAACGCCTCGCGCGCACGCTGGCGGCGCTCGGCATGCCCCACGCCCGTGAGCGTGAGCGCCAGCTCCACGTTTTCCAAAATGGTCTGATGCGGAATGAGGTTATAGCTTTGGAACACAAAGCCGATGCGGTTGTTGCGATAGGCGTCCCAATCGCGGTCGCGGAAGTCCTTGGTCGAGATGCCGTCAATCAGCAGGTCGCCAGAATCAAAGTGATCCAGTCCGCCGATAACATTGAGCATCGTGGTTTTACCCGAACCCGAGGGACCCAGAATGGCCACGAACTCGTTATCGCGAAAAGACAGGCTTACGCTGTCGAGCGCCACCTGCGTAAACGACTGGGTAACGTACCTTTTGCAAATACCTTTGAGCTCCAACATGGACGGCAACCTCTCCTGCACAGGCACTCTGCCCGCTCTCACCCGCCGTTCGTATTCGACGCGTTTGTCCTACTCTATCCCCATTTTTTGCCGGCACCAGTGAAGAATGTAGGGAACCGCACCAAAAAACGAACGGGACGGCGCCTAAAAAAGAGGTCCCGAGCGGGACCTCTTTATGGTGGAGATTATCTTGAAAGGGAGCGGGCTACTTCGTACAGCGGCGCACGATCCTCGCTGTGCTTTACGCGTTTTCTACTGCTCGCTATTCGCAATCGCCTGGTCGATAAGCTTGTCGAGCGCTGCGCGCTGCTCGGCGGAGCTGATGGCCCCCACGATGGGCTCCCCTACGATGTTGCCATTCTGATCGATGACATACGTTGTCGGGAACGAGAACAAATTTGACGTAAACTTACCGGCCTCGCTATCCGACTTGAACCAGATGTTCTTATATGTCACGCCCTTCTTGCTCAGCACGTCCTTGGCATCTGCAATCTCGCCCTTGTTGCCATCGAGCGTAAAGGAATTGACGCCCACGACCTGGCCGCCCCTCTCGGCAAGCTCCTGATTCAGTTTCTCAAGATCGCCCAGCTCGCCCACGCACGGCTTGCAAGTGGTGAACCAGAAGTTCATGACGGTGACCTTGTTCTTAGAGAACAGCTCGTCGCTGCTCACGTCGTTGCCATCCAGGTCCTTGCCCGTAAAGCTGGGGAACTTCGTCGCCTCGCTCGAAGCATTGGCGCCGGCTGTCATGCCAGCGGTCGAAGCGTCGACGCTCTCGCCTGCGCTCGGCGTGCTTCCACAGCCGGGGAACTCCTTCTCCAAGCTCTCGAGCTTGTCCTCGATCTCCTTGATCTGCTGTGCACCGGCCTTGAGCGTCTTAAGCTCATCCGCCGTGAACTCATCCTTGGCACCGTCGATGGTCTTGAGCAGGAAATCGCCGTAATTGCTGCCGTCCTCAATCATTGCCGAGTCTTTATTTGCCGCATTGAATACCTTTTCCCACAGCGCGTTATCACTCGAAAAGATCTCGTTCTCCTTCTGCATGAGCTTCGCATACAGCTCGGCGGCCTCGTCGGCATTGGCCGGCTTCTGCGCAGTGAGTTCTGCGATCTTAGGATCGGAGCTCGCAGATTCGCTCGCATTGCCACCGGGCGCCGAACATGCCACAAGGCACAAGGCCAGCACCGGCACCATAAACAGGGCCGCAATCTTAGAAAGCTTCATGGTCATTCCTCCGTTTTGTCGAAGCTTGTTTACTTTTTATCAGCGGTCAAGGGAAGCTTTTCCGCCGACACATCCAGGCCATAGCGATAGCTGATGGCATCGACAGGACAGGCCCCGATGCACTTTCCGCACCGGATACATTCGGCATGATTGGGCGCGCGGACCACATCAACGTCCATCTGACAAACCTTTGAGCACTTGCCGCACGAGACACATTTGCATGCGTCGACCCGAATCCCCAGTAGGGACACCCTATTCATGAGCGCATAGAATGCGCCAAGTGGACAAATCCATTTGCAGAAGGGGCGATAGAACAAAACGCTCAGCACTACCACGGCAATGAGAACGGCAAGTTTCCAAGTAAAGAGATGTCCCAACGCAGATCGAATGCCGGCATTGGCAATGGCCAGCGGAATGGCGCCCTCGAGTACGCCCTGCGGACAGATGTACTTACAAAAGAACGGGTCGCCCATGCCCACGTCGTTAACCACCAAGACGGGTAGCAGCACCACGGCAAACAGCAACACGACGTACTTGATGTACGTGAGCGGCTTGAGCTTTTTCGTGGAGAACTTTTTGCCGGGAATCTTGTGCAGCAGCTCCTGCAGCCAGCCAAACGGGCACAGAAAGCCACATACAAAGCGTCCCAGCAGCACGCCGAGCAAAATGAGCGTACCGGTAACATAGTAAGAAAAGTTGAACTTGGACGAGCCCACCACCGACTGGAACGACCCGATGGGGCACGCACCCGATGCCGCGGGGCACGAATAGCAATTAAGTCCAGGTACGCAGACTGTTTTTCCCGCGCCCTGATAGATGCCGCCTTTGGCAAAGTTTGGCAGGTGAATGTTGGTGACGAGCGTCGCCGCCGCCTGAATGAATCCGCGAAATCGAGCCAAAACATGCGACGCAGTGTTTTCTCTTTTATCCAATTCCGATACACTCCAAGCACAGCCTAATCGCTTTGGCCAGCACGGCATCTGCCTCGCCACGCATAACGCCAAAGCACACCATGGCAATTCCGACGATCAACAAAGCGACCTGTACCACGGGTTTTACCGCTTTGAACAACCTGACCACTCCTTTCGTTACGCGACCATTGGACCATATCGGCTATAAAATCCGTGTTAAGCGCGATTTGAAATGTGCAAGGAGACTGTTATGCGTATTTTGATCGTCGAGGACGAGCGGGCGCTGTGTGACGCAATCGCGCGCAGCTTGCGAAACTTAGCGTACAGCGTCGACTGCTGTCACGACGGTCAGGAGGCGCTCGACCTACTGGACGTTGAGACCTTCGACCTCGTGGTACTCGACCTCAACCTTCCCCGTATCGACGGCATGACCGTGCTCAGGGAACTTAGGAAAACTGACTGCGAGACCAAGGTACTGATTCTGTCCGCACGCGGCGAAGTATCCGATAAAGTCGCCGGACTCGATGCCGGCGCCAACGATTACCTCACCAAGCCGTTTCATCTGGACGAGCTTGCGGCAAGAATTCGCAGCCTTACCCTCAGACGCTTTACACAAAGCGACATAGTTTTAACCTGCGGAAAGCTCCGCTTTGACGCCAAGGCGCGCATCGCTTCCGTGGACAGCGAGGCTCTATCTCTTACGCGCAAGGAAACGGGAATCTTGGAATACCTGATGCTTAATCAGGGGCGACCGGTAAGCCAAGAGGAGCTTATCGAGCACGTTTGGGATAGCAGCGTGAACAGCTTTAGCAACGCAATCCGCGTTCACATCTCGTCACTCCGCAAAAAGCTACGCAGCGCTTTGGGATACGACCCGATTCGCAATCGGATTGGAGAGGGCTACGTTATGGAGGATGGCGAATGAAAGGGCTTTCGCTGCAATGGCGCATAACGATCATGACGGCACTGCTGACGTGTGCAGCATGCGTGCTGACAAACTGCCTGGTCGGCTATACGGGCATGCGCTACATGGATGCCATCGGCAGTAACATCTCGGCCTTTAACGCAACCGGCGAAGATTCGCCCCGGGCGTTCGACCCAACGAAAGCGGCCCCCGATGACAAGGTCACGATCGTCGTAAACGACGCACAGGAGTCTTTTGGCACGACAACCTGGTACATCACGGCTGGAGTCACACTCCTTGGCGGCGTGCTGACATACTTTGTGAGCGGCCGTGCGCTCAAACCGCTACGGGATTTTGCAGCCCAGGTTGAGCGTGTGCAGCCTGACAACCTAAGCGAAATCAGACTCAGTGAAGATGTGCCCACCGAGCTACAACAATGCAGCGCCTCTTTCAACGACATGATCGCCCGTCTTGGCGAAGGGTTCTCTGCACAGCGTCAGTTTACCGGCAACGCCGCACACGAGCTGCGCACCCCGCTCGCCCTTATGCAAGCACAGATTGAACTATTCATCTCCGAGCACTCCGGTCTGCAATCCGAAACAGCCGAGCTGCTCGGCCTGCTACAAGAACAAACCGAGCGCATGTCTCGAATGACCAAGGTATTGCTTGAGATGAGTGAGCTCCGCAGCGTTCCTTGCGAGGACGATGTTGAACTCGGCCCCCTGTCCGAAGAGGTCCTCACCGACCTTGCGCCACTTGCCGAAAATAGGAGCATAGCCCTCAACTGTGCTGGAGACGCTTTAGTAATCGGGAGCGACACGCTCCTCTATCGGTTGCTGTTCAACCTGGCCGAAAACGCCATCCGTTACAGTCGCTCCGGCTCGACTGTCAATGTCTCCATCAGCGACAGCGACAGCCACGTGCTCCTGCGAGTCAAAGATGAGGGCTCGGGAATACCCAAGCTGTACCGAGAAAGCATCTTCCAGCCGTTCTTTCGTCTAGACAAATCCCGCAGCAGGGCATACGGCGGCGCAGGACTCGGACTAGCGCTCGTTTGGGAGATTGCAGCGCTTCACGGTGGCGCCGTAGAGGTCGAAGCAAGTTCCGAGGACGGAACCACCATGCTCGTAAGTCTTCCAAAACGATCTGCAGCGTTAACCAATCAGTAAAACGAAAGGGGTCCCGAGCAACAGGAGTACAATTGCTGCTATTGTTGTCAACCGTTGGGAGATGGAAGATGGACTGCGATGGCTACCCATGCGTTCCCATGCCGTTGATGTGCACCGCCTTTGTGCCGGGGCAGATTGACGCTGCGGTTGCAGGCATTTCCGACCCCGATTCGCGCGCCATTGCCACGGCAGAAGCTCTGTACTTTCGCGGACAGGCCGCCCTCGCTGCCAAGACGGCGCGCCCCTATCTTGATGCCACCGATCCCGCACTGCGCTATTCCGCATGCTTTATCTGCGGATACGCCAGTCTGTCGCTCAACCGTATCGCCGACGCCCGCCGGTGCCTTGCTGGCATCCTCGATACGCCACCTGATGAGGAATCGCCTGCCGTCCACGCCACGCATATCCTGTTCGCCTCGGCCGCGAGCGTCCTGTTGCACTTGCCTTCCCCGTATTCTGCCGAAGAGTTTTATCCACTAGCGGCGCATCTGCCCGAAGGTCTGCGCCTGTTCGCCAGCTACGTGATGGCGCACGCCTTATATCTGCGCGGCGAATACGGCCGCAGCCTGGGCATGGCGGAAAACGCCCTGATTATGAAACAGGGAAGCTATCCCATCTCGGAACTGTTCCTGCACCTGGCAGCTTCCATGGCATGCATGAGCCTCAAGGACCTCGACGCCGCAAAAACGCACTTCGGAGCTGCTTGGAACATTGCGCGCCCCGACGGCCTTATCGAGCTTATCGGCGAGCACCACGGCCTTTTGCAGGGGCTTATCGAGGCATGCCTAAAATCGCAATACCCCGACGATTTCGCTCGCATCATCGAGATCACGTATCGATTCAGCTACGGTTGGCGGCGCATCCACAACCCCGATTCGGGCGAGGACGTGGCCGACGATCTAACGACCACGGAATTCACCATGGCCATGCTCGCCTGCCGCGGATGGACCAACGCCGAAATCGCGCGCCATATGAGAGTATCGCCGGGCACCGTCAAAAACCGCCTATCCGGCGTATACGCAAAGCTTGGCATCGGCACACGCGCCGAGTTGGTTACCCACATGTTGCGCTAGCGGTCAGACTTCCCGGCGTATCGAAAGCGCTCCGGGGCCTGGCGCTTTCGCGCGCTCAAATTGGACATTTTGACCCTTGAACGGCACTACCGCCACGAAGCGTCTTCTCGCAAAATTGGATTATTTCCACCGATATTTGCGGGATGGGAGCCCAAGATGCTTGATCGCCGTTCGTTACTTGTTGCTGGAGCGTCCTCGCTCGCGAGCATTATGTTGCCTCGCGTGCCGGGAAGCGAAAATGCCTTCCTGCTGCCGTTCGCGCCCACCGCGGCCTATGCCGACGAAGAAGACCCCTTCAAGGTCCTGGTGCTCTCGCGCACCATGTTCGGCGTGGTGGTGGTCGACGTCGCCAACAAGATGAACCCCATCACGGGTGCCCAGGTCACACTAACGTCGCGCTACGCCGCAGGCAAACAGCTCACCGCCACAACCGATGACGAGGGCACAGCGATCTTTGAGATTGCTCCGCTTTCGGAAGGCTACGTGGACGAAGCGACGCTCCTTGACGCGTATGACTTCAACGGCGGCATCTCCATCAGCATGCCGGGCTACCGCGATGTCGAGATCCCCCTCGCGCGCATCCAGGGCGGCACCGCCATTACCGCGCCCACGCGCCCGCTCTCCGACGGGGAGCCGTACTTTCGCCAGCTTACGTTCGATGAGTGGGACATCCAGTACGCCGACGCCACGTTTATGGCGATGCCCAAGGACGATGCAGCAAATGCGCAGCCCGACACGCATACCTTTGCCGTACAGGCCCACCTGCCGCAGGGCGGGCAGGCAACGCTGCACATCAATAAGGTAATGCCCGCCGTGGGCAGCTCGCCCGAAACCGTCACGCAGATTGGCCAGGTCAAGGCCAGCGCAACGGGTGCGGATAATCTGGCGACGATCACGCTCGAAGACAAGTTCCTCGATGCGGCGTCGGGCCTTCTGGAAGAAGGATGCAAGCTGCGCTTTGTGCTCGACTATCAGGGCAAAACCTACACGCTCTCCTCCCCCATGGGCGTTGCCACCGCACCAGCTTCCAAGGCGGAATCGGGCTCGACCACCATCATTCCCACCACCATGGATCAAGAGATCACTCCGTTTGATTTCCCCGCGGCGTTCCCCGGCATCGGCGGCAACAAGTTCACCTGCTGGATGCCCACGTTTCCGATTCTCTTCGATTTCTCGTTTGCCGGGTACGTACTGTTTGGCGGCGGATACAAACCGGTCAGCTACATGAACGATTCGGGCAATCCGGATCCGGAATACTGGAAGAAGTCGCCGCGCGAGTCGGGCGCCAAGCAGGCAAACCGCTACCTCGACGAGATGGAGGGGAAGTGGAATCAGTACAAGAGCATGAGTGCCGGTTCGGGCACCGACCCAAGAAACACTAAGCTCCTTCGCCACCATTGCACGCTGCTATTCACGATGGATATCGCAACACAGGTGTACGGATCGCTCGCCTACGACTGGGTTGGCAAAACTTGGGGCAACAACAACGATCCGGCGTACGGCAATATTAAGGCTCTCTTCCAAGTAAAAACCGACCTCAATTGGACCGAGCAGTTTACCTTGGGCCCGGTGCCGTTTTTCCTAAACGTCAATCCTTGGGTGTTGGCAAAGCTAGCGCTCGCGGTAGGCGCCCACACACACGGCAGCGGTGCGGCGTTCTTCAAAAACATTTTGCTCGACTATTCCAATACGTCGGGATCATTCACCATCCAGATCGGGCTTGCCGTCACCTTTGGAGCCGGCGTTGCAGGCGTCGCTTCGTCCGCCGTGCGCGGTGCCGCATCCCTCACACTGTTCATTGGGTACGAGAAGGCGGACGGCCACCAGCTTCCGCGGCTGCGCGTGGGTGCAGACGTCGATGTCGACGTGATACTCCAGTTCATCATGTTCAAGTGGACCACCAAGGCCTGGTCGGGGTCGTGGCCCACACTCATCGATTCGTGGGATATGTCGGTGAACAACGGCGACCAATATGTGCTCCAGCACTCTGAGTTGGCACTGAGCGGAGACACGCCTTATACGCTGGATGCCTGCTTTGGCGCGACCGGCAATGCCGAGTCGGGCAGCGTAGCGCAGTTTATCGCGTCGGCCACCATCGTCACCAATGCCGAGCTGCTCGCATGCTCCGAAGTTGCAGCCACCGCCGTAAACGTCGTACCGATCGTACGCGATTGGGAGCAAGCGGTCACACGCATTGAGCTCGAGGCGGATGCAGAGAGCAACGACGCAGGACAGGTCGAACATTTCGTCCATGCCCTGATGGAGGATGACGAAAATGCCGCACCGATGTATGAGTACACCTACATCGGCCAGGCGACGAACGCCGTTGCGGACTCGAACGCCAATTCTGCCGGCGTGTCGGAGGACGAGAGAGGCGGCATAAAGCCCTCGAGCGACAACGTGCTGTTTACTGGCGTGCTCAGCGAAGCCCGCATGAAGTTTGCGGAGATCGCCGGCACGGAATGTCTGTTCCGTATCGCCTCGGTGCGCTACGGCGAGAATGGCCGTTCGCGACTGGTAGTGCACACGAAGGCAAACGGCGCATGGTCCGCTCCCATGCCGGTCGACTTCCCTCTTGGCTTTGGCGAGGCCGACGTGGAGCGCAGAGACACGTTCGATTACGACTTCGACATGGTTGAATACACCGATGGCGCGGGGCACACGGACGCCTACGTGTTACTGGTCTCGGGCGAGCGCCCCGAAGGCGACGCAACCCGGTTCGACACGGCTAGCACATCCGGCATACTGTCCGTTGTGCGCCTGCGCATAAGCAATAGCGAGGTTCGCGTGGTATCGCACACGTCGTGGCGCAGCATCTCGCGCGGCCGCCTGCAGGAGGACGGCTACCATTGCCTGCAATGTCCGCGTATCACAGTAGGCAAGACGCTTGTCGACGGACGTCTGTCGGGCGCCTATCTCCATCGCCGCGGAGCCACCGCCGAGAAGGCGCTGGGCACCGAGGCAGAAGTCGCGCTCGAGTGCTTTACCCTGTGGTCGGATCTGTCGGGCGACAGCCTCACGTTCCGTCAGGTTCTCCGCTTTCCGCAGGCACCGTCGAGCATCGAACTGGGCGCGCCCGAGAATATCAACGGCAAAATGGTGGTGTCCGTTGCATACGAGACTGCAAGCGGTTGTGGCTGCGCATCGTACGCCGTGATCGGCCAGTCCATCGCAGGTTGGGGCGTTATGTCACCGGATGCCTCGGTCCCGCGCGTGGTGCCGTGGCCGCAGCACACGGGCTTTTTGGCAACCGTCAACGAGCAGCTGCAGCATGTTACCTGGACGCGAGGCGCATCGGCATTTGCAACGACACCCGTGGGCGCAGCTGGCTGCGGCCCGGCGTCGTTTAGCGTGAGCAACAACGGTAGGTGCGTGCTATACGTCGAGAACACCGACGGCAAAGTGGGGCAAACCTACGACGAAGAAGGCGAGCCGGTGGCGGTAATGGGCAAGCATTTCCGCATCTTCGCCAGCACCCTAATCGACGAGCCGTTCACGGAGCGCGAGCTGTTCACGGAGCCATTCGTGCTCTGCGAGCTGGAGCATCCCATCGATCAGATAACGACGTTTTTAACCTCGGGCGGCATGCTCTCGGTGCTTGCCACGCACATCGTGAGCGCCGAGCAGAGCAAAGCAGAGCTGCACGGCATCGAAGTGCCCTTGGTGGCATGCGCCACACCACTGGGCGCGATAGCCAACCTGGGCGCCGTGGTGCCCGGGGCGGCGAGCGAGTCGTTTACGGTAACGGTGCGAAACGACGGCAACACGTTGCTGACCGCAGGAACAGTCGATCTGTACCGAGAGGGCTCCGACCAACCGTTCTCCAGCGCCTCCATCGGATTCGGCGCGAACGCGCGCATGGCATCGATCTACGACCCGGAGCTTGCCGAAGACGCATCGGCCAACGACATGGCACACGTGAAGTACACGCTCGAGGCACTGGGCGAGCGCTTTGCCACACACCCGCTGGTGGCCGACAACGGCAACGCCGTGCTGGCACCGGGTTGCACGGCACAGTTCCGCATGAGCTTTGCCATCCCGGAGAGCTGGGGCGACGAAGTGGGCAAACGCGTAACGCTGTATGCGAAGGCGCGTGACCTGGTGGCGCTCGATCCCGTAACGCTCGAGGAAATTCGACCGGGCGCAAACTCGGCGCTGGGTGCCGTACTGCACGAGCTTCATATGCCCGACGCGGCATGCGAACGCTCAGAAGTTCAGGTCGGCGTATGCGACAGCGCGGATACGACAGGACTTCACGACGCCCCGATGACAGTAGACGGCGATGGTGGCTCGAGTGGAGGTGGTTCCGACGGAAGCAGCTCCGGTGGCGGCAGTGGCTCTGGCAGCGGCAAGGATCACGGCAATAACAAGCGCTCCGGAAAAGCGGGCGCGCTCGCCGGCACGGGCGACAGCAACGTCCCCCTAACCGCAGCCGCAGCAGCACTCGCCGCAGCTGGTGCCGGCCTTGTCGCCTACAGCGTCCGCCGCACGGCGCTCGAAAAAGACACCGCCAATGAGGTCAATTCGGATAGGCCTCGCTAGCTCCTAGTTACTTTTGTGTGAAACGCCGACTCGGCTCATCGAGCACCAAAAAGGGCTGGCCCCGATAACTCGGAGCCAGCCCTGAGTCGCCTGGCGTAAGAATCGCGGCGTTACTTGAGCTTCAGCGCCTCCATCATGGGCACGGCGGCATCCCAGTCGATCTTCCAGCCAATCGACACGCGGACGGTCTCGCCCGTCGCGGGAGCCGTCGCAAACAGCGTATGGCCGTTGTCGGGACCGGTAAAGCGCAGCCACGTTATGCCGTTGTACTCGACCTGGTCGGTTGTCGTCTCTTTGCCTTCGTAGACCTGCTCTAGGCTTGCAACCTCTTCCTCCGACGAGCGCGGGAAGATGCTGATGTTCAGGCGTCCTCCAGTCTCGTCGTGGAAGAAGTTTGCCTTTTCGCGCTCTTCGTCGGACGAATCCAGCGTGTACCCATCGGCGGCCTCGATGCTGTACGATGCGCAGTCGATGCCCGTTAAATCTGCCTTCTCGCCAGAATCGGCCACGCCGCCGGCCGCCTTGAACTCCTTGGTCTCGCAGTCCGTGGTGTCAAAGTGCATAGCCTCATGATTCTTGGCAGGGGCGTAAGCGTCTACGAACTCGACAGTGATGGGCCCGTAGTACGCCGTCTTGGGCGCCCAGAAATACACGTACTCAACGGTCTCGCCCGGACCGATATCTGGCCTCTCGGAAAGGTCAATTCCCTTGTGCAGATCATCGGGAGCTTCGCTTGCGACGTAGTCGAGCACAGCCGCCTTGCCGGAAGTAAACAACGGGTCGCCCGCCTCAAGATCGCCCTGAGCAGCATGCACGTTGAAGGAACTGAACGTCCTGTTCTTTGTGTTGTTGTTGGTAATCTTGATGTGCAGGTAAAAGCCGTCCTGCTGCTTGGCATCACCGCGATAGAACGTACCGTGAGCCACCGACTCATAGGTAATGCCTGCCACCTCGACCGTCTGCGACTCATAGGCCTTGGACTTCTTGGACTTCTCCTGCACAGGTGCGCTCCCGCCCGAGCCACTCGGCGCATTACCGCCGCAGCCGGCAAGCGTACACGCCAGCACAGCCGAAAGCGTCACGGTGGGAATTCCTAACAGCAGTTTCTTTGTCATGGGCCTCATCGTTCTCACAGCTCCTTTCGGCTTGCAGCTCATCCGTTGCCCGAGTCCCAAGTCGACTCCGTGGCATCGGCTTCCACTATGAGCATATGACGAAACGCGGTGCCGGCGAAGTGACACACGGCCCAAATAACGACCCGCCAGCGTTCCTTATGGGCCAAAGGGACTCGCGCACTCACGCCCTCGGCCCATAAAATGAGACGCCTGTCCCAATGTTCGATTCAATCCAATAATCCGCATGGCGCGTTTTTGACAAACGCATCCAACCGCAAACGCAGCAGGACGCATTCGACCGCTTTCAAACTTACTCGGACAGAACCGACTCGGTTTTGCCCGAGCAAGCGCCGTTCCACCAAATTCCGAACGATTGTTCGATGGATTTCGTGTTGGGTGGAATCGCCCACGGGCTGGGCTATGCTACCTTGACTATCTATACGACTTAAATGCACAAGAGGAAGCACCAAGAGAGCGAGCATGGCAAAAAACACCGCAAACTATGGTAACGACAGTATTCGTCAGCTCAAAGACGAGGAACGCGTACGTCTGCGTCCCGCCGTCATCTTTGGCTCGGATGGACTCGACGGCTGCGCGCATGCCGCCTTCGAGATCCTGTCCAACGCCGTTGACGAGGCGCGCCAGGGCTACGGCAAGCTCATCACCCTTACCGCCTTTCGCGATGGCTCTATCCAGGTAGAGGACAATGGCCGTGGCTGCCCGCTCGACTGGAACCCCTCCGAGAAGCGCTTTAACTGGGAGCTCGTCTTTTGCGAGCTCTACGCCGGCGGCAAATACAACAACAACCAGGGCGGTGACTACGACTTCTCGCTCGGTACTAACGGCCTGGGCTCGTGCGCGACTCAGTACGCCTCCGAATACATGGACGTCACCGTCTGGCGCGACGGCAACAAGTACTCCCTGCACTTTAAGAAGGGCAAGGTCGTCGGCGCCAAAAAGAAGGCGCTCGAGATTGAGCCCAGCGATGAGAACCGCACCGGCACCACCATCAAATGGCGCCCCGATCTTGAGGTCTTTACCTCGATCAGCATTCCCCACGATTGGTATCGCGAGACCATGCGCCGTCAGGCCGTGGTCAACGCCAACGTGACCTTCCGCCTGCGCATTGAGGGCAACGACGGCGAGTTTTCCGAAGAGGATTTTTGCTATCCCAAGGGCATCGAGGACTACGTGCTCGAGAAGGTCGGTGCCGACTACCTCACCGAGCCCTTCTTTATCGAGGCAGACCGCCGCGGTCGCGATCGCGAGGACCTGCCCGACTACAACGTAAAGATCACCGCGTGCATGTGCTTCTCGCGCACCTTCATGATGCAGGAGTACTACCACAACTCGTCGTGGCTCGAGAACGGCGGCTCGCCCGAGAAGGCTGCACGCAGCGCTCTGACCAGCGCCATCGATGCCTACATTAAGCAGCAGGGTAAGTACAACAAAAACGAGAGTGGCATTAAGTGGCAAGACGTCCAGGACTGCCTGGTGCTGGTGACCAACTGCTTCTCTACCCAGACGTCCTACGAGAACCAGACCAAGAAGGCCATCAACAACCGCTTTATTCAGCAGGCCATGACCGCCTTCTTTAAGGAGCGCCTCTCGACCTATCTGATCGAGAACAAGGACGCCGCCAATAAGATCATGGAGCAGGTGCTCATCAACAAGCGCTCGCGCGAGAATGCCGAGAAGACGCGCCAGAGCATCAAGACCAACCTGCAGCAGAAGACCGACATGGCCAACCGCGTGCAGAAGTTCATCGACTGCCGTTCCAAAGACAAGAGCCGCCGCGAGATCTACATCGTAGAGGGCGACTCGGCAGCAGGCGCCATTCGCACCTCGCGCGATGCCGAGTTCCAGGGTGTCATGCCCGTCCGCGGCAAAATCCTCAACTGCCTAAAGGAGGACTACCCGCGCATCTTTAAGTCCGAAATCATCATGGACCTCATGCGCGTACTGGGCTGCGGCGTGGAGATCAAGGACAAGCGCATCAAGAATCTTGGCGCCTTTGACCTGGACAACCTCAACTGGAACAAGGTCATCATCTGTACGGATGCCGACGTCGACGGCTATCACATCCGCACGCTCGTGCTCACCATGCTCTATCGCCTGGTGCCCACGCTTATCGACGAGGGCTACGTGTATATCGCCGAGTCGCCGCTCTACGAGATCAACTGCAAAGAAAAGACCTACTTTGCCTACACCGAGCTCGAGAAGAACGGCATCCTTAAGGAGATCGGCGACCAGAAGTGCTCAATCAACCGCTCCAAGGGTCTTGGTGAGAACGATCCGGACATGATGTGGCTCACCACCATGAACCCCGAGACGCGCCGCCTGATCAAGGTGGAGCCCGAGGACGTCACCAAGATGGAAACCATGTTCAACCTGCTGCTGGGCAACGACGAGGCGGGCCGCAAGCGCCACATCTCCGAGCACGGCAAGGAATACCTGGACCAGCTGGACCTGCAGTAACAGCAAATCGATAACGACGGCCCATAAGAAGTTCAAGAGGAAATCGTGGCAAAGAAGAAGACGAACCAGCCAAAGAAAAAGCAAGTCAATGCCGAGAACGTCATCGGCCTGCACTCCGAGGTCACCGACCAGCCGATCACGCAGACGCTCGAGGTCAACTACATGCCCTACGCTATGAGCGTCAACGTCTCGCGTGCGTTCCCCGAGATCGACGGCTTTAAGCCCTCGCACCGCAAGCTGCTCTATACCATGTACAAGATGGGTCTGCTCAAGGGCGAGCGCCAGAAGAGCGCCAACATCGTAGGCCAGACCATGAAGCTCAACCCGCACGGCGACGCCGCGATCTACGAGACGATGGTGCGCCTGGCGACGGGTAACGAAGCGCTGCTTGCCCCCTTCGTGGAGTCGAAGGGCAACTTTGGCAAATACTATTCGGGCGACCTGAGCTACGCCGCCTCGCGTTACACCGAGGCCAAGCTCTCCCCCATCAGCGCCGAGATCTTCAAGGACATTGACAAGGACCCGGTCGACTTTGTCGACAGCTACGACGGCGCCATGAAGGAGCCGCGCCTGCTGCCCACCACGTTCCCCAACATCCTCGTCTCGGCCAACAAGGGCATCGGCGTCGCCATGGCGTCTGACATCTGCGGCTTCAACCTCAACGAGGTCTGCACCGCCACCATGCACTACCTGCAGGATCCCGACTGCGACCTGCTCGAGTATATGCCCATGCCCGACTTCTCTACCGGCGGCGAGATCATCTACCGCCGCGAGGAGATGGAAAAGATTATCGAGACCGGCCTTGGCAGCTTCCAAATCCGCTCCCGCTGGCGCTGGATTCCCGAAGAGCGCATCATCGAGGTCTACGAAATCCCCTACACCACCAAGACCGATGTCATCATCGAGCGCATCGTCAAGCTTTCCAAAGAGGGCAAGGTCAAGGAGATCGCTGACATCCGTGACGAGACCGACCTGTCGGGTCTGCGCATCGCCATCGACCTTAAGCGCGGTGTTGACCCCGACAAGCTCATGGCCAAGCTCTATCGCTCGACCACGCTGCAGGATTCGTTCTCGTGCAACTTTAACGTGCTGGTCGACGGCTATCCCCGCGTTATGGGCGTGCGCCAGATTCTGCACGAGTGGGTCAAGTGGCGTATTGAGTCCACGCGTCGCCGCATTAACTTTGACCTGGGCAAAAAGTCCGAGCGTCTGCACCTGCTGCACGGCCTTGAGGCGATCCTGCTCGACATCGACAAGGCCATCGCCATCATCCGCGGCACCAAGCTCGAGGCCGAGGTCGTGCCAAACCTTATGAAGGGTTTCGACATCGATGAGACCCAGGCCGAGTTTGTTGCCGAACTTAAGCTCCGCAACATCAACGAGGAGTACATCCTCAACCGCACCAAGGACATCGCCAAGCTCGAGGGTGAGATTGCCGAGCTGGAGGAGATTCTCTCGAGCGAAGACAACATCAAGAAGGTCATCAGCGACGAGCTGGCCGCAGTCAACAAGAAGTACGTGATGCCGCGCCGCACGGGCAGGATCGAGCCCCATGAGGTTATCGAGGTAAGCTTGGAGCCCGAGGTCGAGGAGTACCCGGTCACCATCATGCTCTCGCGCGATGGCTACCTTAAGAAGATGACGGACCGCGTGCTCAAGAAGGCTGCCACGCTCAAGTACAAAGACGGCGACAAACCCTTTATCGAGTTCCCGTCCTCCAACACCCACGAGTTGCTGGTCTTTACCAACAAGAGCCAGGTGTACAAGTGCAAGGTTGCGGCGTTTGAGGATACCAAGTCGGCCCAGCTGGGCTCGTATCTGCCCACCGACCTCGAGATGGAGCCCGACGAGAGCGTCATCTGGGTCATCGACCCCGAGGACTATAAGGCCGACGTGCTGTTTGTCTTTGAGAACGGCCGCGTGGTGCGCGTCGCGCTTTCTGGATACGTCACCAAGACCAACCGCAAACGCCTCAAGAACGCCATCTACGGCGGCAGCAAGCTGCTGTATGCCCAGGTGCTCAAGGAAGATCGCGACATCGCGCTGGTCTCGAGCGACTATCGCTTGATGAACTTCAACACGTCGCTACTCAAGACCAAGACGACAACCAACACGCAGGGCGTCCAAGCCTTTACGGCCAAGAAGGGCCGCTCGGTCACCACCGTCGGCACAACCGAGGAGATTCTTGGCGCCGGCGTCTCGGCCGAGAAGTTCACCGCACAGAGCCTGCCTTCTGCCGGTGCCCTCATGAAGGAAAACGACATGCCGAGCCTGTTTGACTAGGTGCCACGGCAACGAGACCGTTAGATACTTCTCAAAGCGACGAGGCCCGGAACGCAACGGCATTGCGACCGGGACTCGTCGTTTTTCTTCTCAACTATTTTTTAACGCAGATAAATTGATTTCTGCTTATTTTTCTGCGTAAAAAATGTCAGCGTCACTGCTTCGATGCCCTTTGGTCAGCTGTTAGCAAAACTTGCAAAAATTAGCAAAACTTGCAAAAATTAGCAAAACTTGCAAAGGAGTCACCATGGAGTACAGCAAGAACCCCTTTACCCCGACGTTCGGAAGCGTCCCTCCCTTTCTAGCGGGTCGCGAGCATATTCTGCGTGACATCAACCGTGGCTTTATCAACGGCCCGGGAGATCCCAACCTGTCGACCATTTTTACGGGCGCAAGGGGAACGGGCAAGACGGCGCTTCTCTCGCTCCTTTCAGAAACGGCGCTTGAACACGGTTGGATCGCAGCAAATGTCTCCGCCATGCCAGGCATGCTCGAAGATATTATCGAGCGAACCAAAGAAGCCGCAGATAGCTTCCTCTCACAGCCTCATGCGCGCATAAACGGCGTTCAAATTGGTCCAGTGGGCATCGATTGGACATATGCTCAAGAGGCCCAGGGCAACTGGCGCACACGTATGAATGGCATCTTTAAGCAACTCGAAAAACATGACATCGGACTTCTCATCACCATCGATGAAGTCACTGTCGATCTTGATGAAATGCTCCAATTTGCCTCTGTTTACCAGCACTTTGTGCGCGAAGGTAAAAAAGTCGCCCTACTCATGGCAGGACTACCCTACAAAGTATCGGCACTGCTACGCAACGATTCCGTCTCGTTCCTCAGACGTTCCCAATATCATCAATTAGGACGAATCACTGACGTTGAAATTGCAAACGCATTCCGCAAAACCGTTGAGGCCGGAGGCCGCTCAATCACACCAGAAGCGCTCGAGGATGCTGTGAAGGCCGTCGACGGATTCCCCTACATGATGCAGCTCGTCGGATATCGCACTTGGGATGTTTCGGAGAGCTCGCCCAAAATCAGCGCATCTGATGTCCAACAGGGTTCTCTGCTTGCCCGCACGGAACTGCGCGATCGCATTCTCGAAACGACCTATCAGGAGCTTTCCGATAAAGACATTGAGTTTTTACTCGCGATGCTGCCCGATTCTGGCCCCAGCAGAGTCTCAGAAATTGCCAAGCGTATGGGCGTCGCCAGCAACTATGCAAGCCAATACAAGCGCCGCCTCCTCGAGGACGGCGTCATCGGAGAGCGCGGGCGTGGTCTCGTTGGCTTTGACATCCCCGCGTTCAGGGAGTTCCTGAGCGAGAAAGTCTCCTAGCATGCGGAGATTGTCCATAAGGACATCAACGCATGGCAATCAGCATTCCTCTCGGTAAGGACAGCAAGCATTTCCACCAACACCGATTGCCATGCGTTCTTCTTGTCCTTAGGCGAGTTTGCGAGCGAGCTCTCGCACCTCTTCCAACTTGGGCGACGATGCCATACTGTCGCGCTCGGTCATACCGCTGATGGTGACAATGCCCTGGTCCTCCCACTTGCAGTACGCGCAGGTCGACTTGTACATAGCGATCGCCGCATCATAGACGCCCTCGCTGTGGCTATCGAGCAAAAGGGCCGTCTTGGTGAACGGGAAGCCCGTGGCACCGAAGGCGTACAGGCGGTCGACGGCGGCTTTCTCCTGCGCAGTGATATCAAACCAGTAGATAGGCGAAGCGAAGACAACCATATCGGCGCCTTTCAGTGACTCAATCACGTCGGCCATGTCGTCCTTCTGCACACAGGTGCCCTCATGGGTAAAGCAGTACTGGCATCCCAGACAACCGGCGATCTTTTTGCCTGCAACGCGGATGACCTCGACCGTATGGCCGCCCTCACGCGCGGTCTCGGCAAACGCCTCGACCATGGTGTCGGTATTGGCGCCCTTGCGCGGGCTACCACTCAATACAACGATATTCATAGGAATCTCCCTTCTTCATGCCGCAGGCGCGCGGCACGCATTTCGTTGTAACCAAAACAGATGGAGCTATTCAGTCGTCTGCAGACCACATCTCTTGTTCGTGTTCTCTAGACACAATCTCATTGCCTGATAACTCCTCGGCCACCTTGATTCTCTCTCCGAGAATTGAACAGCAAATCGTTGCTCGCAAAGTATCGACTGTGAGAAAATTAGCTTGAGCTTTCTCCCTGCTCGCATAAGCGTTCGCGTGAAAGAGCCTAGCCGCATCGGCCAGGCGCAATATAGATCCGCGGAAACCGGCCTACGAACAAGGAGCGTCTTATGTATGGACAGCATGTTGCACCGCAGACCCATAACAAACGGACTGGCCTGTCTATCCGCGACGTCAAGCGTCATGCAGACGCCAGAATCGCCGCCTTCGGAGTAAGCATTCTTGTGGCAGGACTGCTTTTGCTACCCTGCGCAGCACTGGCGACAGAAATGCCCGAAACCGATGTCGCAGCACCCATTACCTGCGACGAAGCCAACGCAGAAGGCAGCCTCACAGCTACCACCGTTGTCGACCATAACTATGACCTGGAGCTCCCTCCTGCCTTCATGTTGGTCCAGAATGAGGCGTTTGTATACGATTTCCCCGACAAACCCGAGGACTTCATCTACGGGCTTAACGACACCGTCCATCTCTTCAAGATCGACACCGATACCGAAGGCCTTATAAAAACCGAGAACCCCAAAGAGGCCAGCGTCTCTATTGCCCTGACCATGATCGACAATCACGTTAGAGCAACCGCTGTCTTTACAGGCGGCTACGCCGACGACCAAATCCCTTACAGACTGAACCTCACCAGCTCAACCCGCCTTGGCACACACGTTGACCGCGACTTCGACAGCGGGCAGGGGATTATGCACGAGACGCGGCACGATTACTACATCCGCTACGTCTTCGACAGCGACGTGCACTTGATTGCAACCGATACGAGCGGTTCCAAACCCGATCCAAGTGTTAAACCGAGCCCAGAGGTCAAACCCGAACCGAAAACCAAGCCCGACCCCACACCGCAGCCCAAGGCAGAAAAGCCCGCGGCAAATCCCGTTTCCACTAAGGCAGTAGCGGCGGTTAAACCAGCCGGGACCACCCTACCCGCGACGGGCGACAACGGTGCGATGGCTGTCGCCCTGAGTGTTGCCGGTGGCGCAGTTGCAGCAGTTGGTATTTCCGCAACAAGGCGTCGCAACCGCTAGCTAAAACAAATACGCCATTCACACAGGCAAACAACCAAGGTCCAACGAAAACAGTCCAGTCATCCGACTGTGCCGCACTCCAGTAGTTCGCAGAGGATATCAAGGAGGTGGCCCAGGCTTCCCTTGTCGCCCTCGAGCTGTGCGACAGGCAGATCAGGTTTGGGAAGTAGAACGGCCTTTGCGCGAGGCGTGGATCGGGCAAGTTTGACTTTTATTCCCAGGGCCAAGCAGGGCCGGAGGTTTTATTGGCGGCTCTTGCGGGCGGTGCGAGTTTTGGCGAGGACGTAGGCGTCAAGGCCGTCTTTGAACCGGGGCAACGGCGCACGTCGGAGACCATATGGCGGTGGGGGCAGCCGCCCATGCACATGGGCAGAATGTGGTGCACGGATGATTGGGCGTCCGCAGGCTGAGTGAAGCCATAACAACACTTCGCGCATCGAGCAGTTTGAGCCGGCGTGCGCATGTCGGCGCCATACCGGGAAGGGAGGGCCTTCTTGTGGGGCGGACGACCCCATTGCAGTCTCCTTCCGCTCTAATCCTGCGGGAACGACAGCGGCCGTAGGAGTACCGCTACCGTACTCGTAGCGGTTCTCCGCCCCCTAAGCAGCGTGTCCGCTACGAAACGACCGTCTTGTAATAAGCGCCGAAGTCTGCGAGCGAGTCCATGATGGGCATCATCTGGCGGCCGAGCTCGGTAAGGCCATACTCAACGCGGGGAGGATTCTCGCCATAGTCATGGCGAAAGACCAGCCCATCATCCTCCATCTGCCGCAGGCTGTCGGTAAGCACCTTCTGAGAGATCCCCTCAAGGCTGCGGCGCAACTCGTTGAAACGCCAGGGGCGTACGCGCAAGTTACGGATAATGAGCAGCTTCCACTTGCCGCCAATGAGCGTTACCGCCGTTGCGACCGGACACTCCGGAAGCTCCTCTTTCGCCATCACGGGAGACCCAACCTCCTTGACCATACCGGTTTCACAAAAAAGTACGCAGTTACAAATATGTGCGTACTCGTATTTGCATTCGCCTTCGCGTTGAATATAACTCACGCAGGAGATGCCTGCAAGGTACATCAACCCCAAGAGAGGAACCATTATGGCTAATTATGCAAGGACCCACATCGGTAATGAGAGCCGTGTCGAGCTGCACGAAGTGCTCGGGCTTACCGGGGCAGAGGTGAGTGTCAACAATCTTCCCGCCGGCGCTGGCGTTCCGTTCGTCCATGCACACAAGGAAAACGAGGAAATCTATGGCGTGCTCGAAGGCGCCGGCTCGGTCACGATCGACGGTGAGGAAATCGAGCTTGCAGCCGGCGACTGGCTGCGCATTTCCCCCGCCGCACACCGTCAGTTCCGCGCCGCATCCGACTCGGGCATCACATACGTCTGCATTCAGGTCAAGCAGGGATCCCTTGATGCCTTCACGGCCGACGACGCTATCATGTTCTAATTCGCGATCGGTGTGCAAGGGGCCGATACCGCCCGCATGCCCCCTTCGGAATAGGCGCTGAGCAGCTCCTGGGCGTGGGCGAACTCGGGCCCTCGCCTCCAACCGAGCAGGCGGTTGACCGCGAGATTTCCCTGGACGTTGTGAACGAAGAGCAGATAGGCGTCCTCGCGCGAGAGCCCGGTCTCCTCCATGATCGAGGGAACCATCTGCTCAGCGCCGCGCTCGACGACGCGCTGTGCCACCCGGGCGTATGCATCGTCATCCGAGTAGAGCAGATAATAGTCATCGTTTGCCGGCGGGCGCTGGCAGAGAGCCTCCGCCTCCGTTCCCTCAAGCGGGGGCGCCGCCGCCAGGGCCTCGTCGATAAGTGCATCAAGCAGCGCGAACTTGTCCTCGTAGTGCAAATAGAACGTGCCGCGGTTGATATCGGCACAGCGGCAAATATCCGCCACCGTCATCTTCGCGAAGCCGACCTCGACCAGCAGCGCAAAGAACGCCTCCCGTATGACCGAAAGCGTATAGCGTCGGCGACGATCGATCTTCCCCGATTCCATGGCCCCTCCAATTGCAGCGCTCAACAATATCCAGAAGCCGCTCGTTTATCGACAGCAGCTCGAAACTGTTCATTGCTCTGACGCAAATCAACACTGATACTTTTTATAGACACCTGTTCATTGTAGTTGAAAGAGAGTATCAAGTGACTCTATACGAGCGGCTCGTTATCGAACTCACCAACCAATCGTTTTCCCATCAGGCCGTCTACCGCACCGGCGGCACGCCCTATGAACTGAGTGCCCGCGAGCCCGAGCGCTACGACCAGCAAATCGAAACGTTTGCCCGCATGATCGATGAAGCCGATTGCGTGCTTGTAGGCGGGGCCTCTGGGCTCTCCGCGGCGGGCGGCGGCGACTTCTACTACGAAGACAACGCGACCTATCGCAGGCATTTCGGCAAATTCGCCGAGCGCTACGGTTTCAGGGGCGCTTTTGAAGGGTCGTCCTACCGCTGGCCCACCGCCGAGTCGCGCTGGGGCTACCTTGCAACCTTCCTCGACACCACGCTCAACGCCCCGCTGCGCGAGCCCTACAAAGATCTCGACGCCATTCTTACCAAGAAAGACTTCTTCGTTCTCACCACCAACCAGGACACGCAGTTCATGAAAATCTACCCTTGGGAGAAGGTAGCAGAGATCCAAGGCGATCACCGCTTCTTCCAGTGCTCCCACTGTTGCACCGGCGAGGTGTGGGACGCGGTCGAGCCGGTCTCCCGCATGGTAGAGGGCATGGGAGACGGCCTTGAGGTTCCGACAGAATTCGTGCCACGCTGCCCGCACTGCGGGGCAGAGGCGTTCCCTTGGGTTCGCGGCTACGGCAACTTCCTGCAGGGCGAGCTCTACGAGGAGCAGTACCGCAAGGTGTCCGACTGGCTCGACGCGCACGCGCGGCAGAGGATCCTTTTCCTCGAGCTGGGCGTGGGCCGCATGACGCCTGCGTTTATCCAGGAGCCGTTCTGGGCCCTCACGGCGCAGTTGCCGCAGGCTGGCTACATCGCCGTGAACAACAGGACGCAGTTTCTCCCCCGTGCAATCGAGGATCGGGGGCTCGCCGTTCGTGCCGATATCGCCGACGTGCTCGCCGACGTGCGCAAGACGCTGGGTAGGTAGCGCATGGAAACGGTAAAAGCGGTTCGTATCGGCCAGGCACTTGCCGAGGCGGATCTTATCATCATCGGCGCCAGCAACGGGCTCGACATGGCAGAGGGGCTCAACCTCTTCTACGCCGATGCTCATTTCCAAGAAGCGTACGGAGACCTCGCCCAGGCTGATGGCATCGGCTGCATACTGCAGGGGCTCACCTCTCCGGATGCAAACGTGCGACGCCGATGGGCCGATCGATTCCATCAAAAGGAGTATGTCGAGTATGAGCCCGGCCCAATCATGAACGGGCTGCGGCATCTTACGGAGCACGCTGATACCTTCGTGATCACATGCAATATTGACGGGCACTTCGCACGCGCAGGGTTCAACGAGAACCACGTGCTCGAGACGGAGGGGGTTACGTGCACGTCGATTGACGAGCAGCGTCTCGCCCACCCAGATGCCCTCGCCATGGCGCAGCTCGAAGATCTCGCGCACCTTGTGCAAGCGCATCGCAACCACAAGGTTGCCATCCTCGAACTTGGCGTGGGGCTGCGCAACGGCGTCATAAAGCGCATGCTCGCTCGGGTCGCGAACGCCTGCGAACACGCCACCTACATCGTGTTCAACTACAGTCAGGCTCTGACGCCCGACGCTTCGTGCGAGACAATTCTCGTTGACGGCGATATGACCCCGGCTTTCGAGGAGATCGTTCGATGCCACCTCTAGAAATCAGAACCACCCCTAAAAAGGGTGGTTTGCTCTTAGGGTATAACCCACGGGC
>CAUFMG010000005.1 GCA_959026725.1 uncultured Collinsella sp.
AGGCAGACGAGAAGGCTCGCTCGTTAGCACCGGCAGACTATTGCTGCATTTTCTGAGCATCGGTGCACGGCGCCCCCGCGCGAGCTACACTATCCCCTTAAACATGATTGTGAGGACGACCGCTATGCTATTTGTAAATCGGCTGGTACATACGCTTGTTCCCGGCAGCGAGAGCGAGCCGGTCGATGCATCTTGCCGCACCAACGCGGGCTTTTCCGCAAGCCTCGTCTGCATTGGCCTCAACATCACCCTGTGCCTGGCCAAGGGCATCGCGGGCCTGCTCGCCGGCTCCGTCTCCCTCATCGCCGACGCTTTCAACAACCTCTCCGATGCCTCGAGCAACATCGTGAGTCTGCTCGGGTTCCGCCTTGCCAGCCGCCCTGCAGACGAAGGCCACCCCTATGGCCACGGTCGCTATGAGTACCTAGCCGGCCTGTTCGTCGCCGTCCTGGTTTGCGCCGTCGGCATCAATCTGATCCTCGAGTCGGTCACTAAGATCATCAAGCCTTCCCCCACTGCATATTCGGTGCTCTCCTTAGCCGCCCTCGTCTTGTCCATGCTCGTTAAGCTCTGGATGGCAGCGTTCAACCGCACGCTGGGCGATCGCATCGACTCGGAGACGCTCATCGCCACAGCACAGGACTCCAAAAACGACGTCATCACCTCGGGCTCGGTCTTGGTGGCGGCGCTTATTTCGCAGACGACCGGCTTTGACCTCGATGGCTGGGCAGGCCTGGGTGTGGGCATCTTCATCTGCATCAGCGGCATGGGCCTAGTGCGCGACGCCATCAGCCCGTTGCTGGGGCAAGCGCCCGACCCCAAGCTCGTCCAGGCAATCCGCGACAAGATCATGTCCTATCCACAGGTCTTGGGCACACACGACCTGATGGTGCACGACTACGGCCCCGGTCGTCAGTTTGCCAGCGCCCACGTGGAGATGCCTGGCGAGGGCGACGCATTTGAGCACCACGAGATTCTGGACACCATCGAGCACGACATCAAGCGCCAGATGGGCATCGATATCACGCTGCACTGCGACCCCATCGCGACAACCGGCGACGACCTGCGCGGCTGGGTCAAGCGCGGCGTCATGCAGATCGACCCCGCGCTCTCCATCCACGACCTGCACGAGCACGACGGGTTCGTTTCGTTTGACCTGGTGCGTCCCGACGGCTTTGACATATCCGACGAGGAGCTGCTGGAGCTCGTCACGCGCATCGTGCACGAGCGCCGGCCCGATGTCTCGTGCGTCGTCACGTTTGACTCGGGCTTTAGCTCGCCCGACCGCCCGGCCGAGCGGCTGTAGCCCCGCTCCGCTCGTCTGCTAGTTTCCCTGCGCGCCCGAGATGCCGTTTTGCAGGGCGTTCCAGGCATCCGTCGCCATGCCGCCCAAGTTCTGCGCGGTATCGCCCAGGTTTTGTGCCGTGTCGCCCAGCTCTTGCGCCTTGTCTCCCAACTCCTGTGCCTTGTTGCTCAAGTCCTCCAGCGTATTGGAGCTCGAACTGTCGGTACCGCTTTGGCCGTCGGACGAGTTGCCCGAGCTGTTCTTGTGCGTGAGTTGAATTTCGAGGTTGCCGTTGTCGTTATAGTAGGCAGAAGTAACGACCCAGTTGGCATCGACGACGGGCGTTGAGCCATCATAAGTCAGGACCACGGCATTCGAAAGATCGGCGCCGCGCGACTTGAGGATCTTCTTGGCGTTGGACCAGTACTGCCCCGGGATATCGCTCAGATCGACGGCGCTAGACGAGGCGGACTCAGTTTGCTCGGCAGTGGTATCGGCCGTTGAACTCCCTCGCTTGTTGAGCATGCCCGACACGATGGCAAACACAACCGACAGCGCAAAGAAGATCGCCAGCACGATGAGGATCTTCTTGATCACGCTCGACGAACGCGACGGCTTCTTCTCCTCGTCCTCGCCATATTGCGGAATCGACTTGGGGTACTCGCGATACGGCTGGCGCGACTCGTAGCGAGGCTGCGCCGTGCGAGGCATATACGTCGTCTGCTGAGGCTGCGGAATGGGATTCTGCGGCAGGTCATCATAGGGATTCGGCGTCGAGGCGGCATAAGAATCCTGCGGCGCGTAATCAAACGGGTCCGGAGCTGCGTTGCTATAGGGGCCTTGCGAAGATGCAGCGTAAGAATCCTGCGCCGTGTCGCCATAGCCCATAACCCGGGTGGGCTCGGCAGAAGGCTGCGTCGCGGCGGGGTCGGTATAACCGGGGTTGGGAACAACGCGGGTCGCATCGGCGCTATCGCCAGCCTGCGCGGAACCGTAGCCGCCCATCACGGTTGTCTTGTCCTGATCCATGCAACGATTCCTTTCCGTCGCGCGTGAGCCTCAAGTTATCCATGCATTCTACCCGCGCAAAAGCCTATGATGGACGGAGCCCGTCGGTATCTACAAGACATGCGCGACAGGTGGCAACAAGCGAATCGAGAAACGTTATGGCAAAAAGTAAGCTCATCAAAGACACGACGCGTGTCGAGCGCGAGGAAATCATCAAGCTGGCACTCGCCGGCTGCGGAAACGGCAGCTGCGATAACTGCGGCAGTTGCAGCCTGGGGGCTGGCGACCCATACGGCACCTACCAGCCCTACATTGACGGCGAGATGGAAATCGCCGATATCAACATGATGGTCGCCGAGCGCAACGCCAAGCTCTTCGGCCTTCAACGCGGCTAGAAAACAAAAGCCCCGCCGGGCCTTGGGGGCACGGCGGGGCGGGCAGGTAGCTAGGGGCAACAGGCCTAGAACAGGCCAGTGATGTTGCCGTCGTTATCGACGTCGATATTCTCGGCCGCGGGCACCTTGGGCAGGCCGGGCATGGTCAGAACGCTGCCGGTCAGCGCGACCACAAAGTGGGCACCGGCGGAAACCTTGAGCTCGCGCACCGTGATGCGGAAGTTCTCGGGAGCGCCCAGGGCCTTGGCGTTGTCGCTAAAGCTGTACTGCGTCTTGGCGACGCACACTGGCAGGTTGCCAAAGCCATTCTCGCGCAGCTCGGCGAGCTGGCGCTTGGCGGCCGGCGTAAAGTCAACGCCGTCGGCGCGGTAGACCTTGGTGGCAACGGCCTCGAGGGCATCAGCGACATCAGCACCGTCCTCATAGGCAAACTTGAGCTCGCTCGGCTGCTCAATCAGACGCATGACCTCATCGGCCAGGTCGAGCGCGCCCTCGCCGCCCTTGGCCCAGACCTCGGAAAGCTTAACGCTGACGCCGAGCTTCTGGCACTCGGACTCGATGAGCGCAAGCTCGGCCTCGGTGTCCGTCGGGAAGCGGTTGATGGCGACCACGCAGGGCAGACCATAAACGTTCTGGATGTTGTCGACGTGACGCAGCAGGTTGGGCATGCCAGCCTTGAGTGCTTCGAGGTTCTCCTCGTTGAGGTCGGCCTTGGCGACGCCACCGTTGTACTTAAGCGCACGAGCGGTAGCGACGATCACGACGGCGCTGGGGCGAACGCCCGTCATGCGGCACTTGATGTCGAGGAACTTCTCGGCACCCAGATCGGCACCGAAGCCGGCCTCGGTAATGGCGACATCGCCAAAGCGCATCGCCATACGCGTGGCCATGATGGAGTTGCAGCCGTGGGCGATATTGGCGAAGGGACCGCCGTGGACAAACGCGGGCGTGCCCTCGAGCGTTTGCACCAGGTTGGGCTTGAGCGCGTCCTTAAGCAACGCGGCCATGGCACCCTGGGCCTTGAGGTCGCGGGCACGGACGGGCTCGCCGGCAAAGCTATAGCCGACGACAATCTCACCCAAGCGTTCCTTGAGGTCGCTGATGCTCGTAGACAGGCACAGGATTGCCATGACCTCGGAGGCGACGGTGATATCGAAGCCGTCCTCGCGCGGCACGCCCTGGGCCTTACCGCCAATGCCGTCGATGACGTGGCGCAGCTGACGGTCGTTCATATCGACGACGCGCTTCCAAGTGATGCGCTTAACGTCAATACCGAGCTGATTGCCCTGCTGGATGTGGTTATCAAGCATGGCGGCCAGCAGGTTATTGGCGGCACCGATAGCGTGGAAGTCGCCGGTAAAGTGCAGGTTGATATCCTCCATGGGGATGACCTGAGCCCAGCCGCCGCCGGCAGCGCCGCCCTTAACGCCAAAGACGGGGCCGAGCGAAGGCTCGCGCAGGGCAACGGCACTCTTGACGCCGCGACGACGCAGGCCGTCGGCCAGACCGATGGTCGTGGTGGTCTTGCCCTCGCCCGCGGGCGTTGGGTTGATAGCGGTCACGAGGACGAGCTTGGCCTGGTGATCAGTCGGCTCGTTGAGCAGTGAATAGTCGACCTTAGCCTTGTCGAAGCCGTACGGAATAAGGTGCTTAACGTCGACGCCGGCGTTCTTGGCCACCTCGGTAATAGGCAGTGGCGTGACAGAACGTGCGATTTCGATGTCAGTAGGCATGGGCGGTCCTTTCGTTACCGAATGAGAAAAAGACCAATTCAGCATAGCACGGGCGCGCAATAGTAAAACGCCCATAACCGATGAACGGCGATATGTTTACCCGATGCCCAGCGATAGTCCAACAGCCCGCCAAAACAAAACGCCCTAAACGGTAGGTTCAATCCCCAGGTGCTCAAAGGTGCGGAGGGTTGCCTGACGGCCCTGCGGCGTACGAATCATCAATCCGCACTGCAGCAAATAGGGCTCATAGACATCCTCGAGCGTGCCCGGGTCCTCGCCCACCGCGCTGGCAAGGGTCGTAAGTCCCACGGCGCGACCGGAGAACGTCTTGGCGAGCGTCTCCAAAATGCGAATATCCATCCAGTCCAGACCGAGCTCGTCGATCTCGAAGAACTCGAGCGCCTGGCGACAGATATCGAGCTCGATGGGGCCGTTGCCGCGCACCTGTGCGTAATCGCGCACGCGCTTGAGCAGACGGTTGGCAAGACGTGGCGTGCCGCGCGAACGCGAGCCGATCTCGAGTGCACTGGGATGGTCGATCGTCACGCCCAGGATAGTCGCCGAGCGCGTCACAATCTGCGCGAGCTCCTCGACCGTGTAGTAATCCAGGCGATATGAAATGCCAAAGCGGTCGCGCAACGGGCCGGTCAACATGCCTGAACGGGTCGTTGCCGCCACCAGCGTAAACTTGGGGATATCCAAGCGAATCGAGCGCGCCGCCGGACCCTTGCCAATCACGATATCGAGGGCAAAGTCCTCCATCGCGGGGTACAGGACCTCCTCGACCGAACGGTTGAGGCGGTGGATCTCGTCGATAAACAGCACATCGCCCGGCTGCAAGTTAGTAAGGATGGCCGCCAGGTCGCCCGTGCGCGCGATGGCAGGGCCACTCGTGGTCTTGATCTGAGCGCCCAGCTCGTTGGCGATAACGGTGGCCAGCGTGGTCTTGCCCAGGCCCGGAGGACCCGAGAAGATCACGTGGTCGAGCGTCTCGCCACGGCTCTGCGCCGCTTCGATCAACACGCGCAGGCTCTGCTTGATGTGCTCCTGGCCGCAGTAATCGTCCAGGCGCTGAGGGCGCAAAGTGCGGTCGACATCGAGATCCTCGGCCGTCAGCTCCGAGCCCACCATGCGCTCGCCGTGCGCCATGGATGCCGCCGGCGAGTTACCGGGCGTCGCCCACAAGTCCTGAGAGTCATCGGCTTCCCACATCACGCATCCATTCCGAGTCGCTTAAGCGCCGCGCCGAGCAGATCCTCGACACGCATATTCTGCCCATCATACCCGCTCAGGGCAACATCGGTCTCCTGCGGGCTAAAGCCCATGGAAAGGAGTGCCGCACGGGCATCGTCGATCGCCGAGGGAGCGGCAGCGGGCACGGGCATCGCAACCTGTCCGGGAATCACGTCGACCGGCACAAAGCCCTTATCCTTGGCAAAGGTGCTCTTGAGTTCCAGGATCAGGCGCTGAGCTGTCTTTTTGCCCACACCGGGTACCTTGGCCATGCCCTTGTCGTCCTCGGCCATCACCAGCGAATACAGCTGCCCCACGGTATAGGTGGAAAGCACGGCAAGCGCCAGGCGCGGGCCAACGCCCGAAACGGACACGAGCCGGTCGAACATCGTGCGCTCATCCTTTGAGGAAAAACCGAAAAGTGTCATGGCGTCCTCGCGCACCTGCATACGCGTGTAGAGACGGACCTCGCCGCCGGGCGTCGGCAACGTGGCCGCAGTGCTGCCCGAGATGCCGAGTTCAAAGCCAACGCCCGACACATCGACGACAGCAGAGCTCATCGTGGACTCGACAAGCGTTCCGTGGAGCTGGGAAATCATCAGTATCCGGTTCCTCTCTGTTGATAGAACTCGCCACCGGTGAGGGCGCGGGTGCGGCTGAGGTTTACGTGGCAGATGGCGCAGGCCAGGGCATCGGCGGCATGGTCGGGATGCGGGTCGTGGTCGAGCTGTGTTAGCGTGCGTACCATATAGGCGACCTGCCGCTTGTCCGCGGCGCCGGTGCCCACCACAGCCTGTTTGATCTGCATGGGCGTGTACTCGCCAATCTCGAGCGCGCATTCCGAAAGCGCTACGAGTGCAGCACCGCGGGCATGCGCCGTGGGGATGGCCGAACGAACGTTGGCGCCAAAGTAGATGCTCTCGACAGCAGCTGTGTCGGGTCGATAACGCTCGACGACATCCTTAAGGTCACGGGCGATATGCGACAGGCGCACCGCAAGCGGGCTGCCCGCGCTGGTCTCGATGCAACCGTAGGCACGGCAGCGAACCTCGCCACGCCGCTCCTCGATAATCCCCCAACCCGTATGAGCCAAACCGGGGTCAATGCCCAAGATAACCAAGCCGACCTCCCCTCGCCACAAGCACAGCGCAAGACAGGGCCCCGCGCATCATTCACGAACGTCTGTTCTAGAATAACACAACGGGGCCAAGATGCTTAGTTGAAGTATCGGGGTTGGAAGCGAATCCTATCCCATAGTTAGTTCTGCGAGAAAAAGGGGAACTGCCTCGGATCTACTGGCGGGTGCGGCATCGGGCCACCCTGGGGACTACCTTGCGAGCCGCCCTGACCGCCCATCATCTTATCGATGGCGTCCTGAACCTCGCCCTCGAACTTTTTCATTCCCTCGTGTAAACGACGCTGACCGTCCTCAGAGCGCAGCTCCTCCATCTGCTCGGGCGAAATGCCCAACAGGTCACCCAATATGCCCATCATCTCGCCACGCATGCGCTCGCTTGTATCCTCGTCGGCAAAGCGGTTCACCTCGGCGCGCGCCAGCGCATCGACCGTCATGCGTTCCTTGCCGCTCAGCCCCAGGTCGGACCACGCGAGCATGTACGGCCAGGCGCGCTCAACAAACGAACGGGCCGAGACGATCGGCGCCGTCGGCAGCATGCGGCGGGCGGCCTCGCCCTGACGCACGAGCATCAGCAGCAGCGAGCAAGCCTCGGGCTTGCCGGCGGCCATCGAGATGTCGTCGAAAGCTCGATTGCGGTCCACGTGCGCCTCGAGCGCGCCATCGACCTCACCCGGCTCAAGCCCGCCGAGCAGCTGTGCCGCGCGGTCGAGCATATCGACCGGACCGTCGAGCGTCGAGAGCGCCTGCGCCAGCACGCGCTCCATACAATCTTCCACCGCGTTGAGCGTCACGAGCTCTTGGGGCACCACGGCAGACGTGCGGTTGCGCACACGCGCCACAAACTCAAGCGTCGACAGGTACACATCGCCAAAGGGCGCAAAGTCGCCCTGGTAACCGCCGCAAAGCGCCGGCGCCGCCAGCGCATACTCGGTTTTGGACAGCGGGCTCAGCGCCATCGCACCCAGCTCGAGCGCCGTGTCCTCCAGCATGAGGCCCAGCGTGCGCGAGCGCAGACGCTCGGCATCGCCCGCCGACACGTCGCGATCGAGCACACGCGCCGCATCCGGTGCATCGCGCTCGACAGTGCGAATGTGCAGACGCTCGGCAATGGCGCGGACGGCGGCACAGCGGGCAGCCTCGGCCTCCTCCTGCGCCGGCGTAAAGATACGGTTGCGCCCCAGCACCAGGCCAATTACGTTACGCGGACCCAGAGCGTCAACGGCCAGCGCCGCCAGCAGGGATGACGGCAGGTCACCCTCGAGTGCCACCACAGCACGCGACGTACCATGGGCACGGGCGTTATCGCGCACAGCGAGCACCAGCGCCTGCCACAACCACTCCTCGGAACGAAACTCGGGCAGCTCGTGGTCCTCCAAAGCATCGAGCATTACGCCGCGCTGAATCTCCTGAACCAGCAGGCTCTCCTCAAAACACGGCGCTTGAGCCACCACGCGCCCGCAGTCGTCGAGCACAAACGACCCGCCGGTATACACCGACTCGTCATAGGCACCGACCGGCGCCATGCAGGCAAACCATACGCTGCGCTTGGACGCGATCTTGCGGTAGGCACCGCTGCGAACGGCGGCAATGGCGGCCGTCTCGCGGTCGGTCATATCAAACGCGTTGAACTGAAAATAGGCGATGAGGTCGACGCCGGTCGGCAGCATCTCGAGCTCACGGTCCAAGTCGAAGATCACCGCGATTCGCACGCCGTCCACGTCGAAGACCGGCGGCGCCCAACGGGCATCGCCGTTCCCACCGCGCTGCAAGGCAATGCTCGAACGGGCCGGCACCACATGGCCGTCCTTGAGCATCATGTAGTCGAGCAGGGGCTGGCCCTCAAACGAAACCGCCGCGGGCACGATGCAGATCGTATCGAGCTCTTGGATGCGTTCGGCGACGCCGGTCAGGCCCGTCAGCATGTCGTGCTCAAAGTCGGCAGCGCCCACCAGGCCGCCGGGCAGGGCTCCCATAAAGAGCGGAGCCGGCACGCACAGCACGCGCGCCCCACGCTCGTGGGCCAAACGGACTTGGTCCTCGATGCGACCGCAAATGCCCTCAATATCACCCAGGCGCATATCGATCTGTGCAAGTGCGAGCTTCATGGCTCAGCCCTTTCCGTCGTAAACCATCGTTTTCGTAGTAAAAGCGCCGGCCGCAAGATGCAGTCGGCGCTTGCATGTGCATATGCTAGCTATGATACCCCGAGCGGGGGCGCGCTCCTAGAACGTCGCGGACCACAGCCCGTGCAGGTTGCAATAGGCATAGACGGTACCGGTCTTGGAGCCGCCGGCAAAAAACGTCGCGGGCTTCATGCCGGGCTGGAGGTAATGGACCTCCAGACGGCCCTCGGCCTCAAGGGCAATCCACTCAATATAGTGCTCGGGCAGGCTGGGATGCTCAACCGAGCCCACGCGTGCGCGGATCACGTGACCGTCGCGCTCGCTCTCAACGACCGGCACGTGCTTTTCGAGCGCCGCGTCCTCGGTGTTCGCGGTCAGCTCCGTGCAGCCGGCAGGGGTCGCAACGTCGTCGCCAAGGGCGGCGATAAGCTTGCCATCGGGGTCCTTAAAGAATTTCGCCATGATGTTCTCCTTTGCTGATGTGCCAATGTTCTCGATGGTTCTTATGCCCAAAGGCAGGCGAACCATCCACGGCATGGCAAATGAACACATAACGGGCGGGGACGATGGGACAGCGCGTGCTATCCGCCCTGGCGGCCCCGCCCGAGCGGATTAGCGCCCGTCGCCGCCCAGCAGCGCCAAAACATCTTCGCGGGTAAACAGCGCCGACGAGATGCCGTCACCGCCGAGCACGCTGTTGACCAGGTCGCGCTTGGACTCCTGCATCTGCATAATGCGTTCCTCGATCGTGTCCTTGGCGATGAGCTTGTACACGGTCACGGTATGTTGCTGGCCAATGCGGTGCGCGCGGTCGGTTGCCTGGTCCTGCGCGGCCACGTTCCACCACGGGTCGTAGTGAATGACCACGTCGGCCGCCGTCAGGTTAAGGCCCACGCCGCCCGCCTTGAGCGAGATCAAAAAGACCGGCACCTCGACCGCCTGGAACTGCGCGACCATCTTGGCGCGGCTCTCCTTGGACGAAGCGCCCGTGAGCTTAAGAAAGCCGATGTCCTCCTTGGCCAGGCGCTTGCCGATGATATCGAGCATACCCGTAAACTGGCTGAACAACAGGATGCGATGCCCGCCGTCGAGTGCGCCGTGCACGAGCTCCATGCACGTATCGAGCTTGGCGCTCCCCGCCTTGTAATCCTCGTAGTGTAGACGCGGGTCGCAGCAGATCTGGCGCAGCTTGGTGAGCTCGGCGAGCACCTTGAGCTTGTCTTTCTTAAACTCGGATGCCTCGCGGTGCTGTACCTGCTGGGCGATGCGGTCCTGGTTTGCCAGGTACAGCTTGCGCTGCTCGCCGGTGAGCTGAGCCACGACAGTGTCCTCGATCTTTTCGGGCAGATCGGCCACCACGTCCTCCTTGACACGACGCAGCACAAACGGCGACACGAGTGCCTGCAGGCGAGCGGCGCTGTCACCCTCGGCGTGCTCGACCGGGCTTTCGAAGCGTTTGGCAAACGACTCGCGCGTGCCAAGCAGGCCCGGCATCAAAAAGTCGAAGATGCTCCAGAGCTCGGACAAGCGGTTTTCGATGGGCGTGCCCGTCAGGGCAAAGCGCACGCCGGCAGGCAGGCGCTTTGCGGCGCGCGCCACCTGCGTGAGCGGGTTTTTAATGTACTGGGCCTCATCGAGCACCACACGGGCAAAGTCCCGCTCGACGTACTCGTCGATATCGCGCCGCATAAGGTCATACGACGTTACAACCACGTTGTGCTCGGCAACGCCGGCAATTTGCACGCGACGCTGGGCCTTGGCGCCCACAATGGCGCACACGTCGAGCGACGGGGCAAAGCGCTCCAGCTCGGCGGTCCAGTTGTACACAAGCGACGCAGGGCACACCACAAGCGTGGGCTTAGCGTCCCCCGCTTCCACGCGCGCCAGGATATGTGCGATCATCTGCAGCGTTTTGCCCAGGCCCATATCGTCGGCCAAGATGCCGCCGAGGCCCAGGTGCTCGAGCGAGCCGAGCCACTGGTAGCCGTCGACCTGATAGCCGCGCAGTGTGGCCTTGAGCGAGACCGGCACCGTAAAGTCCATCTTGCCGAGCGTATCCAGGCGCTCGACGGTGCGACGGAACGCAGCGTCGCGATCGGCCTCGAGCGCGGGCGTGCGCGCAAGCATGCTGTCGACGAACAGGGTGCTCGACGCGGGAAGCGACACGCCGTCGAGCAGGTCGACAGCATCGACCCCCAGATCCTCGGCAAGGCCAAACGCGGCACGCGCTCCCTCGTCCAGGCGAATGATGTCGCCCGACGTGAGACGCGCAAACGTCTGGTGACGCTTGTAGGAGTCGAGGTAGATGGCAAGGTCTGCCGCCGAAAGACCGCTTGCGCCCAGCTCGACGTCGAGCAGGCTGCTCTTGACGGTCGCACGCACCGAAAGCTTGGGCGCAGGGCGGACCGAGACCTGGCGCAGGCGGTCGCTGAGCATGACCTCACCCAGC
Organism: uncultured Collinsella sp.; assembly: GCA_959026725.1. Classification (GTDB taxonomy): domain Bacteria; phylum Actinomycetota; class Coriobacteriia; order Coriobacteriales; family Coriobacteriaceae; genus Collinsella. Next base: position 11,365 of record CAUFMG010000005.1, read on the forward strand.
TCGGACAGCACAGACAGACCCTCGGTGAGCAGGCAGAACAAACTCTCGTCATCGCGTTCCTCAAACGCCAGGCCGCCCTCGTAAAAGTCGAAATACAGGGCCGCCGTGTCCATAACGCGAAACTCTGCCACCTCGTCGCGCGGAGGCACGCCCGGGCGCCGCTCTTCGAAGGGGCTGCCCGGAGCGCCCAGGCTAAAGAGATCTGCCGACCAGTCGCCGTAGGTAACCGTAATTTTGCAGGTCACGAGCCCATCGTCGACGCCGATCGCCATGGCAAAGCTCGGCTCGGGCGCCACGGTATCGAGCGCGGCAGGCGCGGTAAGGTCGGTGTAGTCGCGCAAAATGGGCAGCGCCATACGACAGAACTCCCCCACCTGGTCGGCGGCGATATGGACCGGCGTGCGACAGGGCAGCAAGCGCGATAGGAACGGCGCCGCATGCTGGGCAAACGCTACATCGGCGCGGCGCGCACAGCGGGTGTCGACCAGATAGGCAACATCGCCCGAAGCAAAGCAGTATGCATCGGCCGGCAGGCGCAGATCGTAGCTGCCACCAGCCGCCGGCGCGATTTTGGCGGCAAGGAGCGGTGGGCGCTTAGACGGCGCCTCGTCCTCCCCTTCTGGAGACAGTTCAACCGCCACGTCATAGGTGCGATGCGTCGTCGTCCCCCGCGACCAGGCGGGCTCAAAGGAGATGGTCTGGCCGCGCAGCAGGTCCAGCACATATACGATGCTATGCTCGGACAGCGGCAACTGACGCTCGGCGACAAAACCGCTACGGGCAAAGTCGTACGACGCCGAACGCGAGCTTGTGATGTCATCGAGATAGGCAACGGTCGTCACAACAAGGTTGAGCAGCTTTGTCGACACGTCTTCGAAGGCTTCGGGCGTATGGACAAACGTGAGTTTCTTGCCGTACGAGAAGGTGCCGCCGCGCACGTAGGCGTCGGCCATGCCGTCGATATCCTTGACCACGTAGGACACCGAACCGCAGCGGATGCGGAACTCGAGCGCCCAGCTAAAGCGGTCGGCGAACAGCGGATTGTAGTACGGCACCAACGAGGGTTCCAATGCCGCTTTGGGGGCGTCGGGATCAACGGCACTGGCAAGCTTGCGGCGCATGCTCGCCAGCTCATCCATGCGCGCGTCCGAAAGATCGGAGAGCGCCGCCATGAGGCTGGGGCTCGTGGGGACGGGCGCCGGGAAGGGAAAGTTGGGATTGACGGCCGGCGCTTTGGGCGCGGGGCGCGCGGGCTGTTTCGGCTGCGCCGTAAACGTGCGAACCGGTGTGCGCAGCCCCTCAACAGGCTCAATGCCGCTGGCGTCCAGGTACGCCAGCGCCGTGGCGATGGTGTGCTTGCACATGCCGGGGTAGCGATAGGCAGCGGGGCAATCGCAGTCGTAATCGATCACCTCGTGCTCGTCCATATCGAGCGCCACGTGCGTCTTGTACAGGTCGCCGCGCGAGCCGCGCACCGAGCCCTCAACCGTCACGTTTTTGGAGAAGCGCGAGCCGCTGTCCTCAATCGACAACACGGCGCCGTTGAGCATGAGCGAGCGGCCCTTCATAAAGGTACCGCTCAGCGCCGCCTCTTTCCGGAGCGCCTGCACAAACGTCCCCTGTGCCATCACTTCCTCCAATCTCGCGCGGGCCAGCAAGGTCGTCCTTAGATCACCGTCACTCTGCCTTGGTTACCCACGATGGCCTTGGCCTCGGCCAGCAGCGGAATCGAGCGCGCGTTGACCTTAGCAGGTACCTCGGCACGCAGCACGCGCCCGTCCACCTGCTCGATAAAGATCTCCACACGGTCGCCGCCCGGGTTGGTGGTGAGCACCGTGGCGAGACGCGCCATGTTGCCCTGGCTAAAGCGGCTGTTGGGCACCATGACCTCAAACACCTTGGGCTTGTTGTTCTCCTCGTTGAGCTCGAGCGGCACGATCTCCTGCGCGATGATCTGGTCGCCGCGGTCCGAGCGCTCGAGCTTGCCCTTAATGCGCACAAAGGCGTCGGACAGCTGCGCGCCCGTCTCGGGATCGACCTCGCCGTACAGGTACCCCTCGGCCTCCTTGTAGGTCTTGGGGAACACCACGACCGTGGCCTCGCCTTCCATGTCCTCGAGCTGCACGATGCCCATGGGGTCGCCGTTTTTGGTCACGCGCTTGGACACGCTCGAGACCATGCCGGCCCACCACAGCGCCTTACCCTCGGGAATCTCCTGGTTGATGGTGCCGCCCGTAGGATTCTGAACTTCGTAGCCGGTGTCGATCTGCGAGAACGAGAAGTCGCGCGCTTTGCTGAGCGCATACTCAAACGGGCGCAGCGGGTGGTCCGAGACATAGATGCCCAGAACCTCCTTCTCCTGGCTCAGCTTGAGGTGGCGGTCCCATTCCTGGCCATCCGGATCGGGCACGCTGACCTCAAAGCCCGAGCCCTCAACATCACCGAACATGTCAAAGAACGAGGTCTGGCCGCTCGCGCGGTCCTTCTGGCGCTTTACCGCGGCGTCGATGATGTTCTCGGGGTTGTTCTTGTCCACAAAGTGCATCATCTGGCGGCGCGGATAGCCCGTGGAGTCGAAGGCGCCTGCCTTGATCAGCGATTCGATCACGCGGCGGTTGGCCTGGCTCGAGTCCACGCGCTCGACAAAGTCGTGCAGCGTCTTAAACGGGCCGCCCGCCTCGCGCTCGGCAATGATCGCCTGCGCCACGCCGGTGCCCACGCCGCGGATGCCGGCCAGACCAAAGCGCACGCCTTCCTTGGTAGCCGTGAACTCGGTACCGGACTCGTTGACATCTGGCGAAAGCACAGGGATGCCGTCGTGACGGCACGCCGAGACGTAGTGAACGATCTTGTCGGTCTTACCCGTATAGGACGTCAGAACGGCCGCCATGTACTCGTGCGGATAGTGCGCCTTGAGCCACGCCGTCTGCATAACCAGGATGGCGTAGCCGGCGGAGTGCGACTTGTTAAAGGCGTAAGATGCGAACTCGAGAACATCGTCCCAAATCTTCTGGGCGACCTCGCGCGTGTAGTTGTTCTTGATAGCGCCGTTCATCCAGTGGTCGTAGGTGGTCTCGTCCGAGCCATCCTCCCAGTGGAGCACCGTCGACGTGAGCAGCTTGATCTTTTTCTTAGCCACGGGCTTACGGATACGCGAGTCCGATTCGCCCTTGGAGAAGCCGCACATCTCGACGGAGATGAGCATAACCTGCTCCTGGTAGACCATGGTGCCGTAGGTTTCGCCCAGAATGTCGTCCAGACGGTCGTCGTAGGAGACGGCCGGCTCCTTGCCGTTCATACGGTTGATGTAGGACGAAACCATGCCGGCGCCCAGCGGGCCCGGGCGGTACAGAGCGATCAATGCTACGACGTGCTTGTACTCGGTGGGCTTCATGTTCTTGATCGTGGCCGTCATGCCGGCGGACTCGACCTGGAAGACGCCGGCGGTGTGGCCGGAACCCATGAGCTTAAAGATCTCGGGATCGTCAAAGGGAATATCTTCCTCTTTGATGTCGATGCCGAAGTTCTTTTTGATGTTGGCCTTTGCCTTGGAGATAACCGTCAGCGTACGCAGGCCCAGGAAGTCCATCTTGAGCAGGCCCATGTCGGCAACGGTATGGCCCTCGTACTGGGTAATCTCGACGCCGCCCTTGGTGTCGAGCTTGGTGGGCACGTGCTCGTTGACGGGGTCGCGGCAGATCAGAACGGCGCACGCGTGCACGCCCTCGCCACGGGTGAGGCCCTCGATCGAGAGCGCCGTGTCGATGATGCGGCGGGCGTCGTCGTCCTTTTTATAGGCCTCGGCAAAATCTGGGTTAAACAGATCCTCTTTGCCGGGTTGTTTTTCGAGTACCTGCTTGAGCTTGACCTTGGGGTCGCTCGAGACCATCTTGGACAGGCGCTGGCCCATGTAGACCGGGTAGTCCAAGACGCGCGCGGCGTCGTTGATGGCCTGCTTGGCCTTGATGGTCGAGTAGGTGATGACGTGGGTGACCTTCTCGGGGCCGTAGAGCTGGCGAACGTGCTCCACGACCTCGAGGCGCCGCTCGTCGTCGAAGTCCATATCGATATCGGGCATCTCGGTACGCTGCGGAGACAGGAACCTCTCGAACATCAGGCCGTTTTCGAGCGGGTCGAACGCGGTGATGTTCATGGCATAGGCGACGATAGCGCCGGCTGCCGAGCCACGGCCGGGACCGACGCCGATGCCGTTATCCTTGGCCCATTGCACATACTCGGCAACGATCAAGAAGTAGGCGGCAAAACCCTTGTCGCAAATGACCTTGTATTCGTACTCAAAGCGCTCTTTGATGTTGACGCCGCCGATCTCGCGCGTGGCCCAGTCGTCACCGTAGTGCTGGCGCAGGCCCTTCTCGCACTCGCGGCGGAACTGGCTCTCGTGCGTCTCGCCGGGGTCGAGCAACGGAAAGCGCGGCAGGATGATGGAGTCCCAGTCCAGCTCAACGTAGCACTTGTCGGCGATCTCGAGCGTGTTGTCGCAGGCCTCGGGGCAATACGGGAACATCGCCCGCATCTCCTCCTCGGTCTTCATGTAAAACTCCGAGCCGGTCATGCGCATGCGGTTGGGGTCGTCGACCTTGGCGTTCATGCCAATGCACATGATGACGTCCTGCACGGGCGCATCCTCGCGGCGCAGGTAGTGGAAGTCGTTGGTAGCGATAACCTTGACGCCCACCTGCTTGGCGATATCGATGAGCTTACGGTCCATCTGCTCGTCGGTCAGGCCGTTGTCGGTGGTGATGCCGTGTTCCTGGATCTCGATGTAAAAGTCGCCGGGGTCGAAGGTGTCACGGAAGGTCTCGGCCCACTTGATGGCGCCCTCCGTGTCACCGCGGTCGATGTATTTGGGGATGATGCCCGCGATGCAGGCACTCGTGCAGATCATGCCCTTGGCGTGGCGGCGCAGGTTGTCGAGCGTCACGCGCGGCTTGTAGTAAAAGCCCTGCACGGCAGCCTCGGAAACCGTCTGCATCAGGTTGACGTAGCCCTCCTGGTCCTTGGCCAGAAGAATCATGTGGTAGAGCTCGGGCTTATGGTCGCGGGCAAGGGTCTCGTCCGGCGTAAAGTAGACCTCGCAGCCAAAGATGGGTTTGATGACCAGGGGCGGCTTGAGCTCGTCGATGTTGCCCTTCTCGTCCCACATGGCCATGTCCTTCACATACTGGGCATGCTCGCGCGGGTTTGCCTCGGGATCGGGCTCCACCAGCTCGTCGCGGCGGTCCTTTTCCAAGAAGGCCTTGTCGTGGCTCCAGGTTTTGTACTCGGGCGTGTTGTGGTTGACGGCGTCGCAGGCCAGCGCCAGGTCGGGCACGCCATACATGTAGCCGTGGTCGGTAATGGCCACGGCGGGCATGCCCAGCTCTACGGCACGGTTGACCATATCCTGGATACGGGTTGCGCCGTCGAGCATGGAAAAAACAGTGTGATTGTGCAGATGGACGAATGCCATGTGATGAGCTCCGATGCGGGTTCGTGTTCTGACTGAACGATTTTACCCCACGGCACGGACAGCACCCGAACCTAGCCAAACCAACACGGGTAGCTAATTTGGGACGGGGCTTTTTTAGCTACCCTTTGACTGACGGCGAACGAGTCGGGGTCGGAATACATCTCAACCGATGTATGGAGGTAGCTAAAAGAGCCCCGTCCCAAATTAGCTACCCCTGAGCTGCGGTGGAATCGGGAGGGATCCCACCGCAAGTTATCTGAGGGCTAGAGATTGTAGGTGACTACTTGGGGTTCGGCGGGTTCGACGAAGATGGTTGGATCCGGCTGCTCCACACGGACGAACTTGACGGTCGCGGCCTCAAAGCCCGCCTTGTGCAAAACATCAGCGTAGACGCGCGCCTGCAGGGCGTGCTTCTCGAGCAGCTGGTCCGGTGCCTCATCCGGCGTGCCACCCGTCTTGTAATCGATGACCAGCGCGCGTGACGGATCGGCCGGGTCGGTGGCCAGTGCATCGATGGCGCCCTCGGCATAGGCACCGTAGCGGGCGATGTCCTCGTCCTCGCAGCCCAGCGAGAAGAACGGCACTTCGGCACGGACGCACGGCCAGGCAAGAAGCTCAGCACGGACCGACGACTTGAGCCAGCGATCCAGAGCGACATCGAAGCGCTCGCGCTGCTCCGGCGTCAGGCGCCACAGGCGCGCCAGCGCATCGGCACGCTCAGCGGGCAGCGCATCGGCACCCATCTCGATCAGCCACTGGCAGGCGGCATGGAACGCCGAGCCCAGTGCCATGGGGTTGCCGGCAGGCTCAACGGCGGCCACGTCTGCATCCGTCATCTCCGAGCCATCCAACTCGGCATCATCGCCGGACTCGTCCATGGGAACACGAGCCTCGGCGGCACGATCTTCCGTCTCGGCATGGAGTGCCGCGGCGATTGACGAGTAGCTATACGAGTCACGCATCGGATACGGACAGATGCCCATGCGCACACCCACTGCCTGGGGATACACAAGCTCAAACGAATCGGGCTTGGGGTCGGCAGGACCGGGGACGATTGTACTGGCCGAATCGTCGGCAGCATCTGTATCGACATCGCCACGAACAAGCCCACCCTCGGCATCCAGCGAAGCGTTGGCCTCAAACGCCCGCTCGCCAAAGGTAAAGTCCGCGAGCGAAATGAGCTCGTAGTCGCCCGGCTGGGAGTTGTCGAACACCAGGTGGTCGGCATCGAGCTGCGGCATATCCAGAGCGTCGGTCGGCAAAATACGGCGCAGCACGTCGTAGGTCAGATCGGTCTCGACGTCGAAGGCCGGCGCACACAGCTTGCCACGGCTCACGCCGGCATCCATCGCCAAGATCACCAGCTCGCGCGCACGCGTCATGGCAACGTAGAGCAAGCGGGCCCGCTCCTCGAGCGAAAGCCGCAGGTCATCGTTGCGCAGGCGAGCAAATGCCTCGGCGGGAGAACCCGTCGCGCAGACGTCCTCCATGAGCTCCGGCGGCAACCACAGCGACGTGCCCTTACCCTTAAACGCATGCTCAAACTGCTTTTTGACGTCGTCGCCCTTCACAAAGGTGCCGTCGGCAAGCTTAACGCCGTCGAAGCGTGCCGGCAGCGCCACGACCTGCGCTCCGCCCTCGACACGTCCCATCTGTGCCGCACCCGAGGACTTACGCACGCCAAAGCACTCGGCAACCGCCACGACCGGATATTCCAGGCCCTTGGACGCATGCACGGTCATGATGCGCACCGCGCCGTCACCCTCCTCGTTGAGGGCACCCGGGGCCTCCTTGCCCGCCAAGAAGCGGTCGAAGGCGAGCGCAATGGAGCGCGGAGAATTGCCGAACTCGGCCTCTGCCTCGGCCACGGCGTCGAGCGCCTTGAGCACGTTGGCGGCAATGGCCTTGCCCTCGGGGCCGCGCTTCGCCAGGCGCACGAACCAGCCGGAGGCGTTGACAGTATCGCGCGCGATGGCGGCGAACGAATCGCGGCCCACGCGACGAAGCGCATACCGCAGCACCTCGCGGGCGCGCGTCACGAGCGGCAAGTCTTGCAAACCCGGCACATCGGAATCGCTCATGATGCCCGCATCGATGTTGCGGCGCGAGGTCTCCCCCGTCTGATCGTCAAGCTTGGTCGCCAGCGCCAAAAACTCCTGGGCGCCCAGCGCAAACATCGGCGATGCCAGCAGCGGCATGAGGCCCTGCGCCGTATCGGCCGGATTGGCAAGCGTGCAGACTAGGGCGCGCACCGTCTGCACCTCGGCAGCCTGCGCAAAAACCGAGCCGCCCGCGATGACGCAGTCGAGCCCCTGGTTGCGGAAAGCCTGGGCATAGACATCGGCATTGGTCATGCGCCCCAGCAGCAGCACCATACCGCCCTGGGGCTGGCCCGCTTTAACGAGTGCTTGGAATCGCTCCGCAATCGCGCGAGCTTTCGCCTGCGTTCGCTCCTGCGTACTGCCACCGGCAACGAAGATCGCCTGGCGGCGCGATGCCTTCGCCTTGAGCTTGTCCTCGCGTTTGTCGCTCGGTTCAAGATCCAAGAACCCCTGCATCAAACCACCGGTGTCGCCGTCAAAGACGCGCGCTACGTAGCGCAACACCTCGTCGTGGCTGCGGAAGTTGCGCACGAGTTTGACGAGTTCGCCAGCGGGGGCATCGGACGCGGCAGCCGTCTCGGACGCAGCAGAGGAGCCCACCTTGCGCTCCTGGCGACGGAATACCTCGACCTCGGCACCACGGAAGCGGTAGATCGACTGCTGCGCATCGCCTACGGTGCACAGCGCGCGCTCCCCCGCGCCCGTCAGGTAACGAATCAAATCGACCTGCATCTGATCGGTGTCCTGGAACTCATCGATCATGACCATCTTAAAGCGACCCTCATAGGCCGCTCGGATGGCGGGATAATCGCGCAGCGCCTCGTACGCCATGCGCAGCAGGTCGTTGTTATCAAGCGCGGACTGGCCGGCCTTGAGCGCACGGTACTCCGCCTCCACAGCACGAGCAAGCCCCACCAGCGCATCGAGCGCCGGGCCACCACAGGCCAGCACGATATTGATAAATGCATCGGCAGCCTCGGCCTTGAGCAGCTCCACCTGTTCCTTAGGGAACGCCTTGCTCGCCCGAGGCATGCTGCACGACATCATGAGTCGCGCCGCATCCTCCATCGTTTTGCCGCTCGCCTCGAACGCGTCGATGGCGTCGAGCGCCACCTGCGCTTTCTCGGTCGCGGCCTTGCTCGCACCCAACGCCGCGCGATAGGCGTCGGCAAGCGCAGAGGTGTCAGCCTGGCCGCGCGCCACGCACACATCGTCCATGCCGCCCGGCAGCTGGCTCGATAGCTCCAGCAGGTCGCGCACCAGTCCTTTGATGGTGGTACCGGCGCCAAACGGCCCGCCCTCGCCCGCCATGGGATACCAAGCGTAGAGGGCCTTAAGCGGGGCGGCGAGCTCAGGCGCGGCATCGGGTGCCGTCGCGCGACCCAGCACATGCTCGACAGCCTGATCCATGAGCTCGTCGGTATCGGTGAGCACCGTGAACTCGGGGTCGATGCCCAGCTCAAGCGCGTGCGCGCGCAGGATACGCGAGCACATGCCGTGAATGGTCGAGATCCACGCGTCGTCGACAGTCAGCGCTTCCTCGTCCATGCCCTCGTCGATAAGCGCACGGCGCACGCGGTCGCGAATCTCGGCCGCGGCATCCTTGGTAAAGGTGATGGCGAGCACCTGGTCCAGATGCTCGACGAACGGACCGGATTCGGGCGAGAGCGCGTAGACGATGCGGCGCGTGAGGGTAAAGGTCTTGCCCGAACCGGCGCCCGCCGAGACAAACAGCGGACGGTCGAGCGTTTTGACGATCTGCAGCTGTTGCGGCATCAAAGTCGAAAGATCCATGGTCTACACGTCCCTCCTTACAAACGTTCCTTCGTGGTTATACGAGCAGCGCGCATGCACGGCCTGAGCCGACGTCGGGTCGACGGCGGCAACGTTGCCTGCCTCGAGCTCGCGTAGGCGCTCGGCAATGCCGGTCTCCACGCGGTCGAGCAGCGTATCGAAGTCCATGCTACCGCCCTCGCCCGGAAAGCCCTTCTTAAGGCCCGGGATGCGACCGTCGCCGCGCTCTTCCTCGAGTAGCTCGGCGCTCGCGGCACCGCGCAACGCCGGCTTGCCGCCCTTGGTCGAAAAGTAGAGCGCCGCGCGGGTGTCCAAATCCAGCGCCCGGCGCATGGCCTGCGCATAGATAAGCGTCTGGGTATGGGGCGGCAGCCACCGCGGATCGTCGATGGGCGCCGTGCCCGATTCCTCGTCGCGCACCGTAGGGTCGGCGAGCTTAAACTCCTCAACGCCCGTGCGGTGCTTGTAGTCGATCACGACGGCGCGGTTCTCGGCATCCACATCCACGCGGTCGATGCGCCCGCCGAGCGGCCAGCCGGCATACTCAACGTTAAGATCGTTAAAGGCAAACTCAAGGTAGCGCGGAGCAAAAGGAGTCAGCGCCTCGGCTTCATAGGCAAGCACGCCCTCCAGCTGCGGCAGAATCTCGGCCACCTGGCGCTCCTCCACCGGAGAGAGCGGCACCAGCGGGCCCTCGTTGCCGCGCTTGGAGGCATGCTCGGCCAAGGTCTCGTCAAAGACCTCGCGCAGCAGCTCCTGAGCACGTGGCAGGTTCTCGGGCGTCACGCGTTCCATGCCCTCCTGGGGCAGACGGGCGTGCAGGTGTTCCAGCACGTCGTGGACAAAGTTGCCCTTCTCCATATTGCCAAAGCCGGCGTCGATCGACTGGGGTTTCACGCGGTACGAGACGAACCAGCATAGCGGACAGGTCGAATAGGCCTCGATCTGCGAGGCAGACGTCAGGCGCGGCACCAGCGGCGCATCCTTGCCCTCGCCATCGCGACGACGCAGGACCAGATACGGAATGGCTTCATCGCTCAGATGCTGAGGAGCTTCGCAGGTCACGCGCTCGCGCCTAAGACCTTCGCCTGCCGCGGGATCAAAGTCGGCGATGATATCGCCCTCGCCCACGCACGCGGGCTTGGCAGCGCCAGCGGCCTCGGCATGTGCCCGCAGCTCGGTCCATACGGCTGCCGGGTAGCACTCGCGCGCCTGGCGATCGTGCGTCACGCGGGCGAGCGCGACCGGACCGCTCGCCGCCCGCATTGCACGGCCAAAGCGCACGCGCAGCAGGGCGGCGGGCTCCAAAGACACGCCGTCGCGGCGCAGCTCGGCCGTCAACGTGGCAAGCGGGCCCTCTTCGTGCGAAAGCGGGTAGCTGTCCAGGTCGACATCGACAAACAGCACGGCATCGTAGCTGCCAGGGCGCAGAACCGACGCATCGGCAAGCGACACAAAGCGCACTTGTGCCCGTGGTGTGCGATCGACCTCGTAGGTCTCGTAATCGTAAGCGGCACTGCGCTTGTCCACCTTGGTTCGAACGCCGTCGAGAACCGGCACGGTCGCAGCCTGCGACACGTCGAGCGCGCGAGCATCGTTCATAAGGATGTCGATGGCATGGCGCAGCAAAGCCGTCTCTGCCTGGCGACGGGCCTGGCCGTCAAGGCCGCCTAGAGCGCGATCGGGCAACGCCTCGGCAACGGCAAGCATGGCCTTAAGCGCCGTCACGGGCTTGTCACGCCACAGCGCCTGGAACACGTCCGAGACCACACACGGTACGTTCTTAAACCAGTTATCGTCGCTCGTCGCCTTGCGCGCGCCCCTCACCTGGCCCTGAACGCTCTGCAGCAGGCTCTTGACGCCCGCGGTAGTCTTGCTGCGCGAGAGACGCATATTCTTATCGAAGGTACGGGCATTGACGGCATCAGCGCCCGAAAGCGGACTGTAGATCCAGTCGGTAAGCTCCGGCGCGGGCCACCACTCAGTCTTGGAAGCGGTGCCCTCGTCGGCGGCTTTCATACGCTCGATCAGGTTGGCGAGCGCCGTAAACTGCCTGCCCGCGATGGACTGGGAAAACGCCGTGAACTCAGTCGTCTCGGCCGCAATGTGACGCGCCGCCAAACGGGCGGCGAGCTCGCCGAACAGCTGGGGTGCCCGGGCAGAAACGACGAGCACGCGCACGGGGTCGGCGGGCGTTGCAGTAGCTTTATCGGCCTTGGACTCCTTGTGCGCTTTCACCAACTTATCGATGGCGTCCGCATAGACATGAGCACGGGCATGGGGGCCGGCGACCTCAATAAAGGCAGGCTGAGCGGCGGCCCCGCAAGCGACATCAGACGCGACGGCGTCCTCCCCCAGCGGCGCGATCTCAAACAGCACACCGCGGGCATCAAATGCCGTGGCAAGCTCCTCGCGCATCGCCGCCTGCTCGCGGGCAAGCAGCACGACGACCTCTCCCCCATTGTTCGCCACGGCAGACAGCAGCTCGAGTAGACCGTGCGTAAACGACGTGGTACCGCGCACGCATACGGCGCGGGCGCACGCCGGCAGGCTATCGGCCAGGGCACCGGCCATAATGTCGGCTGCCTCGCAGGGCTCGACCATATCTCGACGGTCCAAACCGCCCGCGTAGGCACGCAAAAGCTCAAACACACGAGCCTCGGCATCGCTTTTTGGCTCAGGCCGGCAGTTGTCGCCACGGCATCGTTCGGCACCCGTCCCCGCCACACCCGGCAGCACATCGCGGGCCATGCGCGCGAGCATGCGCACCGTGCCCTGGCTACGCGAAAGCGGCTGCAGGTCGGCATCGTCGCGGCGGGCAATCATATCCGAAAACAGCATCTGACGTTGCAGGTTGTCGACGAAACCGCGCCCGTCGCCCAAAAGCTCCCAAAGCGAGCGAAGCCACGATGCGGGTGTCTTGTAGTCGATACCCAGCGAAATGCCGGCTTCCGCCGCATCATGACGGCACAGATCGAGCTCGGCAAACGTTGGTGCCAGCAACACGGCACGCCCGTGACGGGCAATAAGGTCGGCAAGCAGCGCCGACTCGGCATCGCTCAAATCCGTGCCGGCATTGGTGGTATAGATTCGAACAGGCATGGTCCTCCGCTCAAACCGTTCGCAATAATCAATGCATCCATCCTACCCGCCCAAGCGGACACATTGCCACCGCAGTTCCATCTTTTGGTACAAAGCAACCTGAACCCAACGCACCAGCCGATTGCAGGCATATAAAAACCGCCCCCGGAGGGACGGTTCTTCGTAATTCAATGTTGTCGCTGGCCTACTCGCCATCCTCCAACTTAATGAGGATCTTGCGGTAGCCACCGTACTCGCCGTTCAGCGCCTTTGAAACGCGGCTCACCGTGGTGGACGAAGCGCCGGTACGGGCCTGAACCTCAACATAAGGCTCGCCCTCGTCCAAATAGCGCGCAACCTGCAAACGCTGAGAAAGGTCGCAAATCTCGCGCGGCGTGCAGATATCGGTCAAAAACGCTTGGATATCCTTCTCGTCGTCCAAAAGGCTAAATGCGTGGACCAGCTGCTTGACATCTGGCTTGTCAAACATGTTCTCGATATTCATCGATCACCGCCAAACCCGCCAAAAGGCATCGAAGTTGATACTGACATCGGGCATCGTTCACCCGTTCTATGCAATAGGGCAACGCCTGTGGCTTTTGCCCGTAGCAGTGTAGCACACCACCAAACTAAAGCGACAAGACTCTCTGCCAGCGGCGCGTTTTTCAGGACGAACGCCGTTTAGAAACCATATGCGCACGTAAGCTCCACGAATATTTGAGACAATGGGCGCCCAAACACCGCGGCGCGCCCGCGCAACCATCCAGGTCGCCGCCGTAAGCCGCTTCACGCGACGCCAGCAATCCCGGCGCAAGAAAGGATTCACGCCATGCGCTTTATGCTTAACTGGCTCTTCACCTCGATCGCCATCGCGATCGCCACGTTCCTCGTCCCCGGTATCCAACCCTTCGGCTTTGCCGAGACCTGGGTCTGCTTTGCCTTTGTGGGACTGTTCCTGAACATTGTCGATTCGTTCGTCAAACCGTTCCTCACGGTCATCTCGCTGCCGCTCACGATCATTACGCTGGGCATTTTCCAGCTTGTCGTCAACAGCTTTATGCTTGAGCTCGCGAGTTACCTGTCGGTCAACCTGCTGGGCGTCGGCATCTCCATCGCCAGCTTTGGATCGGCCTTTATGGGCAGCATCCTGGTGTCCATCACGCGCAGCATCCTCGACAGCATCGCCGAGGACTAAAATGGCCATTCCGGCCGTGTCCGTCTCAACAGCCCAAAACGAAGGCCGCCCATCGCAAAAATGGGCGGCCTTCTTATTTGCCAAGTCTCAAAGGGCGAGAAAATCTACCATTTCCACCCCGTCCCCAAATGCAGGTGTGGGTTAGATGACGTAGTCGTAGCCATGGTTGGGAGCGACAAGTTGATCGAGCGTCACACCGTCGAGGTAGTCGTTGATGAGCTTGTCCAGGTTCTTCCACACGTCGAGCGTGGGGCACTCATCCGAACGCGAGCAGCCCTTGCAGTCGCCATCCAGGCAGGCGACCGGCGCCAGACTGCCCTCGGTCAGGCGCAAGATCTCGCCCACCGTGTATTGCTCGGGCGGGCGCGTGAGCACATAGCCGCCGCCCTTGCCGCGCATGCCCGAGAGCATGTTGGCGCGCACGAGCGTAGCCAAAATGTTCTCGAGATATTTCTCGGAAATCCCCTGTCGCGCCGCGATCTCTTTGAGCGGGATGCGACCGGCTGCCTGGTGCTCGGCCAGATCGACCATAACGCGCAGGGCATATCTGCCCTTAGTAGAAACCAACATGTATAGTGCTGCCTTTCGGTCATTTAGTCCGTAGAAATTCTAGCCGAAATATTGGTTTTGAAAATACCCATTCCGGTCAAGATGGTTAATCGACTCGTAATAATCTTCTATTTCCTATTGCGTTACTAGGCTTTACTGTCTACTATGCTTGCCAACAGCAAAACGAACAACCCATAAGGTTTGTGGGTTTCGCTGCTACACACACCGTAAAACCACACGGTATCCAGTCATTTGAACACTTTGGAGGTTCACCATGAGCAATGTTTACACGTCCATCGATCAGCTTATCGGCCACACTCCGCTTCTGGAGCTCACTCACTTTGAGGCCGATGAGGACCTCAAGGCCCGCGTGCTCGTCAAGCTGGAATACTTCAACCCCGCCGGGTCCGTTAAAGACCGCGTCGCCAAGAACATGATCGACGAGGCCGAGAAGGCCGGCAAACTCGTGCGCGGCGGCGACTACACCATCATCGAGCCCACGAGCGGCAACACCGGCGTCGGCATCGCCTCGGTGGCGGCGGCTCGCGGCTACAAGGTGATCATCACCATGCCCGAGACCATGTCCGTCGAGCGCCGCAAGCTTATGCAGGCATATGGCGCGCAGCTCGTACTCACCGACGGTTCCAAAGGCATGAAGGGTGCTATCGCCAAGGCCGAGGAACTGCAGAAGGAGACCCCCAACAGCATTATCGCCGGCCAGTTTGTGAACCCCGCCAACCCCGCCATCCACAAGGCCACGACCGGCCCCGAGATCTGGGATGACACCGACGGCAAGGTCGACATCTTCGTCGCCGGCGTTGGCACCGGCGGCACCGTGACCGGCGTGGGCGAGTTCCTCAAGGAGCAGAACCCCCAGATTCAGGTTGTCGCCGTCGAGCCCGCCACCTCCCCGGTGCTCTCTAAGGGCCAGGCCGGCCCGCACAAGATCCAGGGCATCGGCGCCGGCTTTGTGCCCGATGTCCTCGACACCCAGGTCTATGACGAGATCATCCCCGTCGAGAACGACGACGCCTTTGCCACCGGCCGCGCCGTGGGCCACAAGGAGGGCGTGCTCGTGGGCATTTCGTCCGGTGCTGCCGTGTGGGCCGCACTGCAGCTGGCCAAGCGTCCCGAGAACGAGGGCAAGACCATCGTGGCCCTGCTTGCCGACACCGGCGAGCGCTACCTGTCCACGGCGCTCTTCCAGGACTAGAGCTTCTCGTTCTTAGAACGAGCCCAAGGCACGCCGGTCTCCCCTCTCTTCTGGCAGCCTGAGCTCATCCCAACAGGGTGTCCCACAGGACGCCCGAACTTGCTACAATGTCTGCGGCGCGGAACCAGCCTCCCGCGCCGCTTTTCTTTTTTGGCCACATGCCACCAAGGAGAACCTCCCCATGCACAATAAGCGCGTGCTCGTCGCCATGAGCGGCGGCGTCGATTCCAGCGTGACCGCGTATCTGCTCAAAAGTCAGGGTTACGAATGTGTCGGTGCCACCATGCGCCTCACCTGCCCCGCGCCCGATCCCGTCACGGGCATGAGTAAGGTCGACCGCGATATCGCCGATGCAAAGGCCGTCGCCGAGCGCTTGGGGATACCCCATCATGTGCTCGACCTGCAGCAGACGTTCGACCACAGCGTTATCGAGCGCTTTGTGAACGCCTACCAGGAGGGGCTGACGCCCAACCCGTGCATCATCTGCAACCGCCATATTAAGTTTGGCGCGTTGCTGGATGCGGCGCTGGACATGGGCTGCGACTACATCGCCACGGGTCACTATGCCAAAACGAGCCAGACGCCCGACGGCACCTGGCAGCTGCATCGCGGCGAGGACCCCAAAAAGGACCAGAGTTACTTTTTGTATTCGCTCACACAGGAGCGGCTGTCGCGCACGATCTTTCCGCTGGCTGGGCTGGACAAAGAGCGCGACGTGCGCCGCATTGCCGCCGAACAGGGCTTCATAAACGCCAAGAAAGCCGAAAGCGAGGACATCTGCTTTATCGCGGATGGCGACTATGCGGGCTATATCGAACGTCGGTGCGGACATCCCGCTACACCGGGCGATATCGTGTGGCGCGACGGCAGCGTGGTCGGACGCCACAACGGCGCGCTGCGCTATACCATCGGCCAACGCAAGGGCCTGGGCGTCGCGATGGCGCATCCCGTGTACGTAACGGGCGTCGACGCCGCCAACAACACCGTACATCTGGGCGAAGCCGAGGACCTGGCGGCCACAGCACTCATGGCCAACGACTGGATCTGGAGCGCCCCTGCCGACCACATGGAGGCAGAGCTCGATGCCGGCGGCATTCGCGTGGGCGCCAAGTACCGCTACCGTCAAAAGGACCAGGCAGCGACCCTTACGCGTGACGAAAATGCGCAAATGCTGCTAACCTTTGACGAGCCGCAGCGAGCCATCGCCCCCGGTCAAGCCGTTGTAGTCTACCGCGGCGACATCGTCCTGGGCGGCGGCACGGTGACCGGCGCGCTTAAGTAGCCGCGGGTTTATCGCTGCACGTGTCGAAGTACCTCAACAGCGGCACTAACCTCGATTACGCGACGCTCGAGGCCGCGGCAAATGGCCTCGAGTCGACCCTCCGCCGTCGCCCATTCGCTCTGCGAAAGAATCTCAATCGCCTCATCAACAAATCCGTTGAGCCGCGATGACTCGAACCAATCGAGCGAGTCCGCAAGCGCCAGTTGGACGGAAGGGTCGGGCCCAAACGGCTTAGCGGAAAACCCAAACTCCCCAGCTGCGAGCACGGCAGTTGACACGTTGTACCACAGGCAGTTGCCGCTATCGAACAGCGGAGCAGGTTTTATCTCCAGGGTGTCGACATTACGGATGATGCCGAAGTTTCGCCAATGGCGGTCGCTGTTGGCCAAAAGGGCATCGCAGACAATCATCCGCGACATAGACCTTCTCACAGCGGCCTCATCGGCACCATGCTTGCCAAGGTAGCGACAGTATCGATCGTATGTCGAGCTTCCTCGCTGGCCGCCAAGGGCGTTCTTAACGTAAACAGCCGGAACGTATTCCTCGCGGCCATCAAGAAAGTCGTCGCACAGACACACAGGGCCATCGAACATCCGCTCAACCGTATAAGGAACAAACTCGCCCTCCGACAGCAAGCGACGATGAAGAGCCGTTGCAACCGCCTCGTTAAAGGGCCGTTGGTCGTCCATGCCGCACCCCTTGACCAGAACGCGAACACCGTTGCGAATCACCCACGATTTAGGGAGCTCGCCCTCGGACGTGTTATCCGGATTTTTAAGGCCGATGCCTTCCAACCAACCCGAACGCTCTTCGGGCGCCGATCGCTCAAATTCGTTCTCAAAGTAATTGATGTTTTGCCATTTGAGTTCGGCGCAATCGGCCGGCCGCAGCCAATAACAATCCGAAAGCGATAGGCCCAGACACCGAACCGGAACCTCGATACCACTGGCAATTCCCAGTTCACGATAGCGCGAGACGAGTCCGGGGCGGACGTCAGGCACCGACCGATGGCCCCACCACACGTTGAGCTCCCGTTTATTCACCGTAGGAGAAGAGCTCGAGCACGTGCCAAACGGCATTCGTTGCGCATCGAGGACCTCGGCGATTTCGAAGGGAAACTCACGCGTCGGATCAAATGAGACACGAGCGACCTCGTAATCGGCGGACATCAGCGTAAACTTGCGCCCCACATCGGCCGCAGGACGACGTCCACGTTTGCGGACCTTTTGATAGGCGACCGCGGAATTGTACTCGACCATCTTCCGTCCGCCCACAATATCGCACGCGAGCGTTCCCGATGCGGCAAGTTGAGATATGCGGGCTTTCGTAACGCCCAGCAGGCGGGCAGCATCACCCATAGACAAGTACTCAGACGTATCCATACACCGCATCACCTCGTTAAGTAATTTAAACGTTTAGTTAATAGATTACATGCATCATAATACTAAACAACCCAAAGCGAAAAAAGGCCCGAGAAATCGGGCCTTAGCGATTGGTCAGCCGAGTCGCAAGCTACTCCCCTAGCGCTGAACGTAGGCGCGAACCAGCTCGTAGGTATTGCGCACGCCGTCGATGTGGCTGCGCTCGTAGTTGTGGCTCGCGTACACGCCGGGGCCGATCAGACCATGGCGAATGTCGTAGCCGGCCGAGAGCGTGGCCTCGACGTCGGAGCCATAGTGCGGGTACACATCGATGGCGTAATCGAGCTCCAGCTCGCGCGCGATGTTGGACAGCGTGGTTACCAGGTCGTAGTTGTACGGACCGCCCGAATCCTTGGCGCAAATCGAAACCATGCGCTCGGTGCAGCCCAGGTCGTCGCCCACGCAGCCCATGTCCACGCTGATCATCTCGCGCGTGTCGGCCGGCACAAAGGCACCGCCGTGGCCGACCTCCTCGTACACCGTAAAGAGCAACGAAACCTTGCGCGAAAGCGTCACCTCGCCTTCGGCGACGGCGCGGGCCAAACCCAGCAGAATCGACGCGGACAGCTTGTCGTCAAGGAAGCGACTCTTGATGTAGCCGCTCTCCGTCACCGTGGTGCGCGGATCCATAGCGATGATGTCGCCGGTCTGAATACCCAGCTCGAGCACATCGTCCTTGCTGTCGACGTTCTCGTCGAGCAAGATCTCCATGTTCTTCTCGATGGTTTTGACCGGCTCATCGGCCACATGCGCCGAAGGCTCGGTATTGAGGACCACGCCCGTGTAGACATTGCCGTCACGCGTGTAGACGGTGCAGTTCTCGCCATCGGCCGTGGACCACTGGTGCCCGCCGAGGGTCGTGGGGCGCAGGCGACCATTGTCCTTAATGGAGCGCACCATGGCGCCCAGGGTATCGACATGGCTCGCCAACACGAGCGGCTCACCCTCACCACCAAGCTCAACGAGCACATTGCCCTTATTGGAACGCTCAGGCCCAAAGCCCATATCGCGCAACGTCTCCATCAGATAATCAGTAGCCGCACGGGTATAGCCCGTAGGCGAAGCAATCGAGGTAAGCGCCTTCAACTGGTCAGTAATATAGGAGAGCGTAGAATCCATCTTGGACACCAAAGTCACCCTTTCATATCGAATTAAACCCACAGCAACGATACCACCGCGAACCATCTTTTTACCTAGCGAGATGACCCATCGAGCTCTTCAGAACTGCGCCCGCCACGATAACGAGCCGGCGGGCCCCTGCCCGTTAGCCCCACAATCTTTTCGCAGGACAGAAGGAGACCCCGCCGCACGTAGTGCGCAGCGGGGCCTCCGACATGTCCGAGGACGATTGTGGGGCTAACGGGCAGGGGCCCGCCGAACCAGTTAGGCAGCCGGGCAGATCTTCTTGAAGAGCTCGATGACGTCGTCGAGCGTCGCCTCGCGCGGGTTGCCCGGGAAGCAGGCGTCGGCCATGGCGTCCTTGGCCAGGACCTCGATCTCGTCAGCCTTCATGGCCTCGCAGACGTGCGGGATGTTCACGTCGGCAGAGAGCTGCTTAACGGCGGCGATGGCGGCATCGGCAGCCTCGTCGGTGCTCATGCCCGTGGTGTCAACGCCCATGGCGACGGCGACCTTGGCCAGGCGCTCGGCGCAAACCGGCTTGTTGAACTCCATGGCGATCGGCAGCAGCATGGCGCAAGCGACGCCGTGCGGGGTGTCGTAGTGAGCAGACAGGGTGTGAGCCATGGCGTGGTCGATGCCCAGGCCAACATTGGAGAAGCCCATGCCGGCAACATACTGGCCAAGAGCCATGCCCTCGCGGCCGGAGCCGGGCTGGCCGGACTTGGCCTCGGCAACGGAGTCGCGCAGGTTCTCGCTGATCAGCTTAATGGCCTCAAAGTGGAACATGTCGGAAAGCTCCCAGGCGCCCTTGGTGGTGTAGCCCTCGATGGCGTGGGTCAGTGCGTCCATGCCGGTGGAAGCGGTCAGGCCGGCGGGCATGGAAGCCATCATGTCGGGGTCGACGACGGCGACCTCGGGGGCGTCGTTGGTGTCAACGCACACGAACTTGCGGACCTTCTCGGGGTCGGTGATGACGTAGTTGATGGTCACCTCGGCAGCGGTACCGGCGGTCGTCGGCACGGCGATGGTGAACACGGCGTGATTCTTAGTCGGAGCAACGCCCTCGAGGCTGCGGACATCGGCGAACTCGGGGTTGTTGATGATGATGCCGATGGCCTTAGCGGTGTCCATGGAGGAGCCGCCACCGATGGTCACGATAGCGTCAGCCTCGGCGGCCTTAAAGGCCTCGACGCCGTCCTTGACGTTCTGGATAGTGGGGTTGGGCTTGATCTCGGAGTAGAGGCTCCAAGCGATGCCGGCGGCGTCGAGCTCGTCGGTCACCTTAGCGGTAACGCCAAACTTGACCAGATCGGGGTCGGAGCAGACGAAGATCTTCTTGTAGCCACGACGCTGGAGCTCGCCGGGGATCTCCTTGATGGCGCCGGAACCATGATAAGAAATGGTATTGAGAACGAAACGATTAGCCATTGATAGCCTCCCATCGTGTGCGGGGCACCTATTACGCCCCGCGCTATAAGTTCCATCCTAACGCTTTTGAAACAAAAAACGCGTGAGAACATCAAAGGTGTTAAAGCGTTTCAACAGAATAACGGAGCCCTAGTTCTTCCCTCCCGACAGCAGCGAAGGCTAGATTATAGGAGCAATCGCCCAAAGAATGCGACCGACTCAGTCTATAAATTGTTTCTGTTTTAGCAATATATGTTTGACAATACGTTTATAAAAAGATACTTTGTAGTGAATAACATGCATGCAGCAAATAACGTCATTCATTTTGTTAGAAATTGCCCATGCGGTTATTGCAGCTGCATCTACTGCAACGTACGGCGTAATTCTCCGCACGAAGCAGAAGACGGTTCCAATTCGATCGAGGCGATGACACATGGTGGCTAGTGGTCCTAAATCGAGCAAGACGGCTACAAACGAATATCGAATCTCAATTGAAGGTAACCCTTATCCGCATACTCTGGCTCTCATCAACCCAGCGGGAGACAGCCTCAACATCAAAAAACATGGGTTCACGGGTCCACTAGGACAGCTATTGAGTCTTAAATATACCGTTTATGACGATGCAAATGAAAAACTCTTCACTGTCGTCGACGGTGGTTTTAGCAACATGCCCAGGGTTGCGCTCATCATCGAACACGAGGAAGTTGCGGTGTTTGATTATGGCCTAAACAGACTTGAGATGAAGTGCATAACGAACATACCGAATTACACAATAAAAGGTAACTTCCTATTTGGAGATTACGATATATTCAGCCAACGGGAAGTGAAACTATCTTCAGTTATCGTCCTTCAATGTGATAAACAATCGTGCTTTAGCATACAGGTTTTGGATAAAGCCGAATTAGCCGCCGCAATTGGAATACCTACAGCCATTGCCCTTCTTAGGGCTCGGATTGAAGAGCATCTCGAATAAATCGCAAAAAGCAGTTCGTAACAACATTCAGGAGCTAGATAGTTTTTTTCCTGGCTCCTGGAACCGTATTACATAGTCTGCAAATTGTTCAAAACCATGTCCATGGTCCGCAATAATGGCGGCATGCTTTTTCATCTCCTGCGTAAACGCTACTTTCAAAAAGGATATCGAAACACTATCTAAATTGTTGCAAGACTCATCCAGACTAATAATAGAATAGCTGCTCAGAAAGGCTCTACAAAGCAATAAAGAGGACAGTTCTCCACCTTGATTATCAACTTGATTACTGTCGTCTTATTTTGAATAAAAAGCTCTGACATATGTCCATCCCCTTAACTAATCCATCCCCTTAACTAATAATCATAGCTGGAAAGATGACATTTTTATTCTATAGCCTCAAGCAACACGCTTTGCTGACGTCAAATCTTGTCATTACAAACATGCACCTTAGCGCTTAAGACTCCAAAAAAAGGGGCGGCCGAGATGGCCGTCCCCTCCCCAATATTGATCAGTGCGGCAAAGGGACAGCCCCTTTGCCGCATTCGGTTACTTTCGGCAGCCCTCTTTCCAAGCCTCGGCCGCAACCTTCCAGCGTAAGCGCAAGTCGCGCTCGCGGTCGATGAACATGATGGCAAACGCGACAAACAGCAGCAAGCTCGCCACGACGATGGCGTGCAGGCCCATGCGCTCAATACACCAGTTGCCCAACACGGCGCCAAACACAAAGGTAAAGATCACGCCAAAGTACAGCAGGCCGTTTTCCAAAAAGCCGCGCCTGTGGGTGATGATGTAATCGTCCACGTTTTGCAGCGCGTTGCGCAAGTTGCCGATGCACATGGTCGTAGCGATGCCGTGACCGTGGATCTTGCGGAAGCTCTCGACCTGCATGCCGCAGGCAAACGAGGTGAGGCAGTTGGCGAGCAGGTTGTAACCGCCACCGGGGATAAAGCTCACGCCCAGCAAGATGACGGCTTCAAAGAACACCGTCACCTGACGCCAGTGAATCACGCTGCCAAACCGCTCGTGCACCAGGTCGGCAAGCATAATGCCCACAGCAAACGACACCACAGGGAAGAAGTAGCGCCCCGCAAGTACCCAATTGCCCTCCGAGATGCTCACGCCCACCAGCAAGATGTTGCCCGTCTGCGCGTTGGCGAAAACATGATCGCGCCCAATGTACGAATACACGTCCATAAAGCCACCGGCGAGCGCCAAGATGATGCCCAGCTCAATAGACTCCGATATCTGTTTGGCACGCTGCATCGTCGTGCATCCTCCTTGTTGACGACTCTCTCGTGCGTTGGCGGAAACATAGCCGCCGTTCATACTGTAACCCATTGACAACATGGCGTGCGCGCGAGACGACCCCTTCGACACAGGGATACACAGTCTGGAAACAAACGACACCCGCATCGACACGCCGATCCGCTAGCTCATGTACTCCACCAGTCTTTTTAGCCCCATTACAGTTTGAGTCGTCCGAAAGGGCGGCTCTTTTCCGTTGCACGGTTATACGATTGAGCCGTACCGGTGGTCGCTGGCCGACCGCCCCGGACGGCCGTCAGCCCCTGCCCCGTAGAGGGCCCGGGACGTGTTGCCGCCGGGGCGGGAGGGGCCGCGGAGAACGACTGATAGAGATGTGCCGGGCCCGGACCGGGCCACGGCCGGGTAATGTGGGTGTCGCTTCCGCGGCTAACGGCCGGCTCAAGGGAGAGGATACACCATGCCTGCAGCAGAGGCGCCCGTGGCCTACCTGGGGATCGACGTCGGGAAGAGCTCGCACAGCGCGTGCGCGCTCGATGCGGGAGGGGGCGTCGCCTTCAGGGCCGAGCTGGCCAACAGGCCCGACGACATCGACCGGGTGCTCGAGCGGGCCGGCTCCGGCGCGCTGGTCGTCGTCGACCAGAAGCGGAACATCGGCGCGCTGGTCCTCGCGCGCGCCCATGCGCACGGGAACCCCTGCGCCTACCTGCCCGGATATGCCGAGAAGCAGGCCCGCGGGATGTTCCCCGGCATCGCGAAGACCGACGCCATCGACGCCGAGGTGATCGCGCGCACCGCGCTCGGCGTGCCCCGCGCCCTCAGGCCGGCGCCCGAGGAGCCCGAGGGGGCCGCCTCGCTGCGGATCCTGTCGTCGCAGCGCGAGTTCGCGTCGTCCGCCAGGACCCGCGCGAAGAACAGGCTGCGCGCGACCCTGCTCGAGGCCGACCCCGCGCTCGAGGGCGCGGTCGACCCGTCGAGCCGCTGGCAGGTGTCGATGCTGGCCGAGTTCGGCGGGGCCGCCGGGTGCTCGGCCGCCGGTTGGCGCAGGTTCTCGAGCGCCGCCAGGCGCGCGGGCGCCCCCGCGGCGGGGGCCAGGAGGCTCTGGGAGGCGCTGCTGGCCTCGTCGCGCTCGGGAAGGCGGCTCCCGGCCGGCGAGGACGTCGCGGTCCGGATACTCGCCCGGGAGATAGCCTCCCTCGACGCCGACATCGAGGAACTCGACTCGCTCGTGGCCGACTCGCTGGCGGGCGACGAGGTCTACGAGTGCCTCCTCACGGTGCCCGGGATCGGCCCCAAGACCGCCGCGGCGCTGGTGACGTCGATCGACATATCCGCGTTCAGGGGGCACGACGAGCTCGCGAGCTATTGCGGCGTGGCGCCGTCCGATAGGCGCTCCGGGAGCAGCATCAGGTCGACGTCGCCGCAGCACGGCGGGAACAGGCAGCTCAAGAACCTGCTCATATTCAGCTGCAACTCCCTCATCGGCACGGACAACAGGTTCGGGAGGTACTACGGGGAGTGCAGGGCGAGGGGGATGAGGCACAGCAAGGCGCTGAAGGCGGTCGCGAGGAAGAGGCTCAAGGTCATCTACGCGATCATGCGCGACGCCGTCCCGTACGCGGCCTAGCGGGCGGCGGGATCAACCGAAGGGGAAGCGGGGGCGCCGGGCGCCCGGATGCGTCATGCCGAAATGGCGCGAAGCACGCGGTTGACAAAACTATAGAGACACGTCCCAAAAAGACTGGTTACAATTACGTGCAGCATACAAACACCGGGAGGGATCGTGGCAAAAAAGCCTCAGCACGCTCAGAACAACCAGCGCAGTCAGCAGGGCAAACAGGGCCAGCAGCAAAAGCGCGGCGGTAAGGCGCAGGGTGGGCACACCACGCATACCCCAGCAGCGCTCACACGCCCCTGGCGCCCGGGCCGCGATAAGTTCCTCCCCGTCAGCCGCGCCGACATGGATGCGCGCGGCTGGGACCAGTGCGACTTTGTCTACATCTGCGGCGACGCCTACGTGGACCACCCCAGCTTTGGTATGGCCATCATCAGCCGCGTCCTCGACGCGCACGGCTACAAAGTGGGCATCATCTGCCAGCCCGACTGGACCGACCCCGCCAGCATCACGGTGCTCGGTGAGCCGCGCCTGGGCTTTTTGGTCAGCGCCGGCAACATGGACTCCATGGTCAACCACTATTCGGTGACCAAGCACCGTCGCCATACCGACGCCTATACCCCCGGTGGCGAGGAGGGGCACCGCCCCAATCGTGCCGTCACGGTCTACGGCAACCTCATCCGTCAGACGTTCAAGGACGCTCCCATCATCATCGGCGGCATCGAGGCAAGCCTGCGCCGCCTGGCTCACTACGACTACTGGCAGGACAAGCTCAAGCGCTCGGTACTGCTCGACTCGGGCGCCGACATCCTCATCTACGGCATGGGCGAGCACGCGATTGTCGAAATTGCCGACGCGCTCGACGCGGGACTGCCTGTCGATCAGATCACCTATATCAACGGCACCGTCTACCGCACGAGCTCGCTCGACGAGGTCTACGACTACGACCTGCTGCCCAGCTGGGACGACCTTGCCGCCGACAAGCTCAACTACGCGCGCAGCTTTAACGTGCAGCAGCAGAATATGGACCCCATCACCGGGCATCGCCTGGTAGAGCCCTACCCCAACAGCGTCTATGTGGTGCAGAACCCGCCGTCGGCGACACTCACCACCGACGAGATGGACGAGGTGGCCGAACTCCCCTACGCACGCGATTGGCATCCCGATTACGACGCGGCGGGCGGCGTGCCGGCCTTTGCCGAGATCAAGTTTTCCATTAGCTCCAACCGCGGCTGTTTTGGCGAGTGCTCGTTTTGCGCCCTCACCTTCCACCAAGGCCGCGTGCTGCAGATGCGCAGCCACGACTCGATCATGCGCGAGGCCGAGCTGCTCACGCACGACCCCGAGTTTAAGGGCTACATCAACGACGTGGGTGGACCGACGGCCAACTTTAGCCGCCCCGCCTGCGACAAGCAGCTCAAGCACGGTGTGTGCAAGAACAAGCGCTGTCTGTGGCCGAGCGTATGCAAGAACATGGTGGTCGACGAAAGCGGCTACACGCAGCTGTTGCGCGACCTGCGCCAGCTGCCGGGCGTCAAGAAGGTCTTCGTGCGCAGCGGCATCCGTTTTGACTACACCATGGCCGATGCCTCGGACGAGTTTTTACGCGAGCTGCTGGAACACCATGTCTCGGGCCAGCTACGCGTGGCGCCCGAGCACGTGAGCGACGCGGTGCTGTCCGTGATGGGCAAGCCGAGCCGAGCCGTCTACGATGCGTTCTGCCGCAAATTTGAGCGCCTGAACCGCGAGTATGGACTCAAGCAGTATGTTGTGCCGTATCTGATATCGAGCCATCCCGGCTCGACGATGAAGGAAGCCGTGGACCTCGCCGAGGCCGTGCGCGACATGGGCTACATGCCCGAGCAGGTGCAGGACTTCTACCCCACGCCGTCCACCATGTCGACCTGTATGTACTACACCGGCGTGGATCCGCGCACCATGGAGCCGATCTATGTGGCGCGCGACCCGCACGAGAAGGCCATGCAACGTGCGCTCATCCAGTATCGCAAGCCCGAGAACTACAAGCTCGTGCGCGAGGCGCTGGAAAAAGCCGGCCGCCGCGATCTGATTGGCTACACCAAGCATTGCCTGATTCGTCCCGTGCCGCCGCGCCCGGGCGAGACATCTGCCAACGGCGGGCATGGAACCGGCAAGAAGGGCGGCAAGCCGCACGGTGGCGCCGGCAAGGGGCCCAAGGGTAGCAAGGGGCACAGCGGCATGTCGCGCGCACAGAACACTGCCGGTCGCAATCGCGCGGCCCAGGGGCGTCAGGGCGCCAACGGAGGCGGACGCCGCAACTAGGGCAGCGGTGCGCTCGCTGCATCCACCCCACACGCGTGGCGCAGCGAACGCATTGCCTCAACGAGGATGACGCCGGCGATAGCGACCGTAATTGCCACATCGAGCGGCGTGTTCACAAACCAGAGCAACGTCATGAGATACGACCCGGCATTAAAGGCAAAGTGCAGCAGGATCGTGTAGCGGAGCTTTCCGGTCGTCACGAGCACCCAACCAAAGATGAGGCCGGCGGCACCCGCGTAGCAACCCTGCACCCAATTCATGTGCATAAAACCGAAGATTGCCGCCCGCAACACAATCGCCGCGGCGATACCCCACGTGCTTGGGGCCGCCCAGGGCACCATGGCTCCGTCCTGCGCGCTCGCACGACGCCGGCGCTTCCAAAGTGGGCGGCACTGCGGATTAAACGCTCGGAGCGAAAACTCAAAAAATAATGCCGCGCACCAGCAACTCCTCGCAAAACGGAGCGCCGAGCACCGTGGTCAGGACAGCAAGAAGGCTGGTATCGCCCATGCCCGTTTCCTCGACGAGCTCGCTATAGTCTGCCGAGACCTCGGGCAACAGCGACAGCACGGCGTCGGTCACGTAGCCAACGACCACCTGCAGGGCCAAGCCGATCACGATAACGCAGGCAATGCGCTTCCACGCGCTACGCAATCCCCCGCCAAGTGGACGCTCACCTTGCCAGCGCGCGATAAACGACCGCGGCCACAAATAACGCCACCACAGCAGCGCCATCAAAAACGATGCCGTCTGAGCGGCAGCCTGGAACCATTGGATATCGAGATTGTCGATCGGATAGCCCGTCAGCACCGACACGGCATCGAGAACTGAAAACAGAACCACGCTCAGGGCTATATCGGCAGCGACAACGCCAAAACAGGCAAGCGCCCACGCCATCGCATTGAGCATGCCAACCTCCTCAAAACCCGGCACTTAGGGACGTTCCTTAACTGCCGGCTGAAAAGGAACGTCCCCAAGTGCCGGCAGTTTGGGACAGTCATTGTTGATGAGAATCGGGCGCAGCGCCAAAAGCCCCGCTCGGCGAGATGTCGAACGGGAAGGTGCCGCAGCGATTGAAAGCGGCGATGAACATGCGGATGGCGTTGGACGGTGTGGTGCCCACGAGCTGGGTTGCCGCCGCGAAGGCCGCCTTTTCCTCGGGCAAAACCTTCGCGACAACCGGGGTCATGTGTTCTGCCATGGCGCTTCCTTCTTGAAACGACGGTGGTGCGGATGGATGCGGGCCACGCGGCTGGGCGACGGGCTGTGAAGGCAACCCGATTGGCCCGCATCTGGAGTTTGTTCTACGGCGTTGGTATTACTTGGTAATCCTAAGTATTACCCCGTAGATAGAATACCATACCCGACCCCATGGAGACAGAAGAAAACGAATCATTTTATTGTTGAGTTAGCGCCTGAAATGGCTTTTAGAGCGTGATGATGTCCGAGATATTGAGGGCCTGAGCGTCGACGGCATCGTGTGTAGCAAGCAACAGCATGCGGCCGTCGAGCAAGTCGAGCACGATCTCGGCGCATGCGTCGCGCGCAGCGGTATCTAGGCCGGTAAAGGGCTCGTCCAGAATCACTGCGCCGCCCGGACACAGCAGGGCTCGGGCAATCTCGACACGACGGCGCTGTCCACCCGAAAGCTCGGCCACGCGGGCATGCACATCGACCCCCGGCACCAGCAGGCGCAACAGGGCCGCGGCACTCGAGGCGTCCACGCGCGCGTCGGCGCACACCAGCACGTTATCCAAAGCCGAGGCGCCCTCTACCAGGCGCACATCCTGAAACACCATGGAGCACGGCGCGCACTCCCCCGCCGCCAGCGCAAGCAGCGTCGACTTGCCCACGCCCGAGGTGCCCATCACACAGATACGCCCACCCGCAGGCACGTTGAGCACCAGCCCGTCGAGCGCCGGCGCCCAGGGCGCACGATCGCCCACGGCAAGCGCAAGCTCCGCCGCAGCGCCGGCGCCAGCAGGGTCGCCCGAACGCCCGCGAGTACCACGCCCATGTGCCCACACGGCAGCACGCCACGCCGCGGGCCCCGAAGCCCGCAGCAACCACACCAGCACACGCTCGCATGCCCGCGATGCCGCCACGACCAACACGGTCCAAGCCAGCAGGTCAGCCGTCTCGATGAGCAGCTTCGCCTGATAGATGCGCTCGCCCACGGTGCCCGTCGCCATGCCGATCAGCTCCGCCGCCACGCCGGCCTTCCAGCTCATGCCAATCACGGCGCGGGCGCACGAAAGCACAAACGGCAGGACTTCGCGCCAGGTGTGGGCACAAAACAGTCGCCAACCCCGCACGCCATGCAGACGAAACATCTGCTCCAGCGGCTTATCCGCTTGCGTCAAACCCTCGACCAGCGAAAAATACACGCCCGGAAGCGCCATCAAAAAGACCGCCGCAATGCTCACGCGCGCCGACCCCAGCCAAATGAGCAGCAGGACCACCACACAGGCAACCGGCGTCGCCTTAACAAACGAAAGCGCCGGAGCCACCAAGCGGACAAACGCCTGCGAGCGCGACGAAATTCCGGCCAGCAAACCACCGCACACCGCGGCAAGCGCCAAACCGCCTAGAATCCGCGCACCCGAGCCCGCCAGAATCGCCCACGTGCCGGCATCGCATACCAGCCGCAGCAACGCCACCACAACAGCACCCGGACCCGGCAAAATCAGCGGCTGTGCCACCAGCGCCGCCGCGAAGACCCACACGGCAAGCCAAAAGGCGGCGACGGCACCTGCTGCCGCCACCGCCTTCATACGCTCTGTCATTTGTCGAGCAAACACACGCACGGGCTACTCCATGTAGTAGAAATCGTCAGCCGGAAGTTTACCACCCACGGCGCTCGCGTCCGCGTCGGCCAGCACCTGCAGATACCCACTAAGTGCCGCCTTCATATCCTTGCCCGTCTGGCACACAAGCATGCACCCGGGAATCGCCTTCTCGGCAATCTTGGCGTTGTCCACGATGCCAGCATCGACCACGGCCTGCGCCCAGTCTGCCGGCGCCGCATTGACGGCCTTAACACTCGCCGCATGGCAGCGCAAGAATTCCGCCACGGCCTCGGGATGCTCCTCGGCAAAGGCACGGCGCACCACGGTTACGCCCGTCAGCAAACGGGAGCCCGTGTCGCCCGCCAGCTCATCCCACACATCGGTCAGGCTTACCGGCGCCGACAGCTTGCCTCCGCTCTTTGCAATGGCAGCGGTCTTGAAGGGCTCGGGCAGCACGCCCACAGCAGACGGATCGGCAAGCAGCGCCGAGAGCACCTCGGTGGGCTCGCTCTTAAACTCAAGCGCCACCTGACCGGTCAGGCCCGCGCGCTCCAGCAGATAGTTCATGACGTACTCCGGTGTGGTGCCCTTGCCCGTCATGTAGACGGTACGACCCGCCAGGTCACCAAACGAAGTCACGTCCGCGTCGCCCGTCACCACGCTCAGCACGCCAAGCGTATTGATATCAATGACCTGTACCGCACCCTCGGTCTTGTTGTAGAGAACGCTCGCCACGTTGGCGGGTACCAAGGCAATGTCGACATCGCCCTGAATCACCTTGGGCACGATCTCGTCGGCGGCAGTGTTGATCGCAAAGTCGAACTCATTGTCTGTCTCGCCATCGGCTGCCTGGTCCATAAACTGCACCAGACCGATCGACGTCGGACCCTTGAGCGAGGCGACGTGCACCTCGACCGGCTCTGCGGCAGCACCGGCGCCGTCCGTGGCAACCGAGCCCGCGGCGGACCCGGCACCGGCAGCCCCGCCGCCACAGCCCGCGAGCGCAAGTGACAGGGCGCCCGCGGCGAGCGCCGAGGCAAACCCCCGGCGCGACATCTCAACATCAAACGCGCGCATCGCTAGCATGTCCCCTCGTTAGGCATCGACCAGGCATGATGGTCGGTATGCAGCAACTCCTCGGCCAGCGGCGAGAGCGGCGCGCCCAAAAACTCGCGGTAGCACGCCTGGACATCGGGATTCTCGTGCGAGAAACGAATGTCCGCCTTCGCATCCAGGCTCCACAGCACCAGGCCACGCTCAGCCGCCAGCTCGCAGCCGTCGTGGATGGGCTGACCGCCGCCACCGACGCAGCCGCCCGGGCACGCCATGACCTCAACAAAGTCATATCTCACACGGCCGTCGCGAATCGCGTCGAGCAGACGGGCGGCGTTGCCCAGCCCGTGCGCCACGGCGACGCGCACCTTGGTACCGTCGATATCGGCCACGGCCTCCTTCCAGCCCTCGAGTCCGCGCACGTCAGTGAAGAAGTCGGCATCCGGGTTCTTGCCCGTCACCAGGTAATATGCCGAGCGCACGGCGGCCTCCATCACGCCGCCCGTGGCGCCAAAGATCACACCCGCGCCCGTGCCAAAGCCCAACGGCGTATCGAGCGGCTCCTCGACCAGCGTGTCAACGCTCACGTGGCTCGCGCGGATCATGCGCACCATCTCGCGCACCGTCAGCGCAACGTCCACGTCGGGCGCGCCGCCCTCGCCCATCATGCTCGGCAGCGCACACTCGGCCTTCTTGGCCGTGCATGGCATAACGGACACCACGAACAGACGCTCGGGCTCCACGCCCAGCACCTTGGCGTAGTAGGTCTTGGCGATAGCGCCGAACATCTGCTGCGGCGACTTTGACGTGGACAGGCTGTCGACAAACTCGGGGTAACGTGCCTTCACAAAGCGCACCCAGCCCGGGCAGCAGCTCGTAAACATGGGCCAGCCGCGGCTGTCGCCCTCACCCTTAGCGGCGGCGCCCAGGCGCTCGAGCAGCTCGGAGCCCTCCTCCATAATGGTGAGGTCGGCCGAGAAATCGGTATCGAACACATACTCAAAGCCTACGCGGCGCAGCGCGCAAGCCAGACGCTCGACGGTTGCCTCCTCGCGCGGAATGCCGAGCTCCTCGCCCCAAGCACTACGCACGGCCGGCGCGATCTGCACCAGCACGATCTTGTCGGGATTAGCGAGCGCGTCAAACACGGTCTCGGTGTCGTCGCGCTCGCGCAGCGCGCCCGTCGGGCAATGCGTGATGCACTGGCCGCACGCGACGCAATCGGTCTTGCCGATCGGCACGCGCCCGCGGGTGCCCACGGCGGTATGCGTGGCGCGGTTGGTCAGGTCCCAAATCCCTAGGCCCTGTACGCTCTCGCACACCTTGATGCAGCGCATGCATTTAATGCACTTGTCGTTTTCGCGGATGATGGGGAAATCGAAATCCCAGCCCTCGCCCGCCAAATGCCTTTGATACGGCAGATAGAAAATGCCCAGGTCGTTGGCAATGGTCTGCAGGTTGCAGTTACCGCTGCGCACACAGCTCGTGCAGCGTGAATCGTGCTGCGAAAGCAGCAGCTGCACGTTGGTGCGGCGCGCCTCGCGGGCCTTGGGGCTGTTGGTGTGGACCACCATGCCATCGAGCACGTAGTTGTTGCAGGCGGCAACCAGCTGGTCGCAGCCCTCAACCTCGACCACGCACACGCGGCAGCCGCCGATCTCGTTCAGATCGCGCAGGTAGCACAGGGTGGGAATCTGGATGCCGACGGACTTGGCCGCGTCCAGGATCGTGGTGTGCTCGGGCACCACGACCTCGCAATTATCGATAGTGAGCTTGACCATATTGAGTGCTCCGCTTTCGGTGTTATCGCTGACAGTGGGGTTGTTGAGCTCTACCATTCCAGGTTCCTCCCTCCGCGGAACGCGCCAAAACCAAAGTGGTCGCAACGCAGGCAGCGGCTTGCCTCCTGGCGCGCCTCCTCCTCGGTAAGGCCCTGCTCGACCAGATTCCAATCGTGAATACGCTCGCCGGCCTCGCGCTCACCCAGCTCGCAGCGGCCGCACTCGTGCTTGCCCTTAAACTGAACGGTCGGCAGCTCCACGTCGAGCTTGATCTTGTGGTCGAAGCCCAGATAGCGGTCGATGTTTGCCGAAGCCACGCGGCCGGCGTTGATGGCACGGATGACGGTGGCGGGGCCGGTCTGGCAGTCGCCGCCGCTAAAGAGGCCATCGAAGTTGGGCACGGCACCGTCCGAGTCGGTGACCACGCAACCCCACTTGCAGGCGATGCCCATGTCCTCAAACGGCTTGGAATCGATGTCCTGGCCAATGGCGACAAACACGCGCTCGCAGGGGATGACGCGCTCGGGCGTAGCGGCGGCACGCGGAGCCGGACGACCGCGGCGGGGCTCGCCGATAATCTGCGGCTGCACGCGCAGGCCGTTCACGCGACCGTCCTCGCCCGTCTCGATGGCGAGCGGCGCCGTGAGCTCCAGAACCTCGCAACCCTCGGCCTGGGCGCCGGCGATTTCGGCGTCCTGAGCCGTCATATCGCAGATGCGACAGCGGTAGACGATGCTTACCTTTTCGGCGCCGCAGCGCACGGCGGAGCGCGCCACGTCCATGGCCACGTTGCCGCCGCCGATGACGCACACGCGCTGGCCGCTCAGGTCGGGCAGTTCGTCGTCACCGATGGCACGCAGCATCTTGACGGCCGACTCCACGCCGGGCGCCTCTTCGCCCGGAAGGCCGAGCTTCTTATCGCTGTGGGCACCGATGGCCAGGTAGACGGCATCGAACTCGTCGCGCAGGCGGGCAAGCTCCTCGCCGTTGACGGAGTGATCGAGCTCAACGTCGATGCCGGCGCTCAAGATCCAGTCGATCTCGGCCTGCAGGCGCTCGCGCGGCAGACGATAGCTGGGGATGCCGTAGCGCAGCATGCCGCCCAAGTGGTGGCGCTGCTCAAAAATGGTCACCTTGTGGCCCATCACGGCCAGGTAGTAGGCACAGGAAAGGCCAGCCGGGCCGCCGCCGATCACGGAGACGCGCTTACCGGTGTTGTCCACTACATGCGGCTTGTGGTCGTTGAGGTCGCTGTGCTCAACGGCAAAACGCTTGAGGGCGAGGATGTTCATGGGGTCGTCGACCATGCCACGGCGGCAATGCATCTCGCAGGGATGCTCGCACACCAGGCCGCAGACGAGCGGCAGCGGGTTATTCTTGCGGATGACCTTGACGGCATCGGCATAGCGGCCGGCCTCGACGAGCGAAATGTACCCGGGAATGTCGACGTGCGCCGGACAGCCCGAGACACACGGGACGCGGGCCTCGCGGTCAAAGCCGCAGGAGTGCTCGCGAATGTGATGCTCAAAATCGTCGCGGAAGCCGCGAATGGCCGTGAGCGCCATGGCGCCGGCCTCGTAGCCGATGGCGCAATCGCTCGAAAGGTAGATGGTGCGGGCGGTGCGCTCAATCAGGTTGAGTGTGGACTCATCGGCGCGCCCTTCGAGCACATCGGCGAGCAGGTCGCTCAGCGCGCTTAGGCCCACGCGGCAGGGCGTGCACTTGCCGCAGCTCTGGGTGGAGCACAGGTTGACGAGCGCTGCCGTAAACTCCACGGGACACGGGGCGAGCGAGCTCACCGCCAGACGACGTCCGAGCGCATCGTGCAGGTCGTCCATGACGGCCTGAGCGTGGCTGCGTTCCATTACATGCAGTCGAGCCATAAGATCCCCTCTCACATGGCAGCCCGGAGGCGAGGCCGGGCGAAATTGCTACACGCACAACACTGACCTAAAAAGTTGTGAGGTCTCCATACGGTTCGGCAGACGGTATAAAATGTCACCCTCAGCGGTGAAATAGAACATTACCGCAGATAAATGCCATATTTGATAAAACGCGTTACCAAATTGCAATATTCAATGTGAAAAAGAGCGCCTTACTATTTTTCCTTTTTGATCCGTTTTCCTCCGTCTCCTTCGGATCACATGATCCCTTGGGAACGGAGGAAAACGGATCGTTTTTGGTGCAAAAGGGCCAGGTTTGTTTGCACCAATCTCACTTGCGCTAGATGAAGAGCTCGCAT
Organism: uncultured Collinsella sp.; assembly: GCA_959026725.1. Taxonomy (GTDB): domain Bacteria; phylum Actinomycetota; class Coriobacteriia; order Coriobacteriales; family Coriobacteriaceae; genus Collinsella. The sequence continues at coordinate 46,018 of CAUFMG010000005.1, forward strand.
TCCTTCCGCGCGACGCAAACCTTGCTCAGCATCTGGGAAACAGCGGATAGTTTGTTGGAATCAAGCTTGCGAGCACCTCGCGGACATACGGCGATGCAGCGCATGCAGGAGATGCACGCCTCGCCAGCTGCTCGTTTGGGGTCACTCTTGTCGATAGCGCAAACGGGGCACGCCGCGGCGCATGCACCGCAGGAGACACAATCCTCTGTTGCCTCGGGTGCCATGCGGTGACCTCCGGCTTGTTTATAAGGACGATTGCCGGGGATAGAGGGCCCGGACGCATCCTCAGCCAACAGCTTTTGCTGAATTTGCTGCGCAAACTCTGCGAGCTGCGCCGCATCCTGCGCATCCGGACGACCGGCAGCAAACTGTCGCGCAATGGAATGTTCTGCAATGGCCGCAACTGCCGCGATCACCCGGAATCCCGCATGCTTCGCAACGTCCTCCAGCTCTACGAGCGTGTCCTCAAACGCGCGGTTTCCGTAGACGCACACCAGAACGGCCCGCGCTCCGTTGCCGTGAACCATGCCCAACCGGTCAGCCACCACAGCCGGGATTCTACCGGCATACGCCGGCACAGAGATTACGGCCACGTCGTCCTCAGTCATCGAGACAGCGCTGAAATCTAGCCCGCTATCGGTCAGATCGACGGTAACGGTATTCTTGTCCAGTGCCCCGGCCACAAGGCCAGACACCTTCTGCGTTCCACCCGTCGGACTAAACACAATTTCGAATACGCTCATCGAGACACCCTCCCCCTACGTCTGGCAACGCGTCAAGCCGTTTTCACATCCAGCCAGAGTATACGGCACGTGGGATCCCCATTTTGGTGCATCAAGCACCCCAATGCACCAACCCTACGCTGTCTGCCTCTTCGTTTTGTATAAATTACGGTACAGATTGTATATATTTACGGGATACCGCCGTGTTCTCCCGAGGTACCCCATCCTGGCCCGTGCAAAAAACGGAGTATTCTGCAACGTGACCGCGCCAGCAATACCCCGAGCGGGCAAACCTTTAGGGCGCTGCGTCATTTTGGGTTCCGACATGGCGAGAATGACGCGCCCCTGCTCCGGAAAACGACGAAATCTGACTCAGAACGCTCGCTAGGGATATCCGAAAGCCACCGTTGGCGACGTCAAATCATATGCAGACAACTCGAACTGCAGAATACTCCAAAAAATGCACGGCGCACCCCATGGGACCCATTGCCGCATGGTAGGAAACAGGCCCACGGCATCCTCTAGATGCATTCCCGAGGAAATCACATTTGAACTAGCGATCGGATACGGCAAACAAAAAGGGCCCCGAGCGTAGTTGCTCGGGGCCCTTGGTTCACCTCGCTCTAGCGGGCGATGCGTGTGTTATTTGCGCTTGCCGCCGCCGTCACCGGGACGACGGGAGCTGCTACCACGCTTGCCGCCACGACTATTGCCATAGCTACCACGATTATCGCGACCGCCGGCACGGCCGCCGCGGGAGCCGGCCTGGTTGCCGCCACGCCCGCCACGATAGCCGCCACGACGCTCCTCGCGGGTATCGTCGTAGTTGCGCCAGTCATCGCGACGATCGCGGCTGGCACGCGGATCGCGGCGATCGCGCGACTCGTTAGAGCGGCCAGCACCGCTGCGGCTGCCATTGCCACGAGTGCCCTCGCGATGCTCGCCGCCACGGCCACCGCGCTCATCAAAGCGCTTGCCGCCACGGGACTCGCCGCCGCGAGTACCACGCTCGCCACGCGAACCGCGGCCCTCGCCGCCACGGCGCTCATCACGGCCGCCGCGCTCGCCATCGCGACCGGAACGACGACGATCGCCCGAACCACGCTTGCCGCCACGCGAGCCACGGCCCTCGTCCTCGCGCTCAACACGGCGACGACCGCCGCGGTCCTCGTCCTCGCGGCGACGGCGATGCGCCTCGCCCTGGAACTGCTTGGCACGGCGCTCGGCACGGTTGCCGCGCGGGGCCTGCTCAACGACACCAGCACCGCCGCGCTCCTCGGCAGCCACCTCGCGGGCCACGCTCTCCACAGCCTCGTCCACGCGAGCCTGAACGCCCTCGCGCACGCGGGTCTTGCCGCCGCGCTTGGGACGGCTCGGACGCTCACCGTCGCCGCGACGCTCGTCTCGACCGCGGTTGGAACGACCGGCCACATCACCGTAATCGTCGCCGTTGCGTTTGCCGTCGCGACGCGCCTGCTCAAGCTTCTTCTTGCTCTTGGACTTGCCGCGCTTGGTCTTCTTCTTCACCTTAAAGGCCGCAGGATCGCGCTCGGGGTCAACCGCGGGCGGATTGGGGCCCACATGCAGGTCGCCGGCCTCGTAGATGTCGGCGGTCTTGTCCATGAGCTTCTCGATCTCGTAGAACTCATCGACATCCTGCTCGGTCACAAACGTGATGGCCCAGCCCAGCTCGCCGGCGCGGCCCGTACGGCCAATACGGTGGATGTAGTCGGTCGGCTCGGCCGGCACGTCAAAGTTCACGACGTAGCGCACGTCGCTGATGTCGATGCCGCGGGCGAGCACGTCGGTTGCCACCAACACGTCGACGGTACCGTCGCGGAAGGCCGAAAGGGCACGCTCGCGCTGAGCCTGGCTGCGGTTGCCGTGGATCGCGGCGGCCTTGATGCCCTTGCGCTCCAGACGACGGCAGCAGCTGTCGGCACGGTGCTTGGTGCGCATAAAGACGATAGTGCGCTCCGGGCCCTCCTTTTTGAGGAACTCGGGCAACAGGTTGTTCTTGGCCTCGATGGACACCGGGAACACAAACTGGTCGACGGTGTCGGCGGTCGACGTGGCCGGCGCGATCTCCACGCGGGCCGGGTCGCTCACCAGGTCGGTGATCTCGCCCACGGCCTCCTCGTCGAGCGTCGCCGAGAACAGCAGCGTCTGGCGCTCGGCCGGCGTCTCGCGCACAATGCGGCGGACGGCGGGCAAAAAGCCCATGTCGAGCATGCGGTCGGCCTCGTCGAGCACCAGGACCTTAACCTCGTCCAGGTGGCAGGCGCCCTGCTCGATCAGGTCGACCAGACGACCCGGCGTGGCAACTAGGATATCGCAACCGTACTTGAGTGCCGCGGTCTGCGGCTTGTAGCTCACGCCGCCCACGACGGTCACGGCAACGTGGCCCGTGACGTCGGCGATTTTGCTTGCGACCTCGTCGATCTGCTGGGCAAGCTCGCGCGTGGGGGTGATGACGAGCATCACGGGGCCACGGCCGTTGCCCTCGGGCTTTTTAGCACCGCGACGGCGGTTGCGGCCGCCACGCTCGCGCACGGGTTTGGGAGGAGCGATGTGCTCCAGATTGTTCATAGTCGGCAGCAAAAAGGCGGCCGTCTTGCCGGTGCCGGTCTGGGCGGCGGCAAGCAAGTCGCGGCCCTCGAGCACCACGGGGATCGAGCCAGCCTGGACAGGCGTCGGCGCCGTGTAGCCCAGGTTCTCGATAGCACGAAGCATCTCGTCCGAAAGTCCCAGCTCGTCAAAGGCGGGCAGACTATCGGTAGCGGACTCGACGGCCTGGGCGGCATTTGCCTCATCGGCGGCATCGAAGGCAGCCTGGGTCATGGCCTCACGGGTCTCGTCCAGGATCTCGGCGTCCGTGACGTCGGATACAGAATTACGCATATGTTGTTGTTCCTTATCTGCACGCGCAATGGGCACGGCATGCGGCCGCGCGGGCGTGCTTTGTAGTGCGCTAATACATACAAAAACGGGTGCGCACAGAGAGGACGTTGCTCAGCACGCTGGCGATCGCTTTGGCAGCCCTATCACGCGCCGTCCAGACGCAGCAGCTCTAAGCGATGGAGCAGATTCGCCGCCGGTTAGTATACCCGTACTCCGTATGCCCCCACGTAAACCACAGATGACGAGGCGGACGAGGTGGGCCCGGCTGATTGTCTCAATCTGTAACATCTACAGGGCAAATCTTCCTCTACGTGTTACAGATCGAGACAAACGGTCGACACAGTTCACAAACGTCTCAATCTGTAACAGTTACCGAGTAAAATCGGCCCTAATTGTTATAGATCAAGACAGAGGGGGATTTCCGTCCAGTCCAAACCAAATCTCTCAGTCTTCCTGCAATTTCGAACATGTGGCCTATAATGTTGCTTTGGTTACGCTGTATATTGCGCAGCCATTTAATACGTCGCCCACCGGGAGCCATTAATTCCTATCGCCATATTGGCTAGGAAGCAATCAAAGGAGGTATCCGTGGCAGCAGAGACGCCTTGCTCGGTCCTCTATAACGATATTCGCTCGTTCGGCGGTCTTAAACATCTCGAGATCGCCCGAATGCTCATCAATGGAAACTCTTATCTCGGCAGTACCCTGCTCGAGAAATGCTCTTCCAACCGCTCGTATCTCACCCGTTACATCGTCCATCGCAAGCCTGACCAGTGCGCGCCCTCCATCTACAGCGACTTTACCGTCACCACGCTCAACCTTTCCTCGGCAATCTGCAGCAAGCTCGGCGGCGGCGAGTCCGCCTATCGGGCAATCGCCGAGCACTATCGCGGTCCGGCCGCCAACGAAATGATGTCGGCTCTCACCAGCTACAAGCTGGACAGCCGCCTATATGCAAATGCCCTCAATCGCATCGACAACTTTGACGGCAATGCCGTGCGCGAGAAAAGCACGCTTTACCTTATGCTCTTTGTGGCAACGGGGGCGCTCGCCGATCCCGTTCAGGGCGTGGCCACCGTCGAGCGCTTTTGCGACAGCAAGACGGGCGAGCACTTTGGCACCACCGAAACTACCGTCGGACGTGGCTTTATGAGCAGCCTGGAGCAGCCGCGCACCGTCGCCCCCAACCTCGGTCTGCTCAGAACCCATGCCGACAACTGCGCCGACATGCAAATCCATCCCCTCACACGCGATCCGCACGGCACCGTGATTGGTTCTCTGCCCAAAACCTCGCCCAGCATCACCGATGTGGGCGCCGACGCATCGCGCGAGCATCTTCGCATTTGGCTTGAGGGTGAGCACTGGTACGCCCAGGGCCTTGGATCGACCAACGGCACGGTGCTCGAATCGGGCGCGCGCGACGGCGATATTGTGATTGAGCCGCCGCGCGACCAACGTGAGCCCGGCAAGATCTATCCCCCCGTGGAAATCGCCAACAGCGACAGACTTCATTTGGGTCTCTATACGACATTCCTTGTCATTGTGGACTAGCGCGGACGGCGATCGAAAGACGGTCGCCGTCCGTCTTTCGTCTTCTACCTTCTGCGTCGTAAACGACAATGCACAGCGGTATACGTGGGCAGTGCGGCTATCATGGTACTTTACCGATATCCGCACTGCTCACGTATACGTGCGGCAACCCATGCCAGACAAAGGAACGCCATGGATACTACCGATAGCGCCTATGGCGACAAACTCATCCGTCTCGATACGTTCGATACCGCCGTGGCGGTCGACCCCAGCGCCGAGGACGACGCCAAGCGTCGGTTTATGACGCTTATTCTCCAGACGGCCCACCGCAACAACGGCAACATCGGGCACGTGCTGCGCGCGACCAACACGAGCGGCGAGGTCTTTGCCGTCAAGCTACTCAAGGACAACGCCATCCTTTCCGGCCAAGCCCCCGACCGCTCCGCCGAGCAATCGGCAGCGCACCTGGCCAACACCGCTGCGCTGTTCGAGGAGTACCGTCATCTGTGTACCGTCTCGCACCTGCGCGGATTTCCGCGCGTCTATGGCTACGGATCGTGCGAGGATGACCCGCTCATCCTCATGGAGTGGGTCGAGGGCACCTCGCTCAAGCAGGCGCTGCCCCTGCTTCCGCACGACGCCTCGGGCGGGCTGACCACCCAGATGGTCGCCGCCGTCGGAAACGCCGTGCTTCGTGCGCTCTTGATGACCCAAGGCCTCGTGAATCCGGTCATTCATCGCGACCTGTCGCCTGCCAATATCATGTTCCGCACCACCAGCCGAACGCTCGAGCAGCAGATTGCCGATTGCTCCTTTGACCCCTGCCTCATCGACATGGGCTCCGCGACCATGGCTCTCGGCGACGACACGATCACCCGGCGCGCCGACATCTGGCGCTTTGCCACGCCCGCATACGCCGCGCCCGAGATGCTCACGCAGGATATCGAAGGCATCGCGGCCCTTCGCCGTTCGCCGGCAATCGACGTCTATGCGCTTTCGAGCATTTTGTACCAGCTCTACAGCGGTCGCAAACCGTTTGGCTTTGAGTCGACGGACGCCGCTGCAACCGGCTCGTTCTATCTCGTAAAGACCAAGACCAAGCCGGCACCGCTCGAGCTGCGCTGCGAGGGCGATGAAGCGCTTGTCCAAATCATCATGAAGGGTCTCTCAGTCGAGCAGTGCGATCGCCCTACCGAGCAGCAGATGCTCGAGGTGCTCTCGACATACCTCACCGACGCCGAATCCGAGGGCCGCGAGGGCGCGGGCAGTGACGCCGCAATCGACATCGACTCCGGTACGCACCTTAAGGTCGACGTCGCCGGCGAGCGCGCGCGAGAGATTCTGGAGCAGGCCCGGCACGATGCCATGACCCGCCGCCGGTTTATTATCGGTGGCGTCGTTGCAGCCGTTGCGGGGCTCAGCGTCGTTGGGGCGGCGACCCATGGCTTTGGCATCCCCGACTACCTGGACGGCATCCGCGGTTCGCTTGACGACTACACCTGGGATCAGCTGCAGGAGATTTCGCTCAAGATTACGGCCGCCGAGACCCGTAGCGAGGCACGCGAGATTGCCAAGCGCTATCACCTGCTCGATGTCGATGGGCGTATCCCCTATCCGTGTACCAAGCGTGTCACGCTCACCAACGGGCTGCAGGTTGGCGCGCAGCTTGTGGGCATCCGCCACGATGAACTTCTGGACGGGACGGGCAAGGCCGGACTGACGTTTATGTTCGATGCGGGTATTGCCGAGCGCAACGCTGCGGCTGAACCGCCGAGCGCCGGCTGGGCAGATTGCGAGCTGCGGGAATGGCTCAACGGCGACGGCCTTAAGCTGCTGCCCAACGAGTTGCGCGCACTCATCAAATCTGTCAAAAAGATCTCGAATAACGCTGGCGCCGCCAACAGTGCATCGTGTCTGAGCGAGTTGCCCGCAACCCTTTGGCTGCCCGCCATGGTCGAGCTGTGCGGTACGCAACCGCCCGATTCGTTTGCCAAGGACTATCACTACCTGGCAGACATCTACAACGGCGAGGGCAAGGAGTATCAGCTCTTCCGCGAGCTCAAGGTGAGCCCGTATTCCACGAACGAGACGATGGTCCGCCAGTGGAAGGGCAAGGACACCTGCTGGTGGGAGCGCACGGTGAGCCCCGACTCATCGGAGACCGAAGGCACGCTCTATTTGAATCGCGTTGGACACGACGGCGACGTCTTTACGTACGCAACGCCTGCGGACAAGCCAAACAAACGAACCTGTGTGATCCCCGGATTCTGTATCTAGAGAGCGGGCGTCTTGCCGTGACGGGACCCCTCCCCGGCAATTGTCTCGATCTGTAACACTAGCTCGGCAGATACAGGTCTAGATGTTACAGAACGAGACAAACCCCAACCCTGCGAGACAACATCTCAATCTGTAACAGTAAGGGGTCAAAAACCTCTCTAGATGTTACAAATCAAGACATTTGAGTTGACCCCGGACGGTTTGTCTCGATCTGTAACAGTTAGAGGTCATATTTGCTGCTAGATGTTACAGATCGAGACGTTAGCTTGCCGAGAACTTCGCCTCATAAATGTGACTCAAGTGTGTCGATATTTCCTTGCCAATGTTGCGCAACAGGAACCCTTTCGGCGGTCGTAACGTACGAATTGTCATAGGTACCCCTTCAACGATTGGGAGAAGAAATGGCAAAGTACGCACCTAAACACTTGGAACCCTCAGGCGGCGCCGAGCCCCGTCATGCATTCGCGGGTCACAAGACCGCGCGACTCGCCGTCACCGCAGCCACCACCATCGCAATGACTGGTTCGTCGTTGCTCGCCCCGTTCTCGGCATTTGCCAACGATGCGAACGACACCACGGCACAGGACGCAATCATGTCCCCGCTCGCCGTCCACGCCGGCGAGGCAGCAGGCTCCGCAGTAAAGACGAACGCCCAGAAAATTGCCGACTTGCAGGCCGCAATCGACGCCGCAAAGGCTGCCGAGGCAGAAGCCAAGTCCGACTACGACACGGCAGTCGCCCCCTATACCAAAAAGCAGACGGCACGTGACAACGCTCAGACCGCTTACGACGCTTCCGTCTCCGACAATTCGCAGGCAGAAGCCGCCGCGCGTGCCGAATACGCTCGCCAGCTCGATGAAAGCGTCAAGGCTGCCGACAGCGCCAGTGCTACGCTGAAGGATGCCCAGAGCAAACTCGACACGGCCAAGACCGACGCCGAGAGCAAGACACAAGCACTCGACTCCGCAAAGCAGGCGGCAGCCGACGCACAGGCCAAGCTTGAGGAAGCCCAGAAGGCAGCCGCCAACGCAACGCCGGAGGAAATCAAGGCCGCCGAGCAGTCTGCCGCAGATGCCCAGAAGGTTCTTGACCAGGCAAAGGCTGCGAAGGCCACTGCCGATTCCGCGCTCGCCGATGCCCAGCAGGCTCAGAGCGCCGCGCAGAGCGCTTACGACGAGGCGGCAGGCACGCTGACTTCCGCCCAGCAGGCAAAGACCGTCGCGGATGGTAAGGCGGCTGAGGCACAGGCGGCATACGACAGCGCACAGGCCGATTTGGCCGCTGCAAAGGCAGGCGCCGCTGGGCCGGAGCATGATGCCGCCCAGGCAAAGGTCGATGCGGCCAAGGCCGATCTTGACGCCGTAAAGAGCGCCCAGGCAAACGCTGAGAAGGCTCTGGAAAACGCCCAGCAGGATCAGAGCCAGAAACAAAACGACCTTGCCGCTGCCCAATCGGGACTCGATGCTGCAAAGCAGAACGCCGAGCAAAAGAAATCCGAACTCGATGCCGCGAATGCCGAGGTAGTTGCTAAGGACAAGGCGCTTGAGGACGCGAAGGTAGCCCATAGCGCCGAGCTTGCCAAGCTCGATGAGGCGAATAAGGCCGTCGAGGACGCGAAGGCAGCAAAGACGACTGCAGACAATGCGGCTGCACAAGCTCAAACCGAGCTGCAGTCAGCCCAAGCCGCGGTTCAATCCGCCCAGGCTGCCGTTAACGCCGCTCAGCAGACAGCAAACTCTGCCGAGTCCACGCTCAAGCAGGGTGCTATTGGGTTCTTTAAGTCCGTCGGCGCCAACGAGGCCGTCTCGATTATCGAGAACTGCAAGTATAAGGATGCCACCCATGTTGGCGATGACGACGATGCGACTTCGCTCGACAATATGGTCTCGGCAGTCACCGTCATGAAGTCAATTAACAGTTACCGCGTTTCCGTTGGCTTGAGACCGCTCAACGTCACATACAACCTTGTCGCGGCGGCAATTGCCGATGCCAACTGGTCGAGCTCGAACATCAAGCACGCAGAGCAGTTTAAGGTGGCAGAGAATCTCTCGTGGAACTACAGCGACCCCTGCCAGGGGTGGATTACGGAGGAGAAGGCGTATTTTGACGAGGCAGTAGCCGCCGAGTTTAACGGCATCTATCTCACGGGCAAAGACGCCTACGCCTTCTATCGCTCACATTTCGACAAGATCGACAGCTACGTCACCAAAAACTGTGGCAAGAATGCAATGGTTGGTCATTACATCAACTGCATTGACCCCGACTACACGGTCATGGGCACCGGACTCAACACCGCTCGCAACAACGAATACGGAGACACTGCATCCTTTACCGCCCAGACAGCCTCGCCATGGAAGCCCGACCACGATTGGACGAGCTCTGCCATGTCCGTCGACAAGTTTGAGCAGGCGCTTAACGGCTATGTCAACGGTCTTAAAAATACTGGGAGCAAACTCGAGACTGCCAAGAAGGATCTTGCCGGCAAGCAAGCTGCACTCCAGCAGGCATCCCAAAACAGGCAGAAGGCCGACGAAACTGCAAGCGAAGCCGCATCCGCGGTCGAGCAAAAGCAGCAGGCAGCAAGCAAGCAAAGCGTCAACGTCGCTACCGCCGCGGCAGCCGTAACCACAGCCCAGTCGGAACGCGATGCCGCGCAAAACACTGCGGATGCGGCTAGTGTGCAGGTGGCAACCGCGCAAGCCGCAGTCACCCAAAAGCAGGGTGACGTCAACGCCGCCCAGGCAGCATACGGCCAGGCGCAGCAAACAGTCGCAGTACGGGCAACGGATCTCGAAAACGCAAAGAACGCCGTTGCAGACAAGCAGGCCGTCTACGCCGCCGCCAGCGATGAGCTCGCAAAGTATTCGGCTGACGTTGCTGCGGCTCAGGAGAAGGCTGACAAGGCCCATCAAACGCTCGATGAAGCCACGGCGGCCCAGGCGTCTGCCCAGAGCGCTCTTGAAAAAGCGGAGCGCGACGCGGCTGCTAAGAAGCAGACCCTCGATATCGCCAAGGACGGTGTCGAGACCAAGGCGGCGGCCGCGAAGCACGCCGCGAGCGATCTGACCACGGCGGAAAACGACTTTACCTCGAAGAAGGCCCATGCCGACGCCCTGAGCAACGCAGCCGATAATCTTGCCACCGCCGAGGCGGCCAAGAAGGACGCCGACGCAGCGGTAACCGAGGCCGAAGTCGCCCTTGGTGCAGCAAACGACGCCATCGCGAACGCCGAGCAGGCGGTCGAGAATTCTCAGGCCGCATCGGATGCCGCTGCCGCCGCCCTCGGAAAGCTCAAGTCCGTCAACGTCGAAAACGGCATCGCAACCGGCTCCGATGCAAACGCGAACGACACCCTCAACGCCCTCTTTGCCAAGTGCGTCGTCGCCAAGCAGGCTGAACATGATGCGAAGGCCGCACTCGATGCCGCCCAGGCAACTCTTGACGAGGAGACGCCCGCCTATACCGCGGCGCTCAATGCCTACAACGAGGCAAAGGCGAAGCGCGTGGCCGCCGAGCAAGCCCTGAAGGACGAGATTGCCCACCAGGAGCAAGAGGCGGCGAAGGCCGAGCAGGCCAAGATCGCGCAGGCTGCCGCTAAGCCGGTTGCCGGAAAGCCATCCGCCGGCAACGCCAAGACGGCAGCCAACTCGGCGCTTCCCACCACAGGCGACAATGCTGCGCTCGCCGGTGAGACGTTTGTCATCGGAGGCGTCGTGCTTGTAGCCGCCGGCGTCTTCCTAACCGACAAGAAACGTCGTCAGGAGTAAGGATTTCGGGGGCGGCTTCTCCCCCTCTCCCGCTACTCCGTAAACCCCGCCCAACATGCGCCGGGGCGTCCTTCATACGGGCACCCCGGCGTTTTACATTGTAGGGTTCGAGGCACCTGCTCCAGTTTGTCTCGATCTGTAACATCTAGGACCCGAATATCGGTCTAACTGTTACAGATCGAGATGCTCGGGTTACCCTCGAATGGTTTGTCTCGATCTGTAACAGTTAGAAGTCATTTTTGCTGCTAGATGTTACAGATCGAGATCTTGAGCCTGTGCCCGATGGAATGTCTCGATCTGTAACAGCAACCCGCCAAAAACGGGTCTAGTTGTTACAGATTGAGATGTTCGCCGGACGGTCCGCCGCCCCGGCAGTTGGCCTCCTTTCTGTAACGAAATGTCATATATTTCAATCTCCACTAGACACCCCCAGGGGGTATGGGTGTATAGTATCGGCAGGTTAACATTTCCGACACTACGTCACAGAAAGGAGAAGCCATGGCTCAAGATAAGTTCGACGTGGGCGGCATGACATGCGCCGCCTGCCAAGCGCATGTGGATCGCGCCGTGAGCAAACTCGACGGCGTCCAAAGCGTCGCGGTCAATCTGCTCGCCGGCTCTATGCTGGTGGACTACGACCCTGCGCAGGTCTCCCCCGACGACATCTGCACCGCTGTCGACCGCGCGGGCTACTCGGCCTCACCCATCAGCACGGGCACCGACGCTGTCCAAAGCGGAAGTGCGCAAGCCAGGTCCGGCGCCGCCCATATGGAGTCACCGACCAAAAAGTTGGAGGCCGCCGCCTCTGTCATGCGCACCCGCCTCATCGTCTCGATCGTATTCCTCATCCCACTGTTCTACATAGGCATGGGGCACATGCTCGGCTGGCCGCTGCCCGGCATCTTCACCGACCACACCCACAGCATGACGCTCGCGCTCACCGAGCTCGTCCTGCTCATTCCCATCGTCTACGTCAACGACGCGTACTTTATCAACGGGTTTAAATCGCTCGCGCACGGCGCGCCCACCATGGACGCCCTTATTGCCGTGGGCGCCACCGCCTCCATCGCCTGGTCGCTCTACGCCATGTTCATCATGGCCGATCAGCTAGCCGCAGGTCAGGTGCACGAGGCCATGATGACGAGCATGGACAACCTGTATTTTGAGAGCGCTGGCACCATCCTGTCGCTCGTCACCGTGGGCAAATACCTCGAGACGCGCAGCAAGTCCAAGACCGGCGGCGCTATCGAGGCGCTCATCGACTTAGCACCCAAGACCGCGACCGTCGTGGCAGAGGACGGCAGCGAGGCCACCGTCGACGTCGATGCCATTCTGCCCGGCCAGGTGCTGCGTGTGCGCCCCGGCGAGTCCATCCCTGTCGATGGCGTGGTGCTCGAGGGCAGCTCGGCCGTGGACGAGAGCGCGCTCACCGGCGAGTCCATCCCCGTGGAAAAGACCGCCGGCGACACCGTCAACGCCGCCACTGTCAACCGCACCGGCTCGTTTGCCTTCCGTGCCACACGCGTGGGCGCCGACACGTCGCTCGCCAAGATTATCCAGCTCGTCGAGGACGCCAACGCCACCAAGGCGCCCATCGCCCGCATGGCCGACAAGGTCGCCGGCGTGTTCGTGCCCGTGGTATTCGTGATCTCGGCCATGACCTTCGTGGCGTGGATGGCACTGACCGGTAGCGTGAACGAAGCGCTCACCTCCGCCGTCGCTGTGCTGGTGATCAGCTGTCCGTGCGCATTGGGTCTGGCCACGCCCGTCGCTATTATGGTCGGCACCGGCAAGGGCGCCGAGATGGGCATTCTGTTCAAGAGCGCCGAGGCGCTGGAGAATCTGCGCAGCGTGGGCACCGTGGTGTTCGATAAGACGGGAACGGTCACTCGCGGCAAGCCTGCCGTGACCGATATCGTGGTAGCCACGCGCGCCGACGGATCGCCCGCCATGAGCGAAAAGGCGCTACTCAAGCTGGCCGCCGCGCTGGAGCGCTCAAGCGAACACCCGCTGGCCGAGGCGATTATGGCCGAGTGCGAGACGCGAGGGATTGTCGCGCGCGCCGTCGAGGACTTTGCCGCCGTACCCGGGCGAGGCGTTACGGCGCGCGAGGGGCAAAACGCCATTGCCGCCGGCAATATGCGCCTGATGAACGAGCTGGGCGCGAAGGTGCCCGCGGGTCTTGCCGAACAGTTCGCCGCCGAGGGCAAGACGCCGCTGTTCTTTGCCAAGAACGGCGAGCTCGCCGGCACCATTGCCGTGGCTGACGAGGTCAAGGAAACGAGTGCCGGAGCCATCGCCGCACTGCGCTCGCTTGGCGTCGACGTGCGCATGCTCACCGGCGACAACCGAGTCACCGCCGAAGCAATCGCCCGCCGCGTGGGGCTGAGCAGCGAACAGGTCATCGCCGACGTCCTCCCCGCCGACAAGGAGCACCACGTACGCGAGCTGCAGGATGCGGGCAGCAAGGTCGCCATGGTGGGCGACGGTATCAATGACTCCCCCGCCCTGGCGCGCGCCGACGTGGGCCTTGCTATCGGCACCGGCGCAGACATCGCCAAGGAGGGCGCCGACGTGGTACTCATGCGCAGCGACCTCATGGACGTCGCCCGTGCCATCGAGCTGTCGCGCGCCACAATTCGCAACATCAAGCAGGACCTGTTCTGGGCGCTGTTCTACAACGGTATCGGCATTCCGCTCGCCGCGGGCGCGTTCTTCCCCCTCACCGGCTGGCAGCTCTCACCGATGTTTGGCGCCGCGGCCATGAGCCTGTCGAGCGTGTGCGTCGTGTCCAATGCCCTGCGCTTAAAATCCTTTATGCCTAAAGTGGCAAAATAGGATCACTATTACGTTCATTTAGAACGGGTTTTCCAGGTACCCGAGATTGACCTGAAAGAGGAGCGACGCGTACTTTGGTACGCGAGCGACGGTTTGAAGGTCAATCTCGGGTGCCTGGGAAAGCCGACACAACAGAGAGGAATACCCATGCGTTACAAGATCAAGACTTCCGGCCTTATGTGCGGCCACTGCGATGCCACCGTCGAGACGGCGCTGCTCAACGTGGCCGGCGTGACCGACGCCGACGCCGATCACGAGACCCAGACCGTCCAGGTGGAGTGCGCCGACACCGTGACCGCCGAGCAGCTCGCTGCCGCCGTCGAGGGCGCCGGCGAGAAGTTCCACGCCCTGTCCGTGACCGCCGCGTAGCAGGCGCTGCCTACTCAATCCTCAGAAGTTGCGGTGAAATACGGACTGTTGAGCCGCCCTAGGCCTTTAAACAGTCCGTATTTCACCGCAACTGACGGGGGCATCCGGAAGATCGACCAGAAACGAGGACCCGCCATGATGGCAGACCATAAATCGGTGACCCGCATGCTCAAGACGGCACGCGGTCAGATCGACGGCATTTTGCGGATGGTCGATGAGGACTGTTATTGCGTCGATATCTCCACGCAGCTCATGGCCACACAGGCGCTCCTCGCGCGCATTAACGCCGACGTGCTCAAGGCGCATATCGAGGGCTGCGTGACTTCGGCGATCGAATCGGGCGACGAAGACCTCAAGGCCGCCAAGCTCGCCGAGATCGAACGCGTCGTCGACAAGCTATCCAAGTAATTGGGGCATTGGGGACAGACTTCTTTACACCGTCTTGGCATTCCGGGGACAGGTACGTTTGCGCCACATTGGTGCAGATTAACCTGTCCCCCTTGCTCTAAATCGGGTATAAGGGCGTGCGGCATATCGAATGAAAGGCAATTTGCATGAATGACTTTATGAAGGGTCGCAATGGCGCCGACGAGCTCACCATCGTGATGGGTTTTGCCGGCATCGTCATCGCGATGATCGGATCGATGGCCCGCATCCAGTGGCTCAGCTGGATCGCCATCGCCGTCATCGTGATTGGCGTGCTTCGCGGCCTGTCCAAAAATATCGATGCACGTCGCAAGGAGAACGAGGCCTTTGTCGCCGCGACTGCCAATGTTCCCGGCTTGGGCAAGTTCGTCGCCAGCTTGGGCGGCGGCGCTGCGGCGGCCAGCACCTCACGCGCGGCCGGAACGAGCAAGGAAGACTTTGAGCGTGCCAAGCGCACGGCCAAGAAGATGTGGAAGGGTCGCAAGACCACGGCATACCTCAAGTGCCCCAACTGCGGCCAGATGCTCTCCGTCCCCAAGGGCAAAGGCAAGATCCGCGTCACCTGCCCCAAGTGCCACGCCAAGATGGAGACGCGCTCATAGCCGCCATACCATGGGACAAATAAAAGCCGAGGCCTCGCACTGGGACCTCGGCTTTTTCTGATTATGACAAAAGGATTGTCCCTTTGTCGCATCGCCATATCGCGCGCTTACGCCACGCCGTCGCGGGCGAGCTCCTCGGCCAGTGCCTCGGACGGCATGGCCATAATCGCGTCGAGCTCGTTATCAACCTCGGGAATGCGCTTCACCTTGAGCTTGCGTACCAGATCGCCGCGACACATCACGTGCATCGGCTCACGCAGAGCGCACAGGTCATCGAGCGGGTTCTCGCGCGTCACCAGGATATCGGCGGCCTTGCCGCACTCGATTGTGCCGGTCTCGCCGCCCAGCCCCAGCAGCTCGGCGTTGACTTGCGTAGCCGTATGCAGTGCGAAGGCGTTGCTCACGCCGACATACTTGGCAAAATAGGCCACCTCACGCCACATGTCGTACTGCGTCACGAACGGGCAGCTCGAGTCCGTACCCAGGCCCACCTTAACGCCGGCTTCCAGTGCGGCACGGGCGCTCTCGATGATGCCCGAGCACACGATATCGCCGTTCTTCTTTTGCGTATCGGTCGAATGGGTCTTTTTCGGGTCGAGCAATACAAACGGCAGCGCCGGGCTGATAGTGCAGGTAACACTGGGCGCACGCCCCTCGAGTTGCGTGCCCGCGGCGCCACGGTACAGCTCCAGAATCTCGGGCGTCAACGGAGCGCCGTGCTCAATCGTGTCAACGCCGGCCTCAAGCGCGGCCTTCACGCCCTCGGTACTCTCGACATGGGCCATAACCGGCAGGCTCACCTCGTGCGCAGCCTTGCACGCCGCCGCGGCAACCTCGACCGGCATGCGCAGCACGCCCGGCTCGCCCACCTCGGTAGCGTCGAACACGCCGCCCGTCACGAACAGCTTAATGACGTCGGCACCACGCGCATACAGGTCGCGCACCTGTTCGGCTGCCTCGGCGGGACTGTTGGCCACCTGGGCGAACAAGCCCGCACCATGGCCGCCCGGCACCGTGACGCCCGTTCCCGGCGCCACCAGGCGAGGACCTTGATACTTGCCGGCATCGATAGCATCACGCACGGCCAGATCGGCAAACAGTGGGTCGCCCGCGCCGCGCACCGTGGTCACGCCGCTTGCCAGCTGCTGTTGGGCGCTGCCTTTGAGGATGTGGCGCACGATGGCGCGCCCCACGGGATTATCGAGCTTCTTCATCAGCGCACCCGCATCGCCCGCCGAAACCGGCTTGCCCGAACCGCACAGATGCACATGCATATTGATGAGGCCTGGCATGAGATACGCACCCGCCAGGTCGATAACCTCGGCACCCGCAGGCGCCTGCGCCACAGCACTCGGCCCCATCCACGTGATGACACCGCGCTCAACAGTCACGGCCATATCAGGTTGCGGCTCCATATGCTCCGAACCATCCAGGACGGTCGCATTAATAAACAACGTGGAACGATCGGCAGACGCCATATCGAGCTCCTCCCTCACGATTAACTTGAACATTTGTCCATTATCACCTAGTCCCGCTGGATTGCTGCAGACGCATCGGTTAACGGAGGGAAGAGGGGATGTGGGGGACGGAATACGTTGCAGTCCCACCCCAGCGACACCAGGGAAATGTCTCGATCTGTAACAGGTACAGGGTTATTGGGCCCCTTGCTGTTACAGATCGAGACATTCGGTCGACGTTTCACCGGTTTGTCTCGATCTGTAACAGTTACGAGCTCAAATAACCTCTAAACGTTACAGATTGAGACAAAACCTCTCAGCGCCCATACCACTGACGTCTCCACTCCTCAGCCAAATCGGGCCGTCGCGGAATACCCGCCAACCTCATTTTCTCGACCAGCTTCCCCGGGTCTTTGAGTTCGTTAAACGTAAACCGAAGCACCTTATGCCCGAGCATTGTCAGATGGGACTCCCGTTGACGTTCTGCCACGAATGGGTCGACCGACTCCCGGCCCTCGCCGTTCTGCAAGGTGTACTTCCCCTTTCCGTCGAGCTCGCCGATGACACACGTCCCGTCCTCGAGCTGCCAAAAATAGTCGACGCGAAATACCTGGCTCGGATCGAGCGGGTCGCGAAACTCCACCTGCAGCTCCGGAACCGGAAAGCCGTACGCAATAAAGAACGCTCGGAACCGAGACTCGCCGCCGTTTTCGGACAGCCCGTCCGCATACGACGCAATCACCTGCGCTCTGCGATGCCCGTGCTTGCCTTCACAATCTATACGAAGCCGCTCACAAAAGTCATCGCGCGATACGCCCCTTGCCCTCAATGCAGAATCGGCAATCGCCAACCCGTACGAAAACGGCGCGCGCAGCAGGCAATCCTCCACCGTGCGCCAAAACGACGTCACCCGCACGCCATCAACACGCTCGAGCGTGCACGCCATCTGCGGACGCAACAACCTGCTCCCGCTGCTCAACGTCACCGAACAACCCGTCTTAACAAGAAAACGCGGCCCGAGCAGATCATTCGGCACCTCCAGACCCCACAAAAGCGCCGCGTCATATCCCCAAAACGCCCAATCGGGATGAAATTCCGCAAGGCCCTTAATAGTCCTCAGCGCTCGCTCAGTCGGCGTCAACGCATCCCATTCATGCCGAAAACAGAACAGGTACGGCTCGGGCTCCGCGATATCGTCGGTTCCAACATGGCGTCGCAGCCACATGAGCTCGGTATTGTCATGCGTTGCGAGCAGCGCACCTTGCTTGGCCGTCTCCGTGAGCCGCGCGAGCATCCTATTCCGCGCCAACGTGTTGCGAGTCGCATGTTTGTGTTTGAGAACGGCATTAGACACTTTCATCACCACCACGTCAGACAAATGGACCATCGTCACCGTTGCCTCCGCTGACAAATGTCTTGATCTGTAACAGGAAGACAGTCTTTGAGCCTCTAGTTGTTACAGAACAAGATCTTTCGGCAGCCGCCAACCCTCCGTCTCAATCTGTAACAGTTACGGGCCCAAACAGCCGCCAAACGTTACAGATTGAGACAAAGTCAGGGCAGCAGGCGACACCAGTCACATCCCCTACTCCCACTCTTGCTCGTAGATGTTGAGGGACTTTACGTACCGCCCCTGGGCGCCCATGATGTCGCGGACCAGACGCAAGAAGAAGCTGATGCACGAGGTGTCAAAGCCGTCCTGCAGGTCCTCCGGATGCACCGCACCCGGCCCATCGACCGCCGTGTCACTCAGGCGCGCGATGTCATACAGATAGAGCTGTCCCGCCGTCAGCCAGACATCGTCGACGCAGGCGAGGCGCACCGCAATCGCGCCGTCGCTCCAATGCTCCTTTTGCACGATATGCGGGTCGTAGACATCAAAGCGACGGTCGGCACGCGTATCCTTCAGCGCAACCATGCCGTTCGCAGGATCCTTGTCCAAAATGCCAAAGCGCGAGAAATACTGCGTGTCGCGTACCTGCTCGAGCCGCTTGAGCGAGGCAGGCGAAAGCGATGCCGGCGGTTCGTCAACATACAGCTCGAGCAGCGTCTTGCCATGGCGATAGGGGCGCTCGAAGAGCAGCCAATCGGTAAATGCCATGTTGTAGGCCATGATTTCGTTTTGCGAAGGCTCGGTGCAATAGCTGAGCCACGGGTCGACAATGATCTCGAACTGTTCGCGTGCCGGCTCCAAAAACTGGAACTTCCGCAGCATCCAAAAATGGGCCATGTCGGCAATATCGTTGCCGACGGCTTCGGCCAGCTGCGCTCGGTCTAAAACGTGGTCAGTCACGGCATCCTCCTCAAACTGATGAACCTCAATTTGAGCTTACGAGGAGGGTGGGCAGCCACGACCAGCGCGGGCAAAATAGGCCTCCGGCTGCAAACCAGATGCTGACCAAACACTTGACGAAAAGCTTGACCGAAAATGCGCACCGCAACAAAACCGCAGGTAAACATAGACGGCCAACCCGCCCTTTTGAGCCAAGCGCCCCTGGCCACCACAGAAACAGCAGAGCACCACAGCTCAAGAAGACGCCGAATGGACACTCGCGCGTCGACAAACGAACAAATCGGTCGCAAACCCGCAAGGAGTGTCCCCGAATGCCGGCACATAAGGAACGTCCCCAGTTGCCGGCACTTGGGGACGTTCCTTTTGGGCCGGCCGTTGGGGACAGCCCTTGTCGATTCGATTGTTGAGTAACTCCGTGATTGCCTTACAGCTCCAGCGCGTCGGCGACTTCGGCAGCGCAGGCCAGGGCGTCGGCCATAGCGTTCACCACGAGCGAACTGCCATTGCGAGCATCGCCGGCCACGTATACCGGTGCGGCATCCGCGGCGACGCCGTCGACACGGGCCGCAAGATGCGAGCCCTCGGCAGCCATCACGGGCAGCGGACGACCAGCAGTGGCAACGGGCACGCCAACGGCGTCGAACACACCGTGCTCCGGACCCGTAAAGCCGCAGGCGATGAGCACCAGCTGCGTCGGCACCTCGCGCTCGGAGCCCGCGATACGCTCGGGCTTGCCAGCCGACCAATCCAGATCGGCCACGCGCAGGCCCGCGGCCGCGCCCTTCTTGTCCAGCAGTACCTCGAGCGTATCCACGCCCCAAGCGCGCATCTCGCCGCCCATGGCGGCGATGGCCTCCTGCTGGCCGTAATCGGTCTTCTTCACGTTGGGCCACTGCGGCCAGGGGTTGCTCGCCGCGCGCGCATCAGGCGCCGCCGGCAAGAACTCAAACTGGCGCACGCTGCGCGCACCCTGACGTACCGCGGTACCCACGCAGTCGTTACCGGTATCGCCGCCGCCAATGACCACAACGTCCAGGCCGCGCGCGTTCACCGCGGGCTCACCACCATCGAGCACCGAAACGGTCGAGGCCGTCAGGTAGTCCACGGCATACACCACGCCGGGTGCGTCAATATTCTCAGCAGCCAGTCCACGCGGGGCGCGAGCACCGGCAGCCACCACGACGGCGTCAAAGCCATTGAGCTTGGCCGCCACCGCAGGGTTCGTAACGTCAGCACCCAGCTCAAAAACAATACCCAGCTCGCGCATAAGTGCCACGCGACGCTCAACCACGGACTTCTCGAGCTTCATGTTGGGAATGCCGTACATGAGCAGGCCGCCCGGGCGGTCGTCACGCTCAAACACCGTCACGCGGGCACCGCGACGCGCAAGCTCCCATGCTGCCACCAGACCAGCAGGACCGGAGCCCACCACGGCAACCGTGGGTGCGCCCTCCCCTACCGGCTCAAAGCGACGCGGGCCACCGTTCGTCCACTCATGGTCGCTGATCGCACGCTCGTTGTCGTGAATCGTCGTGGGCTGGCCGTCGACCGAGCCCAGGTTGCACGCGGCCTCGCACAGCGCCGGGCACACGCGACTCGTAAACTCTGGCATGGGCGAGGTGAGCGACAGGCGCTCGGCAGCCTCGTCCCAGCGGCCGCGATACACCAGCTCGTTCCACTCGGGAATCAGGTTGTGCAGCGGACAGCCGCTCGGACGTGCCTTGCCAAAGCTCGCGCCCATCTGACAAAACGCCACGCCGCACATCATGCAGCGGCTCGCCTGGGCGCGACGTGCATCGTCGTCGAGCTCCACGTACAGTGGATCGAAATCGCAGCTGCGCTCCTCCACGGGGCGCAGCTCATGGGTCACGCGATCGATATCAAGAAAAGCACCGGGCTTACCCATGGCACTTACGCCTCCTTCTTGGTCGAAGCAACAGAGCTGGCGGTGGCGGGCGCAGCGCCAGCGACACCGCCCGCAACATCGAAGCGAGCAACATCCGCGTCACTCGCGCGATCGGTCACAATGTCAAACGCCAGCTCCTCGGCCTGCGCATGCGTCTTGCCGACGGCCTCGGCGGCGGCGACAATCGCCAGCACGCGCTCGTACTCGGTCGGAATGACCTTCACAAAGTGCTTGCTCATCGTCTCAAAGCTGTAGAGCAGCTTAATGCCGCGCGGGCTCTGCGTCGCGTCCACGTGCTCCTGGATGAGCTCGCGAATCTGCGCAAGCTCGCCAGCCGTCGGGACCTTGAGCTCAACGCTCTCGTGGTTCACACGGGCATCGAGGGTGCCGTACTGATCGAAGACATAGGCCACGCCACCCGTCATACCGGCGGCGAAGTTCTGCCCGACCTCACCCAGGATGAGCGCCAGACCGCCCGTCATGTACTCGCAGCCATGGTTGCCGCAGCCCTCGACCACCACCGTGGCACCGGAGTTGCGCACGGCGAAACGCTGGCCGGCAAGGCCGTTAATGAAGCCGCGACCGCTCGTAGCGCCAAAGAACGCAACGTTGCCCACGATGATGTTCTCGTCGAACTTGTAGGTCGCATGCGGGTTGGGGCGCACCGACACCTCGCCGCCCGAAAGGCCCTTGCCAAAGTAGTCGTTGGCGTCGCCGCACACGTTGAGCGTAATGCCGCGCGGCAGGAAGGCGCCAAAGCTCTGACCGGCCGAACCATCGCAATCGATGGTGATGGAGCCGGCGGGCAGGCCCTCGGGATGCGCCTTGGTCACCGCGTTGCCCAAGATGGTGCCCACGCAGCGGTTGACGTTGGCGATATCGGCGCGGAAGCGAATCGGACGCAGGTGCGCGCGGGCATCGGCCGTATAGGGCACAAACAACGTGGAGTCGAGCGTCTTGTCGAGTTCGCCGTCCGCTGCCATCTGGGGCAGGAAGTGACGGCCGTCGGCGCCCGGGATGTGGGCACCGAACTCGCAGGTCGCGCCCGCCAGGACGGGCGACAGATCGAGCAGGTTGGCCTTACGGTTGCCCGGCACCTCGATCTGGCGCAGGCACTCGGGGTGTCCCACCATCTCGTCGACAGTGCGGAAGCCCAGGCTCGCCATGACCTCGCGCAGCTGCTCGGCAACAAAGAGCATAAAGTGCTCGACGTGCTCTGGCTTGCCGCGGAAGCCGCGACGCAGGCGGCAGTTTTGCGTAGCGATGCCGGCGGGGCAGGTATCCTGCTGGCAGTCGCGCTGCATGAGGCAGCCCATCGAGATGAGCGGCATGGTCGCAAAGCCAAACTCCTCGGCACCCAGCAGGCAGGCGACGGCGACATCGGTGCCGTCCATGAGCTTGCCGTCGGCCTCGAGCACCACGCGCGAGCGCAGGCCGTTTTGCAGCAGCGTCTGCTGGGCCTCGGCAAGACCGAGCTCCAGCGGCAGACCGGCGTGCCAAATGGAATCGCGCGCAGCGGCACCCGAGCCGCCGTTGTGGCCGCTGATCAAAATCTTGTCGGCAGCGCCCTTGGCAACACCAGTGGCGATGGTGCCGACGCCGGCCTCGCTGACCAGCTTGACCGACACGCGCGCGCCGGGGTTGGCGTTCTTAAGATCGAAGATCAGCTCTGCCAGGTCCTCGATGGAGTAGATGTCGTGGTGCGGCGGAGGCGAGATCAGGCCGATGCCGGGCGTGGACTGACGGACCTCGGCAATCCAGGGGTAGACCTTCTTGCCGGGCAGGTGGCCGCCCTCGCCGGGCTTGGCGCCCTGGGCCATCTTGATCTGAATCTCGAAGGCGCTGCACAGGTAGCGGCTCGTCACGCCAAATCGCGCACTTGCCACCTGCTTGATCGCGGAGTTCTTGGAGTCACCGTTAGCCAGCGGGGTCTCGCGGCGCGGATCCTCGCCGCCCTCGCCGGAGTTGGAACGGCCGTGCAGGCGGTTCATGGCGATGGCCATGCACTCGTGTGCCTCTTTGCTGATGGAGCCGTACGACATGGCGCCGGTGTTAAAGCGGCGGACGATGTTGAGCGCGGGCTCGACCTCGTCGAGTGCCACCGGAGTGCGGCCGCTGGCATCAAAGTCCAGCAGGTCGCGCAGGCGCACGGCACGGCCGGTGCGGTGCAGGCGGGCGCTGTACTCCTTAAAGGTGTCGTAGCTGTCCTCACGGCAGGCGGTCTGCAGCAGGTAGACGGTCTGCGGGTCGATAAGGTGATCCTCGCCGCCGAGCGGGCGCCACTTGGTCAGACCCAGCGTGGGCAGCTGATCGGGAGCCGGGCTCTTGAGGATAGCGAGCGCGACGTCGTAGCGCTCATTTTGCTCGCGCTCGACGTCCTCGATACCCATACCGCCCACACGGCTCACCGTACCGGCAAAGTACGCGTTGACGAACTCCGGCGTAAAGCCCACGGCCTCAAAGATCTGCGCCGAATGGTAGCTCTGCACCGTGGAGATGCCCATCTTTGACATGATGGAGACAATGCCGGCAGTCGCAGCCTTATTGTAGTTGGCGATGCCCTGCTCGGCCGTCACGTCCAGGTCGCCGCGTGCCGCCAGATCGCGGATGCACGCATGTGCGTTGTACGGATAGATGCCGCTCGCGGAGTAGCCCACCAGTGCCGCAAAGTCGTGCGGGGACACGGCGTCGCCGCACTCCACCACGATATCGGCAAAGGTGCGCACGCCAGCGCGGATCAGATGGTTGTGCACGCAGCCCACGGCAAGCAGCGACGGCACGGGCACCTCGCCCGCTTCGGCGCGATCGCTCAACACCACGATGTTCACGCCGTCGCGGACCGCAGCCTCAACGTCCTCTGCGAGCTGTTTGAGTGCAGCCTGCAGCGCGCCCTCGCCGGCATCGCGGCGGTAGACGGCACGGAAGCGACGGGTCTTAAAGCCCACGCGGTCGATGGCGCAGATACGCTCGAACTCCTCCTCGTTGAGCAGCGGACGCTCCAGACGCACCAGCTGGCAGGCCGTGCGGGAGTCCTCGAGCAGGTTGCCGTGGTTGCCCAGGTAGAGCGTGGTCGAGGTGACCATATGCTCGCGTAGGGCGTCGATCGGCGGGTTCGTGACCTGAGCGAACAGCTGATAGAAGTAGTCAAAGAACGAGCGCGTCTTCTTGGACAGGCAGGCCAGCGGCGCGTCGATGCCCATCGAGGCGAGCGGGGCCTTGCCCTGCTGGGCCATGGGGCGCACGACCTCGTCAACATCATCCCAGTGATACCCGAGCTTGGCCATGCGCACGGCGGCGGGCACCTCGGTATCCTCGGCGGGCGTGGGCGCGACGGGCTTGTCGAGCGCGTCGACGGTCAGCGTCTCCTCGGCGATCCAGTCGCGGTAGGGCTTTTCCTTAGCGTAACGGGCGCGCAGCTCATCGTTGTAGATCACGCGACCGCGGGCAAAATCGACCTCGAGCATCTGGCCCGGCCCCAGACAGCCGCTCGTCAGGATGTTCTCGGGGCTCACCTCGATGGTGCCCACCTCGCTTGCCAGCATAAAGCGACCGTCGCGCGTCACATAGTAGCGGGCGGGACGCAGGCCGTTGCGGTCGAGGGCAGCACCCAGGGTACGGCCGTCGGTAAAGGCGATGGCGGCCGGGCCGTCCCAGGGCTCCATGAGCATGGACTGGTAGGCGTCGTAGGCGCGGCGCTCCTCGCTCAGGCTGTCGTTGTGGTCCCACGGCTCGGGCAGCAGCATGGACGCGGCACGCGTGAGCGGACGGCCGTTCATGACCAAAAACTCAAGCACATTGTCCAGAATCGCGGAGTCGGAGCCCTCGCGGTTGATGATGGGCATCACGCGCTCAAGATCATGTTGCAACACGGGGCTGTACAGGTTGGGTTCGCGAGCGCGGATCCAGTTGACGTTACCCTTGAGGGTGTTGATCTCGCCGTTGTGAATGATAAAGCGGTTGGGGTGTGCGCGCTCCCAGCTGGGCGTAGTGTTGGTGGAGTAGCGCGAGTGGACGAGTGCCACGGCCGTTTTGACGGCGGCGTCGTTGAGGTCGATGAAGAAGCGGCGCATCTGCGTGGCAACAAGCATGCCCTTGTACACGATGGTGCGCGAGCTCATGGAGCACACATAGAAGATCTTGTCGCGCAGGGCGAACTCAGCGTCGGCCTTCTTTTCGATGGTGCGGCGGCACACGTACAGGCGACGCTCAAAGGCATCGCCGGCGGGCGTGTCGTCCGGACGGCCCAGGAAAGCCTGCAGGATAGTAGGCATGCAGGCGCGGGCCGTCTCGCCCAGGTCGTGCGGGTCGACCGGCACCTCGCGCCAGAAGAGCAGCGGCACGCCGGCTTCGGCGCAGCCCTCCTCAAACATGCGGCGGGCATCCTCTACGCCCTTGTCGTCCTGCGGGAAGAACAGCATGGCCACGCCATAGTCGCCCTCTGCCGGCAGAATCTGGCCGCACTTTTGAGCCTCTTTGCGGAAAAAATGATGCGGAACCTGGAACAGGATGCCGGCGCCGTCGCCGGTGTTCTTCTCGAGTCCGGTGCCGCCGCGGTGCTCCAAGTTGACCAGAATGGACAGTGCGTCGTCCAGGATCTGGTGATGGCGCTCGCCGTTGATATCGGCAAGCGCGCCGATGCCACATGCATCGTGGTCGAATTCGGGGCGATAAAGGCCCTGCTGCTGAGCGGAATCTGCCTGCATCGCGATCCTCCCCTAGATATTTAGACAGTCAGTTGAATAGGCATACTAGGAGCATCGCCGGCCCGTTGTGTTTCCCACCCGTTTCGAAACAATCGCGTAACGCACGCCCTACGAGTGGACACCGCCGACCTCAAGGACAACGACAAGGGCCCCAAGTTCGACCTGTAAACTCACCACTTCAAACATCTCAATCTGTAACAGTAAGATCCAATTTCCATCCCTAGTTGTTACAGATCAAGACATTTCAGCAATCCCCTTTCACCATCCTATTCAAATACAACAATTTTGTTAGTCTTGGTTAACTTTTGAGCCTAAAACGGGTATCCTTTGCGGCGTCAAACAAACGGCACGCAGGAGCGCACCATGCTCAACCATCTCAAACAACACTTTGGCTCCCGACGCACCGGTGGTCACGGAGGCCTAGACATCGCACGGCATATCGGCCCTGGGCTGCTCGTGACCGTTGGCTTTATCGACCCGGGCAACTGGGCCTCCAATATGGCCGCGGGCTCGCAGTTTGGCTACGCGCTGCTGTGGATCGTCACACTGTCCACGATCATGCTCATCGTGCTGCAGCACAACGCGGCGCACCTGGGCATCGCCACGGGCATGTGTCTTGCCGAGGCCACGACGCGCCACCTGCCCCGCCTCGTCGGGCGTGCGATACTCGGCAGCGCGTATCTAGCCACGGTCGCCACCGCCATGGCCGAAGTCCTGGGTGGCGCGATTGCCCTTCAAATGCTCTTTGGGCTGCCTGTGCGCACCGGCTGCATCATCGTGGCGGCAGTATCGATGGCGATGCTCATGACGAACTCCTACAAGCGTGCCGAACGCTGGATCATCGCCTTCGTGGGCGTGGTGGGACTTTCGTTTTTAGCCGAGCTTGCACTAGTCAAGATCGACTGGCCGCAAGCCGCCACAAGCTGGATCACACCCAGTATGCCCACCGGCTCGGCAGCGATTATCGTAAGTGTCCTAGGCGCGGTCGTTATGCCCCACAACCTCTTCCTGCACTCCGAAGTCATCCAATCCATGCACTTCGAAGGCCAAGGCGAGCGGGTTATCGAAGAACGTCTGCGCTACGAGCTCTTCGACACGCTCTTTTCGATGGGCGTGGGCTGGGCAATCAACTCGGCCATGGTCATCCTGGCCGCAACGACCTTCTTTGCGCACGGCATGGTCGTAGACGACCTCGCCGTCGCAGCGGCCACGCTCTCCCCCATTCTGGGCCCGGCAAGCTCGACCATCTTTGCCGTGGCGCTGCTATTTGCGGGGCTCTCGAGTAGTGTGACGGCGGGCATGGCGGCGGGCACCATCACCGCGGGCATGTTCTACGAGGAATATGACATCCACGACCGACATTCCTCGATCGGAGTGGCGGCCTGTTTCGTCGGCGCAGTGGCGGCGTGCCTGGTCGTCCCGAATCCTTTTGAGGGTCTCATTTGGAGTCAGGCGCTGCTGTCGCTTCAGCTGCCGATTACGGTCTTTGTGCTCATACGGCTCACCAGTTCACGCCGCGTCATGGGCAAATATGCCAATTCACGCCCGCTCAACGCGTTGCTCGTAGGGATCGGTGCCATCGTGACGATTCTCGACATCGTGCTGCTAACGGGAATGTAATTGGGATGGCGTGGCTGTCCAGATATAACGTCTTAATCTGTAACACGTGAGACCGTTTTAAACCGTCAGATAAATCAAAAGGGTCCCGGCCGAGAATTCGACCGGGACCCTTGGACAGAGCTATGTTCGGCTTTCGCCGTGTGCCTGCGAGTTACTCCTCGACGAGCTCAAACTGATCGGGACCGACGCCGCACACCGGGCACACGTAATCCTCGGGCAGCTCGGGCGTGTCGACCTCAACCTCGTAACCGCAAACGGTGCACACAAACTTATACGTCTTCTTTTCCTCAGCCATGATGTTCTCCTCTCGAACGTGACTGCTGGTGTACTTACTTATTAGTATATATTCTCAATAGTATAATGCAAGTATTTTTAGAACATTTCTAGCCTTGATACGACGAGGCTTTGGGCGGCGTCTTGCCCTTTAGCACCTTGTGATAGTAGTCGTACGTCAGCGGCGTCTCGTCGCTCAGGCGCTCGGCATCCTCGACCTCGCCAATAAACAGCAGATGCGTGCCCACATCCACAGTGTCGATCAAACGGCAGCTAAACAGGGCCGCCGCGTGCTCGGGCACATAGGGCATGCCCAGAGCCGTCTCGCGGGTCTCGTATTTGGCAAACTTGTCATAATCGCTGCTGGTGCGGAACCCAAAGTTACCGATGTAGAGCATGTCGGCCGTCTGATCGATCACGGTCAGCGCGAACGCTTTGGCCGATGCGATGACGCCCGAGGTGACATTGTCCTTGTTCACGGCAACCGAAATACGCGGCGGCATGAACGTCACCTGCACCGCAGTGTTGATGACGCAGCCGGCGCGCAGCCCGTCTGCCGCAGCGCTCACCACGTACAGACCGCTCGGCATGGTAAAGAACGCAGTTTTGTCCATAACGATCACTCCCCTAGCTCGGGTTGGAACCTCATGAATGTATGTACCCACAAAAAAGGCGGCACCCATAACGGACGCCGCCTTTGAGACATATGTGTCAGAACAGTAAGAAAGATGAGACGCCCGCAGTTGCGGTGAAATAGGGACTGAATAGCCCCTCAAACAGGCAAAACAGTCCGTATTCCACCGCAACTTACAGAGTGCCTAGCGGTTGCGTTCCTTAAGGGCGCGGTCGATCTCGCGTTGGACATCACGCTTGGCCATGTCCTCGCGCTTGTCGTAGAGCTTCTTGCCGCGACCCAGACCCAGCAGCAGCTTTACGCGGCCGTCCGTATTAAAGTAGAGCTCCAACGGAACCAGCGCATAACCACGGTTGCGAAGTTTGCCGTCAAGAAAGTCGATCTCCTTGCGGTGCAGCAGCAGACGACGCCGACGGTCGGGATCGCGATTCCACACGCCACCATGGCTATAAGGGTGGATATGCAGTCCGACGAGCCAGCACTCGCCGCCACGAATCAGCGCAAAAGTGTCAGTGATCTGACAGGCGCGCTCGCGAATCGACTTGACCTCGGTGCCGCTCAGCTCAATACCGCACTCAAACGTCTCATCGATAAAGTACTCGTGATGTGCCGAGCGATTCTTGGAAATGAGTTTGCGCTCGCGCTTACTGGGCATCGCCGGCCTCCTTGGCGCCATCGGCGTTTGAGCCCGCAGCCTCGCGCTTTGCCTTGCGCTCGGCATTGAGCTCGGCATCGCTCTCGCGCACCAGTTTGATAATCGCCGCGCAGGCCTCCTCGCCCACCAAGTCGCGAGCACGTACCGTCAGGCGCGTCGCCTCCTGCTTGTCGCCGTCGCTTGCAGCATCGGTCGCGCACATAATCAGGCAGATGGCAATCTCGGCCGAAGGCGAGGTCGGAACGCCTTGCAGGGCCAGTTCACCCATCACGTGCTCGTCGCTCTCATCGGCGGCATCCGGATAGGTGGTATGGATCTTGTTGAGCAGGCGCGTCGTATGCGCATCGTTGGGCGCCAGGCGCAGCGCCAGACGCGCGCAGCCCACGGCAGCCGAAGCGTTCTCGGTCTCGGGCTCCAAGAAGTACTGACCCAGATTGGCGTAAGCGCGGGCGGCGCACTTGCCATCGCTTGCACGCTCCAGCACCGAGAACGAGAGCGATGCCCATTCCTGCTTGTCCTCGAGAGCGCGGAACAGCTCGGCCAAATCCAAGCGATAGTTGCAGTTCATGGGGTCCCAACGCACAGCCTGCATCAGGGCATTACGAGCGCTTACATAATCCTGCTGGCGAATGTAGGCAAACGCCATGTCAGAGTACAGGCGGTCAAACGGCACCTCGACCTGCACGAGCTCGCGCGGATCCTTCTCAACGCGGCGATAGGCCAAGCGCTCAAACTTGCTATCAAAGCTAAAGTATTGGCGCTTCTCCTCCGTCTTGCACTCGGCGTCGATATACTCCTCGGCGAGCTCCACCAGGCGCTCCAGCAGCGGCGTCGCCGTAGCCAGGTCGCCCTGCGCCAGATAGTTCTCGGCATACGTGATGTCTTGCAAGCTGATGGGCAGGTCCATGACAACTCCTCGGTCCAGGCGGCAGACTCAACGCGCCTTAAACATCGGTCAATACACAAAACCCGGGTCTCTTGCGAGGCCCGGGAGTTCAATTTTGGTAGCCCGTACCAGATTCGAACTGGTGATCTCCGCCTTGAGAGGGCGGCGTCCTAAACCGCTAGACGAACGGGCCATATGTAGCAAATGCAATGGCTGGGATGGAGGGAGTCGAACCCCCATTGACGGAACCAGAATCCGCTGTCCTGCCATTAGACGACATCCCAATGACTGCATCGCTGCGCTCGGCTGTGCCTTTGCGCAAGAAAGAAATATACGGGAAGTCTCGCCGTGACGCAAGCCCCAATTTTGACTTTTTTGAAATTCAGTCAAATTGGCCTAATTTAGTCCAACCCGTGAAGGACCTGTGAAGCCAACCGCTGTACACGAAGGGCAAAACGCCGCGAGCGGTAGCCGTCAACCGTTGGCAGATTCTACCGTGAAAACGATAGCACCAGGCAACACAATCGAAGTATCAATGATCACGTAGATATCGAGGCGCCATGGACGAAGAGCTTGATTACCTATGGGAGACCCTGGGCCTCGAGATCACTGCTGACCTTTGGCCCGAACGGGACAAAATCCATCCCACACTGCGCCCCGCCATCACGGTGATGCAGGCAAAATACCGCCGTGCATCCTTTTTGATCATGCGGATGTCATGGCACGCGGGACTCCCCGACCTTAAACGAATCCAGGCAAGCCTCGTCGAGCTGTCCGGTATGCCGACCGTCATATCCGAGGCACACCTGGAGCAGCGCCAGCGTGAGCGACTGCAACAGCAGCGGATTCCCTTTATCTGCCCCGGTATTCAGGCATATCTGCCCTTTATGGACGAAGAGTACTGGAGCGGCAAGCCCAACAAGCACGTAAAGGTCTACGATCCGCACGAATGGGCACAGCTTGAGGATTAGCGCATATGCCCGCCAGCCGGGATAGTGCGCATGCCCGCCAACCGGAAAGCTCATCCCGGAATTTACGTCCAGAACGGGACGCGCTTTCCCCTAGAGGCCCCAAACGGAAACCGTATCCCGGATTTCGCGCTCAAACTGGGATACGGTTTCCGCTAGCCCCTTCAACCGGAAACTGCGTCCCGGAATCCGAGCTCAAAACGGGACGCACTTTCCGCAGCCACTACAGCAGCACCTCGGTCCAGGCCGCTTCCTTAAACCCGGGAATCGCAAAGTCGTCGCCCACCAGCAGCGGACGCTTGACCAGCATGCCGTCGGTCGCCAGCAGCTCGTAGCACTCCTGATCCGTCATGCCCGCATCCAGACGCACCTTCAGGCCCAGCTCTCGATATTTCATGCCCGACGAATTAAAGAAGCGCCGCACCGGCAGCCCCGAACGAGCAATCCAGGTCGCAAGCTCATCAGCCGTGGGATTGTCCAAAACGATATCGCGGTCGATATACTCTACCCCATGTTCGTCCAGCCATGCCTTGGCCTTCTTACAGGTCGAGCACTTGGGATATTCAACAAACAGTACGGTCATGGGAATCCTCCGAATATAGATCGGCCAACGCAGGCACACGCCACACGAGGCGCCTTCGTATGATGGGCCAATTGTAGCCCACGGGTCACACGCTAAACGAACCGTACCCCGAATCCGCGTTTGATGAACGGCAGCAGCTCCATTGCCTCGGGCGTGATATGGCCCGCAACGTTCATGCGCTCGTCACCGGGAAGATCGACCCGCGCAATCTCAAGCTCGCCTTCGTAGCGCCCATATCCGCTATTGCTCACAGCGATCGACCCCGCCTTTCGCGGCAGGCCGGCTCCGGCATCCGTCGGCACGGAATCCGGCTTATGCGTCGTACGTGACTCCTGAGACCTAAAGATGAGAACACTCGAGTCGGGCCGGTCGTGATGAATCTGCCCGCGCACATAGGCATAACCGGGCTCAAGCTCGCATTGCAGGTCCACGTATCCGGCGGAAACTTGAGCAAACTGCGCCCAGCCCGCATCGGAAAGATCGGGGTCGCCGACCAACACAATGTCGCAATCGGCGCCATGTGCAAGCTCAAGCATATTGAGGGCAACCTTTGACGCGCGACCGCGCTGCGTCTCGACCGTCGGCAGTCCCTCGAATACCGGCCCGCGAACGTTGGCATCGCCCGGCACAAAAGCCATGATTTCGAATCCAAGCGCCGCAAGACGAAGATTCACCCGAGCAATGTCCTCCAGAGCTAAACCGGTATAAGGCTTGGGGTAAAAATTGTGGCAGGCGGCAAAACGAGTCACATCGGCACCGGCCTCACGCCACGATGCGATTTCATCAGAACTCACCGTCGATGCATTGACCACAATGCGAAATACACCGGACAGCTCCGCGACCCGCCGGGCGCTAAAGCCATAGTCCAAACGAAGGTATTCCAACCCCAGATCGCGCAGGTCCTCGATGCGCTCAAGCCCGAGCAAATCGCACGTGCGCGGCCCCACATCGGCAATGAGCGCAATGCCGCGGGCGGAAAGCAGCGACAGCACATGACGGACCTTATCGGTATACGCCGCTCCCCCATCCTCGGGAATATGCAGCGAGGTGAACGCATAGCGCGCACCCGCCGCGGCACCGTGTTCAATCGTCCGCTCAATATCCTGCAGAGGGTTGGAAAGATAAATCGAAATACCCGTTTTCACGCTTCAACACTCCTTTAAAAAAGGCCGGCGGAGCAGTTAGCCCCGCCGGCACAACCATAGCATCAAGAAATCTGCCGCGCGCCGCGAGCCCTGAGCAACACGGCTCGCGATATCAAACTACTCGCCAAAGAACTCGTTGATCTTCTGCTCGTCGACGCCAAAGAACCACGTCAGGACAAAGCCGGCGGCATAGGCAAGCAGCATAGCGGCAACGTAGCCGAGCTGCTGACCAGGAACGACGATCAGCAGGCCAAACAGACCGGAAACGCCCTGAGAAACCGTGCCGATGTGAAGCAGCGCCGCGAGCGCGCCGCCAAATCCGGCACCCAGGCAGGCCGTTACAAACGGACGAACGAGCGGCAGCGTAACGGCGTACATCAGAGGCTCGCCCACACCGAGGATTCCAACGGGAATGGACTCTGCGACGTACTTCTTGAGCTTGGCGTTCTTGGTCTTAAAGTACAGCGCCAAACCGGCACCGACCTGGCCGCCGCCAGCCATCATAAGGATGGGGAGCAGGTAATTGATGCCCTTGGTGGCGCCGTCGGGATCGTTGAGCATAGCGTGGATCGGCGTAAGCGCCTGATGCAGGCCGACAGACACCAGCGGCAAGAAGCCTGCCGACAGGATATAGCCGCCCAGGACGCCCAGCTTCTCGAAGATAAAGGTCAAAACGCTAAAGATGGCAGTCGTCAGCCATGCGCCAACCGGCTGGATGATGAGCATCAGAGCAAAGGCGCCGATGATGAGCACCAGCAGCGGGGACAAGAACGTGTCGAGTGCGTTGGGCATAACCTTGCGAATCTGACGCTCCATCCAGGCAAAAAATGCGCCAGCGATGAGAGCCGCAATCATACCGCCTGCAGCGGGGTTGTACTGCGCATTGGTGAGCGGCAGCAGAATGGCAGCAGCGGGATCAGCCGCGCCAGGCGCAAGCAGGGGCATGGCACTGTTGGCGATGCACATCATGCCGGCGATGCCGCCCAGCGCAGCGGAGCCGCCAAACTCGCGCGCCGCGTTATAGCCCACCAAGATGGGCAGATAGGCAAACAGGGCCCAGCCCATGGAACGAATGCCCTGGTACCACCACTCGCCTGCAAGCGCGCCTGCCGTCGAGACGTTAATGACGTTGCAGATACCGTTGATGAGGCCAGCCGCAATGATGCCAGGAAGCAGGGCGACGAAGACATTGGAAATCTTCTTGAGGAAGGCCTGAACCGGCTTTGACTCGTACTTGGCCTTCTGCGCGGCCTTGTTTGTGGCCGCAGCATCAACCACACTCTCGTCGGCAACGCCCTTCGCAAGGCCGGTGAGTTTGGAGAACTCCTCGAGCACCTTATTCACCTTGCCCGGACCCAGCACGATCTGCATGGTATCGTCCTCGACCAGACCCATTACGCCATCGAGTGCTTTAATACCCTCTGTGTCGACGTTGCCCGCATCTTTGACGGTCACGCGCAGGCGTGTCATGCACGCCGCGTTTGCCAGCACGTTGTCTTTACCGCCCAAAAGGTCCAGCAGCTTTTGAGCCAGCTCTTTGTTCGTCATAACTCCTCCTTGTATTGAATATCTCGTCTGGATGTCATATCAGCTCACGCCGTGCGCCTATTGGGCATCGGCATTGCTCTTTTCATTACCGCTCACCGCAGCTCGGACATGACCACGCGCCCGCTCAAGAGCTACCGCAGCCCGCTCGGCGTCACAATCCAGCAGCACCGAAACGATAGCGGTCTTAACGTGGCCACCGGCATCTGCTAGCGCCTGGACAGCGCGCTCGCGCGTGCAGCCGGTCGCCTCCATCACGATGTTCTGGCCGCGTACCACCAACTTCTCATTCGTCTGCTGCACATCGACCATCAGGTTTTGGTATACCTTGCCGATCTTGACCATGGCGCCGGTCGAGATCATGTTGAGAATGAGCTTTTGGACCGTTCCCGCCTTGAGCCTCGTTGAGCCGGTCAGCACCTCAGGACCGGGAACGGGCTCGATGGCAAGATCTGCGCCCTCCCCAATCTTCGACCCTTGGTTGCAGGCGATTGCAATGGTCTTGCACCCGGCCATCTTGGCATATGCAAGGCCGCCCACCACATAGGGGGTACGCCCACTTGCCGCCAAGCCAATGACAAGATCGTTAGCCGAGAGCCCACGTTCCCGCAGGTCGCTCGCACCAAGCTCCTCACTATCCTCGGCACCTTCGACTGCCTTGATAAACGCCGTCTCGCCTCCGGCAATGAGCCCGACAATCAGATCGGGCGATACGCCAAACGTGGGCGGACACTCCGAAGCGTCGAGTACGCCCAAGCGGCCGCTGGTGCCTGCGCCCATGTAAAAGACGCGCCCGCCGCGCTCGAGTGCCTCAGCAGCCCAGTCGATTGCCGTGGCAACCTGAGGCAGCACTTTCGTGACCGACTGGACGGCGCGAAGGTCTTCATCGTTCATCGTCGTGACGATCTGCAGCGATGTCATCGTGTCGAGATCCATCGTTCGCTGGTTTCGCTGTTCGGTCGTGAACTTCGTTAAATCGAGCAATTCATTCACCTCATCTTTCCTGTTTCACAATGTAGTTTTGTTTAATGACATGCGTCGCCCGCTCGTAATCGCTGGCAACGTAAGCGGCGTACAAGGCGTCGACGACCATGAGTTGAGCCATACGCGAAGCCATGGCACCGCTGCGGACCAAGGGTTCACTCGCAGCGACGCCAAGCACGGCATCCGCCATGGTGGCAAGCTTGGACGAGCCATCCACTTTGGTTACGGCCACAACGGGACAGTTATGACGTTGAGCCTCGGCGGTGCAGTCCAGCACTTCTTGCGTCAAGCCCGAGTAGCTAAAGGCGATTGCAATATCGCCCTCATGCATGTTCTTGGCACACAAAAGTTGATCGTGCCAGTCGTCGTACAGATGGCACTCTTTGTCGACACGCATGAGCTTTTGCGCCAGATCGTGTGCGACCAAACGAGAGGCACCGATACCAAACAGATTGACCGCGCGCGCCCGCTTAAGATAGGCCGCGCATCGCTCAAGGACGGTGTAATCGAGCGTTCGCGCTGTCGCTTCGATCGTTCGTACGTTGCTTTTCATCACCTTCCCCACGATACGTTCGACGCTGTCATCCATGGAGATGTCCTCGAGGGCAACGTCTTTCTTGTCACCCAAGAGCGCAAGCTCGGCAATCAGCTCACGCTGGAACTCCTTATAGCCCGCAAAGCCCAAGCGTTTGCAAAAACGCAAAATGCTCGAGGGCGAGGAGAACGTGTCATCGGCAAGACCGCGGACGGACAACCCGACCACCTCGTGCGGATGAGCGCTCACATATGCGATGACATTGCGCTCCGCCGGGCTCGCGCTGAGCTCTCGCTCTCGAAGCCGCAAAAGCAATCCGTTTGCCATCTCAAACACCTCCGTTGAGAAGAATTAAAGACCAACGAACCATTCGTACCGTGTTAGAACTTCTTTTGCGGTACATTGTGCCGCATCGTGGCGCACTACGAGCGAGCGCTCTACCGTTCGCCCCTCAAATCCGACCGCTCGGAAATAAATGCGACACAAAATGATTCAACGAGTCAGCCCTATCAGAAACGGATTTGTTACCGGCTAGCGCCTCGCGTGGGCGCCGATGGGGCGCGTCACGTGGTGTACCCATACGGCGACCAGCAATACCAGCAGCATCGCGATGACATAGCCCGCAGCGTCGAAGCCCAAGTCGATTATGTCGAAATGCCTGCCGGGAACAAAAATCTTATGTACTTGGTCGCCAACGGAACAGGCAGCGCAAAAGAGCAACACGGGCACGCAACGGGAGCATACACTCCACGGACGCTTGGAAAAGCAAACCACGATCACCGAAGCGAACAATCCGACGAAGAAAAACTCTACGGTATGGGCGACGCGACGGACGTTTGCGCCTACCCACATGCGAATGGAAGCAAGTCGACCAGACCGGACATTCGAGGCAGCCGAATCGGTGCCCCCGGTTATTCCGTTCTCCGTCTGAGCTTCGCCCGTGGCATCGGCAGTCTGAACGCTCGCAGCCTGACCCTCCACCACACGTGCGGTGGACTCGCTCAGCAGCGACGTCTGCACCGCGTTTTGCTCCGTCAGCACCCAGATGCCTGCCAGCGTTGCGGCGAACAGAGCGATCGCGATCCACCCGATTATTTTCTTCGTGTGCGCCAAAGGCCAACCTCCGTCTTTTTAAATATGAGCGAGTGTAGTCTAAATAGCAGTGTCGTCGTAGCAAAATTTGAATCGCAACAAGAAGCGACAGAGATGCTATCTCCTAACCCGCCTCGCGCATCCAGCGATCGAACGTCCCCACGCACACACCCAGGCGCTTTGCCGCTTGGCTGCGGGTGATATCGCCTGCCTCATAACTATCGCGCACCAGTTCAAACTGCGGAGGGCATGGCTTGCGAGGCCGGCCAAACCGCACCCCTCGCGCCCGCGCCGCCGCAATTCCCTCCGCCTGACGCTGATGGATGTTCTCGCGCTCCACCTGCGCCACGTAGCTCAACAGCTGCAGCACAATGTCGGCAATCAGTGTACTCGTCACGTCCGGCGCTTCTCCATCCTTTGCGCGCGTGTCGAGCAACGGCATATCCAGCACCACGATGGCCGTCCCGCGCTCTTTTGTAATAAGCCGCCATTCCTCGAGTATCTCGCTGTAGTTACGACCCAAGCGATCGATGGACAACACCACCAGCACGTCCCCATCCCCCAGCACGCGTAGCAGATCGCGATAACGCGGACGGTCGAAGTCCTTGCCGCTCGCACGGTCGGCATAAATATTCGCCGACTCCACGCCATAGGCGATCAGCGCATCAAACTGCCGATTCAGGTTCTGATCACGCGAGCTCACGCGCGCATAGCCGTACACAGTCGCCATCTCATCCCCGCTTTCTTGTAAACCTGCCAAAAGGGACAGGTTTATTTTGGTAGGTTTTACCTCCCAAATAGCAGGCGGATAGGCGGCCGAGCAGGCGGCGACGCGGCCATCATTCAAATGCGAGGGCGGCCCCGAAAGACCGCCCCCACTCCCGCACGGTCGGGATTCGGCTAATGGATAAGCTTAAAGTCCAAGTGTCCGCGCGTGGTATTGACGCGCGAGACCTCGATAATCACGCGCTGGCCCAGCTCGTAACAAGCCCCCGTGTCAGCGCCCGTCAGTGTAAGCGCGTCCTCGTCGAACTCAAACCACTCGTTGCCCAGGCTTTTAATCGAGACCAGGCCCTCGACCTGCGTCAGATCCAAGCGAACAAAAAGACCCATGCTGCTGACCCACGAGATGGTTCCGGTATAGCGCTCGCCCAGACGATCCTCGTAGTACTGGGCGATCTTGATCTTTTGCGTCGCATGGCTGGCAGCGTCGGCCGCGCGCTCGGCATCGCTGCAGGCGCGACAGATCTGGGGCAGAATGCGCGGCAGCGACTCGCGCCCCTTACCGATCAGGCGCGGCGTGCGGACCAGGGCGTCCTTGCCGCCCAGCCGCTCGTAAGCCAACTGTAGCTTGAGCACGCGGTGCACCACCAGATCGGGGTAGCGACGGATGGGGCTCGTAAAGTGGCAGTAGCACGGCGCGGCGAGCGCAAAGTGGCCCTCGTTGCGTGGCTTGTACAGCGCGCGCTGCATGCTGCGCAGAAGCAGTGTGTTGACGAGCGGCGCGCTGGCCGTACCGGCGGCAGCATCAACTGCGGCCTGCAGCTCATCGGGGCTTCCCAGGGCAATGCCAGCTGCGCGACGATCGTCGATAATACCCAGCTGAGCCAGTGCCACGGCGGCGCCGTGAAGGCTGTCGGGACTGGGGTCTTCATGCACGCGGTAGCAGGCCTCGATATCGCGGTCGGCCAGCCACTCGGCCACGCACTCATTGGCGAGCAGCATGGCTTCCTCGATCAGCGACGTGGCACACGAGCGCTCGCGCGCCACAATCTGCACGGGCACGCCGTCCTCGTCCAACAGAGCGCGAATCTCAGCCGTATCGAAGTCGACCGAACCACGCGCGCGACGAATGTGGCGGCGAAGCTCGGCGAGCTCGTTAGCGGCGACGAGAAAATCACCCAGATCGACGTTATAGCCGCGAGCAGTTTCCTCGCACGCAAGCCCACGCTCGAGCGCTTCCTCACGCGAAGTCTCTACAGCCGCAACATCCTCGGCGGCGCCCTCCAGCGCCCCATACTCCACCGCGCTGGCACGTACCAGCAGCGCTTCGGCGCCGTCGTAGTCCATGCGCACGCGCGAACGAATCACACTGGGATAGGGATCGTAGTGGCGAACGCGGCCCTGCGCATCGAGTTCAATATCGACGGTAAACGCCAGACGATCCTCGTCGGGACGAAGCGAGCACAGGTCGTTCGATAAGCGCTCAGGCAGCATGGGCAGCACTCGATCGGCCAGATACACCGATGTCGTGCGATGGCGCGCCTCAAGATCGATATGCCCGTCCCAGGCCACATAGTGCGAGACATCGGCGATGTGGACGCCCAGCTTGTAGCCGCCATCGGGCGTGCGCTCCAGCGAAATGGCATCGTCAAAGTCGCGAGCGTCGACCGGGTCGATCGTGATGATAAAGCGGTCGCGTAGATCGCGTCGGAGCGGATCTTTGAGCGCCGCGGTCACATCGAGCGAAAGGCCCTCGGCCTCGGCCAGCGCTGCCTCGGGATAGCTGTCGGTATAGCCATAGCGCGCCATTACGTATTGAACACCCAGATCGGGCGCGTCATCGCCGCCAATACGGCGCTCGATGGTCACGGTGCCCGATTCAAGGCGCGTCGGATAGGTCAGAATGCGTGCGACCACAGCGTCACCGGGATGAACGCCCAGGCGCTCGGCCGAAGTGTCCTCGGGCAAAATGAAGAAATCGGCCTTGAGACGCGAATCGAGCGGCTCGATCACGCCGAGCGGACCGGCCGTCTGGTACGTGCCCACCACACTGATGGCAGCGCGCTCGACGACCCCCTCAATCACGGCACGACGCTCACCATGCGGGCTGTTCTTAATGCTCACGGCGACGATATCGCCGTCCATAATCTCGCGCTTACCGCGGCCCATGACTTTATAGTCGCCGTTCTCGGTTATGACATAGGCGCTGTGCTCATGGAGCTGCACGCGTCCGGTCAGACTCGGACGGCGCTCGCTGCGCACCGGTCCACGCTTGTTGCGGGCACCGCGCTTATGCTTGTTGTTGCGCCCCATGGCGCCTCCTTGCTATCGATTGCGGACTCCAAAGAGTCTACCCAAATGATCCGCGATCCTGCCGTCGCATCGGAATCAAAAAACGGGCCGCCCCATAAGAGACGACCCGTTGGAAGGAATGAAATCCAGACATGCCTACACGCGCAGGTAGCGGCACATGGCGATGGCAGAACCAAAGAGACCGATAATCACGCCGACCAGGACCAGCGCAGCATAGGTCACCAGGTAGTACTGCATCGGCAGGGCAAACGACATCCAGCCGATGCTCTCCTGAAGACGCGGAATCATCAGGTTGCGCAGCAGCTCCAGCACGCCGATGGAAAGCAGCGAACCCAAAATGGCCTGCAGCACGCCCTCGGTAATGAACGGCCCGCGAATGAAGCCGTTGCTGGCACCGACCAGACGCATGATCGCGATCTCGCGACGACGCGCCGTGATGGACAGGCGAATCGTGTTGTTGATAAAGATGAACGCGATAAAGGTCAGCAGGCCGACGAGTACCACGGCAGCAATGCGGATGTAGTTAGTCACCTGGAACAGGCGGCTCACTTCCTCCTGGCCGTACAGCACACTCGCGTTGACGTCGCCATCATCTGCGATCTTCTGGAAATCGGCGTCCTTCTTGAGCTTCTCTGCCGTGCTCTCGACCTTGGACGGATCGTCCATCTCAATTGCAAACGAAGCCGGCAGCGGGTTCTGGCCATCGAGCGCGCTCATGGTGGCGTCGGCGTTGCCCGACATCTTGCTCGTATACTCGGCCAGCGCGTCGTCCTTGTCCTTATAGGTCACGGACTTGACGTTGCTCCACGTCTTGAGCTCGGCCTCAAAAGCCTGAACATCGGCCTGATCGGCGTCATCGCTGATGAACGCGTTGATGACAACCTGATCCTCGACGGTGCCGATCACGGAGTTCAGCATCGCAGAGCCCATGATGAAGAGGCCGATGATAAACAGCGAAAGGAAAATCGTGATGACGGCGCCGAGCGAGGTGGTCCAGTTACGGAAGAAGTGGCTGATTGCCTCTTTGAAGGAGTAGCCCACGTTAGTTGGTGCCATAGTTGCCGTAACCTCCCCTCTCCTGGTCGCGGATAACGTGGCCGCCCTCGAGGGCGATCACGCGACGGTGCATGCTATCGACCATCTCGCGGTCGTGCGTAGCGACGATCACGGTGGTACCGGTGCGGTTAATGCGCTCGAGCAGCTTCATGATGCCCAGCGAAATCGCCGGGTCGAGATTGCCCGTCGGCTCGTCGCAGATCAACAGCGGCGGGCGGTTGACCATAGCGCGGGCGACGGCAACGCGCTGCTGCTCGCCACCGGAAAGCTGGTCGGGCAAAGAGTCCATCTGATCGGCCAGACCGACCAGACGCAGGACCTCGGGCACCTGGCTGCGAATGACGCCCTTGGGCTTGCCGATGCACTGCAGGGCAAACGCCACGTTTTCGTAGGCGGTCTTTTGCGGCAGAAGCTTAAAGTCCTGGAACACGGCGCCAATCTGACGGCGCAGGAACGGAACCTTGCGGTTCTTGATCTTCATGAGGTCCTGACCGGCAACCAGGATGCGGCCGCTCGTCGGCTTGACGTCGCGGTTGAGCGTCGACAGCAGCGTGGTCTTACCCGAGCCGGAGTGACCGACCAGGAAGACGAACTCGCCCGGATAGATCTCGATGTTGATGTCGTCGAGTGCAGGCTTGTTGGGCTGTGCCGGATAGATCTTGGTGACATGCTCCATAAGGATGACGGGCTCGACACCGGCCTGCTTGGCCATCTTCTTGCGGCTCGCCTGCGGGTCGATGGGCGCGAACACCGACGTAAAATCGGGGTTGTTGAGCGCGTTGTCGAGACTTGCGACCTCGGCGGCCTGATCGCGCTCGACCACCGGCGCAGCGGGCTGCGTGGGGTCGGGAATAGCGGCAAAGAGACCAGACTGCGCAGGCTGAGGAGCCGGTGTCGCAGGAGTCATGGGGTCGGGGATGCCGGCCATGGTAGGCTGCGGCGCGGCGGCACCAGCCTGAGGCTGCTCCACGCGAGCGGTCACGGCCTGAACGGGCTCAAAACCCGCCGTGCCGGAAAGCGCGACATCGCTGGTGGGATTGTAGGCAAAGGGATCGGATGCCGGCTGTGCCTGATCTGCCGGCTGAACGGGGGCCTGAGCAACAGGCTGGCCCTCTGAATCCGGAGTGGCGAAACGACTGCCCTGGACGCCTGGCTGCGTCTTGGGGGCATCATCGCCCGCACCGGAGGTACGGAAGTGGTTACCCACTGGTGCTCCTTATCGTCGTGCGTTTAAACTACATGAGCGCTTTGTATTTTAGCAGTATTAGCTTTGCTGCACATAAGAAGCATGGCGTGCTTAGGGATCCCGTCGGCCGGGCACAGGGTTACTCTCCAAATCGTCCTCGGACATGTCGGAGCCCCCGCTGCGCGCTTCGCGCGGCA
The DNA here is from genome assembly GCA_959026725.1 of uncultured Collinsella sp. GTDB lineage: Bacteria > Actinomycetota > Coriobacteriia > Coriobacteriales > Coriobacteriaceae > Collinsella. The sequence goes on from CAUFMG010000005.1 coordinate 88,204, forward strand.
GGGGCTCCTCCGTCCTGCGGAAAGATTTGGAGAGTAACCCTGTGCCCGGCCTGCGATAACTAAGGGGTCGCCGCGTTTATCTTGGGGTGCTGCATATACAACGCTGGAAGGGTCTGAATTGCGCTTTGTCGATATATGCCCTTTTCCCTGATGGGACCGTGCTTGAGGGGCGTCTTCATGAGTTGCGGTGAAATAGGGACTGTTTTACCAGTTAAAAGGTCTAATCAGTCCCTATTTCACCGCAACTTAAATTAAGGCTAATTGTTGCGCAACTCGAATTTGAATAATCGCTTTACATTGGCCTCGATTGGAACGTCTATGGTTGTGGGGGCTGGTATGAATTGTCCTTATTGTGGTACTGAGTTGCGCAATGGCGTGAGGTATTGCACAACATGTGGGGTTACCATCCATGGCATGTCGACTAATTCTGCAATTCGGCTAAAGCCTCGGAATCACATTGCGGTTGTTCTTACCTGCATGTTGGCAATTGCCATTGTCGGCGGCAGTTGTTTGGGTCTTCATCTGCGGCAAGCATTGTCTTGTTTTATATCGGCTCATTCGGAGCATGCTATTGTGCTCAACATCTCTGCCGCAGGTTGGGATACCGATAGCGGGGCCTCACGTGTCCCGATACACATTACGGGCAAGACTGTCGACGGGATAACGGTCGACAAGGTTGAGTTCGTCGCCTCCGACGGTTCCGGTATCAGCCTCATTCAAGGTGTGTACACGCTCGAGGCGGCAGGTTCCCCCATCGCCACTGATGGCAAGATTTATCAAATTCCCTGTACGAGCGCGACGCTCGTCCTCGACGATGTCTTTACCGCAGGCGAAACGATCAATCTCGCCGAGCTCGCTGAGCAGGATTCGATACTCACCTTCTGCCCCATCGATGCCAGCGATATGACCAACGACGAAATCTATGATGCCGCCCTACTCGCCATGACATATAAAGGCGACGACGCCCCCGACGTTGCCGCACTGTGCCAGGCAGCAATCAATCGTCGTGCCGCCGCCAGCAAAAGCGAGAACGCCTTCGAAAGTTGCGGTGAAATACGGATTAATTGAGCCTTTAAGCTGGCAAACAGTCCTTATTTCACCGCAACTGAAACAGGGGCGCTCTCCATGAGAGCGCCCCTGCCGGGCTTCCATAGTACTGGCGAAACAGTTTTATAGTTCTGGCGAAGCAGTCCTTGAGATCCGCCTTGCCTTATGCCAAGAACTCCTTGGTGGTCGCCACGATGTTGGCGGCGTCCAGGCCGTACTTGTGCAGGAGCTCGGCGCCCGGGCCGGACTCGCCGAAGGTGTCGTTGACGCCAATCTTCTTGAGCGGCGTCGGGCACTGCTCGCACAGGACGTCGGCGACGGCGCTGCCCAAGCCACCGATCACGGAGTGCTCCTCGACGGTCACGACGTGGCCGGTCTTGGTGGCGCTCTTGACGATCAGGTCGGCATCGATGGGCTTGATGGTGTGCATGTTGATGACCTCGGCGTCGATGCCCTCGGCAGCGAGCTGCTCGGCGGCCTCGAGAGCCTCGCCGACCATCAGGCCGCAGGCAATGATGGTCACATCGGCGCCCTCGCGCATGACAATACCCTTACCCAACTCGAACTTGTAGGTCTCGGGATCGTTGATAACCGGCGAGGCCAGACGGGCAAAGCGCATGTACACGGGGCCGTCGCACTCGTAGGCGGCGCGTGTCACGGCGCGGGTCTCGACGTCGTCGGCGGGAACGATCACGGTCATGCCAGGGATGACGCGCATCAGGGCGATATCCTCGCAGCACTGGTGCGTGGCGCCGTCCTCGCCCACCGAGATACCGGCGTGCGTGGCACCGATCTTAACGTTAAGGTGCGGGTAGCCGATGGAGTTACGGACCTGCTCAAAGGCGCGACCGGCAGCGAACATGGCAAAGGTGCTCGCGAAGGCAACGCGGCCGGTGGTCGCGATACCGGCGGCGACGCCCATCAGGTTGCTCTCGGCAATGCCCACATCAAAGAAACGATCGGGGCAGGCGGCCTTAAACTTACCGGTCTGCGTAGCGGCGGCCAGGTCGGCGTCGAGGACCACAAAGTCATCGTGCTCGTTGGCGAGCTCGACGAGGGCCTCGCCGTAGCTTACACGCGTGGCGATTTTCTTGACGTCTGCCATCCTAGAGCTCCTCTCCGGCGGCCGTGAGCTCTGCCATGGCCTGCTCAAACTGTTCATCGTTGGGGGCCTTGCCGTGCCAACCAACCTGGTTCTCCATAAAGGACACGCCCTTGCCCTTCATGGTCTCGGCGATAATGGCGGTCGGCTGCCCCTTGGTGGCGCGAGCCTCGGCAAAGGCGGCGCGGATCTGGTCGAAATCGTTGCCGTCGGCAAGCTCCACCACGTGGAACTTAAAGGCACGGAACTTGTCGGCGAGCGGCATGGGGTCGTTGACCTCCTCGACGGGGCCGTCGATCTGCAGGCCGTTATGGTCGACGATCACGCAGAGGTTGTCGAGCTGCTGGTTGCCGGCAAACATGGCGGCCTCCCAGACCTGGCCCTCCTCGCTCTCGCCGTCGCCCAGCAGGGCGTAGGTGCGATAGTCGTCGCCCCAGTGCTTGGCGGCAACGGCCATGCCCACGGCGGCGGAGATGCCCTGGCCGAGCGAGCCGGTGGACATGTCGACGCCCGGGGTGTCGTTCATGTTGGGGTGACCCTGCAGGTGGCTGCCGATATGGCGCAGCGTCTCGAGATCCTCCTTGGGGAAGAACCCGCGCTCGGCGAGCACGGCGTACAGGCCCGGAGCGCAGTGGCCCTTGGAGAGCACAAAGCGATCGCGGTCGGCCTTGCGGGGATCGGCCGGGTCGACGTTCATTTCCTCAAAGTACAGATAGGTCATGATGTCGGCAGCGCCGAGCGAACCGCCCGGATGGCCGGACTTGGCAGCGTGCACGCCGGTGACGATGCCCTTCCTTACCTCGTTGGCAACCTTTTTGAGCTCTTCGTCGCTCATTGTGCCTTCCTTTCATCCTCATTAGACAAAATGCGCACGGCACCGAAGGTAATCCCAACACAGCCGCAATGCACGTACGTCATTCATTATGCTGGAAACTGATGGCTTTACCAGAGTTTTTATCATTATTTGAACAATTTAGCAGGCAGAACCGCTGATGAAACGGTTTATCAATGTGAACGTCTTTTGGATAGAACGCGGTCAACCCTACGCGCTAATGTCCTTGAATCCCTCGCCGAAGGCTTCCGTAACGTCAGCGACCGTCACAATGGCGTGAGGATCGCGCTCGCGCACGATCGTCTTGAGGGTATTGAGCTCTCGACGGCTCACGATGACCATAATCACCGGCTTCTCGGCACCCGAATACATGCCAGTCGCCTTAAACTTGGTACAACCACGACCCAGGCCATACATGATATCGGCAGCGATATCAGGGAACTTGTCCGAGATGATGAGTACCATACGGCGTTTGTTGCCACCATCGACCACGGCATCGATCACGTAGCCGCTAATGACCATCGAAAGGCCTGCATATAGTGCGTTTTCGATTGAAAAGACCGGAGCCGACAGCGCGCATACGGCAACATCGATCGCCATGACGGTCGAGCCCACCGGCAGCGAGGTGTTACGCGATATGATTTGGCCAATCGTGTCCGAGCCGCCGGTGTTGGCGCCGGCGCGCAACACCATGCCGTAACCGATGCCCGTAATAATGCCGCCCCACATGGCAGGGAGCATCAGGTCCGCATCCGCCAGAGGTGCTACAAACGGGGCGAACAGATCGGTAAAGAAGCCCAGCAGCACAAAGCCCGTCGCGGTCTGCACCACGTAGAACATGCCACCCTCGCGCATAACGACCAACAACAGCAAGGCGTTCATCACGATCGTCTGAATACCAACGGGAAGCGATAGGCCACGCGATGCGCCGACCGCCTGGATAATGGTGGCAAGGCCCGTAACGCCACCGGCAGCAAGGCCGTTGGGAATCAAAAACAGGTCGGTCGCAATAGCGGCCAGAGCGCACCCCAACATGATCTGGGGCAGATCGTGAAAGAAGTTCATCGAAAGAATGCGCTTGATGTCCAGACGATATGCCATGCTGCCTCCCTCAAAAAAGCGCACCCAAACGGATGCGCTTTGAACTTCTTCTTGTATTCGATTCTAACGATTCGCCGAACAAAAACCACCCCTGCGCAGGGTTTATTCTGGATACAAACCCGTCCAACCGTTGGGCTTGGCATCGGCTTGAAGCCGCCCGATGTTTTAGACCTCCGAGCCTTCTGCATCGGCGTTGCCGGTGGCCCAGCGATGGTAGCCAATAACAAACGGGTCCAGGTCGCCATCGTCAAGGACGGCCTCGACATTGCTGGTCTCCACGCCCGTGCGTAGGTCTTTGACCATCTGGTACGGGTAGAGCACGTAGCTGCGAATCTGGTTGCCAAAACCAATCGTGGTCTTGGGTCCGCGAATCTCATCCAGGGCTTCGGCGCGCTTCTCGAGCTCAATCTCATACAGGCGAGCCTTGAGGATCTGCATGCACGCGGCCTTGTTCTGGATCTGGCTGCGCTCGTTTTGGCAGGTAACCACAATGCCGCTGGGGAAATGCGTCACGCGCACGGCGGAGTCGGTGGTGTTGACACCCTGACCGCCCGGGCCGCTCGCGTGGTACACGTCCACGCGGATGTCATCGGGGCTGATCTCGATGTCGATATCATCGGGTAGCACGGGGATGACCTCGACGCCGGCAAACGTGGTCTGGCGGCGCTTCTTGTCGTCGGTGGGGCTAATGCGAACCAAGCGGTGGACGCCGGCCTCGGCGCGCAGCATGCCAAATGCGTCCTTGCCCTCGACGGTAAAGGTCGCGCGGTCGATGCCGATGACCTCGGCCGCGGGACAGTCGTTGATGGTGACCTTCCAGCCGCGACGCTGGCAGTACTTCATGTACATCTTAAAGAGCATGAAGGTCCAGTCCTGGGCCTCCAGACCACCCTGTCCGGGCTTGATGGTCACAATGGCATCGCCGTGATCGAACTCACCGGTAAACCAGCTCGAAAGCTCAAGCTCGTCGATGGCACGGGCAAGGCGCTCTGCCGTAGCGGCAGCTTCCTCGCGCAATGCAGCGGCGTCGGGGTCATCCCCCATCTCCTCGGCAAGCTCCAGCGCGGCGCGGGCATCGGAAAGCTCGCCGCGCGCGGTGTCCACGGCAGCGATATCTTCCTTGGTGCGCGCGATCTCCTCCATGGTGGCACGGGCAGCGTCGGCATCATCCCAAAAGCCGGGGGCCACGCTTTTAGCCTCGAGCTCAGTCACGCGCGTGCGCTTTTCGTCCAAATGGAGATACGACTCGACCTCGCCGAGCCGGTCCGCAAACGCGTCCAGCTCGGCGGGCGTTACCTCTAAAGCCTCAGCCATTAACGATTCCTGCCGTGGCAGTACTTAAACTTCTTGCCGCTACCGCAGGGGCACGGGTCGTTGCGGCCCACGTTGACGTACGGATCGTCGCTCTCGGACTTGCGATAGGTGGTCACCTTGCCACCGTTGTTGACGGCAGCCGGTCCGCCTTGGACAGCCGTGCGGGCCTGCACCTGCGCCTGCTTGCGCAGCACCGAGTCGCCGTTGTCGCCATCGACCTCGGCGGGACCGGAGAAGCGCGCACCCTCGAGCGCGGGCTCCTCCTTGTGCTCCACGGCACGCGGGGCAGCCTTGATCTCGATGCGCAGAACCGTGCGCAGGTAATCCTCGTACATGGTGTCGACGAGCATCTGGAACGCGCCGTAGGCCTCGGTCTTGTACTCGACCAGCGGGTCGCGCTGGCCAAAGCCGCGCAGGCCGATGCCGGTCTTGAGGTAGTCCATCTCCTGCAGGTAGTTCATCCAGCGGGTATCGATGACGCGCAGCATAACCTGGGTGTTGAGCTCGCGCATCAGGTCCTCGCCCAAGCGCTCGGCCTTCATGTTGTAGCACTTCTCTACGTAAGCCAGGACATCGGCAGCCAGGGCCTCATAATCCTCGTCGGGGAACTTCGGCGTATCGATGTGGCCGGTGAGCTCCACAACCCACTTGCGCAGGCCCTCCAGGTCGCGCTCACCATCGTGACTGTCCTTGGTGCAGAACTCCTGCACGCAGCGGTACACGGTATCGTGCATGACCTCGGTGATGTGGTCGGTCAGATCCTTGCCGTCCAGAATCTTATTGCGCTCGGCGTAGATGACCTGGCGCTGCTTGTTCATGACGTCGTCGTACTCAAGGACGCTCTTACGCATGGAGAAGTTGATGCTCTCGACCTTGTGCTGGGCGCTCTCGACGGCCTTGGAGATGATCTTGTGCTGGATGGGCATGTCGTCGCCCATGTCGGCCGTAACCATCATCTTGGAGACGCGGTCCATCTTGTCGCCACCGAACAGGCGCATGAGGTCGTCCTCGAGCGACAGGTAGAACTGGGTCTCGCCCGGATCGCCCTGACGGCCGGAACGGCCACGCAGCTGGTTGTCGATGCGGCGGGACTCATGGCGCTCGGTGCCGATAACGGTCAGGCCGCCGGCGGCAAGCACGCGCTCGCGCTCGGCCTTGCAGGTCTCCTTGGCTTCGGCGTTAAACTGCTCGAGCTGCTCGGGCGTCACGTCCTCTATGGTCAGGCCCTCGTACTCCAGGCGCTCGCGCACCAGCTCGTCGGGGTTGCCGCCCAGCAGGATGTCGGTACCACGACCGGCCATGTTGGTGGCGATGGTCACGGCGCCGTAGCGTCCGGCCTGGGCAACGATGTGGGCCTCGCGCTCGTGATGCTTAGCGTTGAGGACCTCGTGCGCGATGCCGCGCTTGGTAAGGGCGGCGGACAGCTTCTCGGAGCTCTCGATGGAGACGGTGCCCACCAGGACCGGCTGGCCCTTGGCGTGACGCTGCTCGACATCGTCGGCGACGGCATTGTACTTGGCCTGGATGGTGCGGTACACCAGGTCCTCGTGGTCCACGCGCTGCACAGGCTTGTTGGAGGGGATGACCTCGACGGGCAGCTTGTAGATCTCGCGGAACTCGGCATCCTCGGTAAGTGCCGTACCGGTCATGCCGGAGAGCTTGTCATACAGACGGAAGTAGTTCTGCAGGGTGATGGTGGCCAGCGTCTGATTCTCCTCGCGCACGAGCACGCCCTCTTTGGCCTCGATGGCCTGGTGCAGGCCCTCGGAGTAACGGCGGCCTTCCATAATGCGGCCGGTGAACTCGTCGACGATCTTGACCTCGCCGTTGGTGACCACGTACTGCTTGTCGCGGTGGAACATGTACTGGGCCTTCAGCGCCTGCTGCAGGTGGTTGACAAGCTGGCCGGAGAGATCGGCATAGATGTCATCGATACCCAGGCGGCGCTCGATCTTCTTAAGGCCGCGCTCGGTAGCGGCAATGGTGTGCTTGGCCTCGTCCATGACATAGTCGCCCGTGGGCTCGACGTCCTCGGTGGCGGTGAGCATGTCGTGCGACACGTCCTCGCCGCGCTCAAGGCCACGCACGGCACGCGCGAAGTCCTTGTAGGTACTGGCGGACTTGGTGCCAGCGCCCGAGATGATCAGCGGGGTGCGGGCCTCATCGATCAGGATGGAGTCAACCTCGTCGACGATGGCGTAGTTGTGACCGCGCTGCACGCGCTGCTCGGGACGGGTAACCATGTTGTCGCGCAGGTAATCAAAGCCGAACTCGGAGTTGGTGCCGTAGGTGACGTCGGCCTGGTAGGCCGGGCGCTTGAGCTCGAGCGGCATGTTGTTCTGGAGCAGACCGACGGTCATGCCCAGGTACTTATAGATGCGGCCCATCCACTCGGAGTCGCGCTTGGCAAGGTAATCGTTGACAGTAACGACGTGCACGCCCTTGCCGGCAATAGCGTTGAGATAGCCGGCCAACGTGGAGACGAGGGTCTTACCTTCGCCGGTCTTCATCTCGGCGATGTGGCCCTCGTGCAGCGCCATGGCGCCAATGAGCTGCACGTCAAAGTGGCGCATACCCATGGTGCGCTTGGAAGCCTCACGCACGGTGGCAAAGGCCTCGGGGAGCATGTCGTCGAGCGACTCGCCGTTGGCGTAACGCTCGCGGAACTTATCGGTCTGGCCGCGGAGTTCCTCCTCGGTCATCTTCTCAAACTGGGGCTCAAGACCGTTGATCTGGTCGACGATCTTGTAGTAGCGCTTAAGGTCCTTATCGGATCCAAAGGACAGCAGCTTTGACATGAATCCCATGTGGTTTTCCTTTTTGGCCATCGCCCACGCCGTGCAGCTGCGGGCGAGTTAAACACAGATAATTGTACTTTAGCCAAACAAGGCGCGCCCCATACGGTCGACCTCGACCGCCACGTAATAACTACGACCAACCTGCCAAAAAGGGACAGGTTTATTTTGGCAGGTTTTATCTGGGCAAACGCCGCCTCTCTGTCATTTGGTGCAAACTAACCTGTCCCCTTCGCACCAATCTGGTGCAATGGGGACAGGTTGGCTTGCACCAATAAAAAGAAAAGGGCCGCGCACCCAAATGGATGCACGGCCCTCATGCCATGAATGCGAGTGATTCCGCGGCGAGCTATTTACTCAGCAGCCTCGGTGGTCTCGGCCTCGGCAGCGGCCTCCTCGACGGGAGCCTCTGCGGGAGCCTCAGCAGCCTGCTTGGCAGCCTCCTCGGCGAACTTAGCGGCACGCTTAGCCTTCTCGGCAGCCTTAGCCTCAGCGGCGGCCTTGCGAGCGGCCTCGGCCTCAGCAGCCTTGGCAGCCTTGGCAGCCTTGGCCTCCTCGGCCTTCTTGAGCTGGGCGGCAGCGGCGCCACCGAACTTGTCGGCGAAGCGCTGGACGCGTCCACCGGTGTCGACGAACTTCTGCTGGCCGGTGTAGAACGGGTGGCACTCGTTGCAAAGCTCAACCTTCATCTCGGACACGGTAGCGTGCGTCTTGAAGGTGTTGCCGCAGGAGCACGTCACCGTGCACTCGACATACTGGGGATGGATACCCTGCTTCATGGTAGGACTCCTTATTGGTCAGGCGCTGGTTACCGATCAGCGCATAAGGCGTCTTGGTTTCCGACCAAGACAACAAACTCGGCTATGGTACCACGGCGCCGCGTGTCCCACAAAAGGTTCACGGTCTTTTCGGCACGACATGAGCTGGACCTTAAATATCAACTTCATCCGAACACTCCCCCACATTCATCTCTCGTATGTATCGAGGTATTCCTGCTTGAGCGTCTGCGAGGACGACTTGATCTTTTCCACGAGCGTGCCGGCCTCGATGAAGTAGAACGAGTTGGTGAGGTCTGCCAGGTCGTCGAGCAGATGGCTTGAAATGAGCACGCTTCGTCCCCGCGCCACCTCGCTGCGCATCGCGTCGCAGGAGGTTTTCCGCTTTCCCGGATCGAGGCCGTTCAGCGGTTCATCGAGGATGAGGTACGGGCAATCGGTCGCTATCGCCATGGCAAGCTTTACCTGCTGCTTCATTCCTGTCGAGAGTTTACGGGTCGGCTTGTCGAGATATGGGGAGATTCCGAGGGAGTCGCAGAGCGAGTCGATGTCGGCGGCCGATTTCCACGCCTCCCTAACGAAAGCAAGGTGCTCGATGGCCGATAGCGTGGGATAGAGATCCGCGCCGCCCGAAGAGCTCAGGTAGACGAGTTCTGCGAATTCGGCTGATCGACGTTGGCAGATTCCGTCTGCCGCCAGGCTTCCCGAGCGGATGCGGGTGGGAAATTGGCCCGACAGCGCTTCAAGAAGGGTGGTTTTCCCCGAGCCGTTGGGAGCAACGAGGCCCGCCGCCGTTCCCGGGCTCAGGAAAAGCGACCCGATTGAAAGTATCGTCGTGCTTCCGTATCCCACGCTCGCGTCCAGAAGCTCGAGCCCATGGTGCTTTTTAGCGGGTCCAGCCTGTTTGGGCGAACGTGCCGCAACGGCGCCGACCGCAAAAAGGACCGCGACGTATGCCAGGGCCACGGCAAGCATCGATGCGCCGCCCGAACCGGAGCCAATGAATTCTGTCGGGAAGCATCCTACGTAACCCGTTGCCTCGATAGGCGAGAATATGGCCAGCGGCAGGAGATTGAGCGCGGCGTTATGCTCCAGTGCCGAATCGGACAGTAACGGGAATGCCGGGGCCGCGACAAGCAGCGCGGAGGTAAGGGGGCCCGCGAGGACGCGCCTCGTTGCGGTCGATAGGACGGCGGAGAAAACGGATATCAAGGTTCCGCCCGCAAGCAGCGCGAGAAGCAGGGTCGTGAAGACGTCTCCCGCGGTCGTGGTGGCAAGCGCGCCGTCATGGAAGAAGGCGATCGGGTACCCAATTTGCCCGAAGCCGTTTAGGACCGAGGCGTAAATGCCCCCGGGTGCGAGGCCGGCGAGGAGCATCGCGGTCCCCGCGGCGATTATCGAAAACACGATCTGGATAAGGCGCCGGAATTTGGGCGCGGGCGCCTTCGCCGCCAGGGTCCCGGGCCTTGTGGCGCCGAGCAGGAGTATCGACGAGAGAAGGAAGGGGATGAAGGGAAGGAAAGACGGCGCCGTGGCAATGGCGTAAGGCAGGAAGGAAAGGAATGGCAGGTCGTTTGCGGAGGCCGGGATATCCGTGATGCCGGAGCTGCTCAGGGCACGGCAATATGCGAGCGCTGCGTCATTGGTCTCTTGGTCTCCCACGATGGACCCGGATTGGAAGCCTTCGCCCATGAGCGCGTAGTAGCTCTCGGCAGAATCGAGAAAGGCGGCGTCGGTTTGGGCGGCGAGGGCGGCGTTCGCGTATCTTGCAAGCTCCGCGTCGACTTGCTGCTCTGGCGATAGGTCTGTGCCGCTGGCTTGGGGTGCGCGCGTATTGAATGCGTCGACAAAGCCCTGCATGCCCTGCTTCATAAAGAAGGGCCCGTAGATGGGTGAATTGAACGCAATGGGGATGGAGAAGGCTGCGGCGAGAACGAGCGTAGAGATCCATACGGCCCTGTCTCTTAGGATTAGTTTGAGAAGAAGTCGACAGTACATTTGGAAGCACCTACATTTCTCAAAGCATCGTTAGATTAATAATGACAGACCGAATGAAGATGCGTGCGACGGGGGCGAGGCGAATGGCTGAGCGGTATCGATATGCGGGTTCAACGGCATCACATTGGCCACATAGATTTTTAACTTGCATTTCTACCCGCCCTTTTCGTAGAGTCGCCGATACGTGCTTAGCGCACCCTCGGCGCGTCCGGCAGGCTTTGCGAAATGGGATCCAGGAGACTTCGGCGCAGCATCATCTTGCGGAATGCTTCTAATGAGCCTCCCATCCTTCAAAAACAGAATCTCATCGCACAGCCTATCGACCGAATCCAAGATGTGGGATGACATGATGATGCACGTACCAGAATCGGCCAGCTTCCTGAGAATCTCGGAATGCAAGTCCACCCTGCTGGGGTCGAGCGCGTTCATGGGCTCATCTAATAGAAGGTACCGCGCGCCCGTCGCATACGCAATCGCCAGGGTAAGCTGCTGCTTCATGCCCTGGCTCAGAGTGCGGATCCTCATCTTCGCGAACTCGCCTATCTGCGTTTGTTCCACTATCTCTTCGATATCGCGAGCATGCGGCCACATATCGCAAACCATCTTGAGGTGATCTTCCGCACGCAATCCGGGATACAGCAGCGTCCCCTCACCAGGTGCATAGAAGATCATAGAACGGACCTCTCTCGCACCCGTACCCTGCACCTCATCCAGAACGATGCTCCCGTCCACGCGAGGACCCGGCAAACCTGCCATCGCACGCAGCAACGTCGTCTTTCCATGCCCGTTCGGAGCGACGAGACCGTAGACCGTACCCGGGGCAAACTCAGCGTTCACCGAATCTACGAGCACCTTCTTTCCATAAGAGATCGTCAGCGTTTGAAGGTCAATCATCGAGATCATCCCCTTTCGATCTTTGGAACACTCAGGCGCACCATCAACGGAGATACGGCGCCCAAGACCACCAGCAGAGCGCCCGATGCGCCGACGACCTCTCCAAAAGGCATCGCGTTCGTCCCTCGCCCAAGGAACCCAATCGTCCCCACCTGGGAAGCGGGATCAAACGAGGCGAATGGAGCCAGCAGCGCGACGCCCATGCCCACGCTTTCAACATGAGCGCTCAACGAACCCAACACCAAGAGAACCGCGCAAACCATTCCGGTGACAACGGGGTTGCGGCTAATCGCTGCTGTCAACGCAGCGACGACGGAAATCACGCCGTATGCCATGACCAGCAACGGAATACTGCACAACACCGCCTCCCCCACCATGGACGTTGTCGAAGCTCCCGCCCGAATGAGAGCGACGGGATACTCCGATCCACCCGCACCGTTCTTAATCACGGACACAACGACAGCGGGAACCATCGACACCAAAAGCAGCACCAAGCCAAGCAGGAGAGCCAGCGCAACAGCCGTCAGAAAACGCACATGCGCTGTTGCGGGGATCTGGAGAACCAGAAGGGAACGACACTGCAGGTGGGTGCACGCGAGCGATGTGACAACCACGGGCAACAGCAAAAATAAGGAGGGAAGCGCTGCCTGGAGATACGAAAGGAGGATTAATGGGGGCATCTTCGTACTTAACTCGTAAACCTTGGGGTCCGGCAAGCTCGCGATCGACTCAAGCAGAAGGGCGCGCGCCTCCGCACGAGAAGGAGTCTCCGGCTCGATTCCGATCGATTGCAGGAGAGTCGCATCTGCCGCGCCCAGCTCACCTCGAGCGCGCTCGTACGTCGCAAGGCTTCGAAACCCCTCCGCAGGCATAGGCGCGTACACGAAACCCGAAAGAGCATCCCGCATGTCTTCCAGGGCCGCTTTGCCCTCGACGTCCATATTCGCAGCGTTCTGCTCTAGATACCGATCTATTGAACGGAGCTCCCCATCCCTATACCGAACAGCGGAAACGTTATCAGCGTCAGGAAACATCTCGACCAGAGCCGGGGCCAGCATCGTCGTCGACATTGCAATCGCGCATACGGCGAGGGTAGGAGAACGCAGGAGCAGTTTCCCCATCGTTCTTACGTATGCAACGGCGGAGGCACAAGCGCTCGAACGAGTTGCCGTTCTCGATGCAGTGAAGGAGCCTCTCTCAAGACAAATCGGGGATATCGGGCACGCGCAGCCGCTCTTTCCAGCAACGCAAAGCAGGCTAATTGCCAGCACCTCGATCCCGATTGCGCATACGAGGGCAATCGCGCCACGCTCGAAGCAAAATCCAGGCAGATTCACTATCTGCGTTGTCGGGTACGGGCTATAGGCGCCGACGGTCAACTCAGTGTTCGCATACGTAAGGGGATTCAACAGGGCGAACTCACGTAAAGCGATGGATCTTCCGTAATACCCGGGAACCATCGTCACCCCCATCAGGGCACATACGAACACGATTCCAAGCGTAGGGTTATTGGCAATCTTCACGGCAAGGTGAACGACAAGCGAGATGAACGCTGCCACCAAGAATTGCAAGATGGCCGTCTGCGCGAACACCAGCCAAGCCGGTTTGATAACCGGAGTCGCATATTGAATGTAGCCTATCGGATAGAACGGCGAGCCCGGGCCATTCTTCACAAGCGCGGCGATTATCCCTGGAAGATTGATGGCGAGGACGGCAAGCATTGCAAAAACACTCGCCCATACGCTCGATGCAACAAGTCTACCCAGCTCGCCATCGGTGCCTGGATGATGAGCTTTTCACGTTTGTTAAGACGCGCGGCAAGGAACGAGACGGCAATGGCCGTTGCGACCCATAGCAAGTACTCCTTCGATCCGTCATAATAGGTGTACTCTCCATCCGATATCTGCAGAAACGGAAGTAGGGGAGAGAGCGGTGCCAAGATAAGACGTCCCGCGGCAAGAGGGTACAGAAGCGCGGGCATGCTTGATGAAGAGGTATAGACACCGTCCTCCCCCGCATTCACAAGCGCATCCGCATAGGATGCTGACAATTCCTGCTCAACACGGGTTATTCCCGACTCGAGGTATTCGACCCGTCCGTCGATGCCAGCCGCGCTCCTGAAGACGGGCAGAGCACAAAGAACCATCAACGCAACAACGACAACACAGAGCGACCTGGAGGAGAGAAGCGACCTAAAGATCGCCTTCGAGATTTTGAGCATATTCATCGCCAACCTTAACCTCATCCAGTCGGAACAGAGGGGCCGAACAAAATGCTCGGCCCTTATTACTTGCCGGCAAAGTCAATTTAACATAAACTGTTAAAAAGTAACCTGAGTTTTTTAAATTCTTCGGAGGTTATTATGAGTTCCGACAATCGCACTCCCCGGCTTCATTCCTTCCGCATCGCATGTGCGATAGCCTCTGCGACCCTTTGCGCCACCGCCATCGCACAAGTGGCGTTCTCCTTAAAGCCAGCAATCGAAGTGCTCGACAACCCTGTAATTGCAGACTCCCCCGCGTATCCAGCCCTTGCGATCTCGACATTGGTCCCTGCCGTCATCGGTATCGCTACGACCATCCTCAGCGCCGTTCTCGTGTGGACGATCAAGAGCGGAGACCCCTTCAAGAAAGGGTCTGCGACATGCTTGAAGGTGCTCGGCATTCTCTTCGTTGTTCAAGCTGCCACCAGCCTCTACGCCGGCTCACTCAAAACCTCCGTTTCGATGTTTGGCGGCGAGGGGGCCGTCGGCGCCCAAGAGATCGCTTCATCATTCGATTGGACCTCTCTGGTTCTCGGCATCGTCCTGTTCATGCTTTCCCAGCTCTTCTTGTACGCCCGAGAGCTGTACCTCGACTCCGACGAGATTGCGTAAGGAAACGCCATGCCCGTAATTGTTCGCCTCGACAAGATCATGGCCGAGCGAAAGATTTCCTCGAACGAACTTGCCGAAAGGATTGGAACCACGCCCGTGAACCTGTCCCGTATTAAAAAAGGGCATATTCGCGGCATTCGCTTCAACACACTCGAGCAGCTATGCCTCGCCCTTCGTTGCCAACCCGGAGACCTTCTCGAAGTCATGAGCGAAGAGGATGCCCGAAAGGAGTTCGGACTCGATTGGTCCGCCGAGGATTAGAGGGCGGTCGTACTCGCCCTGCACACGGGGATGCGAATCGGCGAGGTCTGCGGCCTTCGGTGGTGCGATGTGGATTTCGAGACGGGCCTGATCTCGATCAGGCACTCGGTGGCGTACGCGAAGGGAATGGGTTCGTTCATCAAGGACACCAAGACCCATGACGCCAGGGGTATCCCCATCGACCCGGTCGGCCTACTCCCCTTCCTGAAGGAGACCCACGAGATCGACTGCGGAAAGCTGCGCTTGCGCGGCCTTACCGGGGCGGTCGAGATCGGGGACTGCTACATCCTGTCGGAGCCGGGCGCGACCTTCGCGACGACAAGCTATATCCGCAGGGCGTTCAAGACGTTCTCGGAGACCAACGGCCTCATGGGCACCAACGACGAGCTGATCACGTTCCACGGCCTTCGCCACACGTTCGCAACGCAGTGGATCCGCCAAGGCGGCGATATCAAGGCGCTCCAATCGATCCTCGGCCACAAGGACGCCATGGCGACGCTCAACGTCTACGCCGACATCGAGCCCATCTCCAAAATCCATAACATGCTGCGCGCCACGCCGTGCCTTTGGCGCGGGCACCTCGGGCCGAGGGTCGATCCGGGTCCCATGTTCCAACAGAGGATCCAGGAGTCCATCGAGACGCTCCAGGCGTTCGGCTACGGCATCACCGAGCCGGACGACCGAAATATCGCCATACGCGACGTGAAGACGAACAGTTGGCTCTAGCTCACCGAGTACGCGGCAGTGCTGGGCCCATCCCAACTGAGGTCACGGTGGTCCGATAGGGGCGCCGCCCGCGGCATGCGCCGCGGAGCGGTATCCCCTACCGAAGGGCGGGGATGCCCTCCGCTTCCAGTTCGGAATCAGCCGTCGGAGGCGTTCGGCTGACTGCGGGAACGGCCTGTCCGCTCAATGTGTTCGGCTGAGATCGGAAATCAACCCAACACGAGCCGGACACGCGCCAGACGGCTCTTCCCCGTACGGCCTTCCCCCTTACGCTCATGTTGCAGGCATGTAACGCCGCAGCGAGCGCGCCTTTTTTGCGCCAGACAGGTACAATGATGAACACTGTACCGTAGCGGAGCGCCCCGCGCGCGCCGCAATCACGCGAAAGGGTTTCCCATGGCCGAGATCTCGTCCTCCCGTATCGTCATCACCGTCCTTGGCAAGAACCGCCCCGGCATCGTCGCCGGCGTCACCCGCGTTCTGGGCGAGGCCAACGTCGACATCCGCGACATCACGCAGTCCATTATCGAGGACATCTTCACCATGACCATGCTGGCCGACACCGCCGAGTCCAAGCTCGACTTCGCCGAGCTGCAGAAGGCCCTGGCCGAGGCCGGCGAGCTTTCGGGCGTCAACGTGTCCATCCAGCGCGAGGACGTCTTTAACTTTATGTACCGCCTGTAGCGAACAAGCCGCTCGGGGCAGCTTGACGTCATATCGTCCAAGCGCGCGGCCCCAAAGCGGACCGGAGAGGAGCGCGCATGGCCTACGACGCCAAGAAAATCTATTACCGCTTCGATGACCACTTGAGCCGACTGGTTCTGGATTACGAAGCAAGCCGCCAGATTTCGCCTGAGAGCGAAAGCCTCTACCACGGCCTGCCGACCGACCCTTATGACGAGGGCTTGTTCGAAGAGCACAATGTCAAGCGCGGCCTGCGCAATGCCGACGGCTCGGGCGTGGTCGCGGGCCTCACTCGTATCTCGGATGTGCACGGCTACAACAAGGTCGACGGAAAGGTCGTGCCCGATCAGGGCAAGCTCACGCTTCGCGGCTACAGCATCGAGGATCTGGTCAACAATGCCCAGGCCGAGAATCGCTACGGCTACGAAGAAGTCGCCTATCTGCTTATCACGGGTTCGCTGCCCAACAAGGAAGAGCTCGACGGCTTCTGCGAGCGCCTAGGTGCCTTTAGACATCTGAGCGACGAGTACGTCAAAGAGTTTCCCATGACCACGGTGTCGTCGAGCATCATGAATGTGCTTCAGCGCGCCGTGCTGCTGCTCTACGCCTTCGATGCCGAACCAGACGTGATCACGCCCGAGCACGAAATCGACGTCGCCATTTCCATGCTCGCACGTCTCCCGCGCATCGCCGCCTTCGCACACATGGCCTCGGTCGCCAAGCTTCGCGGCTCCGAGGTTCACGTGCCGCACCCCACGCCCGGCCTCTCCACCGCCGAGACCATCCTACAGGTCCTGCGCGGCGGCATGGCGTTCACCCGCGATGAGGCGATGCTGCTCGACGTTATGCTCATGCTGCATGCCGAGCACGGCGGCGGCAACAACTCCACCTTCGCTTGCCGCGTGCTGTCGTCTTCGGCCACCGACCCGTATTCCGCCTACGCCGCGGCTATCGGCTCGCTCAAGGGCCCGCGCCACGGCGGCGCCAATGCCAAGGTCGTGTCTATGCACGAGGACATCCGCGCGCATGTCTCCAACTGGGAGGACGAGGACGAGGTCGCGGCCTACCTGGGCAAGATCCTCGACAAGCAGGCCTTCGACGGCACGGGCCTCATCTACGGCATGGGCCACGCCGTCTATACGCTCAGCGACCCGCGCGCCGAGGTCTGCCGCCGTTACGCGCGCTCACTGGCAGCCAAGAAGGACTTGGGCGAAGAGTTCGCACTCATCGAGCGTATCGAGCGCCTGGCACCCCAGGTCATGCGCGACCACGGCATGACCAAGCCCATCTGCGCCAACATCGACCTGTACACGGGCTTTATCTACAAGATGCTCGGCGTGCCCGAGACGCTCTTTACGCCGCTATTCGCCGTCGCCCGCATGGCCGGCTGGTCGGCGCACCGCATGGAAGAGCTCTTCTGCGCGCACCGTATCATCCGCCCCGCCTATCGTCCGGTGATCGAGCCGCTGGAGTACAAGCCGCTCGCCGACCGCTAGGACGCGGACCGTTATAGAACTCGAGCGTGGCCAGGGACCCAAGCCCTCGGCCACGCTTTTTATGCCAGTAGAAAGGGCTGCATCAAATGATTGTGTTTTCCGATATGGATGGGACGCTGCTGACGAGCGATAAGCAGACGAGCGATGCCACCTGGACAATGCTCGACGAGCTCGCACGTCGTGGCATCGAGTTTGTTCCCTGCACGGGGCGTCCGCTGTCGGGCATCTTTGAGCCCATTCTCGCCCATCCCGCCGTGCACTACGCAGTCTGCGCCAACGGCGCCAGCGTCTGGCAGCTCGACGACGATGTGCCCACCGACGCCTCGCGCGCCACGTGCATCTTGAGCCGTCCGCTCGATTGCGGCATTGCCCACCGCATCCATCGCATTGCCGCCGGCCACGATGTGACCTTCGATATCTTCGCGGATGGACAGTGTTTCCTCCCCCGTTCGCTTTACGGGCGCCTAGATGAGTTCTGCGGCGGCGATCCCCACATCGCGGCTTCGCTCAAGCGCACACGAACACCGATCGACATGGATATCGACAGCAAGATCGACGAAGTCGAGACGCTCGAACGCATCGCCATGTACTGGCACGACCCGGCCGATCGCGACGCCATCGCGGCGGCGCTCGACACGCTCGGAGGCATTGAGGTCACGCGTTCTTACGCCATGAATATCGAGGTCATGGGCGAGGGCGCCACCAAGGGAACGGCCCTCACGTGGCTGTGTGAGCATCTGGGCGAGCGTCTCGCCGACGCCTGGGCGTTCGGCGACAACATCAACGACATCCCCATGCTGCAGGCAGCGGGCCATGGCATGGCCATGATCAACGCCGAGCCCGAAGACCGCGAGGCCGCCGACGCCATCACCGAATACGACAACGACCACGACGGCGTCGCCCGCACCATCATGGCCGCCCTCGCCTAGTCACTGGGGACGTTCTTAAACGACTAGTCACTGGGGACACTCTTCGCAAAAAGCTGCAAGGACTGTCCCCCACTGCCGGCAGAAAAAGAACGTCCCCATCTGCCGGATTAGGAGAGACTCTCCAGCACGCGACGGAGCTCCTGCTGGACGGCGTGGTCGCGATTACAACCCACCACGCGATCGGCCACTGCCTTGAGCGCGGGGCGCGCGTTTTCCATCGCGCAGCCCGTGCCGACAAAGCGAATGATCTCGTAGTCGTTCATCGAGTCGCCAAACGCCATAACCTCGTCGCGTTCGACTCCATAGTGCTCCATGAGCTGTGCGATGCCCGAGGCCTTCGACACGCCGGGCTGCATGGCATCGATCCACGCGTTGCCCGAAGGCGCAAAAGTAAAGAGCTGACCGAGTTCGCGCTGTAGTACGTAAGCGCTGTCCATAACGGCACCGTCATCGCAAAAGATACTCGCCTTGATGATATTTACGCTGGGATCGGGCAGCTCCCAAATGCGCTCGGCATTGGGAAGGTCCTTATCGACCTCACGCACGAACTTGCACTCGTCA
Organism: uncultured Collinsella sp.; assembly: GCA_959026725.1. Lineage (GTDB taxonomy): Bacteria > Actinomycetota > Coriobacteriia > Coriobacteriales > Coriobacteriaceae > Collinsella. Next base: position 107,595 of record CAUFMG010000005.1, read on the forward strand.
TCGAGCAAGAAGGACTTGGTTCGGTCAAAAAGTGCAAGATGCAGATTGGGAAACGTCGCGACGGCCTGGGCGAGCCTTCGAATCGCCAGGTGCGAATACACCTCGCGGTCTACCATCTTACCGTCGGCGTAGACCTGGGCGCCGTTAGCGGCGACAAAGTCCATCTTGTCGCGAACAGGTGCAAAGAACTCGCACAGGCGGTCGTAACGACGGCCTGACGATGCGGCGAAATGCACGCCATGCTCGTGTAGCGCCAGAATCAGTTCGTAGGTCTCGGGAGGCACCTGGCCGTTTTCGTCAAGCAACGTGCCGTCCATATCGGATGCAATCAGTTTAAACATAGAAAAGCTCCCTTCGGGCTTGATGGAATCGGACGTATATCCAATTCCAACGTACCCAAAGGGAGCTCAAATAAGACTCTGCGGGCGTAAACGTTACAAGGACCTAGCAAATAGCTCACACATGCCAGAGGTCTCACGGTCGCGGCGTCAGGCGACACGCCACCCCGACGACTAGTCGTTTAAGAACGTCCCCGATGACTAGTCGGCGTAGGTGAAGGTCGTGACGTCGAACATGCCCTCGGGGCGGATGCGGAGCGTCGGGATCACCGGCAGGGGCAGGAAAATGATGCCCATGATGGGGTCGAGCGGCGGCTCGATGCCCATGGCACGCGCCTTGACCATAAAGTCGTCGTGCTGCGCGGCGACATCCTCGGCCGTGCCCTCGCTCATCAGGCCACCGAGCGCCAGCGGAATGCGCGCCACGACCTCGCCGTTGCGCACCAGCACGTGACCGCCCTGGCCCACGGCATCAACGGCGGCCATCATATCGGCGGCGTTGTCGCCCACGACGCACACGTTGTGCGAGTCGTGTCCGATCGTCGAGGCGATGGCACCACCCGTGATGGTAAAGCCGCGCACCCAGCCGCGGCCGATATGCTTGCCAACGAGTCCCAGGCCAGCGGGGCCGTCACCGTCGGCGCCCTCGGCCTGCAGCGACACGCCGCGGCCGTGGCGCTCGATCAGCATAATACGGCGCAGGCCCTCGGCGCTCTCGGGACGAACCATGCCCGTGATGGCCTTGCCCGGCACCACGTCAATCACGGCCTCGCCCGGCTTAAAGGCATAGTCGAATACGTCGAGCGAAAGCTTCGGCAGCTTAACGGAGGCGCGCAGCTCATCGGCAAGGGCCGCAACCTCGGCCATCTCGGGTGCGATCTCGCCCACAAAGGTGCCGTCCTGCGCCACCAGGGCACCGGCGGCATATACACGATGCGGAGCCGTGGCAAACGTCAGGTCATTGAGCACCAGCAGGTCGGCACGCTTGCCCGGGGCAATCGCACCGCGGAGCTCGTGCGGGTCGCGGCAGCCGTGATCCAGGCCAAACGCCTCGGCCGTGGAGAGGGACGCCATAGAGATAGCGACCACGGGGTCGATACCGGCCTCGATAGCCACGCGGCAGGCATTGTCGATCATGCCGGTCGAAAGAGCATCGGAGGGAGCGCGATCGTCGGTCGCAAAGCAGCAGCGGCGGGCGCGGGCAGGATTCTCCAGCAGCATCGGGGACAAATTGGCCAGGTCGTGGCTGCACGTGCCCTCACGCAGCATCACATACATGCCGCGGGATAGCTTGTCGAGTGCCTCCTCGGGAATCGTCGACTCGTGGTCGGCGATAATGCCCGCTGCGGCATAGGCATTGAGGTCCTTACCGGCAACGAGCGGCGCGTGGCCGTCAACCTGCTTGGACGGCGTCTGGTTGGCAGCATCGATGCGAGCGCAGGTCTCGGGGTCGGCCATAAAGACGCCCGGCAGGTTCATCATTTCGCCCAGACCAAAGACATCGCCCGGATGCTCGGCAAAAAACGCCTGCATATCGGCAGCAGAAATAACGGCACCGGCCTGCTCGTCGGGCAGTGCGGGCACGCACGAAGGCATCATGTACTTGATGGAAATGGGTGCGCGGCGGCCGTCCTCAATCATAAAGCGCAAGCCGTCAAGACCGGCAACATTGGCAATCTCGTGGCTGTCGGCAATGGCGGTGGTGGTACCGCGCGTCGCGGCCATGCGCGCATACTCGGCGGGGCGAATGTTCGAGGACTCGATATGCAGATGCCCGTCAATAAAACCGGGAGCGAGATAGCGCCCTTGGCAGTCGATAACCTCGGCAGCCTCGTAGGTACCGGCGACATCGTCGCGACCGTCGTAGAGAACACCGACGATCACGCCGTCCTTGACGGCAACGCTACCGGGCGCCACACGCTGGCCATACACGTCGACAATCTGCGCATTGGCAAACAGCGTGTCGACGGGCACGCGCCCCTCGGCAGCATCGATCACAGACCTCATGACCTCAACGGACATACATACTCCTTTAACCGTAGAAAAAAGCTGCGGAGCGGACGAGCCTTCACCGCAGCAAGCCAATAGCCATTGTATGCCCAAACGATGGGTCAACAATGCGCCTCTCCGCTTAACGGCACACGCCGCTTGACGCAATGGGGACAGGTTGCTTTGCACCAATGACAAGGAGTGTCCCAAAGTGCCGGCACAAAAGGAACGTCCCAAAGTGCCAACAACGGAAGCGCCGATGTTTTGGCAGCGCCAGCGAGCGGGCCGCATTTGAGACAAGGTGACGTGAAACGAAAGGGCGCTGACCTTCTGGTCGCGCCCTTGAAGTTGAACGTCAGATTGTCCAAATGCGGCCCGCGCAGCGTCGGCCAGTCCGCCGTTCGGTAGAACGGCGTAACTAAATAAGCTTGAAGCCCTTGCGCTTGCCCACGGAGAGAGTGTCGCCCAGCTTGAGGGCGCTGGGATCGATGTTATAGCTCTTGGGAGCCACGGCCTTGCCGTTGATTTTGACGCCGCCGCCGTCGATATCGCGACGAGCCTGGCCGGCGCTCGCCGAAAGACCCAGGTCCTTGAGCAAGCCGGCGAGGTAGATCTGGCCCTCGTCGTTGACGGTCAGCTCAACGTGCTTCTCGGGGAAGTCGGCGAGCTGGCCCTCCTTGAACACGCGGTCGAACTCGGCCTGAGCCTCGTCGCCGGCGCCGGCGCCGTGGTAGGTGTCGCACAGGTCGCGGCCCAGAGCACGCTTGAGCTCGTAGGGGTCGGCGGAGCCATCGGCCAGGGCGGCGTCGATCTTGTCGACCTCGGCAGGGGTGAGCGAGCTGGCCAGACGATAGTACTTGCCGATCATCTCGTCGGGGATGGACATGGTCTTGCCGAACATGTCCTTGGGAGCGTCGGTCAGGCCGATGTAGTTACCATAGGACTTGGACATCTTGCGCACGCCGTCGGTGCCCTCGAGCAGCGGCATGGTGAGCGCAATCTGCGGCTCCATACCCATCTTCTCCATGAGCTCGCGGCCGGCGAGCAGGTTGAAGAGCTGATCGGTGCCGCCCATCTCCACGTCGGCCTTGATCTGCACAGAGTCGAAAGCCTGCATCACGGGATACAGGAACTCATGCAGGGCGATCGGCGTCTGAGACTGGTAGCGCTTAGTAAAGTCGTCGCGCTCAAGGATGCGGGCGACGGTGAACTTGGAGCATACCTGCAGCAGGCCGGCCAGGTCCATCGAAAGGATCCAGTCACCGTTGTGCACGATGGTGGTCTTCTCGGGGTCCAGGATCTTCATGGCCTGGCTCACGTAGGTCTCGGCGTTGGCCTCGATCTGCTCCTGCGAAAGCTGCGGACGCGTGGAGTTCTTGCCCGAGGGGTCGCCGATCAGCGCGGTACCGTTGCCGATGATGAGGGTGACGTTGTGGCCCAGGTCCTGGAACTGACGCATCTTGCGCAGCGGCACGGCGTGGCCCAGGTGCAGGTCGGGGCTGGTGGGGTCGACGCCGAGCTTGATGTTGAGGGGCTCGCCCTTCTCAAGCTTCTTGCGAAGGTCGGCCTCGGGAACGATCTGCGCGGCGCCCGAGGTGATGATACGCATTTGCTCGTCAACAGACAGCATTGGGTATCCTCCTTTTGCTATAGCACCCTCGCCGAAAACGGCGGTGCTGGAAGTCCATAAACTCTCTTATGATAACAAACTGACGCGACGCGGCACCTACGACAGGAAAATCCTCGTCCTGCCGCATGCGTCAATGGCAACTGGCAGACGTGTACCGTCACGCTCGACCAGATAGCGTACCTGCCGACGACGCAAGCAGTCGCGGCAACGGACCTGTCCCGTCGCATCGGTGGCGCAGACGCCCTCGGCGGTCAGCAGGCAGTGCTCGCACACCATAAGCTCGGGACGGTCGGCGTCGACCGGACCCAAGACGCCGGGTTCAGCAGCCAGTTCGGCAATACGCTCCGCATCATTGTCGAGCAACTCGGCCGGCAAGTACACCCGCCCCGCACCGAGTCCGCGCAGCCAGGTAAGCGTGGCCCGATTCGCGCAGAACACCGGCGCCGCCACGTCAAACGTCACGCCCAGCTCGCGAGCGATCACCACCTGTCCCAGGTTGCGGCAGACGGCGCGCCCGGCACGCTGCATCAGTGAGCGGGTCCAGTCAGCGTCACTCGCGCGGCACACCTCGTCAAGCACCACAACGACGTCGGACAAATCGAGTTCTCCGCGCGGGTCGGCATCCATCAGCTGCCAAGCAAAATCCATGCGAGTGGGAACCGCGCACTCCACCAACTCCGTCGACGCACCGCCATCCACCGCAACGTCCTCAAAGGGCAGCACCTCAACGGCACGCGCAACGGGCGCAATCGCATCCGCCTCGGCCCGCATGCGCTCCAACACCGTCGCCGTCTGCTCCAACACACCGGCGCTGCGAATCAGGTACACCTCGCAGCCCATGTCCACCTTACGCTTGCAATGCACGACGACGCGCTTCCCCGCTGCGGCATCCACCGGGCAGGGCACCTGCGGCCAGCGCTTGGGCACATCGGGACGCGCGTCGACACCCGGATAGAACCGAATCTCGAGCGTGTCACCCGCCGCCACGGCGGCGTCGAGCTCAACGGTCACCTCTTCGTGGCCCACAGCGACCAAGCGCCCCACGCGCACGCCCTGGTTAATTGCGCGCTCAAAGCTCATCAGCTCGGCACCCGAACGCCCTCGCAGGTACGCATCGGTAAACCCACGGTTAAACGACCTTCCCAGCTCGCGCTCAAGCTCTTCCACGGCACCGGGGTCCCACGCGCCGTCGCACAGCATATCGAGTGCCCGGCGCCACACCCGCACCACGTTGAATACGTAATCTGGGTTCTTCATGCGCCCCTCGATCTTGAGCGACGCCACGCCGGCATCTACAAGCTCGGGCAGATGCGCAATACCCAGATAGTCGCGCGGGCACAGCAGGCGATCTCCCTCGACAGCAACAACACTCTGCCCCGCCTCGTCCACTAGGTCGTACGCCAGACGGCACGGCTGTGTGCAGTCGCCGCGCATCGCCGAGCGCCCACGCCGCAGGGCCGAGAACTCGCACGCCCCCGAATAGCCGATGCAAATCGCACCGTGGCAGAATACCTCAATGGGCACGCCCGTGGCACATAGCGTCGCAATCTCGTCGACCGTCAGCTCGCGTGCCGTCGTCACGCGCTCGACCCCCAGCTCGTCGGCGGCAAGCCGCACGGCACCCTCGCTATGAACGCCCGCCTGCGTGGACAGGTGAATCTCGACCCCGGGAATCGCCGCGCGCAGCGCGCAGGCCAACCCGGCATCGGCCACAATCAGAGCATCGGCGCCCAGCTCCAGTGCATGAGCTCCCAGCGCCACCGCGTCGGACAGCTCATCGTCAAACACGAACACGTTGAGCGTCACGTACACACGCACGCCATGAGCATGCGCCACGGCACAACCGCGCGCAAACTCGTCATCCGTAAAGCCATGAGCGCTCACACGGGCGTTAAAGCCGCCCAACCCCGCATAGATGGCATCGGCACCCGCAGCGATGGCCGCAAGCATCTGGTCGAGCCCGCCCGCCGGCGCCAGCAACTCGGGCAGCGCCGCACCGGCAGCATCCAATCTAGTCTCGTATTGTCCGCTCGGCCCCATCGTCCGAATCGCCATCGGCAAACTCCTTACCAAGGTATGCATTCACTCTGAAAAATGCTGTCTTCCAGCATACACGAGGCCTCGCGCGCCCCGTTTGGTTTATCGTGTAATAACTTATGTCCATCCTGCCCCGACGGCACATCCGCCGTCCGGCACGACATACCTGGAGGTCAATATATGGGTCCTCGCCAACGACAGGGACGCAGCCGTTCAAAGACGCATGCCCTGCCCATAATCCTGCTCTCGTTTTTGGGCTTTTTGCTTATCGCGGGCGTGGCATTTGGCATCGGCATGGTCGGCAACGTCAACCGCTGGCTGTCCGATCTGCCCGACTACACCGACGCCAACGCGTATCTGGTGAGCGAACCCACCGAGATCGTCGACTGCAACGGCAACAAGATCGCGAGCTTCTACACGCAAAACCGCAAGTCCATCACCAAGGACGAGGTCTCCCCCTACGTGCTGCAGGGCACCGTTGACGTCGAGGACGAGCGCTTCTACGAGCACGGCGGTATCGACCTGTGGGGTATCGCGCGTGCTGCGGTGGCAACCCTCGGCGGCGGGCACGAAGGCGCCTCGACTATCACCCAGCAGCTGGTGCGCAACACCATCCTGCAGGAGGAGCAGTTCGACTCGACCATCGAGCGTAAGGTGCGCGAGGCCTACATCGCCGTCAAGATGGAGGACATGTACTCCAAAGACGAGATCCTCATGATGTACCTCAACACCATCTACTACGGTCACGGCGCCTACGGCATCGAGGCCGCAGCCGAAACCTATCTGTCCAAGAGCGCCGCCGACCTCACCCTGAGCGAGGCCGCACTGCTCATCGGCCTTCCCAACTCGCCCTCGCAGTACGACCCCACGGTCAACCCCGACCTGGCGCTGTCCCGTCGCAACAAGGTCCTTGACAACATGTTGCGCCTGGGCCACATCACGCAGGAGGAGCACGATGCCGCACAGGCCGAGCCCATCACCCTCAACGTGACCGAGATTTCGGGCAGCGGCGTCGACGTATACTCGCAGCCCTACTTTGTCGCCTATGTTAAGCAGCTGCTGGAGCAGGAGTTCTCGACCGACGTGCTCTTTAAGGGCGGCCTGACCGTCAAGACCACCATCGACCCCACGATGCAGCAGGTGGCAGAGAATGCCGTCCGCGAGCAGCTCGACACACTCTCACTCGACGGCCTGGACATGGGCATGGTCGTCGTCGACCCCAAGACCGGCTACATCAAGTGCATGGTGGGCGGCTACGACTACAACGCCGACGAGAACCACGTAAACCATGCCACGGCCAAGCGTCCCGTCGGCTCCACCTTTAAGGCCTTTACGCTGGCAACTGCCATCCAAAACGGCATGAACCCCAACGTCACCCTCAACTGCAACTCGCCGCTCAAGGCCAAGGGTACCACGACCGAGGTCCAAAACTACGCCAACCATAGCTATGGCAACATCACGCTTAAGCAGGCAACGGCATACTCCTCCAACACCGGCTACATCCAGGTGGCGGAAGCCGTCGGCAACAGCAAGATCATCTCACTCGTCAAAAAGCTCGGCATCGATCCCGCCAAGGACAACATCGAGGACGTTCCCGTCATGACCCTCGGCACCGGCTCGATCTCGCCGCTCGAGATGGCCGCCGCCTACGCGACGTTTGCCAACGGCGGCTACTATCGCCAGCCGATCGCCATCACCGAGATTGACTCTCGTACCGGTTCGGTGCTGTACCAGCACACCGACAATCCCTCACAGGTGCTTACCGAGGGCGAGGCCGCCGCGGTCACCGATGTTCTGTCCGGCGTCATGCAGGGCGGCGGTACGGGTGCTGCCGGTGCCCTGAGCGTCAACCAGCCCTATGCCGGCAAGACGGGCACCACCGACAACACCACCAACCTGTGGTTCTGCGGCTATACCCCGCAGCTGGCGTGTGCCCTGTGGACCGGCTATTCCGCGGGCGAGATTCCCATTCAAAAATACGGCACAGACCTGCTGGGCGACAGCACCAACCTGCCTGTCTTTAAGCGGTTTATGAACACCGTTCTGACCGGTACCGAGCGCGAGGAGTTTGCGACCGGAACGGCTCCCACCTACAAGAACAACAGCGTCTGGAAGTTCTACGGCACCAACAACACCAAGAAGACGGAGAACGACGACAAGGACGAGGACGAGGACGAGGACGAAGAGGAAACCACCACCACAACGACTACCACGACGACCACGACCACCGAGACCACGGGCGGCGACACCACCGGCGGCACCGGTACCACCGGTGGCTCGACGGGCGGATCCACTGGTGGTTCGACCGGCGGCGATGGCGGCACGCCTACGCCCACGCCCACTCCCGACCCCTCGCCCACGCCTGACGATACGGTCGGCTAGAAATCATCCGGCCATAATCAACAAGGCCCCCGAGCAGCTTATTGAACTGCTCGGGGGTCTTTTAGTTTAAAGCGACCTGGTGGGCGGTCTTTATACCGACAGACAAAAGGGGGTACCGACCAACGTCGATACCCCTTACAAGCCACTATGTCAGCGCGCACAGTGCCGAGCGCACGACCCGCACGCCTACTTGCGAGAATTGCTCAGCTTATTGATCAGCGCCTCGAGACGCTCGCCGTCCTCGGCCGTCTGGGCAATAACCAAAATCGTATCGTTGCCGGCAAGCGAGCCAAGCACATCGGGCAGCTCTGCCGCATCAACGGCGGCGGCGATGCCGGAAGCCGTGCCAGGCTGAGCCTTGATCATAACCAGATTATCGGTGCGCAGAACGCCCGTTACGAGCTCGGAAACCATACGCTGCAGGTGCAGGTCCTCTGCCAGAACATAGATGCCCTCAGGGAGCTTACGCAGCCCCATATCGGCAATATCGCGAGAGACAGTCGCCTGCGTGCAATCAAAGCCCATAGCGCGGAGCTCATCGACCAGCACGCGCTGCGTGCGGACGTCCTTATTGCGCACAATATCTCTAATGGCATCCTGGCGCCCATTGCGTTTTTTAGCCATACAAACCCTCTCTCCAAAAGATGGCGGAGACAATCAATCAGTGACTGAATAGTTTAACGCTATTTGAAGGCTTTTGTGTATAAGAACGCATTTCGAAACAATTCTATGCAAATTTGTTTCGAGATGAGCCGTTTAGGCGGTTTTTGCGCCCGTCCGGTTAAGAAAAGCTGCCAGATGCGTACACATCACGCAGCGCGCGGGCTTGGCGCTGGCGATCGGCCCAAACAACAGACCGAGCCCCCGATGGTTATCCTTGAGCGCGGCGACCATCTGACGGGTTCGAGGCGCCTCGAGCATATCACGCATACGGGCGGAACGCTCGATTGACGACACCCCATGCGGGCTCAGACACAAATTCTCGATGCAGGCGACCAGTCCGGCAAAGTAGAACTTTTGGGTTGCCAGCTTGAGCCGACCACCGCTATCTGCTTCCGAGAGTGAGTCCGTAAGCTCGTCGAGCGCCCGGGTGTCATCGGATACCTTGGCATACATGGTGGGATCAAAGGCATCTGTAAGCTTAGGTGCCGCCGCGTGGAAACAAGCGTCGCCGCATCCGGAGACGCGCTGCGCCCGCGAGAGCGAGCACGCCATAAACCCAACTGTGCGAAACGCCTTGTCGTACAAAAGGCATGCCTCAAACAGCGGACGGCTATACATCACGCCAGAGGTCTGAACGACTAGGCCGCCTAAAATCAACTGGGACAGCCCGGTCACCATCGAAGATTTGCTATCAATGGAAATATGAGCAGCATCCAAGACGCGCGAATGGCGCTCTCGATGTGCATCATAGCGGTCGAGCGACACCGTGGGGAGCACTATGTCTGCCGCAGTATCGCACGCGATATCGACCATCTTGGAAAGAGACTGCGGAGCAAACCACTCATCGGCGTTCATGGCGATGATTTGAGAGCCGCGCGAGGCAGCAAAACCGGCACGAAGACAAGCGCCGCGCTTCGCGTCCTCGACGTCAATCAAATCAATATGGATGTCCCTGTCGGCTGCAACTTGAAGCGAATGGCGCACACCAGGCGCAGCATCGCGGCAGACAACGACAATCTGCAAATCGTAGAGGTCTTGGTTCTGGATACTCTCGAGCGCACGCATCGCATAGCTGGGCGAACCTTCTACCACAAGGATCACCGAAAGTCGCGGATGCGAGCCACGTCGAACCAAGTTATCCGTCCTCTCGACAGCAATGAATCAAACCGTGGTTCATGGTACACCCCATAAATAAAAGCAATGAGACACCGGTTGCACTGCACGCCAAGAACAGATGTTGCACACGCGCAGCCCACAGATGACAGATGCCGACGAACGGCGCGTCAAGCCCTCCCCTAGTCGAGCACGACAAGCTCGGCGGGATCGTAATCCACGCCCATAAACGTAAGGCCGCAGGCAGGAGCCGTGGGGCCCGCAGCGGTACGATCGCAAGCATCGATGACCTCGCGCATCCACTCGGGTTTACGGCGATGCATGCCAATCTCGACAAGCGTGCCAACGATCGTGCGGACCATCGAATGCAGAAACGCATTGCCCTCGATGGTAAACGTCAGGATGTCCTCGCCAAACGCAACCTCATGGCCAAACTCGGCGCGCATTACGCAGCGGTGCGTAGGTTTGCCCACGGCAGAAGCAACCTTGCAAAAGCTTTTAAAGTCCTGCTCGCCCAGCAGCGCGGGGCAGGCAGCAGACATAGCCTCAACATCCAAGGGATAGCGATGCCACCACACCGCACCGCGGGACAGCACGGGGCGCGCATCTCGATCGGCAATACGGTACGTATACGTACGGGAACGCGCGTCAAAACGTGCAGAAAAGCCTTTACGGGCCTTGTAGACCTCGTTGATGGCGATATCTTTGGGCAGCAGGGCATCCATAGCCCGCAGCCACCTACGGCGCGTTAGGGCGAGCTCAGCGTCCGTTACGGGCACGCTGATGTACTGAGCCACGGCATGCACGCCGGCATCGGTGCGACCCGCGCACGTCAGATCGATCGGACGGCGAAGCAGCGTCTCGATGGCTCGACGCAGCTCACCCGCAACCGTCGTCTGTCCCGGCTGCTCGGCAAAGCCGCTATAGGACGAGCCATCGTATGCCACGCGGAAAACGAGCGTGGCATCGAGCTCTGGAATCGAATTGAAATCAGACGGCGCGGTCATGGGCGCTCCCAACAAACAGGCAATGGCATTTCGACAAAAAAAGAGGGGTACGCGAACGTACCCCTCGAATATAGCCTATGCAGACGGATTGTCTACTCAGCGGTCTCCTCAGCAGGAGCCTCCTCGGCAGCCTCGACCTTCTTGGGAGCAGCGGCCTTCTTGGGGGCCGGAGCAGCCTTCTTGGCCTTAGGCGTGCAAGGCTCGGTGACGAGCTCCATGATAACGATGGGAGCGTTGTCGCCCTTGCGGTTACCGAGCTTCATGATGCGGGTATAACCGCCGTTGCGATCCTGCCACATACCCTGGGCAGCCTTGTCGAAGATCTCGGCAACGAGCTGCTTATCGCCGAGCTTGGCGATAGCCAGACGACGAGAGTGCAGGTCGCCCTTCTTGGCCCAAGTGATGATCGGATCGACGACCGAACGCAGCGCCTTAGCGCGGGTCTCGGTGGTCTTGATGCGGTCGTTCTCGAAGAGGGCCTTAGCAAGGCTCTTCTTCATGGCCTTGGTGTGGCTCGCATCGGTGCCGAGCTTCAGGCCCTTCTTAACGTTGTGACGCATGGTCTAGTTTCTCCTCAAATATGCGAAGCATTAAGCCTTCAGGCTCAGGCCCATGGACTCAAGCTTGTCCTTCACTTCCTCGATCGACTTAACACCGAAGTTACGGATGTTGAGCAGATCGTTCTCCGAGAACTCAACGAGCTGACGGACCGAGTGAATGCTGGCGCGCTTAAGGCAGTTGTAGGAACGGACGGAAAGGTCCAGATCCTCGATCTGCTTGTCCAGCTCGGCGTTGTCGTTGGTGACCTCGGGAGCGAAGATCGAAGCCTCCTCCTCGACCTCGGGGGTCTCGGCAAGGTTCATAAAGGCGGCCATATGCTGGTTGATGATATTGGCAGCCTGGACCACGGCGTCGCGCGGGGCGATGGAGCCGTTGGTCTCGATCTCGAGGACAAGGCGGTCGTAGTCGGTGTGCTGACCGACACGGCAAGCCTCAACGAGCTTGGCGCAACGGGAAACCGGCGAGTACAGCGAGTCGACGTGGATCACACCGATGGGATCGTTGTCGCGCTTGTTGGCCTCGCCAGAAACATAGCCGCGGCCATAGCCGATGCGCATGCTCATGGTGAGATGGCCACCCTCGGTGAGCGTAGCAATGTGCTGCTCGGGGTTGACCAGCTCAAACTCGGACGGAATAAAGAAGTCCGCACCGGTGACCTCGCAGGGGCCGTCAACCGAGATGGTGGCGGTCGCCTCGTCGGTCGTGCCGAGAGCCCTGAAGACAAGACCCTTGACATTCAGGACGATGTCGGTGACATCCTCGACCATGTTAGGGATGGTCATGAACTCGTGCTGCGCACCATCGATCTGAATAGCCTCGACGGCGGCACCCTCGAGCGAGGACAGAAGAACGCGACGAAGGGAGTTACCCAGCGTATCGCCGTAACCACGCTCGAGCGGCTCGACGGAGACACGAGCAGACGTCTCGTTGATCTCTTCGACCTGAACCTGAGGCCTAATGAATTCTGACATGTATTACCTCCAGCCTCAGCAGCCCGGATGGACTACTTAGAGTAGAGCTCGACGATGAGCTGCTCGTTGATATCACCGCTGATCTGCTCACGCGTCGGCAGAGCGAGCACGTTACCAGACAGCTTCTCGATATCGACCTCGAGCCAGCCAGGGACCTCAAAGCGCTCGGAGGAAATCAGGGCCTCCTTGATGGGGAGGAGGTCACGGAACTTCTCGCCGACAGCGACGACGTCGCCGGCCTTGACGCGGTAGGACGGGATGTCCACGCGCTTGCCGTTCACGGTGAAGTGACCGTGACGGACGGACTGACGAGCCTCTTTGCGGGTGCGGGCGAAGCCAAGACGGAAGACGACGTTGTCGAGGCGAGACTCAAGAATGATCATGAGGTTCTCACCGGTGACGCCGTTCATCTTACGGGCCTTGTTGAAGTAGCCGTGGAACTGCTTCTCCAGAACGCCATAGATGAACTTGACCTTCTGCTTCTCGCGCAGCTGCATGCCGTACTCAGATTCCTTGCGACGGCGCTTGGGCTGACGGATAGATTCCTTCTTGCTGCTGTAACCGAGCTCAGCGGGATCGATCCCGAGCTGACGGCAGCGCTTAAGAACAGGAGTCCTGTCGATTGCCATATTGATACGATCCTTTCAGTTACACGCGGCGACGCTTCTTGGGGCGGCAGCCGTTGTGCGGAATGGGGGTCTTGTCCTGGATGCTCGAGACCTCGAGGCCAGCAGCCTGGAGGGAGCGGATGGCGGTCTCACGACCGGAGCCGGGGCCCTTGACGAAGACGGAAACCTTCTTCATACCGTGCTCCATGGCCTGCTTGGCAGCAGCCTCGGCAGCCATCTGGGCAGCGAACGGCGTGGACTTACGGGAGCCCTTAAAGCCCACCTGGCCAGCCGACTTCCAGGAAATGACGTTGCCCTGGGGATCGGTGATCGAAACGATCGTGTTGTTGAACGTAGAACGAATGTGAGCCTGGCCCACGGAAATGTTCTTACGGTCCGCGCGCTTCAGACGGGCAGCGCGAACGTTCTTCTTAGCAGTAGCCATCTATCTAGCGCTCCTTATTTCTTCTTCTTAGCACCGATCTGACGCTTCGGGCCCTTGCGGGTACGAGCGTTAGTGTGGGTGCGCTGGCCGCGGACCGGGAGGCCCTTGCGGTGACGAAGGCCGCGGTTGCAGCCGATGTCCATAAGGCGCTTGACGTTCTGGTTGCGCTCACGGCGGAGGTCGCCCTCAACCATGATCTGGTTCTTATCGATATAATCGCGGATGGCGTTAACCTCATCCTCGGTGAGGTCCTTAACGCGCGTATCCACGTTAACGTTGCACTCGACGCAAATCTTCGTCGCAGTGGTGCGGCCGATGCCGTAAATGTAGGTCAGACCGATCTCAACGCGCTTCTCACGCGGGAGGTCGACACCATTAATACGGGCCAACGTAGTCTCCTCTCTTAACCCTGACGCTGCTTATGACGGGGGTTCTCGCAAATGACGAGGACCTTGCCATGGCGCCTAATGATTTTGCACTTATCGCACATCTTCTTGACCGAAGGACGTACCTTCATCGTTCTTCCTTTCGGTAGCGCTCAAACTACTTCCCTACTATCTACTCGCCCAGCCGCAGGCGTTTAAAACTATGGCTGGTCTTCACACACAATCCGACCGTAGGTTGAGCTAAGCCTGCAGTCGGAAATGGAGTGCGTGTATGCGTGCCGCTATTTGTAGCGATAGGTGATGCGGCCGCGGGTCAGGTCGTACGGGGAAAGCTCCACGACAACCCTGTCACCGGGGAGAATACGGATGTAATTCATTCGGATCTTGCCAGAAATGTTGCACAGAACCGAATGACCGTTCTCGAGCTCGACCTTAAACATGGCGTTGGGCAACGGTTCCTTTACCGTACCCTCGAGCTCAATTGCGTCTTCCTTCTTCACAAGCAATCATCTTTCTCTAGAAAACGACAGCGATTGAGTATTCTACAACACGTATATACGCATCGTAATAACTTCGTAATGGCTCCACAACTAAGTGGAACTTGTTACATTTGAAATGTAAAACAAAGCCGTTCCCTGATGCCCAAGATCGCCTTGAAATGAGAAGGCATAGACCTTGGGGTCATGCCTTCGAAATTGAAAGGCGAGGTTGGGCATCAGGGGGGCGGCGACTTTTACATTTCTCCGCCTTGGAGCGAACACCAAGCACCTTGGGCATCCGTGGTGAGAATCACCGGACCGTCATTGGTAATGGCGACGGTGTTCTCGTAGTGCGCGGCGGGCAGGTGATCGTTGGTCGTAACAATCCAACCGTCGGAGCCCGTGCTCACATGGTTGGAACCCATCGTAAC
Source organism: uncultured Collinsella sp. (assembly GCA_959026725.1). Lineage (GTDB taxonomy): Bacteria > Actinomycetota > Coriobacteriia > Coriobacteriales > Coriobacteriaceae > Collinsella. The sequence goes on from CAUFMG010000005.1 coordinate 122,635, forward strand.
CATCGGCTCGATGGCAATGACCATGCCGGCCTGGAGGCGAACGCCCCTCCCCTTCTTTCCATAGTTAGGAACGTTGGGGTCCTCGTGCATCACGCGGCCAATGCCATGGCCTACATAATCACGAAGCACACCGTAACCGTGAGACTCGGCGAGGGACTGAACGGCATAACCGACGTCCCCGATATGGTTACCGGGAACAGCCTGCTCGATGGCTGCCTTAAGGCAATCGCGCGTGACCTCGCACAAAGCCTTGGCTTCGGGCGTGGGGGTGCCGACGAAAAACGTCCAAGCGTTATCGCCGACCCAACCGTCGACAACGGCTCCCGTATCGATGGAGATGATATCGCCATCGCGCAGGATCATGTCGGGGTTGGGAATACCGTGGACCACGGCATCGTTGATCGATGCGCAAATGGTCCCCGGGAACCCGCCGTAACCCTTAAAGGCCGGGGTGCCGCCATGCATGCGGATAATCTGCTCCGCGAGCTGATCGAGCTCAAAGGTGGAAACGCCGGGGCGCACCATGGCTCCAACGTGGCGGAGCGCCATCTTAGATAGCGCTCCTGCCTTCTTCATCTGCTCGATTTGCGTTGCAGACTTAATCTTGATCATAGACCGAGAGCCTCTTTGACATCCCCGTACACGGTCTCGCGAGCCTGGTCACCGTTGACCGACTTGAGCAGACCCTGGCCACGATAGTAGTCGACGAGCGGGCTCGTGGACTTCTCGTAGACGTCGAGACGGTTCTTGATGGTCTCGGGCTTGTCGTCGTCGCGCTGATACATCTCGCCGCCACACTTGGGGCAGGTAGCATCGGCAGCGGTGCCGGTGTAACCGCATGCGCGGCAGGTGCGACGCGAAGACAGACGATCGATAATGACCTCGGGGGCCACATCGACCAGAAGGGCGCAGTCGATCTCGCGACCCATGGCGGAGAGCTCGGAATCGAGCGTCACAGCCTGGGCGGTGTTGCGCGGGAAGCCGTCGAGGATGAAGCCCTGCTGGGCGTCATCGGCGGCAAGGCGCTCCTTGACAAGGTCGATCACGAGCTGGTCGGGAACGAGCTCGCCAGCGTCCATGTACTTCTTAGCCTGAATACCAAGCTCGGTGCCACCCTTGACGGCAGCACGCAGCAGGTCGCCCGTGGAAATGTGGGCGACGCCAAACTCGGCGACGAGCTCCTGTGCGACGGTGCCCTTACCGGCACCCGGAGCTCCGAGCAATACGAGGTTCATGAGCAATCCTCCTCTAGCCTATTTAAAGAATCCATCGTAATCATACATCTTGATCTGGCCTTCGAGCTTATCGACCGTGTCGAGCACGACGCCGACCATGATGAGGATGGACGTGCCGCCAAATGCCTGGATCAGCTGGTTACCCGTGAAGGAGAAGATGATCGAAGGCACGATGGCGATGAGCGCCAAAAAGACAGCGCTGGGAAGCGTGATCTTGTTGAGCGCGTTCTTGATGTAGGCCGCGGTAGCCCTACCCGGACGGACGCCCGGAATAAAGCCGCCCTGCTTCTTAAGGTTATCGGCCGTTTCATCGGGGTTGAACACCATGGAGGTGTAGAAGTACGCGAAGAACACGATGAGGACAACGTTAAGCACCCAGTTGAGCCAACCGGTCGAAAGCGCGGAGGCAACTGCCTGAATCCAGCCGATGCCGGGGAAGAACACGGCAATCTGAGCCGGGAAGTACAGCAGCGCCGAAGCGAAGATGATCGGCACGACACCCGCGGTGTTGACCTTGATGGGCAGGTAGGTGGTCTGGCCACCCATCATGCGACGGCCCACGACGCGCTTAGCGTAGGAGACCGGGATGCGGCGCTGGCCGCGCTCAAGGAAAACAATCAGCGGGATAACCAGCAGGATGATGGCGCAGATGATCACCATGGTGATGATGCCACCGGCATTGCCCTCGGTGCTGGAGAAGATAGCCTGCGGCAGACCGGCCATGATGTTCGCGAAGATGATCAGCGACATGCCATTGCCGATACCGCGCTGGGTGATGAGCTCACCAATCCACATGATCAGCATGGCGCCCGCGGTGAGCGTACCGACGATCATGAGGTCGAAGATGATCTCGGGAGCGCCGGCGCCATTGAAGCTGATGCCGAAGCTCTTAAAGAGGAAGAGGTAACCCACGGAGTTGAGGATTGCCAGAGCCAGGGTGAGGTAACGCGAATACTGCGTAATCTTGGTCTGACCGACCTCGCCCTCGCGGGCAAGCTCATGCAGGGAAGGCACGACGGCCTGGAGCATCTGGAGGATGATCGAGCTGGTGATGTAAGGCATGATGCCCAGCGAAAACACCGACACATAGCTCAACGCGCCGCCAGAGAAAAGATTCAGGAGGGCCATAGCACCTGCGGCGACCGAATTGTTATCGGTCGAGAAAAGGCCCAGCATCCCCTGGAAGGGAATGCCGGGCACAGGAACGTGCGCACCAATGCGGTACACGACGAGCATAGCTATGGTAAAAAGAATCTTTTCGCGCAATTCTTTGATGCGGAAAGCATTCTTAAGACCATTTAGCACGGCAGCTCGACCTTTCCGCCGGCGGCCTCGATCTTGGCCTGCGCAGAAGCGCTGACCTTGTCGACCTTGACCGTGAACTTCTTGGTGAGCTCACCATTGCCGAGCACCTTGACGGGCTCGAACTCGCTCTTGGTGATGCGAGCGGCCTTAAGAGCGGCACCGTCGATCACAGCGCCGTCCTCGAACTTGCGCTCGAGACGCTCAACGTTAACAGCGGTGTACTCGATACGACGGGGGTTGCGGAAGCCCGGAAGCTTGGGCAGGCGCATGGCCAGCGGAGTCTGGCCACCCTCGAAGCCGGCACCCTTGGTGCCGCCAGAGCGGGAACCCTGGCCCTTCTGACCGCGGCCAGAAGTGGTGCCGTGACCCGAAGAATTGCCACGGCCGACGCGCTTGCGGTTCTTGGTGGAACCGGGCGCGGGAGTAAGATCGTGAAGCTGCATTTACTACTCCTCTACAATCTCGACAAGGTGCTTGACCTTGAAGATCATGCCGCGGACGGACTCGTTGTCAGCAATCTCGCGAACCTCGCGGATCCTGTGGAGACCGAGGGCACGGACAGTACGGACCTGGTCCTGCTTGCAACCGTTGGTGCTGCGGACCTGCTTGATCTTGATGGTGTCAGCCATGCTTAGTTCTCCTTACCGACGAACATCTCAGAGACCGTCAGGCCACGGCGAGCCGCGACGTCCTCAGGGCTGGAGAGCTCCTTGAGGCCCTCGACGGCAGCCTTGATGATGTTGAGGCCGTTGTCGGTACCGAGGGACTTGGACAGGACGTTCTTGATGCCAGCAAGCTCAAAGAGGGGACGCACAGCGCCGCCGGCGATAACGCCGGTACCCTCGACAGCGGGCTTGATGATGATGCGGCCGGCACCAAAGTGGCCGAGAACCTCGTGCGGGATGGTGCCCTGCTCGGTCACCGGCACGTGGAACATGTTCTTCTTGGCATCGAGAGATGCCTTGGAGATGGCCATGGGCACCTCAGCGGACTTGCCCATGCCAACGCCGACGTTGCCCTTGCCGTCGCCAACGACGACGAGAGCGACGAGGCTCATGCGACGACCACCCTTGACGGTCTTCGACACGCGGTTGATGTAAACGACGCGCTCCTCGAACTCGGAGGCCTCGCGCTGCTGCTTCTGATTACGAGCCATGTGCTACATACCTCCTAGAACTCGAGACCGGCGGCACGAGCGCCGTCGGCGAGGGCCTTGACGCGGCCATGGTAGATACGGCCACCGCGATCGAAGGCGACCTTGGTGATGCCGGCCTCGATGGCGCGCTTGCCAACGAGCTGACCGACCTTCTCCGCAGCCTCCTTGTTCGAGGTGTGGGTGCCCTTGAACTCGGCCTCGAGGGTCGAGGCAGAGACGAGCGTCAGGCTGGAGCCCTTGCTGTCGTCGATGATCTGGGCATAGATGTTGGCGTTAGTACGGGTCACGCGAAGACGCGGACGCTCGGAGGTACCCGAGACCTTGCCGCGAACACGACGCTGACGACGCTTGAGGCCTTCCAGCTTCGCCTTATGCTTGTTCATACGTAAACTCCTAAAAAGGTTGATCTTGCCAGCACCTGACGGGGTGCTGGTCTTATACGAGTGAGTCGGTTACGACTACTTGGCGGCCTTACCCAGCTTGCGGCGGATGTGCTCGCCAACGTAGTGGATACCCTTGCCCTTGTAAGGCTCGGGAGGACGATGGCCGCGGATCTCAGCGGCGATCTGACCGACCTGCTGCTTGTTGATACCCTTGACGTTCACGTGGGTGTTGTCGGGAACCTCGAAGGTGATGCCCTCGGGAGCCTCGACGATCACGGGGTGCGAGAAGCCCAGGGAGAACTCGAGGTTCTTGCCCTTCTGCTGCACGCGGTAACCGACGCCGGCGAGCTCGAGCTTCTTCTCGAAGCCCTCGGAAACGCCAACAACCATGTTGTGGATGAGGGCGCGGGTGAGGCCGTGGCGGGCACGGGTCTCACGCTCGTCGTCGGGACGGGAAACGGTGAGGACGTTGTCCTCGACGTTGATAGCGAGCTTCTCAAAGACATCGAGCTCGAGCTGGCCCTTGGGGCCCTTGACGACAACGTTGTTGCCGTTGACTGCCACTTCGACTCCGGCGGGAATCTGGACAGGCTTATTACCGATACGAGACACGGTGATCTCCTTTCCTTCTACCTACCGAGCGAATTACCAGACGTAAGCGATGATCTCGCCGCCGACGTTGTGCTTGCGAGCATCGCGGTCGGTCATGACGCCATGGCTGGTGGAAATAATGGCGGTACCAAGGCCACCGCGGACGCGGGGCATGTCGGCAACGCCGGTGTACTTACGCAGGCCCGGCTTGGAAATGCGGCGGATGCCGTTGATGACCTTAGCCTTCTTGGGACCATACTTAAGCGTGATGTGCAGAGTCTTCTGGGGAACGGTGTCCTCGACATCGTAGCCCTCGATGTAGCCCTCCTCGTGCAGAACACGAGCGATCTCGACGAGCTTCTTGCTGCTCGGCATGGAGACCGTGGCCTTGTTCACAGAGTTAGCGTTACGGATGCGCGTAAGCATATCTGCGATCGGGTCTGTAAGGTTCATACAGATTCTCCTTCGTTCTTGATGAACACGTGCTCTTGGTTCTTCGCCGCCCTTAACGGCAAAGCCTTTTTAGCGCGTTTTCCCTGTTCCAAACTGATGCTTGAAACGCTGGTAGTGACTTACCAGCTGGCCTTCTTAACGCCGGGAAGCTCGCCCTTGAGTGCAAGCTCGCGGAAGCAGACACGGCACAGGCCGAACTTGCGGTACACAGAGTGCGGACGGCCGCAGCGCTGGCAGCGCGTGTACTCACGAGTAGAGAACTTCTGCTTGCGATTGCACTTGACGATCATCGATGTCTTAGCCACTTATATCCTCCTCACATAGAGTATTGTTCGCCCCAAGCGCCGCCCCCTTGTGGGAACGGCGCTTATAGGGCAGGTGAACCTATTTCTTGAACGGGAAACCGAAGGCGTCCAGAAGGGCCTTGGCCTCCTCATCGGTGTTGGCGGTGGTCACGAAAGTGATGTCCATACCACGCTGGTGATCGACGGAGTCGAAGTCGATCTCGGGGAAGATGAGCTGCTCGGTGACGCCCATGGAGAAGTTACCACGGCCGTCGAAGCTCTTGGCGGAGATGCCGCGGAAGTCGCGGATACGGGGGATCGCGACGGAGGTCAGACGATCGAAGAACTCCCACATACGGTCGCCACGCAGGGTAACCTTGCAGCCGATCGGCATACCAGCGCGCAGGCGGAAGGTAGCGATGGACTTGCGGGCACGGGTGATCATCGGCTGCTGGCCGGTGATGGCGCGCAGGTCGCGCACGGCACCGTCGATGGCCTTGGAATCGGTAGCGGCCTCGCCGACACCCATGTTCACGACGATCTTCTCAAACTTGGGGATCATCATGACGTTCTCGTACTGGAACTTGTCCTGAAGCTGCTGCTTGACCTCGTTGTTGTACTTGGTCTTCAGACGCGGCACATACTTCTCTTCTGCCATTGTTCACTCCTTCTTGGGGTTTTAAGCACGGGGCGTGGCCACGATGGGTTGTCCTCGTGCCTCCTGGCTGCATCCGCGCCGCTCATGGCATTTTGCGGTTTGGACTCGACGCAGCAGGAGCCGACAAAACAATCGGTACTATACGCGCATCGGGAGCGTATTTCCAGAAAAACCTCGTCTGCCTGCACAACTCCACAACTCCCCCGCACAAATGGATCCCAAAAAGCAGTTGCGGTGAAATAGGGACTGTTTGGCGGCCTAACAGGCTTAAACAGTCCGTATTTCACCGCAACTTATTGGTGGGGATGCGATTAGCGCTTGCGGGGAACGAGTTTGGTGCGGCGCAGGTGGATCATCTCGGCGGCAATGGAGATGGCGATCTCCTCGGGGTCCTCGGCCTCGATGGCAACGCCGATCGGAAGGTGCAGCTCGTCGATCTGGTCCTGCGTAAAGCCTTCCTGCTCCAGGCGGGCACGCACAAAGGCCGTCTTGCGGCGCGAACCCAGACAGCCCAGGTAGGCAGGCTTGGCGCGCATGGCCTGAATCACCACGTCGATATCGGACTTGTGACCCGCCGTGGCCACGACCACCAAGTCGCGCGGACCGATGGGGCACTGCTCGCCCAGATTCTTGTAATCGACCAGGCGACGGTCGTAGACACCGGGCACCCATTCGGGCGTCAGCGTGCCGGGGCGGTCATCGCACGCCACGACGGCAAAGCCCGCCGCCGTGAGCACCCGTGCCGTCGCAGCGCCCACGTGGCCGCAGCCAAAGATATAGGTTAGGCCCTCGGGGCAGAGCGTCTCGATGTGCGCCGGGGGAATCTCGGAGGCGGCGTTGGTGTAAGTAACCTTACTCCCCTCCTCCACCAGCGAAAGCTCGGGGCAGCCGGCAATGGTATGGCGCGATGCCTCGCCATGATATTCGGCAACATCGCCTTCGAGCGCGCTTGCGATAAACGGCTCAAAGTCGATGACGAAGTCGCCGATGCGTCGATACGCCAAGACGTCGGCAACCGACTGGAACAACGGTGCCTTGGTCGCGTCCAGATGCAGATAGCACAGGCAGATGGCTCCGCCGCAGATCATGCCGGTATCGGAGTTCTCGCCGCCCATGGTGTAGCGGACCAGACGCGACTGCCCCGCGGCCAGCAGCTCGCGCGCCTCATCGAGCGCAAAGAGCTCGATCTTGCCGCCACCGATGGTGCCCGCTTGGCTACCGTCGGCAAAGACAGTCATCCAGGCGCCCACACCGCGCGGTGACGACCCCGCCGTACCGGCCACGACCACCAGCTCGCACGTCTTACCGGCCTTCAGTGCATCAAGCGCAGCATTCACCACATCGAGCTTTTCCATTGCAATTTCCTATCCCTGGAATACACCGGTGAGCATAGCGAGTGCCTCGAGCACGCCGCCGCCGACCGACGTCGCCTTGTCCGAAATGTAGTTGATATAGCTGGCATCGCCGCGCGGATCGACATCGGCGCATTTAAAGCCCTCAGTCACCTGCACGCCGTTCGCCAAAAGCCCGCGCAGACAGCCATCGATCTGCGTGCACATGGGCGTATCGCCCGCATAGCCAATCACGTCTCCGGCGCTCACGATGTCGCCGATTGCGTGGTCGGACCGAAACACGCCGGCGGCGGGGCTGTGGATAACGCGCTCTTTACCATAGCCGGCGATAATGCCTGGCACGCCCGTGTTGGGCTGGGGCGAGCCCTGGGTAATGACGCGGCCCAAAAAATGCCCGCGCATGGTCTCGACCACGGCATCGCAGTCAACCGGCGCGGTAAAGCCCGGCCCCACGGCGATGACGGCAGGCGCCATGTCGCGCGTGGTGCCCAAGTTGCGCTTAGCCAGAATCGCGTCGACCACGGCAGCGGGTTTCAGCTCGCCGAGCATCTTGGCCTGGGGGTCCACCACAACGGCGACGTCTCCGGCCTCGGTAATCGCAAGTGCCTCTGCCGGCGTCTGTGCCAAGCGAGCGCGAATACCCTCGACCTCGACCTCGCCCAGACGAATGGCCTCGCAAAAACTGATCGTGCGGCGGATGCACGTGGGAACCGCGATATCGGCCATAACGACCGACACGCCGGCGCGCACCAAGCGAGCGGCGACGCCCGTGGCGATATCGCCGGCGCCGCGAACATAAACGAGCATTCCCGGGGCACCTCCCTGTGCTACGGTTTGAGCAGAGCAAAAGCGGTTCGACCGCTACTCTGATGATTATTTATTATCACAGTATTATACGGCGGTGAACAGATGGAAACGACGACCGGAAACCTTGCCTCCGCGCTCAAGATCGAGCCGGGCATTACCGCAATTATCGGCAGTGGCGGCAAGTCGACATTGCTGCGTGCGTTGGGTCTCGAGCTCATGCGCGCCGGCGGCAGGGTGCTTCTCTGTACCACCACGCACATGTTTCCCGTCGCCGGCGTACCATGGGACGGGTCGAATCGTCGCCTGGACGCCGCGCCTTGGAAGCCGGGGGCCCTGCATGTTCCCGGCTGCACCTGCGAGGCATGCGCGGGCATGAACCGCGGAAGTATCTGCCAGGCGGGTGTTTTGGGCCCGGAGACAGGCAAGCTCTCCGCCCCCGTTGAGCCGCTCAACGAGCTGGCGCAGCGCTTTGACTATGTATTGGCCGAGGCAGATGGCAGCAAGCGACTCCCGCTCAAGGCGCATGCCGCCTGGGAGCCGGTAATTCCCTCCGGCACAGCAAACGTTGTCTGGGTCGTCGGCGCCTCGGGGCTGGGCAAGCCCGTCGCCGAGGTTGTCCACCGCCCCGAGCTCTTCTGCGAGCGCTGCGGCTGCGAGCCCACCGACGCTGCCACCCCAGAGCGCGTCGCCATGGTGCTCAATGCCGAGCTGCGAATGCTGAACCTCAACAATGCCCGCATCATGCTCAACCAAGTCGACACGCTTGCCGACCCAACGATGGCAGATCGCTTCGAGACAGCCCTCGGCCGCCCCCTCATCGCCACCAGCCTCAAGTAGCCGGCCCCATCTCCTCAGTTGCGGTGAAATACGGACTGTTTGGCCGCCCGACGGCCGCAAACAGTCCGTATTTCACCGCAACTGAGGAGGGGACACGGCATCCTTGCTGCTAGCGGGGGACGTAGCGGCCGGGTTGGGCTCCGGTGGGCTCGCCATCGCGCGCGGCAAGCACGCCGTTCACAAACACAGCCTTGGCGCGGCCGTGCGCCTCAAAGCCCTCGAGCGGCGTGTAGTCCACGGCCTGATGCTGCGTCGCGGCGCTGATCGTCCAACGAGCGCTCGGATCCCACACGCACACATCGGCGTCGGCACCCTCGGCAAGACAGCCCTTGCGCGGATACATGCCAAAGACGCGGGCAGGATTCTCGCTCATCAGACGGCACAGATCCTCGGGACCCAGCTGCCCCTCAAAGCTCGTGGCGATCGCGACGGGGCGATGCTCCACGCCGGGGCCGCCATTGGGAATCGCACGGAAGTCGTCACGCCCGCGGTCCTTTTGCCCGTGCAGGTTAAAGCTGCAGTGGTCGGTCGCGATGGTATCGATCTCGCCGGCCACAAGTGCCTCGCGCAGGGCAGCACGGTCACCCGCATGGCGCAGCGGCGGGCTCATCACGTACTTGGCGCCCGCAAAGCCGTCCTCGCCCTGCTCCAGATAGCAGGTATCGTCGAGCATCAGATACTGGGGGCAGGTCTCGACATAGATATTCTTCTGGCCGCGCGCCTTGGCTGCGCGAATGGCCTCGAGTCCCAGCTTGGTCGAAAGGTGCACCACGTTGACCGGAGCGTCGCCGGCCAGGTGCGCCAGATACAGCAGGCGGCCCACGGCCTCGGCCTCGCACACATCCGGACGGCTGAGCGCATGGCCCTCGGGCCCGTGAATCCCCTGCTCGTACACGCGCTTCTGCAGCTCGTTCACCAGCGTGCCGTTCTCGCAGTGCACGCATAGTATGCCGCCAATTCGCTTGAGCTCCTCGAGCACCTCGAGCGTCTCGGCATCGTCCAAGCGCAGGTGGTCATAGGCAAAGTAAGTCTTGAACGACGATACGCCCGCCTCGCGCATGGCCGAAAGGTCGGCGCGGTTGCGCTCATTCCACTCAGCGAGTGCCATATGAAAAGCGTAGTTTGCCGTGCAGGTGCCGTCGGCGCGGCGATGCCACTCGGCAAGGGCATCGGGCATGGTCACGCCGCGATCGGCCGTCGCGTAGTCCACGATGGTCGTCGTACCGCCGCAGGCAGCCGCACGCGTGCCGGTTTCAAAGCTATCGGCTGTCCAATCCATGCCAGTCCAGCACTGCATGTGCGTGTGGCCGTCGATAAAGCCGGGGAACACCCAACAGCCCACGGCATCCTCGACGGTATCGCCCTCGGCCGGCTCAATCGCCGCGGCAATCCGCACAATCTTGTCGCCCTCCATGGCAAGATCGGCGCGGCGAAGCCCCTGGGGCGTCACGAGCGCGCCGTTTTTGATGATGATCATGTTGCTCCTTATTGATTAATACAGTTGGCCACGCGATCAAAATACGAGCAGGCGGCAATATGCTCCGTTATGCGTCGCTGTCCCTTGACGGTATCGACGTCCCACAGCTCGTAGGCACGCGCCTCGACCAGCACCACGTCGGTGCGACCTTTGAGAATCGAGCCCCCGCCGTCCTTGCCCTCAAGACACATAAGTGCATCGAACAGTTCCGCCGGAAAGAGCACCGGGCTCGAAGGCTCACCGTTACACGCAAGACGCACCGGATGTTTGCGGCCACACTCGTCAAATGCACGAACCATAGCCTCAAAAGAATCCGAACTCACGAGCGGCTGGTCGCCCGGTAAAAAGAGGCAACCTTTCCAGTTGCGTTCGACTCCCCACGAAAGGCCCGCACGGACGCTTTCGCTGCGCAGCTCGCCATCGTGCAGCACGCACGGGCAATGCTTGTCCTCGCAAATCTGGGAGACCTCGGGCCAACGCGTCGAAACCACAACGTCAAAGCCCCGGAGAACCGAATCGATGGTCCGGGCAATCAGCGGCTCGCCATAGATATCGGCGAGCATCTTGTTGGAGCCAAACCGCTTGGCCTCGCCCGAAGCCATAATGACGCATCCAAGTTTCATGGTGATACCTCCCCTGAAACCATCGTACCCATAACTCGCGCCGCGGGCATCCACATCGAAAGCGCTTATCCCGCACGCCCGCGATGCAAAATAGGGGCACCCCGCCAGTTGGCAGAGCGCCCCCTTTACATGGCTTACCTCAGCCCGGCTTTAGGCCTGGAGCCAACGGGCGGTGTTGCGCTCGTCGAGGGCCTTGAGAGTAGCGGCGGGATCGGCAACCTTCTGCAGGAACATCATGGCTGCGATGGCGTACGGCTTGTAGCTGGCCTCCTTGTACATGCCCACGCGGTGCATGTCGAAGACGTCGGCGTTGACCTCGCCGTGCTCGCAGGAGACACCGGAGATGTCGGCGGGCAGCGGGTGCATAAAGATGGTGTCCCGGCCGTTGGCAGTCTTCTCCATGAGCTCGGTCGTGGAGCACCAATCCTGATGGGTGGCGTTCTGAGCGAGCAGCTCCTTCTCGAGCGCAGCGATGCCGGCGTCGTCGCCCTCGGCGTACAGGTTGGTGCGCTTCTCCATGGCGGCAAACGGAGCCCAGCTCTTGGGGATCACGATGTCGGCACCCTCGAAGGCCTCGGCCATGGTGTTGACCTGCTTAAAGGTGGTACCGGACTCGGCGGCATAGCCCTTGGCGCGCTCGACGACCTCGGGCATGAGGTCGTAGCCCTCGGGGTGAGCCAGGGTGACGTCCATGCCAAAGCGGGGCAGCAGGCTGATCAGCGACTGCGGGCAGGACAGCGGCTTGCCGTAAGAGGGCGAATAGGCCCAGGTGACGGCAACCTTCTTGCCCTTGAGGTTCTCGAGGCCGCCAAACTCGTTGATGAGGTAGAGCATGTCGGCAGAGGACTGCGTGGGGTGATCGGAATCGGACTGCAGGGAGATGAGCGTGGGACGGTGATCCAGAACGCCGTCCTCGTAAGCCTGCTGGACAGACTCGGAGACCTCGGCCATGTAGGCGTCGCCCTTGCCGATGTACATGTCGTCGCGGATGCCGATGACGTCGGCCATGAAGGAAATCATGGTAGCGGTCTCACGGACGGTCTCGCCGTGAGCGATCTGGGACTTCTTCTCGTCCAGGTCCTGCAGCTCAAGGCCGAGCAGGTTGGCAGCCTTAGAGAAGGAGAAGCGCGTACGGGTGGAGTTGTCGCGGAACAGGGAGACGGCCAGGCCGGAGTCGAAGATCTTGGACGAAACGTTGTTCTCACGCAGCTCGCGCAGGGCGTCGGCGACGATGTAGAGCGCCTTGAGCTCATCGGTGGTCTTGTCCCAGGTGTGCAGGAAGTCGCTGCCGTACATACCCTTAAAATCGAGGCCGTTCAGCTGCTCGACGAGCTCGGTAAACTTGGCGTCCATGTAAATGTCCTTTCTAAAGGTGAAACGATCGCAATGAGTAAATGTGCTCCGGCATGCGCGTGTGGCTAGAACATGCAGAGCGCTATGACGAGGACCCGCTACCGTTGAGGAAGCATGGGAGATAACGACCGCGGGCCCCAAGTCAACAGGAGGTGCCGGGGGCATAAACTGTCCCCGGCTCAACAAGATCGAGGAATGGGACTAGTCGATCTTGTTGTTGGTCAGACCGGCGCGGAACACGGTGGCATCGCCATCGGCCTGGCTCGGATCGTAGAGGTTCAGGGCAGCCACGTACATGGCGGCAGCGGTGACCAGGTCGTCCTTGTAGGTGACCTCGTTGGGAGCGTGAGCCTGAGACTCGGCACCCGGGCCAAAGCCGACGCAGGGGATGCCATAGCGACCCTGGATGGAAACGCAGTTCGTGGAGAAGGTCCACTTGTCGCACAGCGGGCGACCGGTGCGCTTGTCCATGCTGGGCTCGCAGCCGATGCGCTCGTCACCGAACATGGCCTTGTGGGCGTCGACGAGGGCCTTGACGTGCGGAGCGGTCTCCTTGTTGATCCACGTGGGGAAGTAAGCCTCGGTCTCGTAGACCTCGCCGGTCCAGGACGGACGGTCGTACATGTACATAGAGACCTTCACGTCGTCGCCGTACTTCTTGGCGGCCGGCAGGTTGCGGATCTCGTCCAGGCAGGACTCCCAGGTCTCACCAGCGGTCATGCGACGGTCGATGGAGATGGCGCAGGAGTCAGCGACAGCGCAGCGGCTGGGGCTGGTGTAGAAGATCTGGCTGACGGTGCAGGTGCCGCGGCCCAGGAAGCGGGCGTCCTCGAAGTGCTCGGGGTTGTACTTGGGGTCGAGCATCTTGACGAGGCCCTTGATGTCGGTCGACTCGTCGCAGCCGTTGTTGTTGAGGGCGCGGACGTCGGCGATGATGTCGGCCATCTTGTAGATGGCGTTGTCGCCGCGGTCGGGAGCGGAGCCGTGGCAGGAGGTGCCGTGAACGTCGACGCGGATCTCCATGCGGCCGCGGTGACCGCGATAGATGCCGCCGTCGGTAGGCTCGGTGGAAATGACGAACTCGGGCTTAATGCCGTCCTTGTTGTAGATGTACTGCCAGCACATGCCGTCGCAGTCCTCTTCCTGGACGGTGCCGACGACCATGATCTTGTAGCCCTCGGGGATGAGGCCCATGTCCTTCATCATCTTGGCAGCGTAGGTAGCAGAAGCCATGCCACCCTCCTGGTCGGAGCCGCCGCGGCCGTAGATGATCTCGTCGGTCTCGTAGCCCTCATAGGGATCGGCATCCCAGTTATCGATGTTGCCGATGCCGACGGTGTCGATGTGGGAGTCGATGGCGATGATCTTGTCGCCCTCGCCCATAAAGCCCATAACGTTGCCCAGGCCGTCGACCTTGACCTCGTCATAGCCAAGGCTCTCCATCTCGGCCTTGATGCAGGCGACAACCTCGCCCTCCTCGCAAGACTCAGAGGGATGCGAGATCATAGCGCGCAGGAAGCGAGTCATATCAGCACGATGAGACTCAGCAGCAGCCTTGATAGCGTCGAAATCGAGTTCTTTAGCCATTGTTCATAACCTTTCAAACGAAGGAATCTACCTGTGAGGTGGCGGAGCGATACCTATTTACTCCGCCCCAACGATTAGCAAGTGGGGTATTCGCCTTCCCAGACGATGCGACGGTACTGATCCGGATCCGTGTCGCCCTCGGTGGAGAAGCAGAGCACGGAGCTCGTCTTGTCCAGGCCGATGAGCTCCTTGAGCTCGGCGTACTCGGGATCGAGCATGAGGGTCTCGACCAGGCCGGTGGTCACAGCGCCGGACTCGCCGGAAATGACGCGCGGGTCGCCCTTCTCGGGGGCGCCCAGGGTGCGCATGCCGCGAGCGGTGACCCAGTCGGGGCAGGACACAAAGGCAGTGACGTGGTTGCGCAGGATATCCCAGCCCAGGATGTTGGGCTCGCCGCAGCACAGGCCGGCCATGATGGAGGGCATGTCGCCGTCCACGATGCGCGGGTCGCCGTCGCCGGCGGCAGCGCCCTTGTACAGGCAGGCGGCAGGAGCGCACTCGACCACGACAAAGGTGGGCGGGTTATCGGGATACAGATTGGTGAAGTAGCCCACCACGGCGCCGGCGAGCGAACCCACGCCAGCCTGGACAAACACGTGCGTCGGGCGGTTGATGGCCATCTCGCGCAGCTGCTCGGCAGCCTCAGAAGCCATGGTGCCGTAACCCTCCATGATCCAGGACGGGATCTTCTCGTAGCCCTCCCAGGCGGTGTCCTGAACGATGACGCCGCGCTCGCAGGCGTCGGCCTCGGCGGCGGCCATGCGCACGCACTCGTCGTAGTTGACCTCTTCGATGGTCACCGTGGCGCCCTCGGCGGCGATGTTATCGAAGCGGGGCTTGGTGGAACCCTTGGGCATGTGCACGACGGCCTTCTGGCCGAGCTTGTTGGCAGCCCATGCCACGCCGCGGCCATGGTTGCCGTCGGTGGCGGTAAAGAAGGTGGCCTGGCCAAAGTCCTTGGCAAGCTGATCGGAGGTCAGGTAATCGAAGGTGCACTCGGCAACGTCCTTGCCGGTCTCGTCGGCAATGTAGTTGGCCATGGCAAACGAGCCGCCCAGGACCTTAAAGGCGTTGAGGCCAAAGCGATAGCTCTCGTCCTTAACGCACAGGTTGGACAGGCCCAGGCGCGCGGCCTGGCCGTCCAGGCGGGCAAGCGGAGTGACGGTGTACTGGGGGAACGACTGGTGGAAGGCACGGGCCTTCTTCACGTGGTCGAGGCTCATGATTCCCAAGTGCTTGTCATCGCTCTTGGGCATCGTGTTGCCCGCCCACTGGATCTTATCGGCCATACGGTGAACTCCTTAAGTCCTCTCTTGCCGGCCCCCGCATACGCGTTTCAGCCCATTCCCATTCATGCGACTGAACTTTTATGTGGATGCCAAACAAAAAGTTTGTTAGTAATGTTCTATCACACTTTTTGATTGGCATACCTAACGAATTGTTTGTTGCCGTAATCGGTACTTTTTCGCCGCCGAACGGTCACACAACGCAGCGACGCTTTCGTTATTTGCGAACAGGTGTGGTTTATGGCAAAGTATGCCCAAACTAATTTTTAGGAAGGTACCCATGACCCCCGCACAGATTGAGTTTTACAAGCGCCTCGCACACGGCCTGGCGCTCCAATTTGGCCCCAACTGCGAAGTCGTCGTCCACGATCTGGAGACCGAGGACGTGGACCACTCCATCGTAGTGATCGAAAACGGCCACGTCAGCGGGCGCAAACTGGGTGACGGCCCCAGCCATATCGTGTTTGAGTCCATGCACGAGGGCGCCACCGACGTACACGACCGCGAGCCGTACCTCACTAAAACCACCGACGGTAAGCTGCTCAAATCGTCGACGATCTTTATCCGCAACGACGAGGGCAAGCCCGTCGGCATTTTGGGCATCAACTTTGACATTACGCTTATGAAGGCATTTGAGCGCTCGCTCGTCGCTTTTACCGGCACCGGCGGCACGGGCTATACCGAGCCCGAGCCCATTACCAAGAACATCGGCGACCTGCTCGAGGACCTGCTGCACGAGTGCGAGCAGTTTGTGGGCAAGCCCGCGGCGCTCATGACCAAAGACGAGCGCATTCGTGCCATTGGCTACCTCGACCGTCGCGGTGCCTTCCTCATTTCCAAGTCGAGTGAGCGCGCCTGCGAGTTCTTTGGCATCTCCAAGTACAGCTTCTATAGCTACCTCAATGAGGCCAAGGCGGCGGCCGGCGACAAGTAGGCACTCGCCTGGATTGCCCCTCCCCTTTTGGGCGCGAGTTCTGGAAAGCACGAATCCAAGACCGAGCCGCTTGGGAAGTTCCATATAATCGATGTCATTAGTATTTCGAAAGGATGGGACAGAATGGCGTTGAGCAAGGCATCATGCACCGGTCGCGGATTGATTCCGGCAATTGGTGGACATGTGCACCGCATGTTCGATGAGGGTGAAGACGACCTGTTTTCGCTGAGCCTTGACGACGTGATGGATGATCGCCCGTGGACCGCCGACGAACTCATGAGCGGCGGGGCTCACCCGTCAAGTCCCAATCCCGCACTTGTGCCCAGGCCCGCATCTGCGCCGACTCCTGCGCAGCCGCCTGTTTCGACGCCCGCACCCACTTCGGCGCCCACGCTCGCTCCCCGCCCCGCAAGCGACCCGTCCGAGACGGCGGCATTTCTCGCTGCAGCGACGCAGGGCAAATCGGCCGACAGCACCGTTATGTACAGCGCCCAGCAGTTGCCTGTTCCTGCGGCACGCAAGCCTCCGGTCACAAGGCTCGATGAGCCCGTTGCCCATCAGGTTGTCCACGATTCCTGGGCCGCAGCCGATCTGGATGAGACCTCTACCGGCATGCCGGCGCTCGATGTTCCAGTTAACCCGCTTTTTGCCGCCAACACGAGCGCCGCGGACTATGAGGGCAGTGCGGCATATTCCGATTATTCCGATGGCTATGCTGGCAACGGTCGCATCGAGACAGAGGATTATGGCACCGCATCGAGCGATTATCTCAACGATCCGTACGCTGCCACGCCTGCACCGGAATATGACCCGGAGGCCGCGTCCGCACCGGCGTATACCAAAAGCACGGGCGAAGAGCGCTTCGCCGATTATTACGCCGAGGAAAAGGCGCTGCGTCTCTCGGAATTTCCGCAGGCAGTCAAGGTTGCCTTTATCGCCATTGTCATTGCCCTGCTCGGTGTCATTGCGTTTGAAGGATTCCAGCTGTTCCGCGGCCCCACCCAAGCGGAGTCGGAAACCCAGCAAAAAGAGGACGATAACCAGTACCTGGACATTAACACCCTCAAGGGCGACCCCAACGACGGGGACGATGAGTAGCGAGGGTTAAGGGAGGGCCGGAAGAGCCGGCGGCACATTACGGCTCCAAAAGCCCTGTCATAAAGATGGGTAGATACAGCACGTCACCATCGCGGTGAAGATTACATTCCGCAAGTACCAGGGCGCGATCGATTCCGTAGCCCTTCGTTGCCAGTGCGTTATCGAGCGCCGCGTGGGACTTAAAGCTCTTGCCCGATTTGACCTCGATAGCAAGCACTTCCCCATCGAGCGTCTCCTCAACAAAATCGAGCTCGCCGACCTTTTTAGACGTAAAGTAGCGCAATCTGAATCCGTGGGCCTTGAGCTCTTGCGCGACAAAGCCCTCGAATGCCGCCCCCATATTCATGCCAAAGGGGCCTTCTGCCTCTCCATCAAAAACTCCTTGGGCAACCTTCTTGGAATATGAGGACATGAGCATTCCGGTGTCCAAGTAAAACAGCTTAAACAGATTTCGCTGCTCCCCCATTAAAAGAGGCGCTACCGGAGCTGTCACGTTATACACGGGAAGCGCAACACCCGCCTCCGAAAGCCAAAGAAAATGGTCTGTCACCTGCGAAAAACGCTTAACACCGCTAATCGACGACAGCTTGAATCGCTTGTTTTTTGAACCGGCCTCGCTGGGAATCAAATCATAGATATCGCGAATAACCAAGCGTAGCTCGGGCGGAGCGTACTTTGCGATGTCATCGCGATACAGGGCGTGAAGATCGCGGTGGATGTTTCGAACCTCGTCGACATTGCGCGTCGCCAAGAAGGAATTGACCGCGTCGGGCATGCCTCCCACCACCACATACTGATGGAACAGATTGAGCAAGCGGTCATACAGGTAGCCGGGGAGCTCCTCCTCATCCTTTAGACAGCCCCTGAGCATGTCAAACACGCTGGCACCAACGCCATTTGCCCAGCAAAACTCTTCAAAGTCGAGCGGGTACATCTGGACCTGCTCGACATACCCCACCGGCAGGGAATCGATGCCCTCGAGCTCAACGCCAAGGAGCGATCCGGTAAGGATGTATCGAAAGTCGCCGCGCTGGACCAGGTATTTGATAAACGTCACCACGTTGGGGCATCGCTGCACCTCGTCGATAACCACGACGGTCTTGTTCGCAACCATCGGCTGCGTCGCAGCGATAGACATGCGCATAAGCAGGTCATCCGCACTTTTCGCCGCCAAAAACGAATCACGCACGGACGCGTCGGCGATAAGGTCGAACGTCACGACATTTTCGAACGATTCGTTTGCAAAGACGTTGACCAGATATGACTTTCCTACCTGTCGGGCGCCCTTGACCAAAAGAGCCTTGTTAGGCGACGAGGCAAGCCAAGATTCAAACTGTGCTTTCGCTTTTCTCTGCAGCATAAGTGCATCCCTTATTACGTGCTGTTTTAGCACTAGGATACACTTTTCCGCGGTTGTTAGGTGCTCATTTCGACACTTTTTCGAAGTTCTAAAGTGTGCATTACGACACTTTTCCGTACTTTTACACGGGATATTTCGACACTTTTTCGAATTTAAGCCTAACAGCAGCCGGCGAAATCAAGCGCCGCTTGCACGTCATTTCGCAGGCGGCGCTTGATTTCTGTCCGTACACGTTGATAGACTTTCTCTTGCCCGCAAGGAGCGGGCGCGTTTTATCCAGAGTCGGGGTAGAGAGTTGGCTCCACGATCCCGACGCCAACCGGCCAAGAGGCACGGTGGCCCTGCCAACATCGATGAAAGGAGTCCGTATGGACAATTTCTCCGTGCGCAGTGAGCGCAACTTCCACAACCTGGCAACCAAGCCAAAACGAATGCATCTTCTGGACGAGCCGAGCGGCTATGCCTCGGCCATGGTCAAGAGCAGCCTCTCCCACCAGATGCGCTTTACGGTGCAGGTGCTCGAGGAAGAGCTCTGTGCTGCTGGCGGCCCGCACGTACTACAGATTAAGCTGCCCAGAAACGACTCGCGTGAGCCGTCCAGCTGGAAACTCTTCGCCGACGGCGTGTGCGTTGCGGACGGATCCGGCACCTTTGTTATGGATGCTATCGACCAGGGCATGATACAAGCCTGTAAGACATGGGGAGATCACGACGTATTTGCCGACATCGCAGAGGCAATCGTTCTAAGCAAAGCTGCATTTGATATCAAGGAGCGCGCTTGTCAGACGCTTTCATAAATCGCATGGACAGTTGGTCGGTTCCACGCCCAGCACCTGATCGAGGGCATGGTCGCCGCCGGGGTAGACCCGATGCTGGAAGATCTTCTCAGCGCTCCCGCGTAGATTAATCGAGCGCTCTATCGACAAAGATGCATCTACCATAACGGCATGGGGCGTGCTCGCCTTGTACCGACCCCAACCAATCCCGTCGGCGCGACTGCAGTCTCAAACAACCACCGGCACCATCCATCCGCACACGAGAGGCGATGGGCACAGGCGAACCCCTCAACCTCGCTATTCGTAAACTTCATCAGTGTTTCCACATCCCCATCAAAAGAATCCGAAAGACATCCCCCGCTAAGAAAACGCTTCTGAACATCTCGCTTTGCAGGCAAAGCCGCACCGGAGTGATGCAGAGGCCTGCGCAGGGTTTCACGGGTCCCCTTGACGCTGCCTAGCGGAAGTGCCACCCGGCATCCCTTCCATAACGCACGGGTAAACAAAGGGAAATAGCGCCACCCACCGCGCAAGGAAGGACGCCACCATGGATCTCACGAAAACGGCTAGAGAAATTACCCGCCTCATGCTCCCCTACCTGACCACGCAGCAGAACCGCCAGCTCAAAAAGGTTTTATCGCACTGCCTTTTCGATGAAAACCAGTTAGCTGAGAACAGCGGCGACAGTGACAACAAATCATTCCTCGATCTTTTTCTGTCCGCGAAACGCCTCGAAGGTTGCTCGGATAGGACTGTCGCCTACTACGAAGCAACCATTAATAAACTGCTTGAATCGTTCGACACGCCAGCCTGCGACCTGGGAACCGAAGAGATTAGGTCCTATCTTTCCGACTATCAGCAAAAAGCCGGCGTCAGTCGCGTCACCGTCGACAATGTCCGAAGAATCATCTCAAGCTTCTACTCATGGCTCGAAGATGAAGACCATATCATCAAGAGTCCGGTTAGACGCATTAAAAGGGTCAAGGCCCCACAACCCATTAAGGAAACGTATAGCGATGAAGTCGTTGAGATTCTTTGTGATAACTGCGGGTCGCCCCGAAACCTTGCCCTGATCGACCTGTTGCGCTCCACGGGCATGCGTGTGGGCGAACTTGTCTCGTTGGACAGGAGCTCTGTCGACACCATCAATCGTGAGTGCATCGTACACGGCAAGGGAAATAAGGACCGCATCGTCTATTTTGACGCAAAGACTAAAGTCCATATCGAGAATTACCTGTCAACCCGAATGGACAGCTCGGAAGCACTCTTCGTGTCGAGCAAGGCGCCACACGAGAGGCTACAAATTGGCGGCGTCGAGGCGCTGCTTAGAAAACTGGGGCGCGAGCTTGATTTAGGAAGGGTCCACCCTCATAAGTTCAGAAGAACGCTTGCCACAAAGGCAATCGACAAAGGAATGCCCATCGAACAAGTCCAGGTGCTCCTTGGCCATAAAAAAATAGACACCACATTAAGGTACGCAATGGTCGACCAGCGCAATGTCAAAGCATCCCACCGCAGGTACCTAACTTAAATTTCGATTTGTCGATCGAAGTGGCGAAGTCAGCGAATTCTCTCTGGAGGGAA
>CAUFMG010000006.1 GCA_959026725.1 uncultured Collinsella sp.
GGGATTGGTCAATCTCGGCCGACTATATTTGGCTAAATTATTCCGACGCTAACAGTAAGAAGTGACCAATAGGGTATTAACGGCCCCGTCAACAGCGTCTACAGCGCGCCCAACCCATCAGCCAAAGTTCCAATGGTGATACGTAAGGCGAAGGCCCGACACCTATTTACTTTCGAACGACTCTGCCGTGCAGCCGGAGTGAGAAAGCAAATAGGTGCCGGGCCTTCGCCGATGGGACGCGTATCCCCAATTAACTGTTCTTCATGACAATCGAATCCACAACATCGGCCACATTCTCGCAGCAGTCGGCGCAGTACTCCAGGAAGGCGTAGACGTCACGCCAAGCGATGACCTCGAGCGGATCCTTGCCGTTAACGTGCAGGTTGCGCATGGCGTTGATGTAGAGCTCGTCGGCCTCGGACTCGATGGTGTTGATCTGGATGACCAGCTCGCGCAGCGTTTTGGACTTGCGGTAGTTGGGAAGCTCGACCATCAGGTCTTTCATGGCGCGGCAGGCGTCAGTCACCTTGTGGGCGATGACGATGGCGTCGGGATGGATGCTCTGAATGTTGGTGAAGTAGACGCGCTGCACGACGCCCTCAATACGGTCGAGCACGGTGTCGAGCGCGCAGCTCATCAGATCCAGATCCTCGCGCTCGAGCGGGGTGATAAAGGCGGTGAGCAGGGCGTCTTCGAGCTCGTGGTGCTTCTTGTCTGCCGCATGCTCAATCGCATGCATCTTATTGAGCATGTCGTGAATCTGCGCGGGATCGAAGTTCTCAAAAATCTTGGTGAGCAGCTCTGCGGCCTGGACGGCGAGGTCGGCGCAAGCGACGTAGTTGTCAAAGTAGAACGAATCGGGTTTCTTTGCCATGGGTGGGTCCTTTCGAGGCGAAGACGGGTGGGCGAAGTGTTGCGGTCCGGATGGACGTTCGGTTTGATTAGAGGAACATCATGAACAGCTTGGCCATGACAAAGCTGATGAGTCCGCAGGCGGGGAAGGTGAAGAACCAGGTGAACATCATGTCCTTGACGACTCCGAAGTTGATGGCCGAGAGGCGCTTGACGGCACCGACGCCCATGATGGCGCAGGTCTTGATGTGTGTGGAGGACACGGGGATGCCGGTAAGGGTGGCAAGCAGCAGGTTCGCGGCGCCCGCGAGGTCGGCGGAGAAGCCCTGATACTTCTCGAGCTTAACCATGCTCTGGCCGACGGACTTGATGATGCGCTCACCGCCCACGCTGGTACCGATACCCATAGTGGCCGAGCACAGCAGCATAATCCAGATGGGGATGCCGGCATCGCCGACGCTGGTCTGGCCGTTTGCGAAGGCCACGCCTAAAAAGAGCACGCCGATGAACTTCTGTCCATCCTGCGCGCCGTGCATAAAGCTCATGGCCGCAGCGCTCGCGATCTGAGCGTATTTAAAGAAGACATTGGCACGTCGCCTGTTGGCGGCGGCGAAAAGAATCGAGACGAGTTTGCACAGGACCCAGCCCATGACAAAGCCCAGGCCGATGGAGAGCGCCAGGCCGTAGATGACCTTCATCCACTCGTGGACGTTGACGCTGCTCGCGCCGCCGAGGGCGATAGCGGCACCGGTCAGGCCGGCGATAAGGCTGTGGCTTTGCGAGGTGGGGATGCCAAAACGCGACGCTGTGGCGCCGTAGACGACGATGGAGAACAGGGCCGCGCACAGGCAGGCGAGCGCCATGGTGCTGTTTCCGCCAAAGTCGACGATATGCGAGATGGTATTGGCGACGCTCGCATTAAAGTGCGTCATGATGAGCACACCGAGGAAGTTGAATGCGGCGCTCATGAGAATGGCGGCGCGGGCGGGCATGCAACGCGTAGTGACGCAGGTCGCGATGGCGTTGGGCGCGTCGGTCCATCCATTGACGAAGATGGCGCCGAGCGCGAGGATCACGGTGACGGCAAGGACTGGGTTCGACACAATTTGGCCGAGGAAGGTTGAGAACGTTACGTCCATATATGGGCTTTCTCGAAGTTTGCAGGCACGTTACAAAAACATGATAAATCGTATCACCTCCTGCGGGTTTCTTTACCGAGTTCTGATGGGAGAAGTGAATTTTTTGGCACTAATATTGAATATTAGCCCTGTTGACCGCGGGTGTTCTTTTTGCTAACACACCATGAGGACACGTGTGCGTGCCCCAACATCCCAAAACCACAGTCTGTTCGCTTTACAATATGCAAACATGCGTTCGATAATAGGAGGCATGGAATATCGACAGACAGATGGCAAAACTCGGCGCGTGCACAAGCAGTATGTGGACGTCGTGGCTCGCATCCTCGCGGGCGGACAGGTCGTGCCGGTCACCGTCTGCTGGGTCGACGGTCGTTGCTTTACGATTGACGAAATTATCTCGACCACCGGGTTTGGCCTGATGGTCCACGGCATCCGTACGGCAACCTATAAGGTGCGTTTTGGCGGGCACGCGACCGAGTTGTATCTGGAGGACCAGACGCGCGAGCGGGCGGACGGCTCGCAGGCACACGTGATGCGTTGGTGGGTCTGGGCCTTTGATCGCACGCTCGAGGGCGAGCGCCGTAGGTAAGGACGTACGGCATTCGGGTACAATGACAGGAATCTTGTCAGCTACTGCGCTGTCGCGGCGCTTTTGAAAGGACGAAATTATGAACGATATTCAGGGCTATCAGAACGGCCCCATCGAAACCGGCGCAAGCCGTGCCAAGGAGATGTCGCCGCGTGCGTATAATCTTGCCATGTCTGCCCTCATCTTCTTGGGCTTTTGTGCCATGGGCGTCGGTGCTTACTTTACGAGCACCATGTCGTTTGCGCGCATGATGATGAGCGGGGCTGCCCTACCGCTGGTTTTTGGCTCGTTTATTTTGACCATCGTCGGCATGGTCATGATGTCGGCCGCCGCCAGCAAGCAGTCCGTGGGCCTGTCCCTTGTGGGCTACGTAATCTTTGCGAGCACCTTTGGCCTGACCGCGTCGTTTGGCCTTGCCAACTACGACCTGCCCACCATCAACACTGCCTTTATCGCCACGGCCGCCATCACCTTTGTCTTTGGCGCCTTGGGCGTGACGTTCCCCAAGTTTTTCCAGCGCGTATATGGCATCGGTTTTGGCATTCTGCTCGCTACTATTCTGGTTGAGATCGTGCTGATGTTCATGGGCGTCTCACAGACCATCACCGATCTGATCGTGATCGTGGTGTTCGCCGGCTTTATTGGCTACGACACCTATGTTGCCACGACGGTGCCGCCTACGCTGCCCAACGCCGTGCTCATGGCGTCCAATCTGTTCGTGGATATTATCAACGTGTTCCTGCGCATTCTGAACATCCTCGGCCGTCGCGACTAGTGGCGAATTGCGGCGGTGCTTGCCGTACGTGCAAATCGATGCGAAAGGCGGTCCTTCGGGGCCGTCTTTTTTGTACGCGGCGGGGTATCATGGATGGGAAAAGCCGATAGCGGCAGAGACCGAGAAAGGTGACCACTTATGGCAGACGTCGACAACAGGAACCGTAACCGCAGGTCCAACCGAGCGGGTCAGCCCAATCCCAAGCGCGAGGCCCGTGCCAAGGCCGCCGAGCGTCACGTGGCAACTGTGTCCGAAGCGTGCGCCAAGGATATCGAGCGTTCGCTTGCCGGCGTGTGCGAGTTCGATGGTATGCCTGCCGGTTTTGTCGCGGCGATGAAGGCCAAGGTTCAGAGTGCTGTGGCCGCCGAAGAACAGGTTGCCGAGGACGTCGAGGGCGCGGAGGCTGCCGAGACCGAGACGGCGCCCGAGACCGAGGCAGCGCCTGAGCCTGCCGAGGAAATCGCCGAAGCTGAGTCCGCGCCTGCTGAGGAGCCCGCTCCGGTTCTGCCTGAGGTCACCGTGCTCGATGCCTCCGCCACGCAGGCCATCCTGGACAACGGTCGTGGCTATGCGCAGTTCTGCGACATGGCCGTGCTCGCCTTTGCCTCGTTCACCAACCCGGGCGGTGGCTACATCCAGGGCTATCTGGGCCAGGAGGCCACGCTGTGCGCCGATTCGTATCTGTACAACGTTCTCGATAAGCAGCGCAAATGGTACGGCGAGAACCGTCGCCGCAACATCAACTGCGAGCTTTACCGCAACCGTGCGCTGGTGGTGCCTGCGGTGCGCTTCGACCGCAACCACGTGCATGCATACGCCGACGTGATCGTGGCCGCCGCGCCCAACGTTAAGCGCGCCCGCCAGGAGTATCGCGTGAGCGACGATGCTCTGCTGGACGCCCTGCGCGACCGCATTCGCTTTGTGCTTGCCATCTGCGACGAGCTGGGTCGCGAGAAGCTCGTACTGGGCGCTTGGGGCTGCGACAACAACGGCTTTGACGCCGAGGCCGTGGCCGAGCTCTTCCGCAAGGAGCTCGCGTCGGGCGACTTTAAGGTCAAGCAAGTCTTCTTTGCCGTGCCTTCTACGCGCTGGGATGAGGATTTTGCCAAGTTCGAGCACGTGCTGGCAAACTTCCCCGAGCGCAACGAGGAGTCCTATGCCCAGGTTGCCGCTCGCGCTGCGGCAGCTCGCGCCGCCGAGCAGACCCAGGCTGCTACCGAGGATGATGAGGACGAGGACGATTGGCGCAAGTACCTGTAATTGGTACGTGCTGACAGATGGGTCGAGCCGGCGGGAGAGGCTGCTTCCGTCGGCTTTTTACTGAGCGAGGGGCTTACGATGAAAAACGTTCTATGCTTTGGCGACAGCAACACCTATGGTTACGATCCGGCGGGCATGCGCGACGGCACCGCGGTGCGCTATGCGCAGGATGTGCGCTGGTGCGGCGTGGCCCAACGTGACTTAGGCGAGGGCTGGCATGTAATTGAAGAAGGCCTCAACGGCCGCACGACGGTACGCGACGACATGTGCCATCTGGACACCAATCTTAACGGCATCCGCGCACTTCCGATGCTGCTCGAGGCCCATAAGCCGCTGGACGCCATTGTGATCATGCTGGGCACCAACGACTGTAAGACGGTCTTTAACGTGACAGTTTCCGATATCGCCCGTGGCGCCATGGCGCTGATTCGCGCCGTCCGCGCGTTTCCGTGGACCGACGCTGCGCCTTGTCCGCGCATTCTGCTGATGGCGCCTATCAAGATCAAGCCGCAAATCGCCGATGTATATATGACCGATTTTGACGAGCGTTCCGTCGAGGCCTCGGAGCATTTTGGCGAGTACTACGCACATGTGGCTGAGCAGTTTGGCTGCGACTTTTTGAATGCCGCCGACTTTGCCGAGCCGGGCGATATCGACTATCTGCATATGATGCCCGAAAGCCACGAGAGCTTGGGACATGCCGTGGCGGCCAAGCTCCAAGAGATGCTCGGTGAGTAGCACGGCCCCAAACCACCGCAAAGGTGCCTGTCCCCTTTGCGGTGGTTTGGGCTGCGAATCTTAATACTGCCACATGTGATTGACGGGGCCGGAACCTTTGCCCATGTCAAAGCCGGCGGCGAGGGCGCCCGTTAGGTAGGCCTTGCCCGCGTTGACGGCGTCGGCAAGATCCATGCCCTGCGCCAGCGCGCAGGCGATGGCGGACGAGAGCGTGCAGCCGGTGCCGTGTGTGTTGTCGGTCTCGATGCGCTTGTGGCGGAACCACGTGGTGAGTGGATCTCCCAGATGGTTGCCCTCGTCATCGAGTGGCGCGGGTTCGGCCAGTACATCGTTGGCCTCGTTGACAAGATGCCCACCCTTAACGAGGGATGCGCAACCAAAGCGGCGGGTGAGGAGCATGGCAGCATTTTGCTGCGTGCGCTCGGAGTCGACCTCGTAGTCGAGCAGGGCCATGGCCTCGGGAATATTGGGCGTGATAACCGTCGCTAGCGGGAACAGGCGGCGGGTGAGCGCCTCGGCGGCATCTTCGGCAATCAGCCGTGCGCCCGAGGTGGCTACCATGACGGGGTCGACTACCACGTTTGTCGCGTTCCAAGCGCTCAGGCGGTCGGCGATAACCTCGATAATCTCGGCAGAGGAAACCATGCCAATCTTGACGGCGTTGGGGCGGATATCGTCAAAAACGGCGTCAATTTGCGCGGCTACGATATCTGGCGAGATATCCTGTACGGCGGTGACGCCCAAGGTGTTCTGTGCGGTGATAGCAGTGATGGCCGTCTCGGCATACAGGCGGTGCGCCGTGATGGTCTTGATGTCGGCCTGAATGCCGGCGCCACCGCTGGAGTCGGATCCTGCGATGGATAGAACGGCAGGTACCTTACTGCGATCCATGTTCGCTCCCTTGTTCGGTCGGAATCAAATGGGTCTTTAAGCCAGCATTATAAAGATGCCCGGGCCGACTCTATGTCGAACCCGGGCGGGCGATGCAATCTTTACGCAAATGTAAGCAAATATTCACACGTCAACAATCGACAGGCGCCAGCTCGCCGCCAGAAGCGGCCGCGGCGATAGGGCTAGTCCTCCATGCCGAGGTCGATCGTGGTGCCTTCGAACACCTTGTTAACGGTGCGGACGGCGCACATCTTGCCGCACATGGTGCAGGTGCCCTCGGTGGCGGCGGGGGATTCTTCGTAGCGTTTCTTGCCGGTGACCGGGTCGAGAGCACACTTCCACATGGCATCCCAGTCGAGCTTGCGGCGTGCCTGGCCCATCTTGTCGTCCATGTCGCGGGCGTGCGGCACCTTCTTGGCGATATCGGCGGCGTGCGCGGCAATCTTAGTGGCCATGAGGCCATCGAGCACGTCCTGGGCGTTGGGCAGGCACAGGTGCTCGGCCGGCGTCACGTAGCACAGGAAGTCGGCACCGGAGCTGGCGGAGATGGCGCCGCCGATGGCAGCGGTGATGTGGTCGTAACCCACGCCGATATCGGTCACCAGCGGCCCGAGCACATAGAACGGGGCATTGTGGCACAGGCGCTTCTGCAGTTTCATGTTGGCGGCGATCTCGTCGAGCGCCATGTGACCCGGGCCCTCGACCATGACCTGGACGCCGGCGGCCCAAGCGCGCTTGCACAGCTTGCCCAGCTCGATCATCTCAGCGGTCTCGGTGGCATCGTTGGAGTCGTAGAGGCAGCCCGGGCGGCAGGAGTCGCCGAGCGAAATCGTCACGTCGTACTCGTGGCAAATCTCGAGCAGCTCGTCAAAGTACTCGTAGAAGGGGTTTTCGTTGCCGGTGACCTCCATCCAGCCAAACAGCAGCGAGCCGCCGCGACTGACGATGTTCATCAGGCGGCCGGTCTCCTTAAAGGTCTTGGTGACCGACTTGTTGATGCCGCAGTGGATGGTCATAAAGTCCACGCCATCCTCGGCGTGCGCGCGCACGACCTCGAACAGGTCGTCCTTGGTCAGCTTGACCAGCGGCTTTTCCATGTAGCCGATGGCGTCGTACATGGGGACGGTGCCCACCATGAGCGGCGTCTCGTCGATGAGCTGCTGGCGGAACTGGCGCGTTTTGCCCGAGTTGGAAAGGTCCATGATGGCGTCGGCGCCAAAGTCCTCGGCGATCTTGACCTTCTTCCATTCCTCGGCGGCATCGGCCTTGTCGCCCGAGATGCCCAGGTTGACGTTGACCTTGGTGGACAGGCCCTCGCCGACACCAAAGGCGCGCATGCCCTTTTTGATATGCACGATGTTGGCGGGAATGGCGATGCGGCCGTCGGCCACGCGCTCGCGGATGTACTCGGGGTCGCGATGCTCGCGCTCGGCGACTTCCTTCATCTGCGGCGTGATCTGCCCGGCGCGGGCGAAGTCGATTTGCGTGACGAGCTTGGGCTCGGTCTGTGTGCTCATTGGCACGGCTCCCTTCGTTGGCATTACCCATATCAGGTTTGCGGGTCAGGGCGGGCGCGCCCAGTCTCAGCCTGCCGTCTTGTCCTGCAAGCTCCCCGTTTATGTAATGGGCTCAAGTATAGCTCGAATGGGTACGATTGGCCTAACGAGCGTGCCTGTGGGGAGGCGAACATGGAAGACAAGCATCTATATCGAGAGACGCAATGGGATGTATCGGCCGAGGAAAGCCGTGCGCACCATGGCCTTGTCGCGATTGGTTTTGCGGTGCTTGCCGTGCTGGTGATTGCCTTTTGTATCTGGACGTTTGGCGGTCACGGCGGCGCTGCATGGGAGTTCGAGGCTGATGATGGCCTACCGATTATGACGGTGAGGAGTACCGGCGGTAATGCCAATACGCTCGCCATTCCGGGCGATTATTGGTACCCGCGCGATGAGTTTGTGCAGTTGCAGCTGAGTGGTGGGTCCATTCCAGGTGAAGAAATCGAACGCGTGACGTTTGACGCGGCGCTCAAAACGCTGACGGTGAAGCTCAAAGATCAAGGAGATGTGCCCACGACCATGGATATCGCCCTGACGGAATGGCGTCTGGAGCCTCCGACGGGTGTTGCGGTTTCCGAGGTTGAGCACGTCAAGATTGTCTATCAGGACGGTTCGACAAACGGGATTGCAAAGGCCGACGGTCTAGCAGAATAGGTGTCGAGCCTAGCCAGCCAATTCATAAAAGTTGCGGTGGAATAGTTCCTGATCGTGCGATAAAAGGCTCAAATAGGAACTATTCCACCGCAAGTTATATAGAGAAGGCTGAGCGGGTCAGTTTTGGGTGGCGGGTCTAGAGCATCTGTTCGTTGATGAACACGAGGGTGCCTGGGTATGAGATCTCGGGGGCGTGGCGATAGCCGATGTTGAACTCGGTAAGACCGGCGGCGTCCTCGAGCTTGTTTTCTGCCATCCAGCGCACCATGGAGCCGCGCGCCTTTTTGCTGGCGGTCGAGCGCTGGATGGGCTTGCCGTTGCGGACACCTTCGCCAAAGAGACAAGTGACGGTTGTGGCGTCGCCTGCGAGATGGGGTAGAACGGCCTTGGCGTACTCCGCGCTGGCAAGGTTGACGACCGTGGTGTTGGAGCCGGTCGGCGCAATGGCGCATGCAAGTTTGTCGCCCCAAAACGTATAGAGATCGCGAGCGCCGTCGACGGCGAGCTTGGCTCCCATTTCGAGCCGATAGGGCTCAACGCCATGGAAAGGCCGCACGCATCCGTACAATCCGGAGAGGATCCAGAGATGGTTTTGCAGCCAGTCGAGCTGTGCAGCATCCATGACCTCGGGCGCCATGCTTTGGTATTGGATGCCGTGGTAGGACATGACGGCGGGGGAGATTCGGCGCGCGAGATCGGGATCGGCGAGGTCGGCATCGCTCAGGACGGGCATAAATTCGTGAAGCGTATCCAGGCACGTTGTAAGCAGCCTGTCGCTCACGTTCCAAAGGGCCTGAAGACCTGCCGCGCCATCCTCGCGTTCGATGCCTAGCAGTGCCTGATGGAGCCGGGCCGTCTGATGTGCAAAAGGCGGTATGCCCAAAACGTCAAAGGCATCTTGAGCTGTCCGCATCTGTTTGGCGGGCGAAATGACGACCTGTAGCACGGAATCCTCCTTCCGCTAAAAAAGTTGCGGTGAAGTACAGACCGCTTTCCCCGTTGGAAGCCCTGATGAATCCGTATTTCACCGCAAGTTACAAGGGTTGGTTAGGCGCGCTCGAGGAAGGCCTTGTAGCCGCGGTAGGCCTCGTAGATATCGGCCTTGTTAGCGACCTCCCACAGGGCGTGCATGGACAGGACGGCAACGCCGGAGTCGATGACGTTCATGCCGTACTTGGCCATGATGTAGGCGATGGTGCCGCCGCCGCCCGCATTGACGCGGCCGAGCTCGCAGGTCTGGAAGTCCACGCCCGCCTCGTCCATGATGTCGCGGACGAGGGCCACGTACTCGGCGTCGGCGTCGTTGGAGCCGCCCTTGCCGCGGCTGCCCGTGTACTTGTTGAAGCACAGGCCGCGACCCATGAAGGCTGCGTTCTTGGTCTCGAACTTGCCGGCATAGCCCGGGTCGAAGCCAGCGGACACGTCAGAGGAGAGCATGCGGCTGCGGGCGAGCGCGCGGCGCAGGGCCAGCGGGCTGTCCTCGCCGGCGAGCGTCATGATCTCGGCGACGGTGTTCTCGAAGAAGCGGCTCGTCATACCGGTGGCACCCACGGAGCCGATCTCCTCCTTGTCGACGATGAGCGTGATGCTCGTGCGCTCCACGTTGGCGACGTCGATCTGGGCAAGCATGGAGGGGTAAGCGCAGACGCGGTCGTCGTGGCCATAGCCCAGAATCATGGAGCGGTCGAGGCCCATGTCGCGGGCGGGGCCGGCGGGCACGACCTCGATCTCGGCGGAGAGGAAGTCCTCCTCCTCGACGTCATACTGCTCCTTGAGGATGTCCAGGAACATCTGCTTGACGGGCTCCTTGGGGGCGTCCTTGTCGTCCTCATCGAACTTGACGGGGCGGCCGCCCACGATCACGTCGAGGATCTCGGCGTCGACGGCGTCCTTGGCGGGCTTGGACATCTGCTCGCTCGAGAGGTGAATCAGCAGGTCGGAGATGGTAAAGACCGGATCGTCTGCCTTGTCGCCGATGTTGATGTCGACGGTGGTGCCGTCCTTTTTGCAGATGACGCCCACGAGTGCAAGCGGGGAGGCCACCCAGTGGTAGCTCTTGACGCCGCCGTAGTAGTGCGTGTCGAGGTAGGCCATGTCGCCGGCCTCGAAGGCGGGATTCTGCTTAAGGTCCAGGCGCGGCGAGTCCACGTGGGCGCCCAGGATGTTAAAGCCCTGCTCGAGCGGTGCGGTGCCCAGGTTGACGAGCATAAGGTCCTTGCCGTGGTTGGCGGCGTACACCTTGTCGCCTGCCTTGAGCTCGCGGCCTTCGGCGATCACGGTCTCCAGGTCGACGTATCCCGCCTCCTCGGCCATCTTGATGCCGGTCTTGACGCACAGGCGCTCGGTCTTGTTCTCGCTCAAAAATTGCTTATAGCCGCGGCAAAGCTCCTCGAGCTCCTCGACTTGTTGTGGCGTGTACTTTTTCCATGCGCAGGGACGCTCCATGACGCAGGCTCCTTTCGGATCGATCGTGCTGGTTGATGTACCGTGAGCCATCGTATCACGCGTGGGCTCACGGTGGCGGGGGAGCTTGATGTGCGGTGGCCGCGGGGCGGGGAGCGTGTAAACTGGAGTGAGCAAACCGTGCCCAGCCCAAAGCGAGGTATTTAATATGTCTGACAAGCGCCGCACTTTTGCCGTTATCGACGGCAACTCGCTCATGCACCGCGCCTTCCACGCCGTGCCGCCGACCATGAACGCGCCGGACGGTCGCCCCACCAACGCGATCTTTGGCTTTCTGAACATGTTTCTTAAGATGATCGATGCCTTTAACCCCGACGGTGTGGTCGTGGCGTTTGACAAGGGCAAACCGCGCGTGCGCATGGAGATGCTGCCGCAGTATAAGGCGCAACGCCCGCCCATGGACCCCGATCTGCATGCGCAGTTCCCTATGATTAAGGAGCTGCTCACCGCGCTCAACGTGCCGATTCTGCAGTCCGAGGGCTGGGAAGGCGACGATATCCTGGGAACCATGGCGCGCCTGGGTGAAGAGGCCGGCTGCGACATGCTACTGGTGACCGGCGACCGCGACATGTATCAACTCGTGACCGAGCACGTCAACGTTGTCTCGACCCGCAAAGGCCTGTCCGACGTGGCGATCATGACGCCCGAGAGCGTGGACGACCTGTATCACGGCATTACGCCGGCGCTCGTGCCCGATTTTTACGGTCTAAAGGGCGATACGTCGGACAACATTCCCGGCGTACCGGGCATCGGCCCCAAAAAGGCGAGTGCGCTCATTGCGCAGTACGGTAGCTTGGACGAAGTCATCGCGCATGCCGACGAGGTCAAGGGCAAGATGGGCGAGAACCTGCGTGCACACATCGACGACGCACTACTGAGCCGCAAGGTTGCGACAATTCGCACCGATGCGCCCGTCGAGCTCGACTTTGAGGCGACGTCCTTCCCGGCGTTTTCTGCCGATGAAGTGTCCGCGGCGCTGGGCACGCTCGGCATTACGGCCATGCAGAACCGCTTCTTGGCGCTGATTGGCGACGAGGGCGGCGCTGTGGCAACTGCCAGTGTATTTGAGATGCCCGAGGTTTCGCGTGCCGCCGCCGACGATGCCGAAGCGCTCGGTGTTATCGCGGCTGAGGTCTTCCGCGCGATTGAGGACGGCGAGTGGGTCGCCGCCGTAGTGGACGACGATAAGGAAGAAGGTGCGCTCTTTGGCCTGACGCGCACGCTGTGGCTGGCGACCTCCAAGGGCCTGTTTGCGCTCGAGGAGGGCGACGGCGGCGCGTCGGCTACGGTCGATGGCTTCAACGTTGCGCACGGCGTGATCGCCGGCGTGCTCGCGCGCCTGTTTATGGAGGGCCGTGTGGCGAGCCCGGATATGAAGGCTCTGCTGCACGAACTTTCGCCCATCGATTCTTCCGAGCCCGAGCTTATGGACCCGCTGGCAGTCGATTCCACGCGCATCTTCGATACCGTGGTTGCCGCCTACCTGCTGGATTCCGACCGCTCCGAGTTCGATGAGGCGTATCTGGCCGATACCTATCTGCAGATGGCGCTGCCTGCGGCGCGCGGTGCAGAGGGTGCCGGCGAGGACGCCCCCGCCCCCGCCGCTCGCACGGCGGCCTTAACGCTGGCGCTGGTCGCACCGCTGCGCGACCGCATGGCCCGTGAGAACGCCACCAACGTGTTCGACGGCATCGAGATGCCGCTTGTGCCGGTGCTTGCCAAGATGGAGCGCGCGGGCATGCTCGTAGACCCCGACCGTCTGCATAGTCTGTCCGAGGGCCTGGCGACTCAGATTGCCGAGGTCGAGCGCAGCATTCGTGACCTGGCGGGTGACGAGACCTTTAATATTGGCAGTCCCATGCAGCTGTCGCATGTGCTCTTTGATGTGATGGGGCTTCCGACCAAGGGCCTCAAGAAGACTAAGCGCGGCTATTATTCGACCAACGCCAAGGTGCTGAGTGACCTTGCCCGCGACCACGAGATCGTGCGCCTGATTTTGGACTGGCGTGAGAAGTCCAAAATCAAGTCCACCTATCTGGACACGCTGGGCCCGCTACGCCGTGGTGACGGTCGTGTGCACACTACGTACAACCAGACCATCACAGCAACGGGGCGTCTGTCCTCGAGCGACCCGAACCTGCAGAACATCCCGACGCGCTCGGAGCTGGGTCGTACCGTCAAGACGGCGTTTTCGGCAGGCGAGGGAAGCGTCTTTTTGGCGGTGGACTACTCGCAGATCGAGCTGCGTCTGCTGGCGCATCTCTCGGGTGACGAGCACTTGGTGCGCGCCTTTAACGAGGGCGAGGACTTCCATGCCGAGACGGCGGCGCGCGTGTTTGGTGTGCCGGTGTCCGAGGTAACGCCCGACTTGCGCAGTCGCGCCAAGGCCGTGAACTTTGGCATCGTGTATGGCCAGCAGGCCTACGGCCTGTCGCAGTCGCTGCATATCTCGATGGCCGAGGCACGCGACATGATCGACCGCTACTACGAGGCCTACCCGGGCGTGCGCACGTTCCTCGACAACGTGGTGGCACGCGCCAAACAGACGGGCTACGCCGAGACCATGTACGGCCGCCGTCGTCATATTCCGGAGCTCAAGGCCAAAAACCCGCAACTCCGCGGCTTTGGCGAGCGCACGGCCATGAACCATCCCATGCAGGGCACCGCCGCCGACATCATCAAGATCGCGATGGCCCGCGTAAGCCGTCGCCTGGAAGAAGAAGGCTTTGCCGCCCACATGATCTTGCAGGTACACGACGAACTGGACTTTGAGTGCCCCGTCGACGAAGTCGAGCGCCTAACCACCA
This sequence comes from uncultured Collinsella sp., assembly GCA_959026725.1. Lineage (GTDB taxonomy): Bacteria > Actinomycetota > Coriobacteriia > Coriobacteriales > Coriobacteriaceae > Collinsella. Next base: position 13,725 of record CAUFMG010000006.1, read on the forward strand.
TGGTCCGCGACGTCATGGAACACGTAGTAGACCTCCACGTCCCCCTAATCGCCGAAGCTTCGACTGGAGTGACCTGGGCAGACGCCAAGTAAGGGCACGACCACAATTCCAAAGTAACCAAAACCAGAAGGACGCCCCTCATCAACAAGGAGCGTCCTTCGTTCAATTAAATTCAGCCTAAGTATCTAGACACTCAAGACGCCATCTTGGCGGCAGGTAAGTAAACCTAGGGCCTGGCCGGGCGGCACGGGTTAACTTTTCGTAGATTCCGCACGCAAAGAAAGCCACTTAATGTGGCTTTCGTCTTGCGCAGGACCTGACCGAGCGAAAAGTTAACCCGTGCCGCCCGGCCAGGCCCAACGAGCCACGTTAACGAGCCGCCAAGATGGCGTCGATGAGCGTCAGTACGCCCCCGTCGTTGTTGCTCGGAATGCGCCACTTGGCGTGCGCGTTCATGTGCTCTTCGGCATTGTCCACGATAAAGCTGTGACCGACGCGCTCCAGCATGGGGATGTCGTTGTAGGTGTCGCCCACGGCGGCAGCATCGGCAATATCGATGCCCAGGTGCTCGCACAGGTGAGCGACGCCGGCGCCCTTGTCGACGCCCAGGTTCATAAAGTCGATCCACTCGCGCCCAGCGTTGGTGACGTAGAGTTTGTCCGAGAACTCGGGGCTATAGGTCTCGCGGAAAGCGGGCTCGGCGTCGTAGCCGGGGAAGAAGACCGAAATCTTGTTGGACTCGAAATCAATGCCCTCAAAGCTGTCTACGTAGTTGATTGTGTTGTAGTAGACGCTGATCTCGTCGTGGTATTGATGGTCGCGGGCAAGCACGTAGAACTCGTCGAAGCAGCACAGGACGGGGACAGCGCGAGGATCCTCCGAGGCACGGTTCAAGACCTGCTGATACAGCTCCACGTCAATATTGCTTTTATAGATATAGCTGCCGCGATAGATCACGCAAGCTCCGTTGTCGGGACAAAAGGCGAGGCGGTTCTTGATGCCCTCGAACATCTCCTCGAGCTTGGGGGCGGGACGTCCGCTGGCGGGGCAGAATACGATGCCGGCGTCGGCGAGCTTGTCCAGGCGCTCATCGAGGCCCTGGGGCAGCACGCGCTCGTCAGTGAGAAGCGTCTTGTCCATATCGACGGCGAGAATCTTAATGTTGCCGATATTGGCATCCGATTCGTAAGTTTGCATAAAAACGCGCCTTTCGTTTCGAAATTGTTTCAGACGTTATAACCATCAACTGGTAGTCGGGCGTATTTTCGCAGGATTGGCGCGTATTTGCACCATGATTCACAAAGTAATGAAAAAACTTTTCAGAAATTTGAATTTGTCGCTTGTGAAGCGGGCACTTTAGCGTAATATAGCGACCATCGAAAACGGAGGCGGAAAAACAGCCGTTTACCGAGGAATAGGTACCGTTTACGATATATGAATTGCGCCCGGCGATAAGCGAAAGGAGAGGCAGATGCAGTTCGTACAGATCATCACCACTGCAGACAATGCCATCCGACGCCAGCGCGCAATTTCCCGACGACGATAACAATCGTCTCTGTCCGCATGGGGCGAAAAGCTCCAACAGAGTCATTTTGAGGTCGTTGGGTTTTAGCACGACATTGCTGCATGTTTCTAGGGCATGTATGTGCTGATTTTTGCTATTTAACCTGATATTGCACGGTATTTGACCTCAAGGTGACTTGCAACTGACCGATGTTCTAACTAGCTACCAAGGGCGAAAGGAAACAGCCATGAGCAAGGAAAAAGTCGTTCTCGCATATTCCGGTGGTCTTGATACATCCGTATGTGTCAAGTGGCTCCAGGATGAGAAGAATCTCGATGTCGTTTGTGTCTGCGGCAATGTGGGCCAGGAGGAGACCGGTCTGGATGCCAAGAAGCAGAAGGCTCTCGACCTGGGCGTTCTGGATTGCCAGGTGCTCGACCTGCGCGATGAGTTCTCTGATGAGTTCCTGACCAAGGCCATCGCCGCCAACTCCATGTACGAGAACAAGTACCCGCTGCTCTCCGCTCTTTCCCGTCCGCTGCTTGCCAAGAAACTTGTCGAGGTTGCTCACGAGTTCGGCGCCACCTATGTCGCCCACGGCTGCACCGGCAAGGGCAACGACCAGGTCCGTTTTGAGGCTGCCGTCAAGGCCCTCGACCCCGAGCTCAAGGTTATCGCCCCGGTTCGTGAGTGGGATCTGAAGTGCCGTCCGGACGAGGTTGCCTACGCCCACGCCCACAACGTGCCGGTTCCCGAGGGTGCCAACGACAACCCCTATTCCATCGATGACAATCTGTGGGGTCGCGCCATCGAGTGCGGTCACCTGGAGGATCCCTGGAACGAGCCGCTCGATGACGCTTGGGTTATGACCAAGAACCCCGAGGACACGCCCGACACCCCGACCTACACCGAGATCGAGTTCGAGGCCGGCAAGCCCGTTGCGGTTGACGGCAAGAAGATGAAGCTCTCCGAGATCGTCATCGAGCTCAACAAGATCTCCGGCGACAACGGCTTTGGCCGTCTCGACCTGGTCGAGGATCGTCTGGTGGGCCTCAAGAGCCGCGAGTGCTACGAAGTTCCCGGCGCCCTGACGCTCATCACCGCCCACAAGGCACTCGAGGATATCTGCGTCGAGGGCGACCTGCTCAAGACCAAGATCAAGCTCGAGCAGGATTGGGCCACCGCCGTGTACAACGGCCAGTGGTACAGTCCGCTCAAAAACGCGCTCGACGCCTTTATGGCCGATACCCAGAAGTTCGTGACCGGTACCGTCCGCCTGAAGTTCTTTAAGGGCAACTGCCATGTCGTCGGTCGCAAGAGCCCCTTCAGCCTCTATGACTACGGTCTGGCTACCTACGACCGCGACACCACGTTTGACGAGAAGGCCAGCGCCGGCTTTATCGAAATCGATACGCTGTCGCTCAAGACGTGGGCAAAGGTCCAGGGTCCCAGCTCCGCTGCCGCCCAGGGCTAGCGCTTCCTTCCCTTGGTATCCGCGCGGCCCATCCGCGTGATACAAAACGGGCGCACGGGGTCCCTACCTTTCGTTATGCTTGCTGACACTTCTTAACATCGGTGGCCCCTACGTTCCGCCCGCATATATGATGCCGCGTCTGCGGCTGAGTCCGAGCCCCGCCGGGGTTGTCCGGCGGGGCTCCTTCTATCAATTTGGCGACTCTGTGCCCATATATATGAGGAGTATCCATTATGTTCAATGCTGTCGCGCATGCCTTACTTGCCCTCGCGCCCGAGTTCGATGCTGTAAAGGTCGAGGACGTTCCTATGAGCCTGAAGGCCTGGATCGATGGTTCGCAGGGCAACATCCGGAGGGAGACGTTGGGCGCCAAGTGCCTGGTGCGTCACTTCTTTGCAAATTAGCTACATGGCCCCGCGCGCGGTGGGGAATGTGTAAAACTAGCGGTTGAAAAATCGCTTTAGCGACATGGCGCATTGCTTTGGGCGCTTGTTTTGGTATTTGGAGAAAGGGGACGGTTCCATGGCTCTTTGGGGCGGTCGTTTTGAGGCGGGAGTGGCCGAGGTCACGCAGGAGTTTGGCGCGTCGCTGCCGGTCGACAAACATCTCTATAAGCAGGATATCGCCGGCTCTAAGGCACATGCCAAGATGCTGGCGGCCCAGGGCATCATCAGCGCCGAGGACGAGCAGGCGATTGCCGAGGGCCTGACCGGAATCGAACAGGATATCGATGCCGGCAACTTCACCTTCGATATCAACGATGAGGACATTCATATGTCCATCGAGAGTGAGCTGACGCGCCGTATCGGCGAGGCCGGTAAGCGCTTGCATACCGGGCGTTCGCGCAACGACCAGGTGGCGACCGATACGCGCCTGGGCGTCAAGGCGTTGGCCAAGGAGCTCATGGAGGCCAATCTTGAGTTGCGCCATGTGCTGGTGGATGCGGCCAAGAAGTACGACAAGGTGATTCTGCCGGGCTACACGCACATGCAGCATGCTCAGCCCGTGCTGCTGTCACATCATCTGCTGGCGTATTCCTGGATGTTCGCGCGCGACTTTACACGCCTGAAGGCCGCCTTTGATGCCGCCGACAACTGCCCGTTGGGCGCCGCCGCGCTTGCCGGCACGAGCTATCCGCTCGACCGTCAGATGACTGCCGCCGAGCTTGGTTTTGCGGGCGTGATCCCCAACTCGCTCGATGCTGTTTCGGACCGTGACTTCCTGCTCGACCTGCACTATGCTGGCTCCGTTATGGCGATGCATCTGTCGCGTCTTTCCGAGGAGATCGTGCTGTGGTCGAGCTCCGAGTTCGGTTTCATCACGCTTTCCGACTCGTACTCCACCGGCTCTTCCATCATGCCGCAGAAGAAGAACCCCGACTTTGCCGAGCTTATCCGCGGCAAGAGCGGCCGAGTCTATGGCAACCTGGTGCAGCTGCTCGTGACCATGAAGGGCTTGCCGCTCGCTTATAACAAGGACTTGCAGGAGGACAAGGAGGGCGCGCTCGATACCGCCCATACGCTCATGCAGTGCCTGTCGGTTATGGCCGGTATGATTTCGACTTGGACCGTCAACGAGGATGCCATGGCGCGCGAGTGCGGCGTGGGGCACCTTGCCGCCACCGATGTTGCCGACTACCTGGCTAAGCGTGGTCTGCCGTTCCGCGAGGCACATGCCGTGGTGGGCCATCTGGTCCTGATGTGTGAGAAGCGCGGCTGCAATCTTGAGGACCTGCCGTTTGAGGTGTTCCAGGAGGCAAGCCCGCTCTTTGAGCGCGACATTACCGAGGCGCTCGACATCCCGTCGATTGTCGCTGCACGCACGACCGAGGGCGGTACCGCCCCTGCCGCCGTTGCCGTGCAGTTGCAGCGTGCCGTGGCACAGCTCGTGGCCGACGAAGGCGTGTTTGGATCGCTGACCAAGGTCGTCGAGATGGGCCACGGGGTAAAGTAGGGCTTTGGCTGAAGCTGTTTTTGCCATGTATTGATAAATCATTTTTTGCTTAACGGGCGCCTGCTGATGCGGACGCCCGTATTTTGTTGCTATGGGGGAGGGGCTTGTCGAGAACTTCTGTAGGACCTTTGGGCAGGTTGTGAAGGGGTTACGTTCGCGGGCGGCAACCGACCGCCTGCTCTGTTCGATGCGGTTGATGGGCGGTCGGATGGTACTCTAATCGGGCTTCGAAACAGAAGTGACACATATGGAACGCTTCAATAAATTGCAACGTTTCAATAAACAGCTTTTTGTTTAACTGCAGCTAAAACTCTGTTACGATGCAGTCCAGGCGGGTGCCGGAATGGGACTTGGGCACGCGCGAACCTACTTGAAAGGCTACCTTATGGCTATCGAGAAGACCTTCATCATGATTAAGCCCGACGCCGTGCGCGACCGCAAGATCGGCGAGATTGTTGCTCGCATTGAGCGCAGCGGCCTTGTCATCGAGCGCATGGAGATGACCACGCTCGAGCGCGCTACCGTCGAGGAGCACTACGCCCATCTGGCCGACAAACCCTTCTTTGGCGGTCTGTGCGACTTTATGACGAGCGGTCCGGTCGTCAAGATGGTTGTTTCCGGTCTTTCCGCCGTCTCCAAGATGCGCACCCTTATGGGCGCCACCAACCCGCTTGATGCTGCCCCCGGCACCATCCGCGGTGACTTCGCCGTCGATGTCAACGCCAACGTGATTCACGGCTCCGACTGCCTGGAGAACGCCGAGATCGAGATCAAGCGCTTCTTTGGCTAAACCAGCTTTGACTCCTTAAAGCTGTTAGCGTGTGGCTTGGGCGCCGCGGAACTCCTTCCGCGGCGCCCTTTTTATCCCAACAGGTTTTTGGTAAACGCTCACAAATCTACTAAAGAGCCCCCGCCTGGAATGTGCGTGCATTCCAGGCGGGGGCTGTCGTTAGCGTATGGCGTTGTAAGTCTTTAGGCCTCGTCGACGACCTTGAGACCGCGGGTCTGGTCGATCTCGTTGAGGAGGTTGACGCGACGCTCGTGACGACCGCCCTCAAACTCGGCGTCGAGCCACTCGTCGACAATCATCTTGGCGAGCTCGGAGCCCACGACGCGGGCGCCAAAGGCGAGCACGTTGGTATTGTTGTGCATGCGGGAGAGCTTGGCGCTGAAAGGCTCGGAGCACACGACGGCGCGTACGCCCTCGACCTTGTTGGCAGCCAGACTTATCCCGACGCCGGTGCCACAGATCAGGATGCCTAGATCGACGTCGCCGTTGGCAACGGCCTTACCCACCTTGTAGCCGGCGATGGGGTAGTCAAAGCTCTCGGAGGTGTCGGTGCCAAAGTTCACGACCTCGCAGCCGCGCTCCTTCAGGTGCTCGGAGATGATGTTCTTGAGCTCGACGGCGGCGTGGTCGTTACCGATACCGATCTTCATGGATGGTTCCTCTCTGGTCTGTGCGGCGCAAATGCTAAAGGTGTTTACCGCTTTCGACTGCATGATAACGCGACTCTTGCGTAAACGCTCGGGCGTTTTTTGGTCAAACGCTTTAGCATGCAACAAGATTGGCTTCTCATGAATAATGCCACCAATTTGTGCTCGAGCGCCGTCCGCCGGAACCATGGTTGCGGTTTTTGATGCATTGTTATCAAATAAAGGAGGTAACTTTTTTGAGAGCCCAGCCCGTTATGCAAGCAGGAGATACCTATGCCTACCGATTCCATCCGTGATGCCGCGTTTTGCGATGTTTTGAACCGCGAACTTGTCTGTGCACTCGGCTGCACCGAGCCCATTGCCGTTGCCTATGCAGCGGCGCTGGCGAGCCAGACGCTCGGTTGCGAGCCCGATCATATGGATGTTGCCTGCTCGGGCAACATCATCAAGAACGTCAAGAGCGTGACCGTGCCCAACTCGGGCGGAATGCATGGTATTGAAGCCGCGGCCGTGCTGGGTGCCGTGGGCGGCGACGCCAAGAGCGCGCTCGAGGTGCTCGAGAGCGTCGATGACGCGGACCGCGCCCGCGTGGCCGAGCTGCTTGCCGATGCGGACTACTGCGATGTGTCGCTTGTCGAGGGTGTGCCCAACCTCTACATCAAGGTGACTGCGACGGCCGGGGGTCATACCGCGGTCGTCGAGATTACCGATCACCACACTAATGTCACGTGCCATACGCTCGACGGTATTCCGGTATGCGGTAAGTCGGCGGGGGAGTGCGCCGCCTGCGCCGAGCGCGTGGTGGCCGAGCGTGCGGCAGATAACGCCGACACGCCCATGTCGATCGAGGCCATCATCGACTTTATCGAGGACGGTGACATTGAGGACGCCCGCGCTGCCGTTGAGCGTCAGATTGAGCTGAATGGCGCGATCAGTGCTGAGGGCCTCGCGCACGCTTGGGGCGCCGAGGTGGGCCGTACGCTGCTGGGTGCTCGTGCCGATGACGTCGCCTGCCGCGCCCGTGCCCGTGCGGCCGCCGGGTCCGACGCCCGCATGAACGGTTGCGCGCTGCCGGTCGCCATTGTGTGCGGCTCGGGCAATCAGGGCATTACCTGCGCATTGCCCGTCATGGAGTATGCCGAGTACCTGCGTTGCGACCACGAGCGCCTGGTGCGCGCCGTGATGCTGTCCGATCTTATCGCCGTGCATATCAAGAGCTATATTGGTGCGCTCTCGGCGTTTTGCGGTGCTATTTGCGCCGCGTGCGGCGCCGGCGCTGCGATTACCTGGCTGTGCGGTGGCACGCGCGAGCAGATTGGCGCGACGGTCTCGAATACGCTCGGTAACGTGGGCGGCATCGTGTGCGATGGCGCCAAGGCGAGTTGCGCGGCTAAGATTTCCGCTGCCGTTGATGCTGCGATTCTGGGCCACGATATGGCCATGCAGGGCCGCGGCTTCCGCGCCGGCGAGGGTCTCATTCAGGATACCGTCGAGCAGACGATTGCCAGCATGGGCTACGTGGGCCGCGTGGGCATGAAGGACACCGACATCGAGATCCTCAACATCATGATCGGCAAAACCCAGGTGTGCTAGTTACGCGGTTTTACCAAACCGCGTAACCAGTCGACGCTGCAAACGCCCCTAAGCGGCAATCTGCCTTTCAATCGTCGGGCATGGCCAGAAGGCCTATGCCCTCCTCTTTCAAGGCACATTGCTCGCTTAGGGGCATTTTCGCTGACTTGTGCTCAACCTGCGGCGATATTTGGTTTGGAGCGAGGGGTCCTATGACAGTTCGTCGGCTATTTGGTGCTCGTAGAAGGCTTCGATTACGGCGTTAAAGTCGCGTGCGAAGTCTTCCATGGTTCCGCGCCAGGTGGCTCGGCTGGGCTTGCCTTGGCCCACAAAGGCGGTTTGGATGCCGCAATCGGGGGACGGGAAGTCGCGTTTGGGATCGTTGCCCACCATAAGGACCTCGTGTGGCTCGAGCCCCATCACCTGAAGCTGCTCGAGATAGTAGGTGGCATCGGGCTTGCAGCGGGTGGTGTTTCCCATGTGCGTCACGAGCTCAAAGGGGACGTCGGCCAGGTCGCCCCAACCCATGCGGCACTCGATGGCCCCCTGCGGAAAGCTGGGGTTGGTAAAGAGCGCGCAACGCAGTCCTGCGTCCTGTACGGCCTGAAGCGCGGCGTGTGCGCCCGGCATGGCGTGGGCGTTGATGACGTCGTCATTCTTATGCGGAAGAACTTCGCGGTCGTAGTAGGTAAACGCCTCGTAGATGATAGGATCGGAGAGGCAGATGCCGCATCGGCGCTCGACCTCGCTGCGGTAGAACTCAAGATTGGTGCGATTATCCGTGCCGCTACGGCGGTTGGCGTTGAGGTCGACCAAGATGGTGCCGAGGCGTGCCATCGTGCCACCGCGGCTGCGTCGCCCGATGTCCGCGAGCATCGACGAGACATCCTTAAAATACCGAAGGATGAACGCGTTGAGGTTGATGCTGAGAAGCGTCTCGTCCATATCGAAAACGACTGCTTTGAGCACGCGGGCACCTTTCTCGAAAAATCGATCTAGAATCGTTGGCTCCGGATACTTTACCCCAAAGCCGAATGCCTGGCTGGTTATCGTCAAGTTGCGGAGACGTGTGTTCATAAGATTACGAAAAAGTCTCCACACGAGTAAAAAATCGCAGTTCACGCTTGAAATCGAAGTCGTTTCCCCGTAACCTATACGAACGTGATTGCATAAGCATCACATTAGTATCTGTCGGCTCCCGAGTGTTCCTAAACGTTGTGTGCTTGTCGCACCCTTCTGTAGGTCCTAGCAATCGGGGCCCCGTAGTTCGAAAGGGGTCCACCTTTGAGTGAGATTCAGAACTCGTCCATTTTCTCTCTTGACGATGTCAACGAGGAGGAGATGAACAACCTCATCGACGGTACGATTACCGACTTTGATGAGGGCGATCTCGTTAACGGCACTGTCGTTAAGATCGAGCATGACGAGGTGCTCGTTGACATCGGATTCAAGTCCGAGGGCGTTATCCCGGTCCGCGAGCTGTCCATCCGCAAGGACGCTAACCCTGCAGACATCGTTGCACTCGCTGATCCCATCGAGGCTCTGGTACTCCAGAAGGAGGACAAGGACGGTCGTCTGGTCCTGTCCAAGAAGCGTGCCGAGTACGAGCGTGCTTGGAACCGCATCGAGGAGAAGTTCAACTCCGGCGAGAACGTCGAGGGCGAGGTTATCGAGGTTGTCAAGGGCGGCCTGATTCTCGACATCGGCCTGCGTGGCTTCCTGCCTGCTTCCCTCGTCGACCTCCGTCGCGTTAAGGACCTCACCTCTTACATGGGCACCCGCATCGAGGCCCGCGTTATCGAGATGGACCGCAACCGCAACAACGTCGTCCTCTCCCGTCGCGTCGTGCTCGAGGAGTCCCGTAAGGCCGAGCGCTCCGAGATCCTGTCCAAGCTCAAGTCTGGTATGCGTCTCCAGGGCACCGTTTCCTCCATCGTCGACTTCGGCGCCTTCGTCGACCTCGGCGGTATCGACGGCCTCATCCACATCTCCGAGCTCTCCTGGAACCACGTCAACCATCCTTCCGAGGTTGTCAAGGTCGGCCAGGAGGTCGAGGTCGAGGTTCTCGACGTCGATCTCAACCGCGAGCGCATCTCCCTGGGTCTCAAGCAGACCACCGAGGATCCGTGGCGCGCACTGGTCAAGAAGTACCCCGTCGGCGCTATCGTCGAGGGCACTGTGACCAAGCTTGTCCCGTTTGGCGCTTTCGTCGACCTGGGCGAGGGCATCGAGGGCCTGGTGCACATCTCCGAGATGGCCAACAAGCACGTCGACCAGCCTTCTCAGGTCACCCACGTGGGCGACAAGGTTCAGGTCAAGGTCATGGAGATCGACCTCGACCGTCGTCGTATCTCTCTGTCCATGAAGTCTGCTGCTGAGACTCTGGGCGTCGAGATCGAGGTTACCCCGCTTCCTTCCGAGAAGAAGGACGAGGAGACCGACGCCGAGTAAATCGGTTTGACGATCACTTGTTTTAAGGGATCCTTCCGCAATGGACGGGTCCCTTTTTGCTTTCGCTGCTGATGCACGCGATGCTATCCGTGCGCAATGCTGCCCGGGTTGTCTGTTTGCTATTGGGTTGTCGGTGCATGAAAAATGCCGACATCCCGCCTCGGGGAGGAGGCGGGAACACACCGAGTAGACGGAGGGGTGCGGAGCGCGGTCGCGTCTCGACTGACGACGTTGCCCATCGACAGGACCATTGTAACGCATGGCGGTTCTTGGTTTATCGTGTCGAGCGTTTGCGTTGTGCCATTGCCTGCGGCAACGGTGTGTTACACTCTTGCACTGCTGAGTGGGCCAGACGGTCGCGCGATGTGCTGCTTGCAGCACGCGTGAGGAAAGTCCGGGCTCCAGAGGGCGGGATGCCGGCTAACGGCCGGGCGGAGTGATCCGACGGAAAGCGCCGCAGAAAAGAAGACTCCCACCTGCGCCGCAAGGCGTAAAGGGAAAAGCTGAAACGGTGGTGTAAGAGACCACCAGCGTCGTGGCAACACGGCGGCTTGGCAAGCCCCATCCGGAGCAAGCGCGAATAGGAACGCTATGGGCCGGCCCGGTCCGCGTTCGGGTAGCGTGCGTGGAGCTGCACGGTAACGTGCAGACAAGATAAATGACCGTTCACGACAGAACCCGGCTTACAGGCCCACTTGGCATTTTTGTTACCCTGACAATCGATATGGTGTTTGCCGTATTATTGAGGCTGTTTGTTGCTGCGCTTTATTTTGTTGAGGGGCTTTGTTGGACAGCTATTTTACTCTGCAATCGAATATTGAGGTCTCGGGCGAATTTGTGGACCGCAAGAGCCGGTTTATTGCCCAGCTGGTCCATATTGAGTCCGAGGATGAGGCGAATGCCTTTATCGAGACCGTTCGCAAACGTCATTACGACGCTCGACACAATGTTCCCGCGTGGATTTTGGTCGATGGACGCGAGCGCCAGAGCGATGATGGTGAGCCGAGCCGCACGAGCGGTATGCCGACGCTCGAGGTGTTGCGCGGTGCGGAGCTCAAAAATGTTTGCTGCGTAGTGACGCGCTATTTTGGCGGCACGCTGTTGGGGCCGGGCGGCCTGGTTCGCGCCTATACTGCGGCGACGCAAGCGGCGGTGGCCGCGGCTCAGGAGGCCGGGCGGATCGTCGAGATGACGAGTGTCGTGCCTGTTGACGTGCATGTGGCCTATCCGCAGTATGAGCAGGTGCTTCGCTTGGCCCAGGATTCCGGTGCCAAGGTTTCGGATACCGAGTACGCGGATGCCGTGACACTTCATTTGGTGTTTAAGGCGGGGGAGCAGGAGTCGTTTTGCGCTAAGATGCGCGAGCTTATGGCGGGGCGCGAAGAGATTGAGGTCAGCACTCCCGAATTTGCCGAGTTCTAACGGCGACGGCCGGCGTGCTTTTGGACGGATCCCAAGCACACCGACCGTCGTTTTATGTCGCTGCCGTTTACTCGGCGAGCTGCTTTAGTACATCACAGGCGATTTCGACGGCATCGTCGATGCAACCGGGACAGCTGCGGAGCGGACCCTTGTCCGATCCGATGCCCTTGAGCGTGCCGCAGACGGTCGTCGTGTTCTTCTCGCCAAAGCGCTTGGCAATCTCGCGCGACAGCTTGTAGGTCTGGCCCTTGGTCTTCGGGTTTTCCATGCCATCGCTCATTACAAAGCCCATGATGGCCACGGCGCCCGAGATGGCGCCGCAGGTCTCGGTCATACCGCCCATGCCGGCGCCAAAGCCCTCGGTGAGGGTAAAGGCGACCTGGGGGTCGAGCCCGACAGCGGGCGCGAGCGTGCAGGCGACGGCCTGGGCGCAGTTAAAGCCACGGGCGTGGTATTCGGCAGCCTGAGCCTGACAGGCGGTGATGTCGAGCTGGGCCGTATCGATTTGCTTCATCGTTGTCTCCTTGGTTACGGTGTACCCGCCTATGGTACCCGTGACGGGGCATGTAATCATCGAGAGCTTCATGTATGCCTCGTTTTTATCTATCGAGCAAATGCCCAAGGCTTGAGATAAATACCTCTGATCAATTTGTCCCTTAACCTACCTTGCGGATGGGTTGAGAGGGGTGCAGGGTAGCGGTATCGTGAACCGAATAAAATGTAACCCAGGCAAGGGAGCTAGATATGAGCGAGCAGACCATCGGAACTACATGTGTTCAGGGCGGCTATCACCCGGGAGATGCGGAGCCGCGCCAGGTGCCCATCTACCAGTCCACCACGTGGAAGTACGACACGTCCGAGCACATGGGTAAGCTGTTTGACCTAGAGGAGTCGGGCTACTTCTACAGCCGTTTGCAGAACCCCACGTGCGATCTCGTTGCCGCCAAGATCTGCGAGATGGAGGGCGGCACCGCTGCGATGCTCACGAGCTCGGGCATGGCTGCGAATTTCCTCGCGATCTTTAACGTGGTCGGTGCCGGCGATCATGTGGTCGCGAGCTCTGCCATTTACGGCGGTACGTATAACCTGCTCGCCCACACCATGGGCCGCATGGGCGTGACCTGCACGTTCGTTGCCCCCGACTGCACCGACGAGGAGCTCGAGGCGGCATTTGAGCCCAATACCAAGCTCGTCTTTGGCGAGACGATCGCCAACCCCGCCCTCGCCGTGCTCGATATTGAGCGCTTTGCCAAGGCCGCACATGACCACGGCGCGCCGCTGATGGTCGACAACACCTTCCCGACGCCCGTGATGTGCCGTCCCTTTGAGTGGGGCGCCGACATCGTTACGCACTCTACCACCAAGTACATGGATGGACATGCTGCCTACCTGGGCGGCGTGATCGTCGACCACGGCCAGTTTGACTGGATGGCCCATGCAGACAAGTTCCCGGGTCTCACCACGCCCGACGAGAGCTACCACGGCGTGACGTATGCCGAGAAGTTCGGTCGCGAGGGTGCCTTCATTACCAAGGCAACCGCTCAGCTCATGCGCGACCTCGGCCCCATGCAGAACCCGCAGGCGGCCTTCTTCCTGAACAGCTCGCTCGAGAGCCTGCATGTACGCATGCCGCGTCATTGTGAGAACGGCCTGGCCGTTGCCAAGTTCCTGCAGAGCCATCCCAAGGTACGCTTCGTGAGCTATCCGGGCCTGGAGGGCGATAAGTACTATGACATCGCTCAGAAGTACATGCCCAACGGTACCTGCGGCGTTGTGAGCTTTGGCTTTAACGGTGGTCGCGCGGCGGCCGAGACCTTTATGAAGAGCCTCAAGCTCGCCCAGATCGCCACGCACGTGGCCGACGCCCGCACCTGCTGCCTGCATCCCGCTAATGCCACGCATCGCCAGATGAACGATGAGGAGCTCATCGCCTGTGGCATCTCCGCCGACATGGTGCGCCTGTCGTGCGGCCTCGAGGATACGGCCGATCTGATTGCCGACCTTGAGCAGGCACTCGAGCAGTGCTAGGCTAGCGTTCGCATAAGGCGCCGATGCTGGCAGAAAGCTTCGGCGACCTTTCGTTCCGATTCCGTAGGCGGGACCCCAATCGCGACTGTTTGTAGGCGATTGGGGCCCCGTTTTTGCGTTGCGCCACTCGAAAGGATGGATATGGAGAAAACCGCAGAGCAGCTGCGCCGCGAGCACATTGCCCTTGAGGGCGACACCCATGGCAAGAACAAATGGGCGATTCTGTTTACCGTGCTCATCATGACGTTTATGTCGTGTCTGGATTCGACCGTCGTGACCGTGGCGTTGCCCGTGATGCAAAAGGAGCTGGGCGTGGGCCTCGAACGCATTCAGCTGGTGAGTTCGGTGTACCTGCTTGCGACATGCGTGGCTATGCTGCCGTTTGGCCGCTTGGGCGACGTGCGCGGCAAGGTGGGCGTATTCCAGCTGGGCGTCATCGTTTTTACGGCCGGCTCGCTGCTGTGCGGCCTTTCGAGTTCGCTCGAAGTTCTTATTCTGGCACGCATTGTGCAGGGCGTCGGCTGCGCGGCGGCCATGGCTAACAACATGGGTATCATCACCGAGTCGTTTCCGGCGCGCGAACGAGGCCGTGCCATGGGTATTCTCGCGACCTTTGTGGCCCTCGGCATGATGTGTGGCCCCGTGCTCGGCGGCATGCTGGTGGCAAGCTTTCCCTGGGAGAGCATCTTCCTCATCAACCTGCCCATTGGCGTCATCTCGTTTATCGTGGGGCTCTATACGCTGCCGCATGTTAAGCCGGAGGCTGGCGAGCGACCCATGTCCCTGATCGAGGCTGCTCGTCGCTGCTTTGCAAATTCGGCCTTCACCATCAACCTCGCCTGCATGCTCATCGTGTTCGTTGGTATTGGCGCATCAGAGTTTATCCTGCCGTTCTATTTTCAGGACGCCCACGGCTTTGGTTCCGACATCTCTGGACTACTCTTTTTGGCGTTGCCGATGGTGAATGCCTTTATCGGCCCGCTTTCGGGTACGGTTTCGGACCGTGTTGGCTGCGAGGGCCCCACGTCGATCGGCCTAGGCGTGTACGTATGCGGTCTTTTTGCGGTAAGCACGCTCGACGAGCACTCTTCCATCCCTGTGATCGTGTGCTGTGTCGCGTTTATGTCGTGTGGCACGTCGATTTTCCAGAGTCCCAACAACTCGCTGTACATGGGTTCGGTCCCGCGCGAGGCGCTCGGTTTTGCGGGCAGCCTGGGTAGTCTGGCGCGCTATGCGGGTATGGCAGTGGGCATTACAGCGGCGTCGCATATCCTGTATGGGCAGATGAGCGTGGCGATGGGTGAGGCCGTGACCAGTATTGTTGCAGGCCGTCCGGATGTGTTCCTGTTTGGTTTTCGTTCGGTGTTCTACGTGCTCATGGCTGTGGCGGCAGCGGGCTTTGCGCTTGCCATGGTGCGTTTGGTGAGGATGCGCGCCCGCCATTAGCGTGTTGGGAGGCTGTCTGCCACGTATTCGCGCCGTCTCAAAAACTGGTTTGTGGTGCGATGCGGCTTGTGGGGCGGGCGGGGGTCGGTCCGTGGTAGACTATCGAACAACGTTTATTAATCGCGCGGTATCGTTGCCGCGAGAAGGGGTTGCGCCATGCAGGAGCTTGAGGATCGTATTCGCCATGACGGCATCGTAAAGGCCGGTAACGTCCTTAAGGTTGATGCCTTCCTCAACCACCAGTGCGACGTTGAGCTGTTCGACCACATGGGCGCCGAGTGGGCCCGTCTGTTCAAGGATGTCGAGATCAACAAGATCCTGACGATTGAGGCTTCGGGCATTGGCATGGCTTGCATCGCAGCTCAGCATTTTGGCGGCGTACCGGTGGTCTTTGCCAAGAAGGCCCAGTCCATTAACCTCGACGGCGAGCAGTATGCCACGACCATCTACTCCTTTACCAAGCAGAAGGAGTACCCGGTTATCGTGGGCAAGCGTTTCCTGTCCGAGGGCGATAAGGTCCTGATTATCGACGACTTCCTGGCCAACGGCTGCGCTCTTGAGGGTCTTATCAAGATCTGCGAGGCCGCGGGTGCCGAGGTGTCCGGTATTGGCATTGCCGTGGAGAAGGGCTTCCAGGGCGGTGGCGATAAGCTCCGCGAGCGCGGCTTCCGCGTTGAGAGCCTGGCCCGTATCGCCGATATGGACTGCGACACCGGCGAGATCACCTTCGCTTAAACGCGTAACACAAGCGATTGGTATGCGATGTGACAAAGGGACTTTCCCTTTGTCACATTTTTTGTATGAGGGGAGGTGTTGATATGGATGAGAACAAGATGGGATGGCGCGAGTATGCGCGCTATGCCGAGATGTCGGTCGAGAGGTTGGCACGCGACTGCGAGGTTCAGGTGTTTCGCGCGACAGGTCCGGGCGGACAGGGCGTGAACACGACGGACTCGGCGGTGCGTATGAAGCATGGGCCCACGGGGATTGTTGTGACGGCGCGCGAGAGCCGTAGTCAGTTTCAGAATCGCGCGAGCTGCCTGCGTAAGCTGCGCGCTGAGCTGGAGCGTCGCGGGCGTCCACCGCGCCGACGCGTAAAGACTAAGGTGCCTCTGCGCTCTCGCCAGCGCAGGCTCAATGACAAGCACTTCAACGCGATTAAAAAGGCCAACCGTCGCAAGCCGGGCGGGGAGGAATGATCTTCTCAATAAGTTGCGGTGAAATAGGGACTGTTTTGCGGCTTTAGCTGCATAAACAGTCCCTATTTCACCGCAACTTAGGTGGGGTTAGCGGGTGGGGTGCCAGACGTGGAGGGCGCCGGCGAGGATGTCGACCTCGATGCGCGAGGCGACAACGGGCTCGCCGTCGGCCTGAATGGGGTAGTCGGGCTCCTCAAAGGTAAGCTCGGCATGGCGACAGCGGCGCATGCGAACCGGTGGCAGCTTGGTATGGTGGCCATCTTTGGCCGAAAGGAACATGGGAAGCGCGACCGCGCGCGGAACGGGGCCGCAGGCGTAGCAGACGTCGAGTATGCCGTCGCACGGGTCGGCGTTGGGACAGATGCGATAGCCCGAACCATAGGTGGGTCCCAGCTGGATGGCCATGATAATCGCCCGCACGCGCTCGGCGGGCGCGCCATCAAAGCTGATGGTCATGGGGTAGTTGCGATAGCGTAGGCCAAACTGCTCAAGTCCCGAGAGAGTGTAGAGCGGAGCGCCCGTCAAGCCCGTCTTTTTGCGCAGCTTGGTGGTGCCCAGGCCGATGGCGGCATCGATGCCGACCGACAGTGTCTGGTCGTAGTACTCAACGGTAGCCTCGCCGCTGCCGCTCGCAGGGCTCCACGAGCGAATGCGCCCGATGTCCTGACGCTGCAGCTCGCAGGTGAGCAGCGCGCCAAAATCCTTGCCGGAGAAATCGTCGATGCCGAGCGTTTGGGCAAAATCGTTGCCGGAGCCCACGGGCAGGACGGCAAGGGCGGGGCGGGTGCCCTCCTCTTGCGTCATAAGCCCGTTGACGACCTCGTGAATCACGCCGTCGCCGCCAAGGGCGATAACGGTGCGATAGCCCTGAGCCTGTGCGGCCAGCTCCTTGGCGTGTCCCATGCGCTCGGTCAGCACCAGGTCAAACTGGGATGCGCGCGCGGTCATATCCAAAAAGCGTTGCAGGCGCTCGGCAACTTCGCGCGCCGCACCCGACTGGGCGGCTGGGTTGGCGATGATGAGCGTGCGGGCAAAATCAGTTGCATGCATGGGGCGACTCCCGGCGTATGACGTGACGGTGCGGTCGCGCTCAGGTCGAATTGCCCCCGATTGTGGCTGCACGGCGAATACTAACGTCTACTCTATCAGGTCGTTGTGGCGCTCGATGGCATCCGCTACCGTACCGCCCTCATCCACAATAAGCGAACGGCGCTTGGGTGAGATGATGCGCTGGGCGGGGTACACGCCGCGGTGTCCGCCGGCGAGATAGCTGATAAAGGCCACGATGACAAAGAACCCGGCGGCCGTGCCGTGGAACAGGTCGATGGCCATCATGCAGGTGGTGATGGGCACGTTAAGGCCGGCGCAGAATACACCGAGCATGCCCAGCGCCGCCAGAAAGCTGGGGTCGAGTCCGGTAAGGCAACCGATCCAGCCGCCGAGTGCCGCACCGATGCCAAACAGGGGCGTGACCTCGCCGCCTTGGAAGCCCGCGCCCAGGGTGAGCGCTGTGACGACCAACTTGATGACTGCGTCCGCCAGGGTGGTGTTGCCGGCAAATCCGGCGCCGGAAAGCCACGTGGAAAGGCCGGCGTAGTCCCAGGCGTCGAGGAGGGCATAGGCGGCCAAAACCACGAGTGCGCCTATGAGTGCGCGAACGAGGTAATTGGTGATAAAGCGACCGTACAGGCTCTTGACGGTTCGAACTGACCAGGCAAAGAGGCGTGCCGTCAGACCGAAGATAATGGCACTGATAACAACGATGACAACCGTCCGTGGTGTCATGTTGGGAACGCTGGCGATAACATTCGCCTCGTACTCGGTTCCCAAGGCAAGCGACGTAAAGTAGCCGATAAACGAAGCGACCAGGCAGTAGATGCCCGCGGTGTAGTCGATCTTGCCGATGAAGCACATCTCCATGCCAAAGAAAGCCCCGGCAAGGGGCGAGCCGAACACGGCGCCAAAGGCCGACGAGATGCCGGCGAGCATGAGGTCGTGGTGGTCATGCTTTTTGAGGTGGGCGAGGCTCGAGATGTTGCTGGCGATGGTGCCGCCAATCTGCACCGCAGCTCCCTCGCGACCGGCCGAGCCGCCGGTGAGGTGCGTGAGCGTGGAGCAGACGAAGGTGAGGATGGCCATGCGCATATGGATGAGGCGTGTGCCCAGAGCGGAGTCGATGACCAGGTTGTTGCCACGCTTGGCGGCGAGACCGTGGTTTTTGTACACCCATGCGGTGGCAACGCCCACAACGGGAAGCAGCGCGTAAATCCACGCATGGTGCTCGCGATAGTCGGTCGCGATATTTAATGAGGCCAAAAACGCCCAAGCGGCAACGCCCATGGCGAGCGAGACGGTGACGACGAGTACGAGCAACTTAGTGCTCGCTAGTAGGTTGCGGGCGTTGCGGCGCGTGTCGGCAGCCAAGAGATGCTCGGAGCGGGTAAGTTGATGCCTGCCTGCCGTGATGACGTCATTAAGGGAGAAAAAACCGCCGTCGTCGAGCGGCTGGAAATGATCCTGCGCTTTGTTTGCGCTTTCGGGTTTGTCGTTATGAGCCATACGTTCCTCTTTTAGGTTGCAACGCAAGCAATTATAAAACGCGGTAAACGCGACGAGCCGGTGGGTTGGTTTCCATTCTGTTTCGCGGCCTGCAACCGACAGGTGTATTTGCGGGTACAGGCCGAGTCGCGGTCGTGCGTCGGGGGATTATACTGAGACAAGCATAAAGAATTGGCGCCCCTGTTGTGCGCCGTGGCATTAAGAGGTGCATATGGCAGAGAAACTCATACCGTTGGAGGATGCGCAGTCGATTGTTTTGTCGCACGTTGCTCCGACGGATCTCATCGAGATTCCCGTGTGGCAGGCGGCTGGTTTTCCCTTGGCCGAGGACGCGGTGGCCGATATCGACATCTCGCCGTTTGCCAACAGCGCTATGGACGGATATGCCGTGCGCTCGGCGGACTTGGCGCAGGCATCTGGCGAGGCGCCGGTGACGCTCGACGTTATCGGACACGAGGCCGCGGGCCATGTGTTTGAGGGCGCAATCGGCGCGGGCGAGACGGTCCGCATCATGACGGGCGCGCCGGTACCCGAAGGTGCCGATGCCGTGGTGAAGTATGAGATCGTTGATGTGCTCGACGGTGACGGCAACGAGGGCTCGCGTGTGAGGTTCTCGGCGCCGGCCAAGGTGGGGGAGAACGTTCGCTCGGCTGCTGAGGAAGCTCATGCCGGCGACGTCGTGATGCGCGCCGGCGAGGTTGTGGCTCCGGCGGGCGCCGGCCTGCTGGCGAGCGCCGGGTATGCGAACGTGAAGGTGCATGCCGCTCCGCGCGTGGGCATTATCTCGCTGGGCACGGAGCTGGTCGCGCCGGGTGAGCTGCCGGCGCGCGGGCAGATTCGCGATTCCAACTCGTCGGCGTTGATGGCCGAAGCACTCGATGCCGACGCGGAGCCCGTGTTCTACGGCATTGCGCCCGATGATGAGCAAGCGATCGCCGAGCTGGTGCATCGTGCCGTGCAGGAGTGCGACTTTGTCATTACGAGCGGTGGCGCCTCGGCGGGCGATTACGACTATGTGACGGCGCTCGTCCGGCGTGAGGGCGAGGTGCTGTTTGACCGCATCTCGATGCGTCCGGGCAAGGCCATCACGTTTGGCTTGCTCGGGGGTAAGCCCTACCTGGGGCTTTCGGGCAACCCGGCCGCGGCGTATGTGGGCTTTGAGATGCTTGCCCGTCCGGCGATTCGCAAGATGCGCGGTTTTGCCGAGGTTGCGCGTCCCGTGCAGCAGGCGACGCTCACGCACGGCGTGAAAAAGCGACAGCATCGCCGCTTCTTCGATCGCGCCACGGTTTTGCGCGACCCCGAGACCGGTGAGTTGTTGGTGACCGAGGCTAAGACACAGAATTCGGCGCTGCTTGGAACTATGCAGCGTGCGAACTGCCTGCTGCGTATTGACGAAGGACCGTGCGAGCTCAAGGCGGGAGATGCCGTGGACGTTGTTCGCGTCGACCTGCCCGAGGGCGCCGTGTTGTAGGGGGAATGCTATGGAGCTGAAGATATCGATCGTGACGTGCTCGGACACACGCGATCTTTTGCAGGATGAGGCCGGAGCCGCACTCGAGGAACTTATCGAGGCACAGGGCTGGACGGTCGCCTCACATGTGGTCGTGCGCGACGACGTCAGCGAGATCGGTGATGCCATTATGGAAGCCGCCGATGAGTGCCACGCCAATGTCGTGCTCACCTGCGGCGGCACGGGGCTTTCGATGCGCGATGTAACGCCCGAGGCGACGCGTTCCGTCTGCGACCGCGATGTGCCGGGTATTGCCGAGGCAATTCGTGCCTACTCCATGACCAAGACGCGCCGCGCCATGCTCTCGCGCGCTATTTGCATGCAACGAGGTCATACACTTGTCGTAAACTTTCCCGGTTCTACGAAGGCCGCCCGCGAAAGCTGGGAGGCCATAACAGACCAGCTGGAGCATGCGGCTCAGATGACGGCGGGCGGCGGACATACCAACTAAGCGGTTTACCTGCGGCGGGGCGACCTGAACGGCTGCTCCGCCTTTGTTTTCCGCCGAATCGACGCCGAGGTGCACGGTAACTTGAAACTATATTCTCTGACGAGAATAATATCTCACTATCATTATTCGCGCAGAAGTATAATCTGATTGCAGATTAAAGCCCGAGGCGGGGTGCCCGGGCATAGCGTTCGAAAGGGTTGAACATGTTCGATATGGTTTCTCGCCGCGGATTCGTTTCGCTTTCTGCTGTCGCCGCTGCCGGCCTTGGTCTTGCCGGCTGTTCGGGCAGCAAGACGTCCGAGCCGGCCGGATCCGATGTCGGCTCCGCCAAGGCCTCTTCCAAGAAGGAAACCGTCGAGCTGCAGGTCTTTGCCGCTAACTCCCTCGAGAAGGCCCTGCCCGAGGTTCAGGAGCTCTACACCGACCAAACCGGCACCACCTTTGCCGACACGCAGTTTAAGGCCTCCGGCGACCTCGTCGAGCAGATGAAGGCCGGCGCCACGGTCGACGTGCTCATCACCGCTTCCAAGGGCACCATGGATGACGCTGAGACCGCCGAGCTCGTCGACACCGACACCCGCGAGGACATGTTCGTCAACGATCTCGTGATCATTCGCGCCGAGGGCTCCGATACTAAGGTCGAGGCCATCGCCGACGTCGCGAATCTGGACGGTAAGATTGCCATCGGCGACGCCAAGACCGTCCCCGCCGGCAAGTACGCCAACCAGGCGCTGGCTTCCGTGGGCCTCTATACCGGTACCGAGGGCGACGACGGCGAGTACGCGCCCGAGCTCGCCGACAAGGTAGCCCTGGCCGACAAGGTCGGCACCGCTGCGTCTTACGTCTCTACAGGCGACTGCGTGGCGGGTTTTGTCTACAGCTCCGATATCTTCCGCTACGACGGCATCGAGGAGGCCTTCGTGTGCCCCGAGGACTCGCACAAGCCCATCGTGTATCCCGGCGCTGTCGCCGATAGCTCCGAGCATGCCGACGAGGCCAAGGCGTTCATCGACTTCTGCCTGACCAACAAGAAAGCCCAGAAGATTTGGGCCAAGTACGGCTTTGAGCTTTCCGAGTAGTGCGAAAGGGCACTGTATAACGATATTCTTGAGGGCGGGCGTTCTTGCGATCGCCTGTCCTTTTTGATTGAACCGGCGTGCCTGCGCGCCGTTGCCCTGTGTTTGAGGAGTCGCCCGTGTCAAGGAAAACGATTCGCCTGCTCGCCGCGCTGGCAGCGGTTCTCTTTGCGTTTACCTCGCTGCCTGGGGCTGCCTGTGCCGAGGCTCTCTTTACCACCGCCGATGGGTGCCAGGCGACCGAGGACTCCGCGCTTATCGATGGCGTCGAGTTTGGCCTCAACGCGTTTGAGCGCAATGCCAAGGGCACGGCACGCTCGTTTGCAGGTCAGCCCGAGGGCTATCGATTTCCCATCTACAAAAAGACGACGCTTGTGACGGTGACGACGCCTTCGAACATCGTGGTGTGGGTTGATGCACACGCCGCTAAGGACGCGGGGCTCGACATTACAAACGCCTCTGACCAAAAGGCGCTTAAGAAGATGCTCACGGGGCTCGATAAGTCTCACTCCATGGGCGGAGCGCTGCTGGAGGACTCCAGGCTTGAGTGGGTGTTTACCTCGGACAACGAACTTGTGCAGGGCGATTATCGCTATCAGTTTAAGGTGAAGGGCGAAGACGGCGATTGCTACACGGTGGTGAATGCCGCCGAGGCCGCGAACGCCGAGCTTGATCTGGGTGGCGGAGCCCTGTGGAGCGACAACGCCGCCTTAGTGCCGTATGCGAGCGTCTCGACGACGGAGCCACCTTCGCTGGCGGAGTGCGCCCAGACGTTTTTTGGCGGCATCGACTACCGTCCGTTTTGGGTTTCTATCAAAACGAGCGGCCTTGCCCTGCTGATCTCCTTTGCGCTGGGCCTGTTCGCCGCGTGGAAGACTATGGGTACCTCGAGCCGCATCAAGGGCCTGCTCGACTCGGTCTTTACCATTCCTATGGTGCTGCCGCCCACGGTCTGCGGCTTTCTGCTCCTCATGCTGTTTGGCCGCTCGACCGGGGTGGGCCAGTGGCTCATCGCGCACGGCGTCTCGATCGTCTTTACGTGGCCCGCGGCGGTGATATCTGCCGTGGTTGTGTCGTTCCCGCTCGTCTATCGTACGGCACTCGGAGCCTTCGAGAGCCTCGACACGCAGATGCTCGATGCGGCGCGAACCCTGGGATGGTCCGAGCGTCGCATCTTTACCAAGCTTATGATGCCGCTTGGCTGGCCCTCGATTGCCGCCGGCACGGTGCTCGCCTTTGCCCGCGCGATGGGCGAGTTTGGTTGCACGCTGTTCTTTGCAGGCAACTATGCCGGCATTACGCAGACCATTCCCATTGCGATTTACTTTGAGTGGATGGGCGGTAACACGTCGGTGGCCCTCTTTTGGGTCGCCGTCGTGATCGTGTTCAGTTTCCTGGTCATCCTGTTCATCAACATGTACACGGCGCATTCGCAAAAGTATCGCGAGCGTGGTCTCTCCCGTGCGGAGCGCAAGCACGCCAAAGATCTTGCCGGACAGGGCGATTCGCTCGATCCGGCGGGCGGCGATGCCTTGCGTATCGATCGCGAGGCGCTGGCCGAGCTCATGCGCGATGATGCGGCGCAGCAGGGAGGTCGATAAGCTATGTCGCTCGTTTTGGATATTAAGAAACGTTATCCCGGGTTTGTGCTCGACATGCAGCTTGAGGCCGGCGAGGAGCGCGTGGCGCTGCTGGGCGCCTCGGGTTGCGGCAAGAGCTGCACACTGCGCTGCATTGCCGGTGTGGAGACGCCCGACGAGGGCAAGATCGTCGTCAACGGCGTGACATTTTTTGACTCGGCCGCGGGCATTAACCTGTCGCCTCAGGAGCGCAAATGCGCTCTGCTGTTCCAAAACTATCAGCTGTTTCCCAATATGACGGTGGCCGATAACGTGTGCGCTGGCGTAAAGGATGCGGGCGACGCCGCGGCGCGCAAAAGGCTGGCCGAGCGCTATCTGGGCATTTTCGGTCTGGCCGACTTTGTCGACCGCTATCCCGCGCGACTCTCGGGCGGTCAGCAGCAACGTGTGGCGCTTGCGCGCATGGTGGCGGCGCATCCGGGCATTTTTATGTTCGACGAGCCCATGAGCGCACTCGATTCCTATCTTAAGAGCGCCCTCGAGCAGAACATGCTCGACCTGTTCGATGTGTGCAACCGCACCGTGCTCTACGTGAGCCACGATATCGACGAGGCATGTCGCCTGTGCCAGCGCATCTGCGTGATGCATAACGGGCACGTCGAGGAGATCGGCTCCGTCGAGGACGTGGTCCGCTGTCCGCAGACGCTGGCGGCGCTGCGCCTGACGGGCTGCAAGAACACAAGCCGGGCGCGCAAGATCGGATCCCAAGAAGTTGAGGCGCTCGATTGGGGCATGACCTTTAGCGTGGGTCGTGAGGTGCCCGATGAGGTGGCATATCTGGGCATTCGTGCGAGCTACTTCCATGTGGACAACCGTGCTGAGCGGGGTCGCAACAGCTACGACCTGCATGTGGCCCGGGTGAGTGATTCGCGTTTTGAGCGCTTGGTGCTGTTGGACGTGCCGCGCGCCGATGCGCCCACGCGTCTGCAGTGGAAGGTCAACAAGGTGGGCGTGCCTGTCGACGAACTGCCGCAAGCAGGCGAGACGCTGCGCATGCACTTCGATGCGAGTAGGATCCATTTGGTTTGTCGATAGCGCCGGGTAATGCTGTCGGGGATATAAGCCTCGGCGGTTTTGTCTTGCCGTTTGCCGAATGAGGAATGACAAATCCTTATCAGTCAAGATAATTATTTATTAAACGACTGCACACGACGCTGTCGTACGAATGTCAACGGTGTTCGCATGGTCGATGACCGTTGATATAGTTGACCTCAACTTGTAAAGGAGGGTGCGCACATGCCGCAGACGACATACATTCGCCGCGTTGCCGCGCGTGCCCTATACATGGCTCGGAGTCGCATATGAGCAGGTATGTTCACGGCTCCGGGAGAGACGACGCACAACTAAATAACTGTCCGCAAGGCAGGTTCCCCAAAATTCCGGGTTTAGGCGCGGCTGGGTTTTCGCCACCCACCGTGCAGCAATACCGTAGCTATTCATTTTTGGTTCGAGAGGGGAACCGTTATGGCTGAAGAATTTGATTTCCATCCGATGTGGGAGAGCCTCGGCATGAATCTTGCCGACCACGACATGCTGCTGGGTGCCGTGGGCCAGATGTACGGCGATATGTTTCTGACGCAGAACAATCGCCCCAAGTCCACGTCCTACCTGGATTTTGTCGCCACCAACATCCACAGTGGCCGCATTAAGGAGATGCTTGACAAGAAGGCGGCCGGCGAGGCCACCAAGATCGTCGGCTCGTTCTGCGTGTACGTGCCCGAGGAGATCGTGCTTGCCTGTGACGGCATTCCCGTTGGTCTGTGCTCGGGTGCCGATTGGGCAACCGATAAGGTCGAGGAGCACCTGCCGCGCAACACCTGTCCGCTTATCAAGAGCTTTGCCGGCTTTAAGCTGGGCGAGGTCTGCCCCTACATTGAGTCGAGTGACCTGGTGGTAGGCGAGAACACCTGCGACGGTAAGAAGAAAGCCTACGAGTTCTTTGCCACGCAAAAGAACATGTACGTCATGGATATTCCCAACGTGCACGACGAGTCGACGCTCGTGACCTGGAAGGCCGAGGTCAAGAAGCTCGCCGCCAAGATCGAGGACGAGTGCGGCGTCAAGATTACGCCCGAGCGTCTGAAGGCTGCCATCCACGCCGTCAATGAGAAGCGCCGCGCCCTGCAGCGCCTCGCTGAGACCCGCGCTGCCGACCCTGCGCCCATCAGCGGTCTCGACAGCCTGCTGACCGTTCAGGCCGCCTTTATGGACGACACACCGCGTCTGACCGGAGCCATCAACGATATGGCGGCTGAGTGCGAGCAGCGTGTCGAGGCCGGCGAGGGCGTGGCACCCAAGGGGACCAAGCGCATCCTGTACACCGGTACGCCCATGGCCGTGCCCAACTGGAAGCTGTTCAACCTTATCGAGAAGGCCGGCGGCGTTGTGGTGGGCGAGGAGTCCTGCACGGGTTCGCGCTATTACAAGGACTTGGTCGATGAGTCCGGTGAGACGGTTGACGAGATGCTCGATGCTATCGCCGAGCGCTACTTTAAGATCAACTGCGCCGTCTTTACGCCCAACGACCAGCGTATGAAGGACATTGTCCAGATGGCCAAGGACCTGCATGCCGATGGCATCGTCGACGTGGCCCTGCAGTTCTGCACGCTCTACGAGATGGAGTCCTTCGCCGTGGAGAAGGCCGCCGAGGAGGCAGGCATTCCGTTTATGCACATCACGACCGACTACGCCGGTGAGGATGCAGGCCAACTGCAAACCAGGATCGAGGCTTTCTTGGAAACCATTTAGGGGTATCCGTTCCGGCGGCTTCCCCAGGCACCCGATCTTGCCGTTCAAACCGTCGCTTACGTACCAAAGTACGCGGCGCTCCTCTTTCACGGCAACCTCGGGCACCTGGGAAAGCCGTTTCCTTGGTTGGTTAAAAGGTTTGTTAAGGAGTTATATGTCGGAAAATATTGAGCAGCCGTTGCCGTCCACGTTTGAGGAGTTCAACGAGCAGCGCAAGGCGGCGTTTATTCGCGTTAAGGATTACAAACAGGCAGGCAATCGCCTGGTCGGCTTCTTGTGCAGCTATACGCCGCTCGAGATTATCGATGCTGCGGGGGCTGCGAGCGTGGCGCTGTGCGGCACGTCCGATGAGGTGATTCCCGAGGCCGAGAAGGTGCTGCCGGCAAACCTGTGTCCGCTCATCAAATCGACGTACGGCTTTGCCTATTCGCAAAAGTGCCCGTTTACGTACTTTAGCGACATGATCATCGGCGAGACCACCTGCGACGGCAAGAAGAAGATGTACGAGCTGCTCAACGAGCTCAAGCGCACGCACATTCTGCATCTTCCGCAGGGTCGCGACCGTGCCTACGAGCGCGAGGGCTGGTACGAGGAGTGCCGTCTGCTCAAGGAGGAGCTCGAGAACTTCTACGGCATCACGATTACCGACGATGACCTGCGCGCTGCCGTCCGTCGTCGCAACCGCTTGCGTGCGGCCCAGCTCGAGATGTTCGCGCTGCAGGCCAACCAGCCGGCGGCCATGAGCGGCGTCGACCTGATGAGCACTATGTTTGCCGGTACGTTCAGCTTTGATATCGAGGCCTATACGCAGCAGCTGGAGCAAAAGGTCGCCAAGCTGCGTGAGTCCTACGAGGCTGGCGAGCGCCCGATTGCGGCGGATGCCAAGCGCATTCTGATCACTGGCTGCCCGGTGGGCGGCGTGATCAACAAGATCGGCCGCACCATCGAGTCCAACGGTGGTGTGGTCGTGTGCATGGACGACTGCTCGGGCGAGCGCACGGCGGCCATGATGATCGACCCGGAGGCTCCCGATATCCTGCACGCCATCGCCGACCGCTACCTGGACATCAACTGCTCGGTCATGACGCCTAACGAAGGCCGCATGGGAAACACGCTGGCTATGTGCGAGAAGTACCATGTCGATGGCGTGGTAGAGAGCGTGCTGCAGGCCTGCCACACCTTCAACGTTGAGAGCGCGCGCATGCAGGAGGCTGTCGAGGGTGCGAGCATTCCGTACATGAAGATTGAGACCGATTACAGCAATGGCGACATGGGTCAGATCGAGACTCGCATCGCTGCCTTCATCGAAACCCTCTAGCTTCCTCAGGCACCGGATCTTGCCCCTCAAACCGTCGCTTGCGTACCAAAGTACGCTGCGCTCCTCTTTCGGGGTAACCTCCGGCACCTGAGAAACCTAGAGTTAAGGCGCCTGAACGCGCCGCTACCTTTGATGTTTAGATTGGGAGAGAGCCATGATAGGGATCGGGATCGATATCGGGTCTACGGCGGCTAAGGCTGCTGTGGTCGACGGGGAGGGTTCGGTGGCGTGGACGTGCGTGCAGCCAACCGGGTTCTCCTCGGTCGATGCGGCCGAACGGCTGCGCGAGGCACTGGCAGCGGCTGGCTATGACGTGGCTGCCGACGACGTGCGCGTGATCGCGACCGGCTACGGCCGTGTCGCCGTGCCCTATGCGCACAAGGTCGTGACCGAGATCACCTGCCACGGCACCGGTGCCGTGCGCCTGTTTGGCGATCACGGCACGGTGATTGACGTGGGCGGCCAGGACACCAAGGTCATTCAGCTTAAAAGTGGCCGCGTGGCCAAGTTCGCCATGAACGACAAGTGCGCTGCCGGTACGGGGCGCTTTTTGGAGATCATGGCCGACCGTCTGGGTATTTCCCAACAGCAGATGGCCGACCTTGCGCGTTCCGGTGAGCCCACCAAGATCAGCAGCATGTGCACGGTGTTTGCCGAAAGCGAGGTCATCAGCCTGATCGGTCGCGGTGAGCCGCGCGAGAACATTGCACGTGGCGTGATCGACAGCGTGGTCTCGCGCGTGGCGACCATGGCCGGGCAGGCCGCGGGCGCCCCGTACTACCTGACCGGTGGCCTGTGCGAGAACGCCTTCGTGGTGGAGCGGTTGGTCGAGCTGCTGGGGTCGCCGGTGACCACCTCGCCCCAGGCTCGCTTTGCCGGAGCGATTGGCGCGGCGATTCGCGCACAGGCGCTCAATTAATGCATCCGCCGCAGGCTCGCATTCATGCGTATACTGGGAGAAAATGATTGACCGATGAGAGGAGGTATCGATGGTTGACGATCAGATTAGGCTCACGTCCATGACGGCCGCGAGCGGTTGAGCCGCTAAGTTGGCTCCTGGAGCCCTCGCCCAGGTCCTGGGCGATTTACCCAATGTGCATAACGACAACTTGCTCGTGGGGTTCGATACCTCCGACGATGCGAGCGTCTTCCGCGTAGGGGAGAACCTGGGGCTCGTGCAGTCCATTGACTTCTTCCCACCGATGGTTGACGACCCGTTCCTCTTTGGCCAGATCGCCGCGGCCAACTCGCTGTCGGACATCTACGCCATGGGCGGGCGGCCGAGCCATGCCATGAACCTGCTGTGCATTCCGAGCTGCCTGGGCGTTGAGGTTGCCGGCCAGATTCTGGCGGGCGGCGCCGACAAGTGCGTCGAGGCGGATTGCTCCATCGCGGGCGGCCACACCATCAACGACGACGAGCCCAAGTACGGTCTGTCCGTGAGCGGCTTTGTGCCACTCGACCGTATGCTCGCCAACAGCGGCGCGCACGTGGGCGATGTTCTGCTGCTGACCAAGGCGATCGGCTCGGGCATCATCACCACGGCCATTAAGGGCGAGCTCATCGAGCAGGACGAGGCCGCAGCCATGTTTGACTCGATGCGCACCCTCAACGAGGCTCCGATTCGTCTGGCCGAGGGACTCGAGCTTCACGGCTGCACCGACATTACGGGCTTTGGCCTGATCGGGCATGCGTGCGAGATGGCCGAGGGCTCGGGCGTGCAGATTGAACTTGCGTCGGGGGCGGTGCCGCTCTTTGACCAGGTGCTCGATATGGCGCGTCTGGGCATTATCCCCGCGGGCTCCTACCGCAACCAAGACTTCTTTGGCCCGCGTGTGGCTGCCGACGAAGACTTGGAGCTGGGAATGTTGGATGCACTGTACGATCCGCAGACTTCGGGCGGTTTGCTTATTGCGGCGCCCGCGGCGGATGTGGATGAGCTTGCGCGTCGTCTGCATGCTGAGGGACGCGTTGCCGCTACGATCGGCCGCGTGTGCGAGCCGGTGCCGGGCGGTCCTGCCGTTCGCGTTGTGCATTAAGGAAAACCGTTTATGCGACCGCCTACTGTTCTGGGCGGTCCCTTTTGAAAGGAAAAACTATGTCTACCAAAATTGAAGTCAATGCCATGGGCGATGCCTGCCCGCTGCCCGTCGTCAAGACGCTCAAAGCCCTGAAGCAGCTCGATGGCGAGGGCACCGTCGTGACCTCGGTCGATAACGAGACCGCCGTCAAGAACATCTCCAAGATGGCGCAGGAGAAGGGCTGCACGGCCTTGGTCGAGAAGGTTTCTGACGCCGAGTGGCACGTGACCGTGGCGACCTCTGGCGCCGTTGCCGTGGCCGATCCCGAGCAGGATGGCGCTGCCTTCTGTGATGCCAGCGCCGGCAAGGGCAAGCTCGTCATTTCCGTCTACACCGACTGCATGGGCCGTGGCGACGACGAGCTGGGCCACAAGCTCATGAAGGCGTTTATCTTTGCCGTGACGCAGCAGGAGGAACTGCCCGCGACCATGCTGTTCTACAACGGCGGTGCCAAGCTCACCGTCGAGGGTTCGCCGGTGCTCGACGACCTGAAGGGCCTGGCGGAGCAGGGTGTCGAGATTCTCACCTGCGGCACCTGCCTCGACCACTATGGCATTAAAGACCAGCTTGCGGTGGGCGAGGTCACCAACATGTACGTGATCGTGGAGAAGATGGAGCAGGCCGTGCGCGTCGTGCGCCCGTAGCGTATTGGTTGGAGTTGCCATGAGGGAGAAGCGCCCGGCGCTTGTCATCACGTTTCCTACCACGGCGGCCGCCATGGGTTGTGAATCCCTGTGCATCGAGCGCGGTCTTCCCGGGCGGACGATTCCCGTGCCCGGGGAGGTCGCTGCCGGCTGCGGTTTGGCGTGGAAGGCGTTGCCTGCCGATGAGGAACTGCTGCGCGGCGAACTCGCCGCGGCGGGCGTTCCCACCGAGGGCTTTACGGTGATCGACATGTGGGAGGTCGTGCGATGATCTACCTGGATAACGCGGCGACGACCATGCACAAGCCGCAGGCGGTCATCGATGCCGTGACGCAAGCGATGTGCTCGCTCGGCAATGCCGGGCGCGGCGCCACGTCGGGTGCCCTCGACGCCGCTCGTACCATTCACGGTTGCCGTGCCAAGCTCGCGCGCCTTTTGGGTTGCCCGAGGGCGGACCATGTGTGCTTTACGCCCAACTCTACGGCGGCGCTCAACACCGCCATCTGTGGCGTGGTGCGCCCCGGCGACCGCGTGGTCACCACGGTGCTCGAGCATAACTCCGTGCTGCGTCCGCTCAACCGCCTGGCAGCGGAGCGGGGTGTGACCGTTGAGCATGCGAGCTGTGACGCAAACGGTGTGCTCGACTACGACGAGCTCGAGCGGCTAGTCACGCCCGGTACGAGTGCCGTGGTTGTGACGCACGCCTCCAACGTGACCGGCAACGCTGTCGACATTGTGCGTGTGGCGGCCATCGCCCATGCGGCCGGTGCGCTGGTGATCGTCGATGCCTCGCAGTCTGCCGGTACGGCGCGTGTCGATATGCAGGCCATGGGCCTCGACATAGTGTGCTTTACCGGCCACAAGGGGCTCATGGGTCCGCAGGGGACCGGCGGCCTGGCCGTGGCGGAGGGCATTGACGTGGCTCCGTGGGCCATGGGCGGCACGGGCGTGCACAGCTTCGATGCGCTGCAGCCGCTTGAGTGGCCCACGCGCCTTGAGGCGGGCACGCTCAACGGCCACGGCATCGCGGGCCTTTCTGCCGGCCTCGACTTTATCGAGGCCCAGGGTGGGGTCGAGGCGATTGCTGCCCACGAGCGTGCGCTCGCTGATCGCTTCCTTGCCGGTGTGCGCAAGATTCCGGGGATTAAGCTCTACGGTGCCTTTGACCAGCAGGCGCGCTCTGCGATTGTGTCGCTCAACGTAGCCGATATCGACTCTGCCGAGATTTCGGACGCGCTCATGCAAGGGTGGGGGATTGCGACGCGCCCCGGTGCCCATTGCGCTCCGCTCATGCACCGCGCGCTGGGGACCGAGCGCCAGGGCGTCGTCCGCTTCTCGTTTGGGTATTTCAACACGGACGAGGAAGTCGACACCGCGATTGACGCTTTGCGCGATTTAGCCTGCTAGAGCGTATATACTTGCGGGACGGGTCTTTTGCCCGTCCCGTTTTTGTTTCGACCCGAAAGGTGTGTCTATGGCCTCATCCGCCTCGCGTGGTCTGCGCTCCGACCATGTCGTTACCGTCGGCATCGCCCTGTTCTCGATGCTCTTTGGCGCCGGCAACCTCATTATTCCGCCGCTGCTGGCGCTGCAGGCTGGTTCTGCCACGCCGGTCGCCATGCTCGGCTTTCTCATCGCCGCCATCGGCCTGCCCGTCATGGGCTTTATTGCCGTGGCGCTTGCCGGAACGGCGCGCGAGCTTGCCGGCCGCGTGCACCCCAAGTTTGGCGAGTTCTTTGTTGCGGCAGTATATCTGGCAATCGGTCCGTGCCTTGCCATTCCGCGTACGAGTTCCACGGCGTTTGAGATGCTGGTGCCGCTACTGCCCGAGGGCGTTTCACTCGGCACGGCTCGCCTGGTGTTTGCCGTTGGCTTCTTTGTCGTCGCGTTTGCGCTCACGCTGCGTCCGGGCGTTATCACGCGCGTACTCGGGCGCATTACGGGTCCCGCGCTCATTGCGCTCATCGTGCTGGTCGTGGGTGCCGCCGTGATCTCGCCGCTGGGACCGGCTGCCGCCCCGCAAGCTCCCTATGATGCCGGTGCTGCCGTGCAGGGCTTCTTGACCGGCTACCAGACCATGGACCTGCTCGCGTCGCTCGCCTTCGGCATCATCATCGCCGAGACCATCCACGAGCTGGGTGTTACCGATGACAAGCGCGTGGCCTTTGAGATTTCGCGTTCCGGCGTTATCGCCGGCGTGCTCATGGCCATCATCTACTGTGGCTTGGGCCTTGCCGGAATGCAGCTCGGCACCGTGATGCCCGACGCCACCAACGGCGCCGCCATCCTTGCCCGCTCTGCCTCCATGCACTTTGGCCTTGCCGGCACGGTCGTGGTCTTCGCCATCTTCTTCCTCGCCTGCATGAACGTGTGCATCGGCCTCATCAGCTGCTGCTCGCGCTACTTCTGCGAGACGTATGTGGTTAAAGGGGGAGCGGAGGCTTCCGAGGAGGCCATGCGCCGTCCCTTTGCGGTTCTCGCCTTTGTGTTCGCAGCGTTTTCGTGCGTGCTCTCCAACGTGGGCCTCGACGTGATCCTTATGTTCTCGGTGCCCATGCTTAACGCCTTGTATCCCGTCGCCATCGTGCTGGTTCTCATGGGTTTGGTACACGGCTTTTGCGACGCTCATCCGCAGGTGTGGGTCTGGGTCGGCGGTGTGGTTGCCGTGCAGAGCGTGATCACCTCGGTCCGCGATGCGTTCTTTGCGGGCGCGTGGCTACCGTTTGATGTTCTTCCGCTGGCGGATATCGGTGCCGCGTGGGCGCCGGTTGCCGTGGCGGCGTTTGTGATCGGTCTGCTCCACAGCAAGTTTGTCGCACATTCGAGGAGCTAGGGTTTCTGCGCTTGCACAGGCGGGGAGTCTCCCCTATAATTTCCTTCGCTTTGGGACACGCAAGGTTTAGACCTTAGCTGCTCAACACCTTCGGGACGTGGCGCAGTTTGGTAGCGCGCCTGCTTTGGGAGCAGGATGTCGCAGGTTCAAATCCTGTCGTCCCGACCATATCTTGCGGGCGTAGTTCAATGGCAGAACCCCAGCCTTCCAAGCTGATGACGCGGGTTCGATTCCCGTCGCCCGCTCCATAAGATAGCTTAACGGCTCTGATTCCCTTTGGGATCAGAGCCGTTTTCGTAAACGTGCCGGGGACCCCACATCCCCACCTAAGTTGCGGTGAAATGCGGACTGTTTTTCGGCTTTTATGGCCCATGTAGTCCGTATTTCACCGCAACTATTTGTAAGGTTGGATTTTGATGCCGTTGGGAGGGTCGTAGCGACCGTCTACCGAGAGTGGAAATATTTTTTGAAGCTCTGACCTGCGGCGTCAAGCTTTTGGTCAGCTTTTGGCAAGGCCTGCGAACGGAAGCATGCGATAGCGTAATGGTATTCTCTCCGCCGTGATGGTTATGGGGTTGGCCATGCTCGATAAAGGCAAACATTTTCCGCAGTCATATGCAAGGATGCTATTCTCGGCCGTTGGAATTCATCAAGATGGACAGCTGCTTATAACAATTGATCCTTGGGATGAACGCCGCGCGCGTGAGCTTATGCAGGAAGAGCTCATGCTTCGTCTTTACAACCACGTGTATGCGGATCCGGTCTATTGGAATAATCTTGGGGTTGAAGATCGTATCTTTCAGCTGGCATCCGCTATTGCGGTCGTTGAACCGGATGCTGTGTTCTGCGGAGCGACAGCAGCGCTGCTCTACGGCATCGGCTCGGCGTATACGCTTCTGGATAAAGTGCAAGTGCTGCTGCCACGGTCTACAAGGCGTGATACGTATGAGTTCGTTGAATACAAGCGCTGGCGCCCGGGCGAAGTGTGGCGGCTTGGTCTGTTTACACTGACGGATCCGTGTCGAACGGTTGTTGATATCGCGCGATCGAGCGCCTTTCGCTATGCGCTGGGTTATGTCGATGGCTTGGCCCGTGAGTACGATGTCGAGCGCGAAGAGCTGCGAGCATATGCGCAGGCAAATTGTCGAGGGCTGCATGGCATCGCGCGTGCTTTTGACGTTTTTGATTATATGGATGGCAGGTCAGGCAATGGCGGTGAGTCTGAGGCGAGAGCAGCGATGATTCTCGCTGGGGTTGCCGCGCCCGAGCTTCAAGTTGAGATAACGCGGCCGGGAAACGCTGGCTATTATCTAGCAGATTATGGCTGGCAGATGCCAGACGGCTCATGGACGCTGGCAGAGCTGCATGGGCTGGGCAAGTTTGAAGACGAGGCTCAAAATAATGCAGAGCGGGCGGCGGCAAAAACGTATCGAGCGGCCCTCATGCGCGACGCGAACCTTCGCGCCATGGGCCACAACATCATTCATTTCAAACTCTCGGACACCTACGACGTAGAATCGTTCGGTGCCATGATGCGCGGTTACGGCATTCCGACAACAAAACCCTACGCCGAATCCCGATAGAGAAATCGTTCGCGGTCCACCTTCAATAAGTTGCGGTGAAATACGGACTGTTGAGGCCTTTAAAGGCATGAAACAGTCCGTATTTCACCGCAACTTAGGAGGGGATGGGGTTAGTGGCGGGGGCGGTGGCGGAGTTTGTCGATGGTGGAGTCGGTGCTTCGGCTGCGGGCTTCGGAGGCGCGGTCGCGGGCGTCGGCCGCGGTTTGGCGTTGGCGGCGGTAGTCGATCATGCCTTGGATGATGGGCTTGCCAAAGCTCACGACATCATCGTTGTAGATGGCGGTTCGGGCTGCGAGGAGGCAGTCGGTAAAGTCCATATGGGTCTTGCCAAAGAGTTTGATGGCAAGAGCGATAACGGTGGGCTCGTCGACCATGACGTCATCGAGCAGCTTGGTCATGGCCGTCGCAATCTCCACGCGCGGGACCTTGTAGACGTCGCGCAGCGTGACCACGACGCGCGTGATGATTTCGGGGTAGACACGAGCGGTGCGCGTGGCGATGACCTTGGCGGCGCGCGGTGACAGGACCTCGTCGTCGTTAAGCAGGTAGCGCAGGATGACGGTCTCGTCGATGATGGTGCTACTCATGGATATCTACTTCCTCGGGACCCAAAACCGACTCATCGCTTTCTGTGGCTAGGTATTCAATCCAGGCATTGCGCTCCTCGGCGCGGCGATTGGGGTCACCATATGCTTTGAGCGATCCATAGACGGCGGTGCCGTCCTTTGAGCGCACGGCGACCGGCTGAAAGGGGAGCTTGCGCATCAAAATGCTTTGCGCGACAAATAAGCGGACAGCCTCGGCGAGCGATGTGCCCATGGCATCGTAGAGATGCTCGGCATGCTGCTTGTCTTCCTCGCGAATGCGCACCTGCAGGATGGCTCTTTTTTGAGTCGATGACATCACTGGCCCCCTTAATGAGCGTGCAATATAGTCGGTCAAATGCGGCATGTGCCGATACTTGAGCATCTTATAACGATTACTTTATTTCACTCAAGTTGATAACCATAAACACGAATACAAGCGTAGTACATCCAAAATGAGAGCGCATAAAAATCTCTGAGGCGTACGCATGTAATACACTCACCTTTATAGCTTCTAGAGAATAATTCCAACCTGCCAAAACCCCTGCAATACACCCGTATTGCAGGGCCTATGCTCAAGTTTGCCCCCTGCAACTGCGTATATTTAACCTGTATATCGTTGGAGAAACTCTACCGAGTGCATGTTTCGCCGCATGCATTCGATTCGTCGATGCCAGGCCACGGGCGGCTTGGGTCAATGTCGACAGGGTCTCTCCGGCAAGGGATTCAGGAGGGAGTGAACAACATGGGTAATAAGCGAGTCGTAGCCGATTCTTCGCGCTGCATTGGGTGTCAAACCTGCATGGCGGCGTGTATCGAGGCGCACGACATCCCCGGTAACATCGCCGCGCCGCGCCTGCGCGTGACGCGTACGTACGAGATCTCCGCACCGGTGGCTTGCCATCACTGCGAGGATGCCCCGTGCGCGAAGGCCTGTCCTACGGGCGCCTTGTTCTTTGATCCAAAGAACCATCGCATCGGCGTCAACGAGGACAACTGCATCGGCTGCAAGAGCTGCGTCATGGCATGCCCCTTTGGC
The DNA here is from genome assembly GCA_959026725.1 of uncultured Collinsella sp. Lineage (GTDB taxonomy): Bacteria > Actinomycetota > Coriobacteriia > Coriobacteriales > Coriobacteriaceae > Collinsella. The sequence continues at coordinate 50,280 of CAUFMG010000006.1, forward strand.
GCCGTGAGCGTGGCGACCACGCAGGTTCCGGTTTTGATGGGCGACGTTCGCGTGGGTTCGCAGACCAAGAGCTTCGTGCTCAAGTGCGACCTGTGCGTGGACCGTCCCGGCGGTCCGGCGTGTGCCGAGGCGTGCCCGACCAAGGGCCTCACCCTGGTAGACGAGGAACGTTTGGCAGAACTGACTGCCGAGCGTGCCCGCGCCACCATCGAAAACGAGGCGTAGGCGGGCGGCCATACAAGCCCAATGATTGTCAAATAAGTACCGAGTATTCGGTAGCAGAGAAAGGAAGGAGGGTGTCATGGAGAAGCATAAAGTGATTTGCCCGTACTGCGGCGCCGGTTGCCAGTTTAACCTCTTGGTCCAAAACGGCCAGGTCGTGGGTACCGAACCGCTCAACGGCATCACCAACCAGAGCGAGCTGTGCCTTAAGGGCATGAGCGGCTACGACTTCATCAACGACACCAAGATCTTGACTCCCCGCGTACTGCACCCGATGATCCGCCGCACCAAGGGCGCGGATCTTGAGCGCGTAAGCTGGGACGAGGCACTGGATTTCACCGCATCTAAGATGCAGGCCATAATTGACGAATATGGTCCTAACGCTGTCATGACCACCGGCTCTTCGCGAGGCGGCGGCAATGAGGCGAACTACGTCATGCAGAAGTTTACGCGTGCGTGCATCGGCACCCACAGCGTGGACAACTGCGCCCGTACTTGACACGGCCCTACTGTCCTCGGTCTGATGGACACGGTTGGTTCAGGTTGCATGTCATGCTCCATCCCCGGTATGGAGGATGCGGGCTGCATTTTCCTCTTCGGCTATAACCCTGCCGATTCGCACCCCATCGTCGCAAGGCGTATCGTGCGAGCCAAAGAAAAGGGTTGCAAGATCATCGTCGCCGACCCGCGCCATATCGAAACCGCGCGTATCGCCGATCTCTACCTTCCGATCAAGAACGGTTGCAACGTTGCGTTCCTCAACGCCTTTGCCAACTGCTTGGTCAACGATGGCCTCTACGACAAGGAATTCGTCGCCGAGCACACGAACGGCTTTGACGAATGGTGGGAGACCATCAAGAACTACACTCCCGAATCCGTACAGGACATCACGGGTGTCGAGCCCGCGTTGATCCACCAAGCTGCCGAGATGTACGCCACGGCGAAGCCCTCTGCCATCATTGGCTGGGGTATGGGCGTATGCCAGCAGAAGCAGAACCTGAAGACGGTGCACACCATCGCCTCCATCGCCTGCGTTGCCGGCCAGATCGGCAAACCCAATTCCGGCCTCGCGCCCGTGCGTGGCCAGAATAACGTCCAGGGCTCCTGCGATATGGGCATGCTGCCCAACCTGTACCCTGGCTACCAAAAGGTCACTGACCCGGCAGTGCGTGCCAAGTTTGCCAAGGCTTGGGGCGTGCCCGAGGAAAAGCTCCCGCTCGAGGAGGGCTACAAGCTCACCGACCTGGGTCACCTGGTCGACGAGGGCAAGGTGCACTGCTTCTACAACTACGGCGAGGACCCGGTGCAGACCGAGCCCGATTCGGCCGGTATGCGCAAGACGCTCTCCGAGCTGGATCTGTTCATCTGCCAGGACATCTTTATGACGCAGACGACCATGCTCGCCGACGTCATCCTGCCTGCCACCTCTTGGGGCGAGCACGAGGGTGTCTTTACCGCATCCGACCGTAGCTTCCAGCACTTTGACGCGGCCGTTCCGCCCAAGGGCGAGTGCCGTCACGACTGGGAGATCTTCGCGGACCTGTCCACGCGTATGGGCTATCCCATGCACTACGACAACACCGAGCAGATCTGGAACGAGTGCATTAGCCTGTGCCCCAACTTTGTGGGCGCGACCTACGAGAAGATGGCTCCCGAGGGCGGCTACGCCCAGTGGCCCGTCAAGAGCACCGATGTGAACGACCACGGTACGCCCGACATGTTCGCTGGTGGCAAGTTCACCACCAAGGACGGCCGCGCCAACCTGATGGCGCACGACTGGGAGGCGCCCTCCGAGCTTCCCGACGATGAGTACCCGCTCATCCTGTGCACCGTCCGTGAGGTCGGCCACTACAGCTGCCGCTCGATGACCGGCAACTGCAAGACGCTGGCGCTGCTTGCCGACGAGCCCGGCTTTGTCCGCATGAATCCCGCGGACGCCCAGGCGCGCGGTATCAAGAATGGCGGCATCGTCTCGATTCACAGCCGCCGCGGCCAGGTATACAGCCGTGCCGACGTGAGCGATCGCATCAACAAGGGCACGGTCTACATGACCTACCAGTGGTGGATCGGCAAGTGCAACGAGCTGACCATTCACAAGGTCGACCCGGTCTCGCATACGCCCGAGGACAAGTTCTCCGCCTGCCAGGTCGACGCCATTGCCGACCAGGTTTGGGCAGAGGGCGAAGTCGAGCGTCAGTACACCGAGCTCAAGCAGGCTCTGGTGGACGCCGCCGCTCCCCAAGACGTTGAGCCCGGCGCCGCCAAGTTCGACGACGAGACGCACGTGAACCAAATCGTGTAGTCCCGTTCTCGTTGGCTATTTGGGCCGGGCGTCCCGTACGTTCGGGAGCCCGGCCCGTTATTTTGAAAGGAAGTGGGGATGAACCGCTTCATCGACATCAACCCGGAGAGGTGCATCGGCTGCGGAACATGCCAGTCCGCCTGTGCCGACGCCCACCGGATGCAGGGTCTTCAGGATACGCCGCGCTTGGCGCTCGTGAAGACCGGCGGTATTTCGGCCGCCCTTGCCTGCCACCATTGCGAGGGTGCCCCCTGCGCCGAGGTTTGCCCGGTGAATGCCATCGAGCACGATGGCGATCGCATCCACGTCAAGGAGCAGGAGTGCATCGGGTGCAGGCTGTGCGCCATCTCGTGCCCCTTCGGAGCCATCCATCCCGATGGCACGTCTATCGCCGGTGTCGCAGGCATGTGCGACCCGACGCCTTCGTATCCTAAGTCCCTGAGCAGCCTGCTTACGTGGGCTCCTGGTCAGTACACCTGCGCTGTCAAGTGCGACCTGTGCGCATTCGATCCGGACGGCCCGCATTGTGTGGCGGCGTGCCCTACCAAGGCGCTGACCGTCATGGGTGGCGCGGCCGATCGCGAGCTCGACGAGGCCAAGCGCCTGCGCTCGATCGAAAACGGTCCGGCCGTCGACGTTACCGCTGTGGCCCAGGGCCTCTCCGAGAAAGCAGAAGGGAGCGTAAACAATGGATAGCATGACGCTGTTTATCGCATCGCTTGCCGTCTCGTGCATCGGTGCGCTCGCCTCGGTTCTGCTGATCAAGGCCGATAACGCCGCCAAGACCGCCGGCTGCCTTATCGGCGCCGTCGCCGCGGTGCTTTCGTTTGTGGCTGGTATCCAGGCCGTGCTGGGCGATGTCACGTCGGTCGACACCATCGTGTTTTTCCCGTTTGCCCATTTCCAGCTGCTGCTCAATCAGCTGTCCGGCCTGTTCGTGGCGCTCATCTCGGTGCTCGCGTTTGCCGGTTCGATCTACGGTCTCAACTACTTTGATGAGTACCCGGGCAAAAAGGGCCGCGCCGGCTTCTTCTTTAACACCTTCGTGGCTTCCATGATGCTCGTCATCACAGCCGACAACGTGTTTTGGTTCCTGGTCGCCTTTGAGCTTATGTCGCTGACCTCGTACTTCCTGGTTGTAATCGAGGAGAACGAGAACTCCATCCATGGCGGTTGGCTCTACTTTGTGATCGCGCACGTGGGCTTTGTGCTCATCATGGCGAGCTTCCTCACCATGACCAACTTCGCCGGCGGCTCGTTTGCCTTTGCGGATTTCCGTGCCACGCAGTTTAGCCCCGCGGTCGCATCCGTGTGCTTCGTGCTCGCCTTCTTTGGCTTTGGCGCCAAGGCCGGTATCATCCCGCTGCACGGCTGGCTGCCCAAGGCACATCCCGAGGCGCCGTCCAACGTGTCGGCCCTCATGTCCGGCGGCATGATCAAGATCGGTATCTTCGGTATCCTCAAGGTTGGTCTCGACCTGCTTTCTGCTTCGGGCGTTCAGGTCTGGTGGGGCCTTATGGTCATGGTCTTCGGTGCGATCTCGTCGGTCCTCGGCGTGGCCTTCGCCCTGCAGGAGCATGACATCAAGCGCCTGCTGGCCTATCACTCCGTCGAGAACATCGGCATCATTCTGCTCGGCGTCGGCGCTTCCATGGCCGCCATGGCGCTCAACTCTGTCGGCATCGCCGTCCTGGCCCTGATGGCCGCCCTCTACCACACGTTTAACCATGCGATGTTTAAGGGCGAGCTGTTCTTGGGCGCCGGTGCGCTGCTGTACTCCACGGGTACGCGCAATATGGAGAAGATGGGCGGCCTGTTCCGTCGTATGCCGGCAACGGCCATCTGCTTCCTCGTTGGCGCGCTTGCCATCTCGGCCATCCCGCCCTTCAACGGCTTTGTGTCCGAGTGGTTTACCTACCAGTCGCTGTTTAACGCCGCCATGCAGGGCGACAAGGCCGTCATGATCGTGGCCGTGTTCGCTGCCGTCGCGCTTGCCATTACCGGCGCGCTGGCTGTCACGTGCTTCGTCAAGGCCTATGGTGTCTCCTTTGCCTCCGCGCCCCGCTCCGAGGCCGCGGCCAATGCCAAGGAGGTTCCCGCCCCCATGGTGTTTGCGCAGGGGCTGCTTGCGGCCATCTGCGTCGTGCTGGGCATTGGCGCTCCCGTGATCGCGCCCGTGCTGGTCGATGTCGCCGCGTCCGTGCTGCATCCGTACGGTGGCGTGTTTGCCGCCGAGGGCATGGAGCTCATGAACCAGTACTCCGGCACCGCCACCTCCACGCCCGCGATCGCCATTGCGCTCGTGGTGCTTGTCGGCCTTGCTTGCGGCTACCGCAAGCTCAAGACCGTCGGTAAGGTGCAGAAGTCCCAGCCGTGGGCATGCGGCTATGCTCCCAACGAGCATATGCCCGTCGTGGCCACGACCTTTGCCTCCGAGGTGTCCTGGTTTATGCAGCCGCTCTACACGCTGCGCGACCGCTGCACGGCCGTCTGCTGGTCCATCGCGCACTTCTTCCAGAAGCTCACCGGTGTGGCCGAGGCTGTGGAGCCCGTACCCGACAAGGTTCTCGTCGATGCCCCGCATAAGGGTGTCGAGAAGCTCGCCGACCTCGCGACTAAGCTCGAGGGCGGCAACTACAGCATCTATATCTGCTATATCGTCGCGGCACTCGTGGTGTTCCTCGTGCTCGCCGTGCAAATGGGTTAAGGAGGGGAGAGCATGAACAACATCGTACTTGCCGTTCTGCAGGGCGTGGTCGTCATGGCCGTCGCGCCGTTCTTCTCCGGTCTCGGCCGCGTGATCCGCGCCAAGATGCACAACCGTCGCGGCCCCAGCATCATGCAGGACTACCGCGACCTGGCCAAGCTCTTTGCGCGCCCCGAGTCCCAGAGCGAGGACGCGAGCTTTGCGCTGCGCATTATGCCTCCGCTGTTCTTCGCCGTCGCCTTTATGCTCGCGATGGGCCTGCCGCTCTTTACGGCACAAAGCCCCATCCCGGTCTTTGGTGACGCCATCACCATCATGTACAGCCTGGCGCTCGCGCGCTTCTTCTTCGCCCTCTGCGGTGTGGATTCGTCCAACGCCTACGCCGGTATCGGCGGCGTTCGCGAGCTGCTTATGAGCGTGCTCATCGAGCCGTCCATGCTGCTGGCGCTGTTTGCCGCCGCCCTGGTGTGTGGCTCCACCGACATCGCCACTATGGGTCAGCACATCATGACGGGCGCCGTCGACGCGCCGGTCGCCGTGATCCTCGCCGGCATCGCCTTTGCAATCGCCTGCTACATGGAACTCGGCAAGCTGCCGTTTGATCAGGCCGAGGCCGAGCAGGAGCTTCAGGAAGGTCCGCTCGCCGAGCTTTCCGGCCCGTCGCTCGCCATGGCCAAGCTCGCCATGTCCATGAAGCAGGTCCTGGTCGTTGCTTGGTTCTGCGCGATCTTTGTCCCCTGGGGTGAGCCCGCGACCGTGGGTGCCGCCGCCGTTTTGGGCGCGGTTATCTTCCTGGTGAAGTGCCTGATCGACTTTGTCGTGTGCGGCGTAATCGAGAACTCCTGCTCGCGCTCGCGTTTTAAGGTGCTTGGCAATCAGACTTGGGCCGTTGTGGGCATCGCCGTTCTGGCGTTTGTTTTCGTGGTCGTTGGCGTGTAGGAGAAGGGAGAAACAATGTCATTTGCAGTCAGTCTGTCCCTTCTCGGCTTGGTCGCTATCGCGGCCCCGATGGTGGCCTCGGTGCTTGTCGCCCTGTTCCCCCGTCCGTACGCCAAGTGGTTCAGCGTTTTGGGTGCCGCCGTCTCGACGGTCTGCACCATCGCCCTCGCCGCGAATTTCGCTGGCGCCGGCATGCCCGACACGCAGGTCCCCCTGATCTCGTTTGGGCGGACCCTCGTCATGGGATTCACCTTCGATCGCATGAGCACGCTGCTCGCGCCCGCCTTTGTGGGTATCGGCCTGCTTGTCGTGATCTATTCGATCCCCTATATGAGCGAGAATAACCGTGAGCATCCCGATGCACCGCGTCGTCGCTTCTACGCGTACCTCGCGACCTTCATCGGCGCCATGGCCGGCCTCGTGTACAGCTCGACCCTTTTGGGCCAGCTTGTGTTCTTTGAGATCACGGGTGCTTGCTCTTGGGGCCTCATTAGCTACTACATGTCGCCTACGGCCAAAAAGGCCGGCATGAAGGCCCTGATCATTACGCATATCGGTGCGCTTGGCCTGTATCTGGGCGCCGCCATCGTGTTTGCCCACACCGGCACCTTCGCCATTACCGCGATTGCCGGCCTCGACGCCAAGCTCAAGGCTATCGTCCTTTTACTCGTGCTGTTTGCGGCCTGGGCCAAGTCCGCACAGGTTCCCATGTACATGTGGCTGCCTTCGGCCATGGAGGCGCCGACGCCTATTTCGGCCTACCTGCATGGCGCCTCGATGGTCAAGGTCGGCGTGTGCGTGTTCGCGCGTGCACTCGTCTCTGCCGGCGAGATTCCCGAGATCGTGGGCTGGGTCGCCATTATCGACGCCATGGTCACCATGCTCTTTGGTTTCCTTATGTACCTGCCGCAAAAGGACATGAAGCGCCTGCTGGCCTTCTCCACGATCGCCCAGCTCTCCTATGTGTTCTTTGGTCTGGGCCTTTCGGTCTTTGGCAGCCAGCTCGCCTTCGATGGCGCCGTCTGCCACATCTTTAACCACGCCTTCGCCAAGACGCTTTTCTTCCTGATCGCCGGTTCGTTCTCCTTTACGCTCGGTACGCGTATGCTGCCCAAGCTTCGCGGCATCGTAAAGAAGTACCCGATCTCGGGCGTGGGCTTTGGTGTCGCCGCGCTCGCCATTGCCGGCGTGCCGCCCATGAACACGTTCTTCTCGAAGTTCCAGATCATCGCCGGCGGCTTTTCTGTGGGTGCCGGCAACGTGGCGATCCTGGTGCTCGTGTGCATCATGGTCGCCGAGACCGTCGCCACCTTTGCCTGGTTCCTCAAGTGGATGGGCTATTGCCTGCCCGGCGAGCCGAGCGAAGAGGTCGCTGCGGGAGCCCCGCTTCCCCGCGCGATGGCGTTCGTGTTCATCGTGCTCATCATCATGGTCATCGTCAGCGGCCCGCTTTCGGCCAGCTGGATCGGTTAGGAGGTAGAACGACATGGGTTATTCGATCGTCAACATCCTTGGCGGCCTTCTGATCGTCACGTCCACCATGGTGGTCGTCTCCAAGAACATCAAGCACGCCATTCGCTGGTATGCGGTGCAGTCGCTGGTGCTCGTGGGACTGCTCGCTACGCTCGGTGCTACTACCGGTGCGCAGGAGCTGCTTATGTGGGCCGGATCTGCCTTTATCACTAAGGTCGTCCTGGTCCCTTACATCCTCAACCGCGCATACAAGAAGATGGGCGAGCCGAGCGACGCATCGCTCAAGGCCGGCCTTAAGCCCGCGTGGGCCATCTGCATCATCGCCGTCGAGGTCGCGATCTGCTTTGCCGTTGTGACGCAGATCAGCCTGCCCACGGCCGAGGTCGCAACGCCTGCGCTCGCTATTAGCTTCGCTCACTTCTTCGTGGGCCTCACCTGCATCATCTCGCAGCGCAACATCATGAAGCAGATCTTTGGATACTGCCTTATGGAAAACGGCAGCCACGTGACGCTCGCGCTTTTGGCCCCCACCGCTCCCGAGATCATCGAGATCGGTATCGCCACCGACGCCATCTTTGCCGTCATCATCATGTCCATCGTCGTGCGTCGCATTTGGGACGACTCCCACTCGCTCGATGCGCGCGACCTGTCCGAGCTGAGGGGGTAGTCCATGGAAACGTTGATTCTCGCCCTGCTCGCGACTCCTTTGGTGTTCTCGCTGGTCATGGCGTTTTTGCCCAAGAACACGTCCTATAACGTGTTTGCCGGTCTCAACCTGGTCTCCGTCGCAGCCGTCCTGGTGCTGTCGATTATGACGGCCGGCGACGTCCTTATGAGCGGCGAAACCGCGAGCGCTCTTGGCCTGTGGTTCCACCTCGATTCGCTGGGCGCCATCTTTGTGCTGCTCATCGGCTTTATCGGTTTTCTTACGGGGCTGTTCTCGCTGCCCTATGTAAAGGCCGATATCGAGGAGGGCTCCATGCCCGCCGAGCGCGCCAAGCAGTATTTTGCGCTGTTTAGCCTGTTTGTGTTCACCATGCTGCTCGCGTGCCTGTCCAACAACATGATCCTCACGTGGGCCGCCGTGGAGGCAACCACGCTTTCCACTGTGTTCCTGGTGGGTATCTACAAGAACAAGACGGCCCTCGAGGCTTCTTGGAAGTATGCGATGGTCTGTACCGCCGGCGTGGCATTTGGCCTGTTCGGTACGCTGCTGATCTACGCCAACGCCGCCGACGTGATTCCCAACGCCCACGAGGCCGCATTCTTGTCGTGCGTGCTGCCGTATGCCGACCAGTTCGACCCGACGCTCATGCGCCTCGCCTTTGCGTTTATCGTGATCGGCTTTGGCACCAAGGCTGGCCTGTTCCCCATGCACACTTGGCTGCCCGATGCCCACTCTCAGGCTCCGAGTCCTGTCTCGGCCCTGCTCTCGGGTGTTCTGCTTAAGTGTGCCATGCTTGTGATCATGCGCTTCTACGGCTTTACCATCCAGGCCGTGGGTGCCGAGTATCCGCAACTTCTGCTGTTGATCGTCGGCACGCTGTCCATTTTGGTGGCGGCACTCTCGATGTTTCGCCAGGACGACCTCAAGCGCCGCTTTGCGTACTCGTCTGTGGAGAACGTGGGCGTTATCGCCCTGTGCCTGGGTATCGGTGGCCCGCTGGGTATCGCCGCGGCCCTGCTGCACTGCGTGTTCCACGGCTTTACCAAGACGCTTGCCTTCTGCGTGTCCGGCAACATCCAGCACGCCTTTGGCACGCGTAGCCTGGCTAAGATTCAGGGCGTCGTCGAGGTTGCTCCCGCAACCGCCGCGCTCGCCGTCCTGGCGCTGCTCGGTCTTGGTGCCTTCCCGCCCTTTGGCATGTTTATCTCCGAGTTCCTGACGTTTGTCGCCGGCGTTACCGCCGGTCCCATGTGGCTGGTTGTCGTGGTCGCCCTCGGTCTTACCGTGGCCATCTCCGCGCTCACCCGCATCGCACTCAAGTCGGTATTCGGCCATGCGCCCCAGGGCATGGGAAAGCATGAGGCCCCGGCGCTCATGCTTATCCCCGAAATCATCCTGGCTGTCATGATCTTGTGGTTTGGCATCGCCACCCCGCTGCCTCTCGTGCACGGTGTGGAGACCGCGACCGGCATCGTGCTCGAGCAGAGCACCGAGGAACTTCACGCGACGCCGATGTACCGCGCTGTGTTCGGTACCGAGACCGCTCAGAGCGAGGTGGAGTAACGAATGATTGAAACTGAGAACAAGGTGTATGCCCGTCGCTGCGAGAGCCATGTCGAGGCCCTGCGCCGCGCCGTTCCGGGCTGCATCGAGAAGGTTGAGTGGCAGTGCGAGGACCAGCTGACGATTACCGTCAAGCAGGACAAGCTGCCCGAGGCCGTCCACTACCTGTACTACGAGCGCTACGGCTGGATTCCCGTGATCATCGGCAACGATGAGCGCAGCCTGTGCGGCCGTTACGCCGTGTACTACGTCATCTCCATGGAGGGGGAGGACCCCGGCTGGGTGACCGTGCGCACCGAGGTCGATCCCGCCAAGATGACGTTCCCGTCCGTGACGCCGTTCGTCCCCGCCTGCGTGTGGGGCGAGCGCGAGCTGCGCGATATGTTCGGCCTGATCCCCGAGGGCCTGCCCGATCGCCGTCGCCTGGTGCTGCCCGACGATTGGCCCAGCGGCCTGTACCCGCTGCGCAAGGACTCCATGGACTACCGCTTCCGTCCCGCTCCCGCGAGCGACATGGAAAACTACGAGTTCTTGGCCGACACCAAGGGCAAGGAGACCACGCTCGTCCCCATGGGCCCGCTGCACATTACCTCCGACGAACCTGGCCACTTCCGCCTGTTCGTTGAGGGCGAGACGATCGTCGACGCCGACTACCGTCTGTTCTACGTGCACCGCGGCATGGAGAAGGTCGCCGAGACGCGCCTGAACTATGACGCCGTGACGTTCCTCGCCGACCGTATCTGCGGCATCTGCGGCTGCGCTCACTCTGTGGCCTATGCGGAGGCCGTCGAGCGCGCCCAGGGCATTCATGTCCCGCCGCGCGCCCAGTACATCCGCGCCATCATGCTCGAGGTCGAGCGTCTGCACTCGCACCTGCTCAATATTGGCCTCGCATCGCACTACACGGGCTTCGACTCCGGCTTCCAGCAGTTCTTCCGCGTCCGTGAGAAGTCCATGGACCTGGCCGAGAAGCTCTCCGGTCACCGCAAGACCTACGGCCTCAACGTGATCGGCGGCGTGCGTCGCGACATTTTGGCCGAGCAGAAGCTCTCCACGCTCACGACCATCCACCAGCTGCGCTCCGAGGTTCAGGAGCTCGTCGACGTCTTGCTCTCCACGCCCAACTTTATTGAGCGTACGAGCGGTATCGGCATTCTGGACCGCAAGATCGCACGCGACTTCTCGCCGGTCGGCCCGCTCATGCGTGGCTCGGGCTATGCCCGCGACGTGCGCTTTGACCATCCCTTCGACGGCTACGCCGATCCGGATGTTCAGAAGATGCATGCTGCCACGGCAGACACCTGCGATGCCTTCGGCCGCACCGCCGTCCGCATCCAGGAGGTCTACGATTCGATCGACATGATCGAGACCATGCTCGAGAACTGCCCGTCGGGTCCCATCCTTACCACGGATTGGGAGTACACCCCGCACAAGTACGCCATCGGCGCCACCGAGGCTCCGCGCGGCGAGGACGTGCACTGGGCCATGCTCGGCAACAACCAGAAGTGCTACCGCTGGCGTGCCAAGGCGGCCACGTACAGCAACTGGCCGGTCCTGCGCTACATGTTCCGCGGCAACACCGTGGGCGACGCGGCGCTGATCGTCGGCTCGCTCGACCCGTGCTACTCCTGCACCGACCGCGTGACGGTGACCGATGTCGCCGCCAAGCGCGACCACGTGCTCGACAAGGAGCAGTTCGAGAACGTCTGGCGCGACAAGTCGCCGCTTGCGGGCGAGGGCACCATGGCCGCTCCGCTCGATGAGGAGGCGCTCTAATATGCTGAAGCTTTGGAAGGTTAACGCCAAGGCCGGCGACGCGACGGTCAAGTACCCGTTTGCGCCGTTCCCCACCAACAAGGACATGCGCGGCAAGCCCGAGCACAATGCCGAGCTTTGCATCGCCTGCGGTGCCTGCGGCGTGGCGTGCCCGGCCGATGCCATTCGCATGGACACCGACCTTGCGGCCGATACCATCACCTGGTCGATCGACTACGGCCGCTGTATCTTCTGCGGCCGCTGCGAGGAAGCCTGCCCCATGGAGGCCATCAAGCTCACCGAGGAGTTTGAGCTGGCCGTCATGAGCAAGGACGACCTCACCAGCAAGAGCGTCTATACGCTCGAGCACTGCTCGCGCTGCGGCAAGCCGTTTGCCCCGCACAAGGAGATCGACTACGCCAAGCGCCTGCTGCAAAAGGCCGGCGGCATGGAGGCCGAGCAGGCCGCCCGTACCGTCGGTATGTGCCAGGAGTGCAAGCGCGAGCTCGACGCCCTGCGCGCCGCCTCGGCCGTAAAGACCGGCAACGCGCACGGCATGGCTGCCAACGAGACGCTTGCGTCCGGCGAGCCCCAGGGCCCCGGCATGGAGTATCTGGGCGGCCACGGCGTGAACCCGGAGTATATCGACCGCGAGCTCAACCCCGATGCGCCCGAGATTCCCGCCGGTCCGGCGCCGGTCGAGGGCATCATCATGGATTTTGAAACGAAGGAGGAGTAACCATGGCCGAACCCACGCTTTTGCCCGAGCGGCTCCAGTACCGCCCGACCAAGATCGAGCTCGGCGAGAGCATCGAGAAGGCCAAGGCGACCCTTCTTAAGAAGATCAAGCGCTCGGTGTATGTCTACCGCGTTGACTGCGGCGGCTGCAACGGCTGCGAGATCGAGATCTTCGGTTCCATCACGCCCGTCTTTGACGTCGAGCGCTTTGGCATCAAGGTCGTGCCCTCGCCTCGTCATGCCGACGTGCTGTTGTACACCGGCGCCGTGACGCGTGCCATGCGCATGCCGGCCCTGCGCGCCTTTGAGGCCGCACCCGATCCCAAGATCGTGGTGTCCTATGGCGCGTGCGGCTGCACCGGTGGCATCTTCTACGACAACTACTGCGTCTGGGGCGGCACGGACAAGATTCTGCCGGTCGATGTCTACATCCCCGGCTGCCCGCCCAGCCCCGCGCAGACCGTCTACGGCTTTGCCATGGCGCTCGGTCTGCTGGACCAAAAGCTCCATGCCGAGACCACGGTGGAGGCCGCCGGCGAGCAGGCCGATATCCTGCACCCCGGCGTGCCGTACAAGCTGCGTGTGGCCATCGAGCGTGAGGCTCGCGCCATGAGCGGCTACCGCTACGGCCGTGACCTGGCCAACGAGTTTATGGATACGCTCGAGGGCGCGCCCAAGGGCGATATCCGCGGCGCCATGGCGCTGCTCATCGATAAGCAGGACGATCCGCGCCGCGTCGAGGTGTACTCGGCGCTGCAGGATCTGGTGCTGGCCGGAGGTCGCTAGATGGAGCTCACGGACCGCTCTGGTTACTTTGCGGGTCCCGGCATGCTCGGCGGCTCTTTTGGCGATGCCTCGCGCGCAAGCGACGAGGCCGCCGAGGGCGTCGCCGACCCCTGCCTGGGCCATACGCCCGACCAGGTGGTCTTCTATGAGCTCACGCGTAAGTTTGTGGAGACCGAGGAAGACGTTCCCCAGGAGGCCTGCGACGTGCTGTACTACACGCTCGCCGTGGGCCACCACACCGGCGTGCTCGACTGCTTTGAGCCGCGCCTGTCGGTGCCGGTGAACGTGTTCTATTCGCTCGTCGACGCGCTGCCGGAGGGGGAGGCCAAGACCAAGTTCGAGGCCATCCGCTCCTTTGGCGAGTGCCAGCTCGACAAGGCGGCGGTGCCGTCGCTGCTCGAGGCCTGCGACACGCTGCTCGACGATCGCGGTTTTCGCGGTTCGGCCAAGGCCGGCATCTCGGTGTTCGATGACGACTTTGGCCTGCATGCCCAGCAGGTCGCGTTCTTAATGAAGTTTCGCGATCTGGTTGAGCGCGTGCGCGATGTGTCGGGCGTGTATCTGACGGGGAGGCTACAGTAATGAGTCGCGTTGTGGATGGCCGTGTGAACGGCGCCCCGTTTGCGGGCATTGTGCTCACGGCGGGAAGCGTGCTGCGCGCCGACGATGCCGCCGGCCCCGTGCTCTCCAAAAAGATGGAGGACACGCCCATCGCCGGTTGGTACACCATCGACGGTGGGCAAACGCCCGAGGACGACATCATCGAGGTCAAGCGCGAGCGTCCGCCGCGCCTGGTGTTGGTCGATGCCGCCGACATGGCGCTGCCCGTCGGCGCCATCCGCTTGCTCGACAAACGTGACGTGGCCCGCAAGTCGATGTTCACCACACATTCGCTTCCCTTGTCGATTCTGATCGAAGAAATCGAGCAATCGTGCGAAGATATCGTCTTCATAGGGATTCAGCCGGGCGATACGGAGTTCTATAACCCCATGTCCCCGGAGGTCTTTGAGGCCGTCGACGCCGTGTATGACGCCGTGGCCGCCAACGACTTTTCCCACTTTGTCCGCTTGGGGCAGGAGCTATAGGAGCGCTTGTCCCTGCTGATTAGGAAAGAAGTGATTGACATGGCAGATTCCAAGGCAGAATATTCCGCTCCCGATTGCCTGGCGCCCGCCGCGATCGAGGCCAAGACCGAGGCCGCCGGCGTGACCAAGGCTAACCTGCCGGTCGCTAAGGCCTTTCTGTTGGCAATGTTCGCCGGCGCGTTTATCGCCTTCGGCGGCCTGTTCTTTACGGTGTTTTTGAGCGACAGCACGCTGGGCTGGGGTGCCCAGCGCGTCGTGGGCGGCCTGTGCTTTTGCCTGGGCCTGGTGCTGGTGCTGGTGTGCGGCGCTGAGCTGTTCACCGGCAATTCGCTTATGGTCTGCGCGCTCAAGAGCAAAAAGATCACCTTGGTCCAGATGCTTAAGGCATGGATCGTCGTGTGGGTCGGCAATTTTGTCGGTGCTCTGTTCATCGTCTTTTTGGTGTACATGGCCGGCATCTATAAGCTCAACGGCGAGGCGGTCGCCAACTCCATGGTGAGCGTCGCCGCCGGCAAGGTGACGGTCGACTGGGTGACGATCTTCTTCCGCGGCATCCTGTGCAACATCTTTGTGTGCCTGGCCGTGTGGATCGGTATCGCCGGCAAGACCGTGGTCGATAAGGTTGTGGGCATTTTGCTGCCCATCGCTGCCTTTGTGGCCTGCGGTTTTGAGCACTGCGTCGCCAACATGTACTTTTTGCCTATGGGCGCCGTGATGCATGCATGCGGTTACGGTGCCGACGTCGCCGGCGCCGATGCGCTCAACGCTGCGGGCATTGCGTTTAACCTGTCCGCCGCCACGCTGGGCAACATCGTGGGCGGCGCGGTTCTGGTCGCGCTCGGCTACTGGTTTGTCTACGCCAAGAAGTCCGAGGCGTAATAAGCCGGAATGACGTACGGGCCTCCCGAGGGGCGTTTGCCTTTTGGGAGGCTCTTCGTGTCTTGCTGCGGTAGATGCTGCGGGCTTTGCGTCGCGGCAGCTGGCGGCAGAGCTGTGGTGCGGTGGGGCCTGAACCCCTGAGCTGGAAGGAATAATCGAGATGGCATCGAGAACTATGCATGACGGTCGCTCCGTGGTGACGACATGCGGGGGATGCTATGCCGATTGCGCCTTTGAGGCCCATGTTGAGGATGGACGTGTGGTGGCCGAGTTGCCGGTGCCGGGGCATCCGTGCGCGGCGCGTGCCCTGTGCGCCCGCGGACGGCATCGCCTGGCAATGCCGTTTGACGAGCGTGACCGCATTGTGCACCCCATGCGACGCCGCCGGGATGGCTCGGGGTTCGATGCGATTACCTGGGACGAGGCGTTCGCGCAGATTGCCGAGCGTCTTTTGGGGATTGTTGACGAGTGCGGGCCTCGTGCACTGGGCATGACGCTCGGCGTGCCCTCGTTCGACCGGTACTGGGCGTATCGCTTTATGCATGCGCTGGGTTCGCCCAACGTGTACGGTGCCGACGGTGCCTGCGAGGTAAGCCGACTTACCGGTTGGGAACATAGCCTGGGTTATAGTCCCGCCTCCGACCTTGCGCATACCGACTGCATCATGTATTTGGGGCGATCCATTGTCGATTCGTCAACGATGGGGGCCGTTGATGCGCTCAACGATGCGCGCCGGCGTGGGGCGAAAATCATCGTGGTCGACCCTCGGCGCAGCGGCTCGGCTGCTATTGCCGATCGCTGGCTGCGCGTGCGCCCGGGCTGCGACTTGGCGCTGCTGTTGGGTATTGTCCACGTCTTGATTGCCGAGGACCTGTACGATCACGAGTTCGTGGACCGCTACACCACAGGCTTTGACGAGTTGGCGCAGGCGGCCTGTGCTTGGACGCCCGAGTGGGCGGAGTCGATGTGCGACGTGCCGGCCGCAGAGATTGTCGCGACGGCGCGCGATCTGGCTGCCGCCGCGCCTGCCGCCGTGGTGGATGCGGGCTTTCATGGTGGCATCGGTATCGCGTATGCCAATAGCACCCAGACCGCGCGCGCTATCTGCTTGGTCGATGTGCTGCTGGGCTGCATCGGGCATACGGGCGGCGCGCTCAATCCGCCCACGCCGCTTGTGTTGGGCGATTTGGACCCTGCGCGTTTCGCGACGCCGTCGATGCCGTGTGGGTCCAAGCTGGGGTCCGAGCGCTATCCACTGGTCGATCCGGTGCGCGGCCTGTGCACGACCATCGGCCAGTCGATTCTTGCCGGCGATTTGCGTGGACTCATCGTTTATGCCAGTAACCCCGGTGCGGGATACGGCAATGCACAGGCTTGGTTGGGTATTTTGCAGCAGCTCGACTTGCTCGTGACAATAGATATTCGCTGGTCCGAGACGGCGCGTGCTTCTGACTTTGTGCTGCCCGATGTGACGTATCTGGAGGCCGACCGCGGCGTGGGCACGGTCGTGGGTGTCAACGATTCGCGCGTGTTCTACCGCAACGCCGTGCTGCCTGTGCAGCATGACGACACACGTCCCGGTCGGGAGATTTTTGCCGGTCTGGCGCAGGCGTGTGGCGTGGGCGAGTACTTTCGGTTCACGTCTGATGATCTGGCAGCTGCCCGGGTGGAGCCTTTTGGGATTGATCTGGACGAGCTCAAGGAGCGCGGCTGGGCCGACACGGGTGTTTCGTTTCCGTCGCGTACGGGCGAGCCGGCGATTCCCTTGGGTGGCGGCAAAATTGCGCTGGCAAGTGACGTATGGGAACGAGCCAGCCTGGGTCGTGTACCCAACTGGATCGCTCCCATGGTGGAGCCTGGCCCGGGGATGTTTCGCCTCATTAGCGGCAATCGACCCTTTGAGTCGCATACCTCGCGCAGGCTCGCGGCCCAAGGTGCCGCCGAGGCTGGGTCGGACCTGGATGCCGTGCAGATGAATGCCGATGCTGCTGCGCATATGGGCATCGCCGACGGCGAGATCGTCGAACTCGTGAGCGATATGGGCCGCGACCGCGTGCGCGTGGAGACGACGCCGTATCTGCATCCGGCGTGCATCTTCACCTCGGCCGCCCCCGGTGGGCGTACGTTTGACGCCGATGCCGGTGGCGCTCAGGCCCTGGGCGTCGGGCCGCTCGACCACACACCGCTGCGTTGGGACCCGTTGACGGGTGCCGCGCTCACCCAGGAAAACGCCGTTCGCTTGGAAAAGATTGTCGCGCGCGGGGATAATGACGAGTAATTGACTCAGCTGATGTATTTGACTGATCCACGTTTCTTTTGAAAGGCCGCACATGAGCGATAGCCAGAACATGTCCGATGAGGTGCGCGCACGCCTGCGCGCCATCCCTTCCGTCAACGAGCTGCTTGCCGAGTGGCCGGTGGTGAAGGCGGTGGGGGAGACCTGCGACGCGGTGGTGCATGCCGCCGTCACGGCCGAGCTCGACGAGGAGCGCGCCGCCATTCGCGCCGGTGCCGCCCCGCGCTCTAAGCGCGAGCTGGCATCGGCTATCGAGTGGCGTGCGCATCGCTCCGCGCTGCCGAGCCTGCGTCCCGCCGTCAACGCCACGGGTGTTGTTATCCATACAAATCTGGGTCGAGCCCCGCTCGCGGAGTCGGCCGCCAAGGCCGTGGCCGAGGTCGCACGCGGCTACAGCACGCTCGAGTACAGCGTGGACACCTGCTCGCGCGGGTCGCGCAAAGAGCATGCCGCGCAACTCATCCGCTCGCTTACCGGTGCCGAGGATGCGCTGGTCGTCAACAATAACGCGGCCGCCGTGCTGTTGGTGTTGGCAACCCATGCCGCGGACAAGGAGGTCATCGTCAGCCGCGGCGAGCTTGTCGAGATTGGCGGCAGCTTCCGCATCCCCGATGTTATGGAGGCCTCGGGTGCCAAGCTCGTTGAGGTCGGGGCCACCAACCGCACGCATTTGAGCGACTACGAGCGCGCCATCACGCCCGATACGGCGATGATCCTCAAGGTCCATCCTTCCAACTATCGTATCGAGGGTTTCCACGAGGAGGTGGGTTCTCGGGAGCTTGCGGCGCTTGCTCACAAGCATGGCCTGCTGTTCTGCGAGGACCAGGGGTCGGGCGCGCTTTTGCCCGATGACATCCTGGTGCGCGGCGGCGAGGAAACCACGCCGGCTTCGGTTTCGGCAGGGCTCGATCTGGTGTCGTGCTCGGGCGATAAGCTTCTCGGTGCCGCACAGGCGGGCATTATCATGGGTCGTCGCAATTTGGTCCAGGCCTGTGGGTCACATCCGCTTATGCGCGCCCTGCGCCCGGGCAAACTAGCTCTGTCGGCGCTCGAGGCCACGCTGCGTATCTACATGGACGGCGCCGATGTTGCCCATCGCGATATTCCGGTGCTCAGCATGCTTACGCTACCGCAGACCCATTTGGAGCGACGTGCCCGCAAGCTGCGCGATCGTATGGTCGCCGGGCTCGATAAGGCTGGCTGCCCGTGCGCCGTGCAGGTGGAGATCGTCGAGGAATCGTCGACCCCCGGTGGCGGCTCGCTGCCTACCGTGGAGCTGCCCACGATGTGCGTGGCCGTCTACCCGGTCGACGGGCGCCTGTCCGTCGACGCGCTCAAGCGCTCGCTTGTCCAGGACTTCGACACGCCGGTCGTCACGCGAACTTCGCACGATCGCATTTTGTTTGACGTCCGTACGCTTGTGGGCGACCGCGATATCGAGACGGCGGCATCGACGCTTGCCGCATGCGTTGAGAAGGCGATTGCTCGATGAGTGAGGTTCAGGCGCTGGTGGAGTGTCCCGTTATCGTTGGCACGGCGGGCCACGTCGACCACGGTAAGTCGGCACTGATCGAGGCACTGACCGGCAAGAATCCCGACCGTCTGGAGGTTGAGCGCCGTCGCGGTATGACCGTGGAGCTGGGCTTTGGCGAGCTGGCGCTGCCGAGCGGCAAGATCGTTGGCCTGGTCGACGTGCCGGGCCACGCGCATTACTTGCGCGCCATGGTGCAGGGCGCCACGGGTATCGACGTGGGCGTGCTGGTGGTTTCGGCCGTCGAGGGCGTAATGCCGCAGACCCGCGAGCACGTGCATGTGCTGGAGCTGTTGGGCGTTACGCATATGGTGGTCGCGCTGACGATGTGCGACTTGGCCGATAGTGAAATGATTGAGCTGGCCGAGCTCGACGTGGACGATTTTCTTTCGGATACCGTGTTTGCCGACGCGCCGATCGTGCCTGTGTCGTCCAAGACCGGCGCGGGAATCGATGACCTGCTGGCTGCGCTCGACGAGCAGGTTGCCGCTTGCTGGGGCGCCTGCCGTGCCCGTGCTGAGCTCACCGATGCCGCACCGCGACTGCCCATCGACCGCTGCTTTACGATCAAGGGCGCCGGTACCGTGGTGACGGGTACGTTGCACGATGCGCCCGTCGCGGTGGGGGATGAGCTCGTCGCGCTGCCGTCGCGTACGGTCTGCCGTGTCCGCGGGATTCAGGTGCATGGCGATACGCCGCGCGCGCTGCCTGGGCAACGCGTGGCGCTCAACCTGGTTGGTGACGGTGTCGCGGCGCTTGACCGTGGCGAGATGCTGGGCGTGGCGGACCGCTTTGGTCAGACGTTGCGCTTTATGATGACGTTCACTTACTTGGGTCGCGAGGGAGCCAAGCCGCGTGTGCTCGAGTCGGGTGCGCGTGTGCACGTGATGGCAGGCACAGCCGAGGTTGTCGGTCGCATCATGTTCATGGAGGGCGAGGCCCCCATGGCGGTGGGCGAGACACGAGTGGTGCAGGTACGCTTGGAGGAACCGCTGCCGCTGCGCGCCGGCGACCATGCCGTGGTGCTGTCGTATTCGCCCGTTATGCTTATTGGCGGCGGACGTGTGCTGCTTTCGCGCTGCCGTCGCTCGCGCGAGCTTTCGGCGGGGGAGCGCGCACTGCTTGCGGCACTTGAGGCCGGCAATGCCGTTGCTGGTGTTGAGGCGTGGTTGGCGCTGCAGACGTTGCCGGTCGTGGCTGCCGACGTTGCCGCGGCGCTGGATCTTGTTTCCGGTGGGGCCGATGCCGCGCTGAAAGAGTTGGTGGCGCGAGGTGCTGTATACGAGCTTGCCGGCTCGGGCGATGCGCTGTATGTGAATGCCGCCCTGCTCGACGCTGCGATGGATTCACTGGCGGCGACCCTGTCGGCCATGCACGCGGCGGCTCCCAAGGAAACGGGCTTTACGCCTGGCGCCGTTGCCCATGCTGCGTGGCCTGCCGCTGATGAAGGCGTTGCCGCGGCCCTGATTGCCGAGGGCTGCTCCCGTGGCGTGTGCGCCGCCGAGGGCGCCGAGGTATTCGATCCGCATTCGGCCGCCGCGGCGGCACGCGTGGTGCGAGAGGCTTGCGAGCGCATCGTCGCGCTGCTTGACGAGGCTGGCCTGGATGCACCGGCGCTTCCCGAGGTGGGCGAACAGCTGCAGCTCGGTCGCGACACCATGACGCGTGCCCTGCGCGAGCTTTCGCTCAACCGCTCGATCGTTAAGGTCGAGCGCGACGTTGCCCTGTCCGCTGCCGCCGAGTCCCATGCGCGTGAGCTTGTCGCCGCCGCCATAGAGGCAGCCGGCGGCGCTGCCACCACGAGCGTGCTGCGCGAGGCCCTGGGTGTGTCGCGCAAACGCGCCATCAGCATCTTGGAGCACCTAGATGCCGTGCGCTTTACCGTGCTCGACAAGGATGCCGGCGGCCTGCGCTCCCTGCGCTAGATTGGCTGCTCGGTTTGGTAAAATACCGCCGCACTTGGGAACGGATGGGCTCCGGTGGGCTCCGCGGTCCTCAAAACCGTTGCGAGGCGTGCAAAACGTCTTGGATGTGTTCGATTCACATACGTTCCCGCCATACGCTACCAGCGCTTTTGTGCTCGCGGTCTTGCTGCGTGCCGCAAAGGCGCTGTTTTGTTTTTGCGTGGGTTTGCCGTGCCGCCCGCTTTATCGGCGACGGTATCTGGCTTCGTGTGTCGGGTTTCGAGCATGCCGATGGAGGTGTTTTGCCGTATGACTACCGTAAGACGGGTCGATCTTTCTTGCGTCGTCCAAGCGGGCGGGCTGTCCTCACGCATGGGCCGCGATAAGGCGCGCATGACGTTTTGCGGCGAACCGCTCATCGAGCGCGTGCTGGGTCGGCTGGCGCCAGTTGCCGGCGAGTTGGTCGTGACGACTTCGCGTCCCAGCGAGCTTGCCTATCTTGAGGAGCACGCGTTTGGCGGCCTGGTGCCGCGAATAGTGCCGGACCTTGAGGGGTCGGCGGGTGCCATGCGCGGCATCGCGAGCTCGTTGGCTGCGGCCCGATTGCCGCTCGTGGCGATCGTCGCCTGCGATATGCCGTTTGTCTCGCCGGAACTCATCGGCGCGCTTGCCGATCGTTTTGAGGCCGAGGCGATCGACGTGTGCGTGCCACGCGAGGAGCAAGGGATTGAGCCGCTTTGCGCCGTCTGGCGCCGTGACGCTTGTGCGCCGGTTGCCCAAGAGCTGCTTGCCTGCGACCGCCAGCGCATTCGCTGCCTGATCAATCGCGTTCAGGCCGGTTATATGGATGAGCCGCAGATTGTTAAGGCCGCGGGCTCGACGCTCTGCTTCGAAAACGTCAATACGCCCGAGGAGTTTGCGGCGGCCGAGTTACTCGCCTAGACGATTGGAGTTGCCATGTCTCACGATATTTGTCCCGACACGGGAGAGCCTTGCACTTGCGATGGTTCCGAGCCCTGTACCTGCGGCTGCGGTGGCTGTGGACATACTGCGGAAGAGGAAGCGGCCGCCGCGGCGTATCGTGAGGCACACCGCGAAGGCCCATCCGGTGATGCCCTCGACCACGAGCGCAAGATTATCGTGTCGTTCGATAGCACCTTCGATGTGATGGAATGCGAACAGCTGTGTCTTGCCGCCGGTGTGCCCGGGCGCATCATGCCACTGCCCGGCTCCATTACCGCAGGCTGCGGGCTGTGCTGGGCCATGCCATTCTCGGGCGATGCGCTCGCCGCCTTCCGAGCCGCCACCGAGGGCCGCATAGCCCCTGCCGACTACCATCAGCTCGTCCTCTAGCCACCACACCACCACAAAGGTGCCTGTCCCCAATGTGGTGGTTTGGAACATGTGGACGAAACAGCTTCGAAACACGCGATTTGCGCGTTGGGCACTCAAAAACGCTTCTACCTGCATCGTAATCAAAACGAAACATCTGCTCGTCGGCTTATGCGAAACTTTGCTGCAACAGTGCGATATTATCCATACTCGATAAAGCTCGCGGCGCATGGGGCGCCTCGAACGACACTTTTCTTTTCCATCAATTGGAGGAAGCATGAGCTACACGCAGAAAGTTCTCGACGAGCTCAAGGCCCGCTATCCCGAGCAGCCTGAGTTCATCCAGGCCGCGACCGAGATTCTCGGCACCATCCAGCCGGCGCTCGACGCCCATCCCGAGTACGAGGAGGCCGCCCTGCTTGAGCGCCTCGTCGAGCCCGAGCGCATCGTCATGTTCCGTGTTCCCTGGGTCGACGACCAGGGCAAGGTTCAGGTCAACCGCGGTTACCGCGTCGAGTTCAACTCTGCCATTGGACCCTACAAGGGCGGCCTGCGCTTTAACCCGACGGTCACCCTGGGCATGCTCAAGTTCCTGGGCCTGGAGCAGATCCTCAAGAACAGCCTGACCACCCTTCCCATGGGCGGCGGCAAGGGCGGTTCCGACTTTGACCCCAAGGGCAAGTCCAACAACGAGATCATGCACTTCTGCCAGTCCTTCATGACCGAGCTCTATCGCCACATCGGCCCCAACACCGACGTTCCCGCCGGCGACCTGGGCGTTGGCGGCCGCGAGGTTGCCTACCTGTTCGGTCAGTACAAGCGCCTGACCAATGAGTGGACCGGCGTCCTTACCGGCAAGGGCCTCTCTTTTGGCGGCTCGCTCGCCCGTACCGAGGCCACCGGCTACGGCCTGGCCTACTTTGTGGACGAGTACCTCAAGAGCCGCGGCGACTCCTTCGAGGGCAAGAACGTCGTCGTTCACGGCTCCGGTAACGTCGCCATCTACGCGGTCCAGAAGGTCTCCCAGCTCGGCGGCAAGGTGCTGGCCTGCTCCGACACCCATGGCTGGGTCGAGGATCCCGACGGCATCGACTACACCGTGCTCGAGCATGTCTACAACAAGAAGCGCTCCGGCCACGACAAGGGCGTTACGCTCGCCATGTACGTCGACGAGAAGCCCAATGCCACGTGGCACGAGGGTGACGGCCGCGGCGTGTGGCAGCTGCCCTGCGACATCGCGCTGCCCTGCGCTCGCGAGAACACGCTGCTGCTCGAGGACGCCCAGGCGCTCGTCGCCAACGGCTGCAAGGTGGTCGGCGAGGGCGCGAACATGCCCACGACCATCGAGGCCACGACCTACTTCCAGGAGCACGGCGTCGCCTTTATGCCCGGTAAGGCTGCCAACGCCGGCGGCGTGCTCGTGTCCGGCTTGGAGATGAGCCAGAACGCCGAGCACCTGTCCTGGACCTTCGAGGAGGTCGACGGCAAGCTCGAGCAGCTCATGCGCGGCATGTTCCACAACGTGGACGACACCGCCAAGGAGTACGGCGAGGAGGGCAACTTCGTCATGGGCGCCAACATCGCCGGCTTCCTGAAGGTCGCCGACGCCATGCTCGCTCAGGGCGTCTGCTAATTCTTCGCTCGACATAGCATCGAGGAAGGCTTCCAGTCATCTTGGCTGGGAGCCTTTTCTATCCCGGAGGACTCCTCATAACTTGCGGTGATATACGGACTGTTTTGCGTTCCAGAACGACTAATCAGTCCGTATATCACCGCAAGTTATGGATGGGTGGGAGGATTTTGTCCTAAAACGGTGTGCGGCCCCTCGTTTGGTACACTTAAAAGTACTGGACAAGTGAAGAGATGGGGGAGAACGTGCTCAAGTTCGGTACCTACGTCCGTGTTGGAAACGCGGCCGAAGCCTATGAGCTCTTACAGAAGAACCGCAACAACAAGATTGTGGGCGGCGGCATCTGGATGCGCCTGGGTTCGCGTCGCGTGGCGACGGCGATTGACCTTTCGGCCTGCGGACTCGATCAGATCGAGGAGACCGAGACCGAGTTTCGCATCGGTGCCATGTGCACCCTGCGCCAGCTCGAGCGTCATGCTGGGCTCAACGCGCTTGTCAACAATGTCTTTGAGTTCGCCGTCCACGACATCGTGGGCGTGCAGCTGCGCAATACCGCCACGGTGGGCGGCAGCATCTACGGCCGCTTTGGTTTTTCGGACGTGCTCTCGGCCTTTTTGGCGCTCGATTCGTATGTTGAGCTGACGGGCGCCGGCCGCGTGCCGCTCGCCGAGTTCGTCGACATGGGTTACGTGCGCGACGTGATCGAGCACATCGTGGTCGTTAAGCACGACTATCGTGCAAGCTACGAGGCTGTGCGCAAGGCCGCGACCGACTTCCCCTCGCTCAACGTCACCGCCGCCTGGTGGGACAACAGCTGGCATGTCACCGTGGGCGCCCGCCCGCTGCGCGCGACCCTGCTGCAGGGTGAGGCATGCGGCCTTACCGCCGAGCAGCCTTCCGAGGACGAGCTACGCGCCCTGGCCGCGTCCGTACGCGCGCTGAGCTATGGCACCAACCTGTGGGGCTCGGCCGACTACCGCCGCCGCATCTCGGCCCCGCTCGCCATCCAGGCTGTGCGTCGCGCCGCCGGCATCGAGCTTTCGGCCGCGCTTGCCCGCGAGCTCGAGACCGTGCAAGTGCCTAAGTTCGCCACGGACGAGTATTCCTGCCGCCGCGTGCCCGGCGTCGATTCTAGTGAGGTGCGCTAATGGCTGCCAAACTCATCGATCTTTCCTTTACGCTCAACGGCCGCAAGGTCAAGGTCCAGATTGCCCCCGACACCATGCTCTTTGCGCTTTTGCGCGAGCAGGGTTGCGCGTCGGTGCGCTGTGCCTGCGAAACCACCAACTGCGGCCTGTGCACGGTGTGGCTCGACGGCGACCCGGTGCTGAGCTGCTCGGTTCCCGCCGCGCGCGTCGAGGGTCGCTCCATCACTACGCTCGAGGGCCTCAAGGCCGAGTCTGAGGCGCTCGCCCGTGCGATGGCTGCCGAAGGCGCCGAGCAGTGCGGTTTTTGCGCCCCCGGCCTTATTATGAACGTGCTGGCGCTCGCCCGCGCTGCCAAGGAGGACCCGAGCCTCGTCGCCACGCGCGAGGAGCTCTCGCGCCAGCTCGCCGGTAACCTCTGCCGTTGCAGCGGCTACGAGAGCCAGCTGCGCGCCATCGTTCGCTTCCTCAACGAGTCTGGCGTGCAGGTGGGCTTTGAGATGCCCGAGCTGCCGGTCAATAACACCAGCTGCGATGGCGTCTCGTATAAGCAGATCACTCACAAGCAGCCCAAGAAGGACTCGAAGGCCCTGCTCGAGGGGCGTCCCGTCTACACGGGCGATATGGTGCCCGCCGGTGCGCTCATCGTCAAACTCAAGCGCAGCCCCTATGCCCGCGCCAAGATCCGCTCCATCGATACGTCGCGCGCGCTGAAGGTGCCCGGCGTCGTGGGCGTCTACACCTACGAGGACGTGCCCAAGCGCCGCTTTACCATCGCCGGCCAGAGCTATCCGCAGCCGAGTCCCTACGACCGCCTGATTCTCGAGAACCTCGTCCGTTACCAAAACGAGGAGGTGGCGATCGTCGCCGCCGAGACTGAGGAGGCTGCCGACAAGGCGCTCAAACTCATTAAGGTCGACTATGAGGTGCTTGAGCCGCTGCTCGACTTTACCAAGGCACTCGATAACGACATCGTGGTTCACCCCGAGGGCGACGTGACCTTTATGTTCCCGCAGGGCGGCGACGTTCCGCGCAACCTGGTGTGCAGCGGCACGAGCGACTTTGGCGACCTTGACGAGGCCTTCGCCCAGAGCGACATCGTCTTTGAGCGCACCTACACCAGCCAGGCCACGCAGACCGCACCCATGGAAACCTTCCGCGCCTTCGCGACGACCGACGCGTTCGGGCGTATCTCGGTGACCACCTCTACGCAGGTGCCCTTCCACGTGCGCCGCATGGTCGCGCAGTCGCTCGATATCCCGCAGTCGCAGGTGCAGGTCATTAAGCCGCGCATCGGTGGCGGCTTTGGCTCTAAGCAGACGGGCTGCTGCGAAATCTTCGTTGCGTTCGTCACCCAGCAGACCGGCCGTCCGAGCTACTGCTGCTATACCCGCGAGGAGACCATCACCGCGGGCAACTCGCGCCATCAGATGCAGATGACTGTTAAGCTGGGCGCCATGAACGACGGCACCATCACGGCCATCGACCTGCATACGCTGTCCAACGCTGGTGCGTATGGCGAGCATGCCACCACGACGATCGGCCTTTCGGGCCACAAGAGCCTGCCCATCTACAACCACGTGAAGGCGAGCCGCTTTAGCTGGGACGCCGTCTACACCAATACCAACCGCGGCGGTGCGTATCGCGGCTACGGTGCCACCCAGGGCCAGTTTGCCGTGGAGAGTGCCGTCAACGAGCTCGCCGACATGCTGCACATGGATCCCGCCGACCTGCGTCTTAAGAACATGGTTCACGAGGGCGAGATTATGCCGCAGTACTACAACGAGAAGCTCAACGCCTGCGCGCTCGACCGCTGCCTGCTGCGCGCGATGGACATGATCGACTGGCGCGACAAGCCGCTGGCCGTGGACCTGGGCGACCGCGTGCGTGCTCTGGGCTGTGCGCTCACCATGCAGGGCTCGGGCATCTCCAACGTGGACATCGCCGGCATCGACATGCGCCTGGAAGAGGACGGCTTCATTACCATCGGCACCGGCGCCACCGATAACGGCATGGGTGTCGACACGATCCTGGCGCAGATTGCCGCCGAGGAGCTGGGCGTGGAGAGCTCGCTGATCGTGGTGCGCGGCGTGGACACCGACGTGTCGCCGTTCGACGCCGGCTCGTACGCGAGCTCGGGCACGTATGTGACGGGCCTTGCCGCCAAGAACGCCGCGACTGAGCTGCGCGAGAAGATCTGCGCCAAGGCCGCCCGGATGTGGGACGTTGACGCCGTCGATGTGGTCTTTGATGGCCAGTACGTGCGCCTGTCCGACGAGCGTGCCGCGCGCGAGCAGAACCGTTACCTCACGCTGCGCGACTTTGCCAACCTGTGTGTCAAGAACATCGCCGGCGGCGACGCGCTGACCTCGCACGCCTCTGCCTGCCTGCCCGTTTCGCCTCCGCCGTTTATGGCCGGTATTGCCGAGGTCGAGGTCGACAAGGCCACCGGCAAGGTGACTGTGGTGGACTACGCGGCGGCCGTCGACTGCGGCACTGTGATCAACGAGGCGCTCGCGCGCGTCCAGGCCGAGGGCGGCATTGCCCAGGGCATCGGTCACGCGCTCTACGAGATTGTCGAGCACGACGACCGCGGCCGCCTGCGCACCGGCAACTTTATGAGCTACAAGCTGCCCACGCGCCTGGATATCGGCAGCATCCGCGTGGCCTTTGAGCCGAGCTACGAGCCGACGGGCCCGTTTGGTGCCAAGTCGATCGGCGAGGTCGTCATCAACACGCCGCTCGCCGCCGTTGCCTCGGCCGTGGCGCACGCCACCGGCCATCAGGTTCGCTCGCTTCCGATCACGCCCGAGAAGGCCCTGCTGGGGGAGTAGACGAGGCGCCGCCGCCCTTTGGCAAGCCCGGGGAAACCGCATCCCGCTTTTCGTCCGAATTGCGGGATGCGGTTTCCGTTTGAGGCCCCTGGCGGAAAGTGCATCCCGGAATAGGGGCTCAAAACGGGTTGCAGTTTCCGGTTGATGGCTATAGCGGAAGCCGCATCCCATTCCGAGGCCCCAAGCCGGGACGCGCTTTCCGGCGCATGGCCAGCACCGCCTGACTGCCGAGTCCCACCGAAGTTGCGGTGGAATAGGGACTGTTTTGGAGGACTGGAGCCCCAAACAGTCCCTATTCCACTGCAACTTCGGTGGGGCGGCGGGGGATTCGATGCGTACTCGTGGTGAGGTCGTGAGCTTGTAAAAGGTGTGCGTGCGCTTGCCGCTCGTATCTGCTATCATTCCTAGTCTGTGCGCTCATGCGGGCGTGGCGGAATTGGTAGACGCGCCAGATTTAGGTTCTGGTGGGATTCCCGTGAAGGTTCGAGTCCTTTCGCCCGCACCAACGCATCTGCGTCGGCTTCGGCCGTCGCGACTCTTTGTTGCATAAAGGTACCAGCACCTCAGATAAGCTGGGCAGTATGAGGAGGAACGTGTTGAACATCACCGCTTCTGACGTCAGGGACGCCAAGCTCACCGCTACGGTCACCATCCCGGCCGCCGACGTCGACGCCGCGATCAAGAAGGCCTACAAGGACACCGCCAAGAAGTACCGCTTCCCGGGCTTCCGTGCCGGCAAGGCTCCCCGTCCGGTCATCGATTCCGCTCTTGGCGCCGAGGCTACCCTCGCTCAGGCCACCAACGACCTGATCGCCGCCAACGAGCCCGCCGTCCTCAACGAGCTGGACATCGTCCCCACCAAGAGCGGTGACTACAAGGAGCTCGACCTCGCCAAGGATCACGAGGACTACACCTACACCGTCGAGTTCTCCCTGCGTCCCGCCGCTGAGCTCTCCTCCTTCGACGCTGTCGAGATCGAGATGCCCCCTGCGGAGGTCACCGAGTCCGAGATCAACAACCAGGTCGAGATGCTCCTCAACTACCGTGCCACCTTCGAGGACGTCGAGGGCCGCGCTGTCGAGTCCGAGGACTACGTTACCGTCGACCTCAAGGCCGTCGAGAACGCCGACAACTTTGCCGCCGAGGGCCGTATGCTCATCGCCGGTAGCGACAGCAACCCCGCCGAGTTCAACGAGGCTCTGATCGGCGCCAACGTTGACGACGTCAAGTCCGTCACCTGGACCGACGAGGCCGAGGAGGGCGAGGAGGCCGAGACCCACACCGTCGAGGTCACCGTCAAGGGCATCAAGGTCCGCAACACCCCCGAGCTCACCGACGAGCTCGTCAAGTCTGACTTTGGCTTCGACAGCATCGACGCTATGCGCGACGCCATCAAGATCGAGATCGAGCAGGACAAGGCTTCCCGCCTCCCGGCCGAGAAGGAGAACCGTTGCGTCTCCGCTCTCGCCGAGCGCCTGCAGCTCGACGAGATGGACGCCGACTACGAGCAGTCCGTCTTTGAGGAGCTTGGCCAGAACTTCCTGTCCAACCTCGCTGCCCGCGGCATGACGCTGGACACCTGGCTGCCCGCTTCCGGCCTGACCATGGAGCAGTTCATCGGCGACCTGCACAAGCAGGCCAACGACGTTGCCCGTGAGTCCCTGGCGCTCGACGCTCTCGCCCGTGAGCTCAAGATTGAGGTCACCGAGGACGACATCAACGCCGAGTTCGAGAAGGCTGGCGTCAAGGACGTCGAGGCTTCCAAGGCCGAGTTCATCGCCGATGGCCGCATGCCTGCCGTCCGCGAGTCCATCCGTCGCTCCAAGGCCGTCGATCACCTGGTCGAGAACGCCAAGGTGACTGAGGTCGACGAGACCGCCAAGGACGCCGAGTAATTCTCGCCACCTTGCACGCGAGCGCATGTATGTGCCCGTGATGGGGTAAAGTTATAAGCCGGTTATCCGGTTGCTTCGTACGGTGCCAGCCAATGCATAGCATGCGGGCACCGTACGTTTGTCTAGAGCCACTATTGGTCCGTAAGAGAAATGGAGATGCGTATGATCGCTAAGTTCGATTCCGCCCTCGTGCCATACGTTATCGAGCAGACGCCGCGCGGCGAGCGCAGCTACGATATCTATTCGCGCCTGCTCAACGACCGCATCATCTTCTTGGGCGAGGAGATCAACTCCGTCAGCGCCAACCTGGTCGTTGCCCAGCTGCTGCATCTTGAGAGCCAGGATGCCGAGAAGGATATCTCGCTCTACATCAATTCGCCCGGTGGCGAGGTTTACTCTGGCCTGGCGATTCTTGACACCATGAACTTCATCAAGCCGCAGGTCTCCACCATCTGCGTCGGTATGGCCGCGTCTATGGCTGCCGTGCTGCTTTCGGCCGGCGCCAAGGGCAAGCGCTTCTGCCTGCCGCACTCCAAGGTCATGATTCACCAGCCCAGCGGCGGTGCCCAGGGTCAGCAGACCGAGATCGAGATCGTGGCCGAGGAGATCAAGAAGACCCGCCGCGAGCTCAACCAGATCCTGTCCGATGCCTCGGGCCAGCCGATCGAGAAGGTCCAGGCCGACACCGAGCGCGACAACTACCTGACCGCTGCCGAGGCCCTCGACTACGGCCTGATCGACCGTATCGTCACCTCGCGCGATCTCGCCGCGAAGGACGCCTAGGATGGCAGGAAACATGCAGGACAACTTTGACGAGAATGGCAACCCCATCCGCTGCTCCTTCTGCGGAAAAGAGCAGGGGCAGGTTCGCCGCCTTGTAAAGGGTCCGACCAACATCTTTATCTGCGACGAGTGCGTTGCCGCCTGCTCCGAGATCCTTGAGGAGTCGCTGGCTTCGGACTTTATGGACGCTGCCCGCAACGGCAAGCTGCCGGGCTTCCTCAACGACCACGGCCAGGCTGCCGGGCAGCCTGCCGTGGATCCCGAGGCCGAGGGCTTTGAGCTCGAGGACGATGCCCGCCAGGTCATTACGCATGTGCCGACGCCGCACGAGATCTATGACGAGCTTTCGGCCTATGTTATGGGCCAGGAGGACGCCAAGCGCGCCATGTCGGTGGCCGTGTACAACCACTATCGTCGCGTGATCGAGGGCGGCGCCGCGGTGTCTGCCTTTGACGACGACATGGGCTCGCAGTTCGACGACGATATGGACGAGGTAGAGCTCGCCAAGTCCAACATCTTGCTGCTCGGTCCCACCGGTACCGGTAAGACCCTGCTGGCCCAGACGCTCGCGCGCATCCTCGAGGTGCCGTTTGCCATCGCCGACGCCACTGCGCTTACCGAGGCCGGCTACGTTGGCGAGGACGTGGAGAACATCCTGCTCAAGCTCATCAATGCTGCCGATGGCGATATTGAGCGCGCTCAGGTGGGCATTATCTACGTGGACGAGATCGACAAGATCGCCCTCAAGGCCGAGAACCTCTCCATTACCCGCGATGTCTCGGGCGAGGGCGTTCAGCAGGCGCTGCTTAAGATTCTTGAGGGCACGGTGGCCAGCGTTCCGCCCACTGGCGGCCGCAAGCATCCCCAGCAGGAGCTGCTGCAGATCGACACGACCAATATCCTGTTCATCTGTGGCGGTGCCTTTGTGGGTCTGGACAAGATTATCGCCGATCGCGTGGGCAACAAGGGCGTGGGCTTTAACTCCGAGATCGCCGGCCCCACCTCGGTCGACGAGAACGACCTGCTGCGCCAGGTGCTCCCGCAGGACCTCAACGCCTTTGGCATGATTCCCGAGTTCGTTGGCCGCACGCCTGTCGTAACCCAGACGCAGGCGCTCGACGAGGACGACCTGGTGTCGATTCTGACCGAGCCCAAGAACGCCGTGGTGCGCCAGTACCGAAAGATGTTCCAGCTTGAGGACGTTGAGCTTGAGTTTGAGGACGCGGCCCTGCACGAGATCGCCCGCATGGCGCTCGCCCGCAAGACCGGCGCCCGCGGCCTGCGCTCCATCTGCGAGGACGTGCTGCAGCAGACGATGTTCGACCTGCCCAGCGAGGAGGGTGTTTCCAAGGTCGTTGTGACCGAAGCCTCCGTAAAGGGCGAAGAGCAGCCCCAGCGCATCTACGGCTAAACCAGCCTAAAACGTGTTTGCAAATAGCCTCCGACCACCCGCGGTCGGAGGCTATTTTATATATACGCAATAACCCCAACTACCTGTGTTATTCTGTGTGTTTGTTTAAAGTCTCAGCAAAGTCCATTCAGACTGAAGTAATCGATACCTAAGGCGTGTCCGCCTGCTTGGTTTTCGTAGATTCCGCACGAGCCGAAGAGCACTAAATGTGCTCTTCGTGCGAGCCCAGGACCTGACCGAGCGAAAACCAAGCAGGCGGACACGCCGACGGGCAAGGGAGAGATATATGGAAGAAATGCCCAAGAACTACGATCCGTCGACCAACGAGCCGGCGATCCTGCAGAAGTGGCTCGACGGCGGCTACTACAAGCGCCGTGAGGGCGTGGGCGACTGCACCGTCACCATTCCGCCTCCCAATGTGACCGGCAAGCTCCACATGGGCCACGCCACCGATGACTCCATCCAGGATGCCATTGTCCGTATGGCCCGCATGCGCGGCAAGTCCACGCGCTGGGTGCTCGGCACCGACCACGCCGGTATCGCCACGCAGACCAAGGTCGACAAGAAGCTCAAGAGCGAGGGCATCAGCCGCCTGGAGATTGGCCGCGACAAGTTTGTCGACGCCTGCTGGGATTGGACCCACGAGTACGGCGGCATCATCGTCGAGCAGATCAAGCGCATGGGCTGCTCCGTCGACTTCGACAACGAGCGCTTTACCATGGACGAGGATTACGCCCAGGCCGTGCGCAAGGTCTTCTGCGACTGGTACCACGACGGCTTGATCTATCGCGGCAAGCGCATCGTCAACTGGTGCCCCAACTGCACCACCGCCATCTCGGACGACGAGGCCGAGTACAAGGACGAGAAGGGCCACCTGTGGCACCTGCGCTACCCGCTGACCGAGCCGGTCAACGGCCAGGACTACATCGTCGTCGCCACCACGCGTCCCGAGACCATGCTCGGCGACACGGGCGTCGCCGTTTCCCCGAAGGACCCCGAGAAGGCCGCCTTTGTGGGTAAGACCGTCAAGCTCCCCATCGTCGACCGCGAGATTCCCATCTTTGAGGATTGGCATGTCGACGCTAACTTTGGTTCCGGCTTCGTTAAGGTCACCCCTGCCCACGACCCCAACGACTACGCCATGGGTCAGGCTCACGACCTGCCGCAGATCAACATCTTCGACGAGCACGCGGTGGTCGTCGAAGGCTACGGCGAGTTCACCGGCATGAACCGCGACGAGTGCCGCGAGGCCGTCATCAAGTGGTTCGAGGAGCACGACCTGCTCGATCACGTCGAGGACCTCGATCACTCCGTCATGCACTGCTACCGTTGCGACGCCGCACTGGAGCCGTGGCTGTCCGAGCAGTGGTTCGTCGCCGTCGATAAGCTCAAAGGGCCGGCGCTCGACGCCGTCAACTCTGGCAAGGTCACCTTCCACCCCGCGCGTTGGACGCAGACCTACACCACCTGGATGGAGAACCTTAAGGACTGGTGCATCAGCCGCCAGCTGTGGTGGGGCCACCGCATCCCCGTGTTCTACTGCGAGGACTGCGGCTGGGAGGACGCTCTTACCGAGGACACCGATGTGTGCCCCAAGTGCGGCGGCCATCATGTGCATCAGGACGAGAACGTGCTGGACACCTGGTTCAGCTCGCAGCTGTGGACCTTCGCCACGCAGGGCTGGCCGCAAAAGCCGGAGCTGCTCGAGGGACATCACCCCACGACGGCGCTCGTCACCGCCCGCGACATCATCGCGCTGTGGGTCGCCCGCATGGTCATGAGCTCGCTGTACTTCCTGGACGAGGTGCCGTTTAAGGACGTCGTCATCTACCCGACGATTCTTGCCAAGGACGGAAGCCGTATGTCCAAGTCCAAGGGCAACGGCGTTGACCCCATGGACCTCATTGGCATGTACGGCGCCGACGCCATGCGCTACAACCTGCTCACGCTGTGCACCAACAATCAGGACGTCAAGTTCGACGCGAACATCGACAAGAAGACTAAGAAGCTTATCGACAGTCCGCGTACCGAGCAGGCCAAGTCGTTTGTGACCAAGATCTGGAACGCGAGCCGCTTCCTGCTCATGAACATGGAGGGCTACACGCCCGGCGAGCCCGTCGTGGAGACGCCGGCAGACGCTTGGATGTTCAGCCGCCTGGCCAAGGCCGTGAAGATGGTCACCGAGGGTATCGAGAACTACACCTTTGGCGACATGGCCCGCGGCGTGCAGCAGTTCTTCTGGAACGAGGTCTGCGACTGGTACGTCGAGGTCACCAAGGCCCGCTTGAAGGGCGAGGGCCGTCTGCAGGCGCAGCGCAACCTGATTTTTGTGCTTGACACCTCCATTCGCCTGATGCACCCGCTCATGCCGTTTGTCACCGAGGAGATCTGGGACAACATGCCGGCGAGTGTGCTCGATCTGGACGCCGAGGGCAACGTGAACCGCGCCGAGGCGCTCATGATCGCCAAGTGGCCCGAGCCCGCCGACTACGCTAAGTATGTTGACGAGGACGCCGAGCGCGCGTTTGAGCTGTGCCGCGCCGTCGTTTCCGCCGCCCGCGCCACGCGTTCGCGTTACCGCTTGAGCCCCAAGGCCGAGCTCGACGTGGTCGTGCGCGCCGGTGCCGAGGACATCGAGAAGCTCGAGAGCCTGCGCTCGACGATTGAGCCGCTGGCGAACACTGCTTCTCTGGTCATGGGCACCGACGTTGAGAAGCCGGCTGCGAGCATCGCCGTGGTCGACAGCGGCGTCGAGGTCTTTGTGGTGCTCGAGGGCAAGGTTGACCTTTCGGCCGAGAAGGCGCGCCTGGAGAAGGAGATCGGCGCGGCCCAGAAGGAGCTCGCCGGCTGCGAGAAGACACTCGCCAACGAGGGCTTTGTGGCTAAGGCCGCGCCCGCGGTGGTCCAGAAGAAGAGGGACCGTGCAGCTGAGCTCAAGGAGATCTTGGCGGCGCTGACTGCTCAGGTTGCAGACTTCTCGTAGTTCTTACTGAGGGGCGCGTCCCGACGCTTTGCTCGCTACTGCGGACAGTCCTGCGCAAGACGGACAGCACATTAAGTGCTGTCCTTTGCGTGCGGAACTTGTATCGAGCAAAGCGTCGGGCCGCTCCTAGTGCGGTTACATGGCTGCTTGCAACTGGTAGGTTAGGGCCACCTGGTTGTGGCCTTGATCTTGCTGCAAGCGGATAAAGTCTGATATTGTCAACGCGAGGGGCTCATTCTTTTTGGTGGGCCTCTTTTTCTGTTATTGGGGGACTTTGGGTTATGGCTAAGCGTTCTGGGTCGTATGTCGTTCCTTTCTCGTTTGAGTTGCTTTCGTTTGGTGAGGCTGTTGGGCTGGCTGCCGATACGGGGCGGATTTCTGGGGATGCTGGTCCTCTGCTCGAGACGGTTGTCGATATGCTCGATGAGTTGGGGCGTCCGGACGAGTATTTCGATTGCATTCAGGTTGCCGGTACCAATGGCAAGACTTCGACTACGCGTTTTTCGGCTGCTATTCTTCGCGGCGAGGGGCTCAAGACCGCGCTGTATACGTCGCCTCAGCTGGTGCGCTATCCCGAGCGCATGGAGGTTGACGGGCGCGTTGTGAGCGATGAGGCGTTTGCCCGTGGCGTTTCGGCCGCTGTTGAGGCGGGGCATCGAGTGAATGCCCGTCGTGTGGCGGCGGGGGAGCGCGCCTATACCATCACGCCGTTTGACCTGCTGACGGCTGCTGCACTGGTGGTGTTTGCCGAGGCTTGCGTGGACGTGGCCGTGCTTGAGGTCGGCATGGGCGGACGCTGGGATGCTACGAGTGCGACCGATCCTGTCGCCGTGGCCATTACAGGCATTGGGCTCGATCACACACGTATTTTGGGCGATACGCTCGAGGCCATTGCGGGGGAGAAGGCTGCGGTCATTAAGCCCGGACGCCTGGTTGTGCTGGGCGAGGGCACTCATGAGGCGAGCGTTCACCGCGTGATGGATGCCCGTTGTCGAGAGTGCGGCATTGTGCCGCTCGTGGTGAGGCATGCCACGACTAAGGTGCCGGTGCATGTGGGCGACACGGTTGAGTTTAGCTGCACCACGCCACGTGCGATCTATACGTCGAGCATGGTCAAGCCGGCCTATCAGCCGCAGAATGCCGCGTGCGCGATTATGCTTTGCGAGGGGTATCTGGGTCGCGAGCTCGACCACGATGCGCTGGATGCATCGCTTATGGGTTGCCCCACACCGGGTCGTTTTGACGTGCTGGGGACCGATCCGCTTAAGCTGATTGACGCCTGTCATAACCCCCAGAGCTGCGAGAACTTTGTGAGCGCGCTGGACGAGATTGATCCGTGCGTGGAGAATCGCCCCACGCTGCTGTGCGCCGCGCTGGCCGACAAGGACGTGGCGGGCATCGTCGACGTGCTGATCCCGGCTTTCCCGCGCGTGGTCGTGACCCAGACCGATTCCGATCGCGCCCTGCCGGCGGAGGAGCTCGCCGCACTTGTGGACGCTGACAAGCTTGTTGGCGTGTACCCCAGCGTGTCCGAGGCCCTCGCGGCCTTCGATGCCGCAGACGAGCCTTTCGTAGCTGCCGGCACCATCACCCTAGCCGGCGAAGTAGCCGGTCTGCTCCGCTAACCCATCCCCTCATCAGTTGCGGTGAAATACGGACTGTTTTACAAGCCAGAGGCCTCAAACAGTCCGTATATCACCGCAACTCAAAAGCAGCCAATTTGGGACGTGTCTCTATAGTTTTGTCAACCGCGTGCTTCGCGCCATTTCGGCATGACGCATCCGGGCGCCCGGCGCCCCCGCTTCCCCTTCGGTTGATCCCGCCGCCCGCTAGGCCGCGTACGGGACGGCGTCGCGCATGATCGCGTAGATGACCTTGAGCCTCTTCCTCGCGACCGCCTTCAGCGCCTTGCTGTGCCTCATCCCCCTCGCCCTGCACTCCCCGTAGTACCTCCCGAACCTGTTGTCCGTGCCGATGAGGGAGTTGCAGCTGAATATGAGCAGGTTCTTGAGCTGCCTGTTCCCGCCGTGCTGCGGCGACGTCGACCTGATGCTGCTCCCGGAGCGCCTATCGGACGGCGCCACGCCGCAATAGCTCGCGAGCTCGTCGTGCCCCCTGAACGCGGATATGTCGATCGACGTCACCAGCGCCGCGGCGGTCTTGGGGCCGATCCCGGGCACCGTGAGGAGGCACTCGTAGACCTCGTCGCCCGCCAGCGAGTCGGCCACGAGCGAGTCGAGTTCCTCGATGTCGGCGTCGAGGGAGGCTATCTCCCGGGCGAGTATCCGGACCGCGACGTCCTCGCCGGCCGGGAGCCGCCTTCCCGAGCGCGACGAGGCCAGCAGCGCCTCCCAGAGCCTCCTGGCCCCCGCCGCGGGGGCGCCCGCGCGCCTGGCGGCGCTCGAGAACCTGCGCCAACCGGCGGCCGAGCACCCGGCGGCCCCGCCGAACTCGGCCAGCATCGACACCTGCCAGCGGCTCGACGGGTCGACCGCGCCCTCGAGCGCGGGGTCGGCCTCGAGCAGGGTCGCGCGCAGCCTGTTCTTCGCGCGGGTCCTGGCGGACGACGCGAACTCGCGCTGCGACGACAGGATCCGCAGCGAGGCGGCCCCCTCGGGCTCCTCGGGCGCCGGCCTGAGGGCGCGGGGCACGCCGAGCGCGGTGCGCGCGATCACCTCGGCGTCGATGGCGTCGGTCTTCGCGATGCCGGGGAACATCCCGCGGGCCTGCTTCTCGGCATATCCGGGCAGGTAGGCGCAGGGGTTCCCGTGCGCATGGGCGCGCGCGAGGACCAGCGCGCCGATGTTCCGCTTCTGGTCGACGACGACCAGCGCGCCGGAGCCGGCCCGCTCGAGCACCCGGTCGATGTCGTCGGGCCTGTTGGCCAGCTCGGCCCTGAAGGCGACGCCCCCTCCCGCATCGAGCGCGCACGCGCTGTGCGAGCTCTTCCCGACGTCGATCCCCAGGTAGGCCACGGGCGCCTCTGCTGCAGGCATGGTGTATCCTCTCCCTTGAGCCGGCCGTTAGCCGCGGAAGCGACACCCACATTACCCGGCCGTGGCCCGGTCCGGGCCCGGCACATCTCTATCAGTCGTTCTCCGCGGCCCCTCCCGCCCCGGCGGCAACACGTCCCGGGCCCTCTACGGGGCAGGGGCTGACGGCCGTCCGGGGCGGTCGGCCAGCGACCACCGGTACGGCTCAATCGTATAACCGTGCAACGGAAAAGAGCCGCCCTTTCGGACGACTCAAACTGTAATGGGGCTTTTTTAGCTGCCCTGTGCCCCGAGTTGACTCGCTTGCCACGAAATTGGCCTATCTACTACGTTTGACCGGTTACCCTCGACCACACGGAATATTGCGAAATTAAAACCGCAGGTAGATGGCTTGCGGATTTTGCGAAAAGTCGGTTATGGTCGACCCGTGCGGGTTAAACGTAGTAGATAGGCCGTTTTTGTGGCGAAGCCTTGGCAGGATGTGGCAAAGGGGTTGTCCCTTTGCCACATTGCCTAGTCTAGGCGGAGCGGATCGTGGGGGTAGGCGTTGAGAATCTCGGCGCCGTTCTCGGTCACCAGGGCCAGGTCCTCGATGCGGACACCGGTGCGGCCGGGGAGGTAGATGCCCGGTTCGATGGAGAACGTCATGCCCGGCTCCACGACCTGCTCGTTGACGAGTGAAACGTCGCCCGGCTCGTGGTCCTGCAGGCCGATCGAGTGACCCAGGCGATGCGTAAAGTACCGCCCATAGCCCGCGTCTTCAATCACATCGCGCGCGGCGCGGTCCAGGTCGCACATGCGCACACCCGGTGCGATGAGTGCCTCGGCGGCCTCGTTGGCGCGGCGCACGATGTCGTAGATGCGCGCCGTCTCCTCGTCCGGATCGCCCCAAAAGAACGTGCGCGTCATGTCCGAGCAGTAGTTGCGATGACGCCCGCCAATGTCGAACAGCACTACGTCGCCGCGCTTGAGCACGGTGTCGTCGGGCTCGTGGTGCGGGTCGCCGGCGTTAGCACCAAAGCTCACGATGGGCGGAAAGCTAAAGCCCTCGCAGCCGTGCTTGCGATACAGGCCGAGCATCTGGTCGGCAATCTCGCGCTCCGTCACGCCTTCGTGGACGAGCTTGATGGCGTCGGCCATCACGGCGTCGTTAGCGGCCGAGGACGCGCGCATGAGCTCCTGTTCGGCGTCATCCTTGTGGGTGCGCGCGGCGGTGACGGCAAAGTCGCCCAGGAAAAACTCGCTGGCTGCGTGGCGCTCCATGAGTGGCATCAAAAAGCCGGAACGCATGACGGTGTCGATGCCGAGCGGTTTGTTCGGATCGACCTCGCGAACGATGGCGTCGGCCACGACGTCAGTATCGGTGTGATAGGCCACGCGGGCATTGTCGTACTCGGGCAGCTGATGCAGCGCGTTGACCAAGATCACAGGTTCGCTATCGCGTGCGAGCAGCACGCCGCAAAAACGCTCGAACATATCGGCATAAAAGCCGGTCAGGTAATAGATCGACCACGGGTCGTTTACGAGCAGCTGTGCGCCGGGGTGCTGAGCCTCGAGCGCATCGAGCACGCGCGCCACACGCTGGTCATCGACATGTGCCATACATCGTCCTTTCGCTAGGGTGCCACCATGGTATCCCAAGCCCGGCACATAGGGACGTTCCTTTTATGCCGGCACCTTGGGACACTCCTTAGCATGGGCTGTCTAACGAACGTTCGGGCAAAAGTAGCTAAAAGAGGCCCGTCCCAAATGGGCTGGTTTCAAAAGTATGGCGGATTACGGGGCTGGACCTGTATTACTTGACCATGGCAAAAATCGCGAAATTAAAACCGCATGTAGATGGCTTGTCAAAAATTGAAAATGGCCGGTATGGATGGGGGTCTCCGAATCAGCCCCGTAATCCGGCATAGTTTTGAAATGGCACTAAAGTAGGCACAAGCTAAATACCGATTCCAAGGATAGTTGCGGTGGAATAGTTCCTGGATGCCGGGGTTTTGGCGGAAATCAGGAACTATTTCACCGCAATTGAGGAGGGGCGGGGTGGATGGCGGGGGTAGCTAAAGACCCCCTACTAAATTAGCTACTTAGGCTCGGTCGATGTCCATGCTGGCGATTAGGTTGATGTTGGTGTCTAGGAGGTTCTCTAGCACGACGTCGCCCATGCGGATGGGGGCTTTGACCACTAGTCCGCGGATGAGGGCCATGGCTTGGGCGTGGAGCGCCAACGGGATGGCTTCGGCCGTGCGCACGGGGAGCAGGGCTTCGTCACCGCCTGATACGGCAACGGTTGTGGTGAGCACACGCATGGGGCAGGTGAGTTCCTGATGTGCGAACTTATCACCGCGCGGGCATCTGTTGCCGGTCACGGAGCGCACCTCTGCCACGGCGCCGTCTGCGTCACGCTCCACCTCCACGGTCAGGAGGCACTCGGATGGGCAGGTGGTGCAGTTGAACTTGAGCGTTTCGGTCGCATTCGTGCTCATGGTTTTACGCCTCCTCAACAGGGTCAACGGACAGGACAATCTCACTGGCACCCAGGTCGAGTGCGCGCTGAATCACCTTTGCCGGCAGTGGGAAACTCTCCATAACGCTAGGCTTAAACGCGCGGACCTTGCCGACGAACAGTTCCTCGCCGTCGGCCAAGATCCTCACGCAGGCGGCATTGACTGGCCGGCGCACGCGGAAGTTGAGCTTGGTGAGCGCTGCGGCCGTAATGCGTCCCGGCAGCGCGTAGCCCGCGATGCCGGCAGGGGAGACCGTGAGCTCGCAGTCCGGAACGGCGCCCGCGCCGGCCCCCATCGCGTACGCCGCTGCAGTTGCGCCAGCCCTCTCGGACTCGGTCGTTACGTTGTCGGCAAGGTCGTGTACGTGCAGCACGTTGCCGCAGGCAAAGATGCCCGGCACGCCTGTCTGCAGACTCTGGTCCACCACGGCGCCCTGCGTGCGCGGGTCAAGCTCTACGCCCGCGACAACCGAAAGCTCGTTCTCGGGAATCAATCCCACCGAAAGCAGCAGTGTGTCGCACGTAACAATGCGCTCGGTTCCCGGAATGGGCGCCAGGTGCTCGTCGACTTGACTTACCTCGACGGCTTCCACGCGGTCGTGCCCAATCACGCGCGTGACCGTGGTGGACAGATGCAGCGGAATGCCAAAATCGTCCAGGCAGTTCTTGACGTTGCGGCGCAGACCGTTGGCGTATGGCATGAGCTCGTACACGCCCTCGACGGAAACCTCCTCGAGCGTGCAGCGGCGCGCCATGATCAGCCCAATGTCGCCCGAGCCCAAAATGACGGCATGCGAGCCGGGCTTGAGGTTCTCGATATTGATGTATCGCTGCGCCAGGCCGGCCGTAAACACGCCGGCGGGACGACTGCCGGGAATCTTGATCTCGCTGCGCGTGCGCTCGCGGCACCCCATGGCAAGGACGATCGCGCGCCCGGTGAGCTGCAGCATGCCGGCGGTGCTCATGAGCGTGACGGTGTGGACCGAGGTGTCTTCCGTAGGCTCGCCTGAATCAATCCCAATCACCATGCTGTTCAGGAACAGCGCAATGTCGGTTCCGTGCATCTGGTCGATAAAGCGCTGCGCGTACTCGGGACCGGTGAGCTCCTGTTTAAAGTGCGACAGGCCAAAGCCAGGGTGGATGCACTGGCGGAGGATGCCGCCCAGGTGCTGCTCGCGCTCCACGATGGCCACGCGCGCTCCGGCCTTATGCGCGGCCAGCGCGGCCGCCATGCCGGCGGGGCCGCCTCCGATAACGACCACGTCGAAGGCCTGCGTCGGTACTGACTCAACGGCACCGCTGTCTGTAGCGCTCGATTTTAATTTCGCCATCCTAGCGCACCCCCTTCAGCGATCCCTCAACCAGCCAAGAACCTGCGTCCTCCAACAACACCTCGCTGGGGTCGCAGCCCAGCTCCCGCGCCAGGATCGCAACCACGCGGCTCTGGCAAAAGCCGCTTTGGCACCGACCCATGCCGGCACGACAGCGGCGCTTGACACCTTCGACCGAAACCGCGCCCGGCTGGCGTCGGATCGCGTCCACGATCTCGGCCTCGGGCACCGTCTCGCAGCGGCAGACAATCTGTCCCCACGCAGGGTCGGACTCGATCAGTTCCTCCTTGCGCGCCAGCGGTGCGCGGTCAAAGTCGTCCGGTGCGTGGCGAATTGGGTTCCAGTCCGCCCGCTCGTGCAGCTC
Source organism: uncultured Collinsella sp. (assembly GCA_959026725.1). Taxonomy (GTDB): domain Bacteria; phylum Actinomycetota; class Coriobacteriia; order Coriobacteriales; family Coriobacteriaceae; genus Collinsella. The sequence goes on from CAUFMG010000006.1 coordinate 92,331, forward strand.
CACGCCCGCCCCACGCATCACAAGCTCCACGCGCTCGGCAATGGCCGGCGCGCTTGCCACACCCGGCGACTGAATACCCGCTGCCTGGAAAAGCCCCGGCACCACGACCGACTGTCCAATAAAGAAGTCGTTCGTTCCCTGAATGACCGGACGCCCGCCGGCAAATGCGCGTACTACTCGGCGCGTATCCAGATCGGGCACCAGCTTGCGCGCGCCGCTCAGCAGCGCGTTCACATCGCTCGCATAGGTCTGCGTGTCGCCCGGCTCGCGCACGGCGGCCGTTGCAGTAATCACGGTGTTGCCGTGCACGCTGCCCGTCACGATAACGCCCTTCGACACCGGCGTCGGCACGGGGTAGAGCGGCATGAGCGTGCGTGGCTCCTTGTCCAGAACCACGATGTTACCCTGACGCCAGACCATCTGGAACTCCTCGGCGCCCGCCATATGCGAGATGTCGGCGGCGCCGTTGCCCGCGGCGTTGATCAGGTAGCGGCAGCGCACGTTGCCAGCGGGGGTCGCCAGCGTAAAGTGCGCGTCGTCGCCCGAGCCCGCGACTTCAATTGCTTCCACCGACGCGGACCGCATAAACGTCACCCCGTTGGCCACGGCGTTCTCCAGCGCGGCGATGGCAACCTCAAACGGGTCGACAAACCCAGTCGAGGGGCACCATAACGCGCACGTTGCATCGGCACTCGCGCGCGGCTCCAGCTCGCGGATGCGGTCGGGTCCGACGATTGACAGCTCGGGCACGCCGTTGGCAAGGCCGTTGCGCCGCAGCTTTTCCAAGTGCGCGCGGTCCTCGTCGTTAAAGCCCAGCACCATCGATCCGGTGCGGCGGAACAGAAAGCCCAGCTCCTGGGCCCACGTGCCGTAAAGCTCGCAACCTCGGGCATTGATCTGTGCCTTGACCGTGCCCGGTGCCGGATCGTAACCGGCGTGCACCAGGCCGCCATTGGCCTTCGATGCGCCCAGCGCAATATCATTAGCCGCCTCGACCACGCAAATGGACAGGTCAAACCGCGCGAGCTGCCGCGCGATGGCGCATCCGGTGATGCCCGCGCCGACAATCGCGATATCAAACGTTTCTGTCACAGTGCCTCCCAGACGAGTTGACAGGCCGTCAATAAGACTATCCTACGGTTCGCACACCCCCAGTGCGGCGGCAATGCGGCGAACAGCCCCGCAACACCCGCCAACGGCAGACGAGGGGAGACCCGGCAACGCCGACAAGCTCGTCTGAAGACAACTACGGCAACCGTTCGTCTCGATCTGTAACAATTAGATGAGGATTTGGGTTCCAGATGTTACAGATTGAGACGTTTGCCAGGCGGCCCCTCTGTTTGTCTCGATCTGTAACATCTAGACCCGGATTCCGCTCCTAACTGTTACAGATTGAGATGTTTGTGTCTGCGCCAGCCCCGCCCCTAGCCGTGGTCCCATATAAACAAACCCCGTGGTAAACTTTACCGGACTGTTAATATTCCGAAAGGTACCCCTAATGTCCAAGTACATCTCCGAGCTCATGTCGCCGCAGCTTATGGGCGTCATCTATGCCTTCGCTGGCTTTATCATCGCCCTGTATGTGCTGTCGGTCGTCTATGTGTTCATCGACGCTCGCCGTCGCGGCGCCAGCGCCTACGTGGCATGGGGCATCATCGCCCTCATCCCGTTTGTGGGCCTCATCGCCTACCTGGTCCTGCGCCCGCACTCTTACGCGGCCGACCGCGAGGAGCAGGAGCTGGACATGGCCCTGCGCGAGCGCCAGCTTGCCCAGTACGGAACCTGCCCGCAGTGCGGCGCGCCCATCGAGAAGGACTTCGTGGTCTGCCCGGTGTGCGATACTCAGGTTCGCAACGTCTGCCCCAGCTGCCATCGCCCGCTCGATGCGCACTGGAAGGTCTGCCCCTACTGCCGAACTCGCATCCAGTAACGCATCCATCGCCGGGCCGGCCGCAAGCCCCGGGCGCCACGCAAGACGCACGCGCACCCCGCACCCCGCCCCACACGATGAAGCATGCGTAGAAAATCGCCCGCCGTGCCATTAAGGTGCGGCGGGCGCTTGTATACCAAAGCAACCTGCCTATAATGATGCAAGTCAAAAACGCCGAGCGCATCGCACACACTTGCATCAGGCATCCGAGAGGAGAAAACATACCCATGAAGGCACTCTACAATGACGGTTCGGTGGCCGAGCTCCCGCAGGACGAGGTCACGCACGTCATCCGTCACTCCGCCGCGCACATCATGGCGCAGGCCATCAAGCGCCTGTACCCCCAGGCCGACTTTGCCTACGGCCCCGCGACCGACAACGGCTTCTACTACGACGTCGACCTGCCCGAGGGCGTCAAGATCAGCGAGGACGACTTCCCCGCGATCGAGGCCGAGATGAAGAAGATCGTCAAGGAGAACCTCAAGTTTTCCGTGTACGAGAAGCCCCGCGCCGAGGCCATCGCTCTTATGGAGGAGCGCGGCGAGAAGTACAAGGTCGAGCACATCGGCGACCTGGACGACGACGCCCGCATCACTTTCTACCAGCAGGGCGACTACATCGACATGTGCGTCGGCCCCCACATCTGCTACACCAAGGCACTGAAGGCCTTTAAGCTCACCGGCGTCTCGGGCGCCTACTGGAAGGGCGACAAGGACAATAAGATGCTCACCCGCATCAACGGCGTCGCCTTTGCCACCAAGGAAGAGCTCGACGAGCACATGCATATGCTGGAGGAGGCCAAGAAGCGCGACCACCGCAAGATCGGCCGCGAGATGGACCTCTTTATGATGCGCGACGAAGCCCCCGGCTTCCCGTTCTTCCTGCCCAACGGTATGATCCTTAAGAACACGCTGCTGGACTACTGGCGCGAGATCCACCACAAGGCCGGCTACGTGGAGATCTCCACGCCGCTCATCATGAACAAGCAGCTGTGGAAGACCTCGGGCCACTGGGACCACTACAAGGACAACATGTACTCCACCGTCATCGACGACGAAGAGTACTGCATTAAGCCCATGAACTGCCCGGGCGGCGTGCTGGTGTACGCCTCCAAGCCGCACTCCTACCGCGAGCTGCCCATTCGCGCCGGCGAGATTGGCCTGGTGCACCGCCACGAGCTGCGCGGCGCTCTGCACGGCCTGTTCCGCGTGCGCTGCTTTAACCAGGACGACGCCCACCTGTTTGTGCGTCCCGACCAGCTGACCGACGAGATCGTGGGTGTGGTCAACCTGATCGACTCCGTGTACCAGAAGTTTGGCTTTAAGTACCACGTTGAGCTTTCCACCCGCCCCGAGGACTCCATGGGTTCGGACGAGGACTGGGCGCGCGCCGAGGAGGGCCTGCGCACCGCTCTGGAGAAGCTGGGCATGGACTACGAGGTCAACGAGGGCGACGGCGCCTTCTACGGCCCCAAGATCGACTTCCACCTGGAGGATTCGCTCGGCCGTACCTGGCAGTGCGGCACCGTCCAGCTCGACTTTCAGATGCCGCTCAACTTTGACCTGGAGTACGTGGACGCCGACGGCACCAAGAAGCGCCCCATCATGCTGCACCGCGTTTGCTTTGGCTCCATCGAACGCTTCATCGGTATTCTGATTGAGCACTTTGCAGGTAAGTTCCCCACTTGGCTGGCTCCCGTGCAGGTCAAGGCGCTTCCCGTCTCTGAGAAGAGCCGCGACTACGCTCACGAGGTGTGCGCCAAGCTGGAGGAGGCCGGTATTCGCGTGGTCTGCGACGACCGCGACGAGAAGATCGGCTACAAGATCCGCGAGGCCCGCAGCATCGACCGCGTGCCCTACATGCTCATCCTGGGCGAGAAGGAGGTCGAGGCCGGCAACATCTCCGTCCGCGATCGCTCCAACGAGACCGTTCAGATGACCGTTGATGAGTTTGTTGCCAAGGTTCTCGAGGAGATCAAGACTCGCGCCTAAGGCAAACTTCATAACAATTAACAAAGGCGACCGTCCACAAAGGGCGGTCGCCTTTTTCATGCCGAAATAAGAAAAGCCGCTGGTTGAGCGGCCTTTTTTGTTGCACAAAAAGGTACAGGTTTTTATAGGGGGCTATGGAGATATACCTACTAGCAGTACATTTTGTGTAATCTGGGCAAACGCTGATTAATTGCTCGTATAATGTCGTCTATCGAAAGATACAAAAACCTGTACTTTTGCGACTGCGCCTAGCTGCGAGCGAGAAGCCTGTTCTAAACGCCCCTGCATTTGCGTCTGTCGCAAAGCAAGAGAAGGGGGCGAGAGATGGAACAGGCGATGCGGCGCCAAGAGCAGCTGCCCGGTGCCTTTAGTGGCGCTACTACCAACAGCCAGTGCGGCCGCGTCCGCTGGTATCTGGTCCACACCCCCAACGGTAAAGAGCGCGAGACCTGCGAAAAGGTTCGCCGCATTATCCCGCATGAGCTGATGCAGGACGCTTTTGTGATGCAAAAGGAGTTCTGGTTTAAGCGGGACGGCGCCTGGTCGCTCCAAACCAAACCCATGTACAAGGAATATTTCTTCGTCGCCACGCACGATGCTGCCGCACTCGACAGGGCTTTAGCCCAGCTGAGCTTTGGCTGCCGCATCGCCGGTAGTAGGGAGCGGGCGTACATGCCCATGCCGGACGATGCGCAGGACTGGTATTGCAGCGTGCTCGACGACGACGGCGTGGTGCGCAACAGCGTCGCGCGCATAGAAGACGGCGTGTTGCACATAGAACAGGGGCCCTTGGTGGGGCAAGAGGCCCGTGTAAAGAAGATAGACCGTCATAAACGCTGGTGCCTGGTAGACGTGGGCGAGGGTGACTCCACATTTAGGGAGCTGCTTCCGTTAGACGTGCCCAGCAAAACGTAAGGGAGACGTTGCGCCGGCAAATTACTTGATTTTGGATTCATAGATGGGGGGGGGGTTCCTGGGGACAGGAACGTAAGTTTTATTGTGGCTGCTAAAGAAGTAACAGAGAGTAATGCGCCCGCGGGGGCGGCGCTGATTGCTCAGGCCATGGACCGGCGTGAGGGCGCCGGCCGGTACAAGGCTATGCAATCCATCATGGACTGGGACCGCTCGCGCCTTGTCTATAGGGCCGTCAAGCGCACGTTCGACATCGTGTTCAGCAGTGCTGTGCTCGTCGTAATCGCGATTCCCAGCTTGGTGCTGGCGGCGCTCATCCGCCTGGAGAGCGACGGCAGCCCATTCTACAGCCAAATCCGCGTTGGCCAGACCCGCCCCGACGGCAGTCTGACTACCTTCCGCATGTGGAAGTTCCGAAGCATGTACAAGGACGCCGACGAGCGCCTCGCCGAGCTCAAGGGGCAGAACGAGATCGCCGGCGCCATGTTCAAGATGAGGGAGGACCCCCGCGTCACCAAGATCGGCAGGTTCATTCGCAAGCACTCCATCGACGAGTTTCCGCAGTTCCTGAACGTGTTCATGGGTCAGATGTCCGTCGTCGGCCCGCGCCCGCCGCTGCCCAACGAGGTCGCGGAGTATACCGAGTACGACCTGCAGCGCTTGGCTGTGAAGCCGGGCATTACCGGCTGGTGGCAGGTGACTGACCGCAACGATACCGACTTCGACGGCATGGTCCGCCGTGATTTGGAGTACATCGCCAAGCGCGGCCCCATCACGGACTTGAAGATTGTTCTCCTCACGGTCGTTGAGGTCTTTACCGGTGGAGGTGCTTGCTAAATGACTGAACCGGTTAGGGTGGCTCAGGTTGTTGGCAAGATGGTTGGTGGCGGCGTCGAAGCTGTCGTTATGAATTACTATCGTCACATCGATCGCGGTAAAGTGCAGTTTGACTTTCTTGTTGATTCCGATTCGACGCTTGTTCCCCGTGACGAGATCGAATCGCTCGGTGGCAGGGTCTTTGAGATACCGCCCTATCAGCATGTAGCTGAATACCAGCGAGAGCTTCAGCGTCTCTTTAAGCAAGAGGGCTGGAAGATTGTCCATAGTCACATCAACGCGCTTTCGGTCTTTCCTCTTCGTGCTGCGAAGAAGGCGGGTGTCCCCGTGCGTATCGCCCATAGCCACTCTACGAGTGGTAGGGGTGAGTATGCCAAGAATGCCCTGAAGGCCGTGCTGAAAACGCAATCAAACCGGTATCCGACTCACCGTTTTGCATGTAGTAAATTCGCTGGTGAATGGTTATTTGGATCGAGTTCTCAATTTGTAGTCATGCGTAATGCTGTCGACTTGTCTGTTTTCGCGCCAGATGATGAGGATCGTCTAAGGACGCGGCGATCGCTTGGTGTTGCTGATGGACAGCTTCTAATTGGGCACATTGGTCGTTTTACAGAGCAGAAGAATCACTCATATTTGCTTAATATATTCGATCAGGTTTTAAAGATTCGTAATGATGCAGTTTTAGTTTTGGTTGGTTCTGGTCCGTTGGTTGAACAGATAAAGGACCAAGCTGATTGTCTGGGGATTAGCCATTCTGTTCGGTTTTTGGGCACTAGAAGCGACGCAGCATCTTTATATCGAGCATTTGATGTTTTCTGCCTGCCGAGCCTGTATGAAGGCCTCCCAATGGTCGGAGTTGAATGCCAGGCATCGCATACACCCATTCTTGCGTCTGATACCGTTACCTCTGAGACCGCTGTTACATCCATGATGCAATTTGAATCACTTTCTAGCTCCTGTATAAAGTGGGCCGAAAGACTTATTGAGTTGAGCACAGAGGTCTTCGCGCCTGGCGACGATGCCGGTTTGCAGGTATTTGAAATTAATGCTGCGGCCAGAGTGTTATTGGATTGTTATATGACCTATTTAGGTTCTGTTGATTAAGGGGATAGCTTGACTATTACATGTTCTAAGCGAGTCGCAGTCGCGTCGTGTCATGACAAAATCAACTTTGGCAGCGTTCTTCAGGCGTACGCGACCCAGCGTGCCCTTGAGGAGCTGGGAGTTGAAGTCAATACTATTGATAAACGTGGCCTGGGTCATGCTATTTCTGAAGGACGCAATGATTACTATCTTGAGCATCTATTTGATGTAGATCTTTATCGTGCAAAGCTGGGTTTTGTAAAGCATCGCATCAAGCAGAAGCTTGATGCTGACTTTGGAAAGAAAATGGCAAAGAGGAAAAGTGCATTTTCATCTTTCGAGTCAACACATTTTAGTTTTACTCCTCAAGCCGCTTCGTTTGAAGAACTTGGGGCGCTTGTGGCTGATTATGACAGCGTTGTTGTTGGCAGCGATCAGCTTTGGCTGCCTGTTAACATTGCTGGTAGGTACTTTACACTATCTTTCGTGCAGCCTCCTGTCCGCAAGGTGTCTTATTCCACTAGTTTTGGAGTATCTTCCCTTTCTGAAAAATATCTTCGTAAAACAAAAGATTTTCTTTCCGATTTTTCGGCCATTTCTGTTCGCGAGGATACGGGAGCGGATTTGGTAGAGAAAGCTACGGGCGTCCGATGCTCTGTTGTATGCGACCCTACGATGCTGCTGGCTAGAGATCAGTGGGCAAGCCTTGCTTGTTCCTCTTCGATTGACGTTCCTGACGAGCCCTATGTTTTCTGCTATTTCATGGGTAAGAATGCATGGAATCGTGAATGTGCCCAAGAGCTTGCCAAGCAGCATAATTTGAAGATCGTCGCCATTGCTCATCCCGATGAGTATGTTAAGGCTGATGACGATTACGCGGATTATTATCCTTGGGAAGCCGGTCCGGCTGAGTGGGTCAACTTGATTGCCCATGCTTCGTATGTCTGTACTGACTCTTTCCACGGAAGCGTTTTCTCAAATATTTTTGAGGTGCCCTTCTTCTCGTTCCGTCGCCACGAGAATATGGGTGCTCAGTCTACGAACTCACGTATTGATACATTGTTGCGTGTCCTTGGAAACTCCGATCGTATTTGCGAATCGAAGGATGCTTTCCGTGCCGCAATGGCAAATGAAATCGACTTTGTGTCAGTACGTCAACGACTTAATGTGTATAGGAATGAATCGGCCAATTGGCTTAAATCAGCTCTTGAGTTGTAGGGAACAGTATGATCTCCATCACGGACAAAAGTAAATGCTGCGGTTGCGCTGCCTGTGCTCAAAAATGTCCCAAGCAGTGCATATCAATGGAATATGACGCCGAGGGCTGCGAGTACCCCGTAGTCAATGCTGACCAGTGTATTGATTGCGGATTATGCGAAAAGGCTTGCCCAGTGCTTAATGTTGATAAGGACGAGCCTAAGTCCCAACGAGCCTTTCTAGTCCAGCATAATGATCAAAAGGTGCTTGCTGAAAGCACTTCTGGTGGAGCCTTCACTGCCCTTGCTCAGGCCGTGATTGCCAACGGCGGTATTGTGTTTGGTGCAGGTTATTTGCGCGGTGAACAGCTTGTGCGAGCCGAAGGAGCCCCTGGGCGACTTAAGGTCGGACATTTTTCTGTGGAAAGCGTTGATGAACTTTGGCGCTTCCGCAACAGTAAATATGTTCAGAGCGTTGTTGGCCCTGCGTATCCCGAGGTCAAACAACAACTAAAAACTGGACGTGAAGTTCTCTTTATTGGTACCCCTTGTCAATGCGAAGGTCTGCTTCGATTTTTGGGCGGCAAGCCGGCAAATTTACGCGTGGCAGACTTCGTCTGCCGCGCGAACCCCGCTCGCGCTGTGTTCGCGCGGCAGGTCGAATGGCTTGACGCAAAGGTTGGCGTAAAAGGTGAGACCGTTCTTTTTAGAGATAAATCACGGTTTGGCTATCGCTATTCAAATATGTGCGAGCTCGAAGGCGAGACTCTGTATGGTGAACGGCTGTACAGTGAAGGTGTCGAAACAGATCCTTACCTAAGGGCTTTTTTTGCTGATCTTTCAGATCGACCCATTTGTTACGAATGCCCGTTTAAAAAGCGTTATCGCGTTACTGATTTGACTTGCTGGGATTTCTTCGATGTTTATCGACTCTCGAAAGAGTTCGACGACAATCGAGGCGTCACTCGAGTTCTCATCCAAAGCGATGAGGGACAAGAATTGCTTGATCGAGCCTCAAGCTATGCCCGTATGAAGGAGATTGATGTTGAGGCTGCAGTAGAAGGTGTTCGTGAACTTACTAAGTCCGTGAAGCCGAATCCGCGTCGCGATGAATTCATGGCTGATGTGGCGAATCTGGATGGTGAGGAGCTTATGAATAAGTGGTTCCCCGATTCCGGAAAAGTAAAAGCCGAGCGCTTTGCTAGGCATACATGCGAAAAGCTTGGAATTTATGACCCGATGAAGCGTCTGGTTAAAAAAATCATAAAGAAGTAGCCTATTGTTCGAAAGGGAATTGATGATTCCTAAAGTTCTGCACTACATCTGGTTCGGTGGAAGTGAGCTTCCTGAACTTGAAAGAAAATGCATTGAGTCTTGGTCGAAGATCATGCCTGATTGGGAAATTCGTAGATGGGACGAAAGCAATTTCGATATAAATCAATGTGAATTTTGTCGTGAGGCATATGCCTCAAAAAAATGGGCGTTTGTCAGCGATTATGCGCGCTACAGAATACTGTATTCAGAGGGTGGAATCCTTCTCGATACAGATGTCGAAGTCCTGAAGCCTCTGGACGAGCTTTTAGATAATGAGGCTTTTGCGGGATTCATGAAGAATAATTTCTTCTTGAATCCCGGCCTCATCATGGGTTCTGAGGCCGGAAGCCATGTCATGAGCGATGTCGCAAAATTATATGAATCTATGAGATTTGAGATGCGAAAAGGCCGCAACTCTATGGATACCTCTCCGAGGGTACTAACTGATTACCTGGAAGTGAGTTGTGCTCTTAAGAGAGATGGTTCATTTCAGCAGTTAAATGGTTTCACTGCATACCCTGCTACTTATTTTGATCCCCTAGACAGTCATAGTGGCAAGTTTGAAATTACTGATGATACATATTCTATTCACCATTATTCAGGCACCTGGTTGTCACCCGCTAAGAAGTTCCGTGTTGAAATGCGGAAAAAGCTTGCGCCAGTAATTGGACCCAAGCTGTCTTGGTTCATCTCCTCTGTTCTATCGGTACTTAGATTTGGAAGGAAGGCTTTTTAATGGTTTCGTCTGCCTTAGACCACAATAAGCCTAGGGTTTTAGTATCTGGCCTTTCAAATGGGCTGGGTGGAACCGAAATCGTTGTTGGTAGGTATATAAAGGCCCTTAGCTCATATGCTACGTTTGAATTTCTTGCAACGTCTGATTTATCAGATGTTGCATTCGTTCACGAGATGAACTCCGAAATCCACATTTGCCCGGATATTGATAGGCCTATTAAGCGCTTTGAGTATCTAGACCATCTATTTCAAGATGAACCAAATCGTTACCAGGCGGTTTGGTGTAACTTTAATCATCTTTTATATGCGGATGTCTTACGAGCAGCTCAACGGGCGAATGTCTCTGTCCGCATTGCTCATTCTCACAATTCTCGTTTTTTGGGCGGTTTGCCGACTCAAGTTATAAGCCGTTTTAATCGCCGTGCGGCGTTACGTAATTCTAATGTTAGGCTTGCGTGTTCAAAAGAAGCGGGTTCATTCTTCTGGGGCGATAATTTTCAGGTGCTTCCAAATGCCTTAAATTTTAATGACATGGAGTACGATCCTGTCAGCAGGGTAGTAATTAGGGAAGAGTTCGGCCTTTCGTCAAAAGATTTTCTTATTGGTACTGTTGGACGTTTGACTAGTCAAAAGAATCATATTTTTCTTTTAAAGATAATGAAGGAACTGCTAACAGTTAAATCCAACTGTAAATTAATGATTGTTGGCGATGGCCCCCTACACAAGAGTCTTCAGGAATCTGCGGCTAAGCTGGGTATCTCATCTAGTGTCTTGTTTGCAGGCGAAAGAAAAGATATTAAAGACATTCTGTCTTCATTTGACTGTTTTGTATTTCCATCTACGTTTGAGGGACTTGGTGTTGCCGCAATTGAAGCCCAGCTTAACGGATTACCTTGTGTCTGTTCATTTGGCGTTCCAGATGCGGCTGATATTTCTGATAAATTTTTAAAGTGCTCCTTTAATGTTGCCGAATGGATTGACGCAATTATTTCTATGGGTCGTCCAAATAAGCTTGCGGGGGGGGGCGTCTGTTTATGACGTCAACAAGCAAGCAAGTAAATTGCTGTCAATCTTCCTTGGTCGACAATCCTCTCGTGAGCGTGATTGTGCCGATGTATAACGCTGAAAAAACGATTCAAAAGACATTAAATAGTCTTCAGCGTCAGAGTGTGAGCAACATTGAAATAATTATTGTTGATGATGGGTCGACAGATCGTGGCGCTGAGCTAGTTATGGCTATTGCAGAGGGCGACAACCGGATTAAGCTGATTAGTCAAAACAATAGTGGTGTATGCGTGGCGCGTAATAGGGGTATCGATGAGGCCTCCGGTGATTGGGTGGCATTTGTTGATGCTGACGATATGCTGCCTATAAATGCAGTTAGGCTGTTGCTTGAATCCTCAGATGGCTGTAGCTTGGTTATCGGGGCTCTACTGAATGAGCATGGCGATTATTCGGGCAAGGCTATAAGCATCGACTGGAAAACAGCATGCTCTCTTAGCCTTGCATTTTGGGATAATGTTAATAAAGTTCCGTTTTCGAGCTTTACTAAAGGTGTTGTATTCCGAAGCGTTTGTGGAAAGATATTTAAGAAATCATTATTCCGGAATGGTTTTCTTAAATTTGAAGATGGCATTCGTTTCGGTGAAGACGCGTTGTTTATGGTAGATGCTTATCGTCTGGCTGAAAGTGTAAAAGTAGTGGACTCGGCGGTCTATTGCTATGTCAACAATAGTGATTCAGTAACGAGAAATACTGATATCTCGGCTATCGAGAGTGTTGATAATTTACTGGTAAAACTATATGAGCTATGTCACGTGAATCCGGATTTAAGCGAACTATATAAGCAATCTGCAGTCAGGGAAGTCTTATCTTTGATTCGTAATTGTGCACGTTTGGAATCGAATCAGCTTTTTAAGCCTGTCTCTAATATGGTCTGCCAGTCGTATTTCAGCTATTTAATGGAAGGCTTTGCTTCTCACCGCTATTCACGTCGATTTATCTCTGAAGTGAAAAATCGCATTACGATCCGTCTTCTTCTTGCGAGGCGTGTTATGGCTGCAATTGGCTTTACTAAGTTTGTTTATGGGGTACGTTAATTGAATTTGACTAATGTGGAAAGATCATGGACTGAGATTATACGAGCAAATGCCGGGGCTGTACTGTTCAGCTTTGCTTTGGCTTTATTTTCAGTTTCCTATTATATTGGATCAGTAAATGCTACCAATGTGTTTGGGATTTCTCTTGCGGTGCTTTCGCTGGTCCTTGAGTTGTTTGCCTTAGCGTTTCTACTGCTGAAGCTTTTACTACAAAAGACTTCTCATGTGAAAGTGCTAGTTGGCTTGCTGCTGATTTTAATTTGCGTCGGGTCGCTGAAATCAAATAAAGCCCCTCAGATTATTTGGTTGGCGCTGTTTTGCCTTTGCGCTGAAGACGTCCCTGAATACTACATCTCAAGGTCTATTCTTGTATCGTCCGTCTTTATGCTATTGATGGTTGTTGGTCTCAATAGTGTCGGTGCCATTCCTTCTGTATTAATGTCGCGCGGTAGCAATTTTGTACGAAATTCGATGGGTTTTGCCCATCCTAATAATTTTGGACAGCTTTTGTTTATTGCTTATTCTGCTTCTATTTTTGAGCTGAAAGGCAGAAGCGGTCTTGCGGGCATCTTCTGTTTCGCAATTGCTTTTTTCGTAGCTGATTCAAAAACTTCTGCAGCAGGCATTTTCGTAATGGCCTTGTATTCGGTTATTTCATTCAGAAGCCCCCGTTCAAAACCATATGGGTCCCTATTTACTTTTTTACCGCTTTTTCTGGCGATTGTTAGTATAGCCCTGCCCTTTATGTGGTCCCATGGTGCCAATAAATGTCTTGTTCAGCTTGATAATTTAATGACCAACCGGATTTTTTATTCCGCCTATTATTTTGAAAACTACCCTCTGACTGTTTTTGGTAATGACTTAACGGCCATAGTTTCGCTGCCGTCTGCAACGGGTGGTTATTTAATACAAACAAGAGTCATGCTTGACAATGCATATTGTCGACTACTTATTCAATACGGTTTGATCCCATTTACCGCGTTTGTTGCTTTCTATTGCGTAGCGATAAATAAAGCGCGTATTTCGGCCCACGTGACATTCATGGGCTTGGTCTTGTATTCCCTAATGGGGTTTGTTGAATGCGGAATGTTATATCCAGCATGTAATTTCTTTATGCTTATGGCGCTGCCCGCCTTTTCAGATAAGGGGCCCTGTCAATCCAGGGTGCCATCAAAGGATGTTGTGGAGATGGCTAAATAATGGCAAAAATTAATACTACCAAGTCAGACATTATATGGAACTATGTAAGCACTGTTCTTTCAATGGGGAGCAGCTTCCTTCTTCTTCCGTTTCTGCTTGCTTACTTATCTAACGCCGAACTTGGTCTCTGGTACACTTTTGTTGCCATTGGGAATTTAACGCTGTTATTTGAATTTGGCTTTACACCAACTTTTGCGAGAAATATTGTCTATTGTCTTAGCGGTGCGCGTAGCATTAGCAAGAGCGGCTACGATTCATCTCAAGTTGGTGATTCTGTAGACTATGAGCTGCTTGGCAAATTGATTAAAACATCCCGCATTGTTTACGCGTTAATTTCTTGCGTTGTCCTGATGCTTACCGCTACAGTTGGAACTGCCTACATTTCTTCAATTTCAAGTGCTATTGATCCCTTTTCTTGTTGGACCGCATGGTTAATTTTTTGTTTTGATGTGTTTTTTAATCTATTCTTTTTTCATTATACGACCTGCCTGAGAGGGTTCGGGGATATTTCCGCTGAAAGCAGGGCAAAGTCTTATGGTCGCATTGGGCAGCTTGTGGTTTCTGCGTTTTTGCTGTTTATGGGTTTTGGCATCATTGGCGCTGCCATCGGTTATCTGTTTAATGACATTGTGCTGAGATTTTTTTGCGGTCGCTTTCTGGAGGTTCACTCAGAGGCGATAAAAAAAGCAAACGATGCTTGTACGGGTGTTTCTATTTCTGAAATAAAAGAAACGTTTATTTCAGTGGCTTATTTGGCGTGGAGGGACGGCGTTGTTCAACTTTGCTGCTATGCTTCCACTCAGTTGAGTTCGCTGCTCTGCTCCTATTTTCTTGGTGTGGAGGTTAACTCTCAGTATTCATTAATTATTCAAGTTGGCGGTGCAATTTACGGGTTTGCCAGCGCCTACGTTCGATCTTTTATTCCAATGTTTCAATCTGCTTATGCTGGTGGCGAAGTTCAGACTGCACGAAAAATTATTGAAAAAAGTCTGTCTCTATATTGGATTTTAATTGTTGTATGCACGATCGGTGTCTGGTTTGTCGGCTTCCCAGTCTTGTTCCTAGTTAAGAAAGGTTTTTCCCCCGACGGGCTTCTTTATTTCGCCTTGGTTGTTTATCTTGCGGTTTGGAACCATCATTCATTGTGTTGTAATTACATTATCAGTACGAATGAAATCCCCTATCTCCCGGCTTATATAGTTTCGGCTATTGCAGGTTTTGTATTGTCGTATGTCTTAATTTCCTTTACTGGCATGGGCGTCTGGGCGCTTGTGGTTGGTAATGGGGCCGCTCAGCTTGCATATAATAATTGGAAATGGCCTATATACCTTGCGCGTAAATTCTCTTCCCATTATTTTGCGTTGATTAGAGCTGGTCTCATGCAGTGGTCCTGCGCATTGAAGAAATAAGTGTTAATCACTGCTTTAATGTGACTTATGATTTCGATCGCACCGGATATGTTGATGTAAATCCGCCGACGGCCTGCCGTCGAAAAGGGGAAAACTGCCCCTTTTCTTGAATCCGGAATACCATAATACGGATTCTGGGAAAGAGCGGTGACCGCTATGGTGATGCTGTCAGACGCGATGCCGCGTCCGTTGCGATGCTGAAGTTGGCGGACGGGGTGGTGGACATCCAATCTCTGTTCATGCCGCTTGCCGTGCAGGTGGTTACCGCCATCATGGACGCCGAGGTTGACCAGCTCTGCGGCGATGGGGCCAACAATAGGAACGGCAACAGAGGCCGCCTCGTGACATGCGTGGGTATGCTCAACCTGGGTGTCCCTCAACTCTGGACGGGCGGCTTCTTCCCCGAGGACGTCCTCGAGCACCACCGGCGCGTCGACCGCGCGCTCGTCGCGGCGGTGGCCGAGATGTGCGCTACCGGCACCAGCACTAGGAAGGTGCAGAGGGTAGCCGAGAAGATGGGCATCGGGAGGCTCGGCAGGGGCCGTGTGGGTACAATCGCCGTTAGCCTCGACGCCGAGATAGCCGACCTGGCGGAGGGACGTTCGAGGTGCGCTCGATACCCTTAATCTGGCTCGACGTGACCTACTTCAAGTGCCGCTGCGGGGGCCGCGCGGCTTCGACCGCGGCTGTCACGGCGATAGGCTGCGACGAGTCCGGCTGGAGGCAGGTGCTCGGCGTATCGGTGGTGGACACGGAATCGCATGACTCGTGGCTCGGCTTCCTGCAGGCGCCGCGCGACCGTGGCACCTCCGGCAACGAGTTCGTCCGTATCCGATGTCCCCGGGGCCTGGTCAGGGCCATAGGCGAGGTCTTCCAGGGGGGCGGCCTAGCAGCGATGCGCGACTGCATGCGCGAGGCCGGCTCCTGGCAGCTGAGGCGCCGCGTGGGCCAGCATCTTCTCTTCGGTCTTCCGCGCCAGGTACGCCGCCACCGCCGTGGCCATGTACCACGCGGCGTGCGAGATGCTGGTGGGGTGCTGCCTGGGGGCGGCAAGGGCGCTCGAGGAGGCGGAGCCTGACGCGCTAGCGCACCTGGACTTCCCACCGTCGCACTGGAAGCGCCTGCGCACCAACAACTTGCGGGAGCGCGCCAAAAGGGAAACCAAACGCGACCCGCGCGTGGTGCAGGTTTTCCCGTCGGAGAGTTCGCTGCTCAGGCTCGTGGGAGCCGTCATGTGCGACCAGGCCGAGACATGGGCCGGCTCACGCTACTTTTCGGAGAGGAAGATGGCCGAGATGCACGACGCGGAGCTCCGGAGGGGCGCCTTGGGCTGTCATGACTGGGCCGAGCTGGGAAAGACCGACAGGAAGATGGTCGAATCCAGCCTGGAGCTTGCTGACGGCGTGGAGACGGCCTAGGATATCGATAGATTCCGGATCCTGGATGCAGGGGGCAAAGTGTCCATTACACCAACTATCGCGACACTACCCGGTCGAGCGGTAGGCGTAGCCGTCCTTCTGGTAGTTTGCCGTGTGGTCGGAGTGGGCGATTGCCATGAGCTCGTCGGTCGGGCCAAAGTACAGATGGCGCTGGTCCAGGTCTCCGTACCAGTTGTCGCTGGTGTCGTCCCAGGTTAGGTCCATCTGGCACCATTTGCCGTCGATCTTTACGGCGTTCCAGGTGTGGCCGTTGCCGGTGATGCGGCCGTTGGCGATGCCCGCGGCGTCAAGGAGCTTGGAGTAGATGCGCTGGTAGCTCTCGCAGGTGCCCTGGTGGCGCGTGAGGCCGCTTTCGGCCGAACACCAGTTGAGGCTGTGGTCGTACTCCAGCTGGTCGAGCGTCCAGTCGTGGAGCCACAGCGCCATGTCGTATTCCGAGCCGTTCGTCTTTTGCCTGCACTGGGTCACAGCGTTGTTGACGATCTGCGTGACGCTCGGGCGGGCGGCGTCGTTTACGGTCACCTCCGCCGTTGTGCGCAGGTAGTAGATCCCCTTGTCGTTTTGGGGGTCGTTTCTGTCGTTGTCCATAAAGTAGAAGTAGATGCGGTACGTGCCCGATGCCGTGAAGTCGAAGGTAAAGTCGTGGCCCGCGGTGCCCAGGCTGCAGTAGTTGCCCCATGCCGCGCGCGACGGGTCGCAGACGCTTTCCTGGCTGCCGCCGTCCCAATAGGTGGGCACGTCCATGCGCGCCTTGGCCTGGGACGAGCCGTTGGCCTGGGTTACGTGGAAGGTCGTCGCGGTGCCCGCGGGGGCGTCGTTCCACGAGACGGTGAAGGTGACGCCGTTTTGGGTCGCCGTGGCGGAGTGGGCGTAGGTGGTTTGTGACGTGGCGGAGATTGCGGCGGGCGTGGGGGTGGTTTGGGCTCGGAGGGATGGGGT
>CAUFMG010000007.1 GCA_959026725.1 uncultured Collinsella sp.
GGCCCGTGGGTTATACCCTAAGAGCAAACCACCCTTTTTAGGGGTGGTTCTGATTGTGATGAAAGTGTGGCGAACTGAGCTTAATACTTCCGTAAATGTGATAAACATCACGTTTTCCCTGGGGTAAAATGTGGGAAATATCACGTTTACGGAAGTTTCTTTGCGGGAGGTTCGGTCATGCAGCGAGATATCATTGCCAAGCTTAACGCTTGGAAAGCGTCGGAATATCGTAAGCCGCTTATCCTTAAGGGGGCGCGCCAGGTTGGAAAGACGTGGGCGCTTAAGGAGTTCGGTCGAACCTCGTACCGCAATTTTGTGTATCTGACGCTCGAGGAACCGTCACCTGGGGTACAGAGCGAGTACGCTCAGTTTTTCGAAGGTACGCGCGATCCTCGGCGGATCATCTCAAACCTTTCCCTGGCACTTGGACAGCCTATCGATCCCGGCGAGACGCTGCTTATTATTGATGAGATCCAGGATTGTCCTTCTGCAGTCGGCGCCCTTAAATACTTCTGTGACGAGGCCCCCGAGTATCACGTCGCATGCGCAGGGTCTTTGTTGGGCGTTCGCTTGTCCCGTGAGACCAGCGCTTTTCCGGTGGGAAAGGTCGAGTTCATGGAGATGCACCCTATGAGCTTTTCCGAGTTTCTGAAAGCCGAGGGCGCTGCAAACTACGACGAATACCTTGGCGGCCTGGATCAGATCGAGACAGTGCCCGATTTCTTCCATGTCCGTCTCGTCGAGCATCTTCGGCGTTATTTTGCATGTGGCGGCATGCCAGAGGCTCTTGGTCGGTGGGTGGAGACGGGCGATATCGTTCAGGTCGATAAGGTGTTGTCCGATCTCTTGGATTCCTACGAGCGCGATTTTGCCAAGCATGGTGGCCGTGCGCAGTTCGCCAAGCTTTCGCAAATATGGAACTCGATTCCAGCTCAGTTGGCGCGCGAGAACAAAAAGTTCGTTTGGGGTGCGGTGCGCGAGGGGGCTCGTGCTCGAGAATACGAGGATGCTCTGGAATGGCTTGCCGATGCTGGGCTCATCATGGCGGTTCGCCTTAATGCTGCCGGTGGCGTGCCGCTCTCTGCATACGATGACCTCAAGGCATTTAAAGTCTACTGTCTTGATGTCGGTTTGCTGCGCCGCATGGCAAGGCTGGATGCGTCCGCTTTTGCCATCTCGGATGCGCTATTTTCGGAGTTCAAAGGTTCGTTCGCCGAGAATTATGTGCTTCAGGCATTACTTTCACAGTTAGATGCTGCTCCGCGTTATTGGACAAACGAGAAGCCGAAGCACGAAGTCGATTTTTTGATTCAAGTCGGAAACGAAATCGTTCCCGTCGAGGTCAAATCGGGAGAGGTCGTTCATTCCAAGAGCCTTAAGTACTATGCCGACAAGCATGCGGAGACGACTCCACTGAGGGTCCGCTACTCACTTAAGAACCTAAAGCTCGACGACGGGGTGCTCAACATTCCGTTGTATTTGGCTGATCGATCTGCCCCTCTTATCAAAAAGGCGCTTGATTGTGCACATCTTGACGTTTAGATCCTGGGCGAGCTGATGGGCGGCGGCTAATTAAATCGCTCCGTAACGGCCAAGGAGCTTGGACCTTAGCGGTGCTTGCTTCGCCAAGCGGTGGGGGTGGTGCCGGTGTATTGTTTGAAGGCTTGGGCGAAGGCAGCCTGTTGGGGATAGCCTAGACGCTCTGCCACCTGCGCTATCGTGAGCGCGCTATCTGCCAAAAGGTCCTGCGCTCGCTCCATACGGCGTCTGCGAATGTAGGCGCCCAGGGACTCGCCAGTTTGGGCCTTAAAGGTGGTGCATAGTTTGGAGCGGCTTGTGTAGAGCCTCTCGGCCACCTCGTTGATACCCACACGTCTGCCTTTGTCGAGCGCACGCTCAATCATTGCCGTCGCTTCCTCGGCAATGGTCACGCTGGCGCGCGTGCCTGCCGCCTGCCGCGCCTGCTTGTGGGCCGCGCGCGAACAGGCGAGCTCCGCGACCATGGTCTCCACGATGCCTTGCATATAGACGTGTCCGCCTACGGTACGGGCGCGTTCCTCGTTAATCCGGCGCAGCGTGTGGCAGATGGCAGACGTCGCTTCCTCGTGCCACGACTCGGCAAACGCCTCAAAGACTTCCGCGAACTCAGTGGGATACCGCTGCTCCAGCTCATCAAAATACCCGGGCAAAAAGAGCACCGAGCGCGAGTGATAAAGCTGTCCTGCAAACAGCGGGCTTAGTTCTTCGCCGCAGCTATCTTGGATAAAGCTGCACACGGCATTGTTTGGCCACGGTCCATGCAAGGGTTTAAGGTTCGCAGGCGTTATGCCAGCCTCGGGCATGCACATGAGCGTGGGCGCGCTGACTTCGCTCACGCATGCGTACGGTTCGGGTGTGTATTCGGCCAGGTACATATCGTGCGTCGGGGTAATGAAATGCTCCATGACGATGCAGGTGGGGGAGAGGGGCATGATCCATGCGCGGCCGTGCGCCCGGTCGTTTGCCACCTCGCCGGTAAAGACGGCGCCCTTGCCGGTAAGCTCCAGGCCAAACTGCTCAAATTGCGGTGCGTAGAGCTCGGTTATGTCGGTCGCTGCCCGATGCATTTTCAAAAGCGTCCCCTTCCTTTGCGGAAACGTCCATGCCTGGCTCGATTGTGTGCCTTGGCTAACATATCAATGATAAGTTTGTTATGGTTAACTCTCAAGCCGTTAGAAAGGAATCTCATGGCAAAGGAATCAAAAAAGGAAGGCGGCGGTATCGGCGAGCTGCTTGCATATGCTGGTGACCGCAAATTCCTAACGTATTTGGGCATGGCGCTCTCGGCGCTCTCGCAGCTGCTGAGCTTTGGCCCGTTCGTGTGCATTTGGCTTGTCGCACGCAATCTGATCGCCGTGGCACCTAACTGGAGCGAAGTCACCGATATCGCGATGTATGGCTGGTGGGCCGTGGGTTTTGCCCTGGCAAGCATCGTAGCTTATTTCGTGGGGCTCATGTGCACGCACCTGTCTGCGTTTCGCTGCGCATCCAATATTCGCAAAACTACGAGCGAGCACCTGCTTAAGCTGCCGCTTGGCTACTTTGACACGCACGCCACCGGTGAGCTGCGTCGTGTTGTAGACGGATGTGCCGCCTCCACCGAGACTTTGCTCGCACACATGCTGCCCGATATCGCAGGCGCCGCCGCCATGGTCGTGGGCTTGCTCGTGCTGCTTTTCGCGCTCGATTGGCGTTTGGGGGCGGCATGCCTTATCTCGGTCGTCGTTTCGTTTGGCGCCATGGCCACCATGATGAGCGGCAAAGGCGCCGAGTTCATGAAGGCCTACATGGGAGCGCTGGTCAAGATGAACAAGACCGGCACCGAATACGTACGTGGCATCCCCGTTGTCAAGGTGTTTCAGCAGACGGTCTACTCCTTTAAGGCCTTCCACGATGCGATCGCCGAATACGCCGACATGGCACAAAACTATGCGGGCACGTTCTGTCGAGGTCCGCAGGTACTCAACCTTACCGCGCTCAATGGTCTTGTGGCATTCCTGTTGCCCGTGGCGTTGCTGTTGGCGCCGGGCGAGACGGACTTCGCGCATTTTATGGCCAACTTCACGTTTTACGCGATATTTTCGGCCGTGGTGCCGACGGCCATGACCAAGCTCATGTTTGTGGGCGAGGCGTCTCAAATGAGTGCCGATTCGCTGGCGCGCATCCGAAGCATCATGGAGTCTGAGCAACTTCTGGTGCCCGCTCAGCCTAAGCGTCCTGTTGGCAGCGATGTGCGCTTTGAGGACGTGAACTTCACGTACGAGGGTGCCGAAGCACCTGCCGTCAGCCACGTAACCTTTAACGTCCCCGCAGGCAGTACCCTTGCGCTGGTGGGTCCCTCGGGCGGTGGTAAGTCAACCTGCGCAAGCTTGATCCCGCGTTTTTGGGATGTTTCCTCGGGTCGAGTGCTCGTAGGCGGTGTGGACGTTCGCGATATGGATCCGCACGAGCTTATGGACCAGGTCGCCTTTGTGTTCCAGACCAACCAGCTGTTCCGGCAAACACTTGCCGATAACGTGCGCGCCTCCAAGCCTGCGGCCGCTGACGACGAGGTGCGTGCGGCCCTCTCCGCAGCTCAGTGCGACGACATTGTGGCCAAGCTCCCACAGGGCATCAATACCATGCTCGGCGCCGGCGGGGCATATCTTTCGGGTGGCGAGGTCCAGCGCGTGGCATTAGCCCGCGCGATCCTTAAAGACGCGCCTATCGTGGTGCTCGATGAGGCCACGGCGTTTGCCGACCCCGAGAACGAGGCGCTCATCCAGCGCGCCTTTAGCAAGCTGGCGGCGGGCCGCACGGTCATTATGATCGCGCACCGACTCTCGACTGTAGTGGGCGCAGACCAAATCGTGGTACTCAACCAGGGCAGCGTGCGGGAGTCGGGTACCCATGCCGAGTTGCTGTCCCAAGAGGGTCTATATGCCAAGATGTGGGCCGAATACGAACAGGCCGCGAGCTGGAAGATTACTGCTGCGACCGCGGATGCCGCCGTCACGAAGGGGGGCGAGGCCTAAATGTTCGCCTCATTCCAAAAGAAGTTTTTCCTATCCGATAAAGGCATCGCCGGCGTAAAACGCGGCATTTTCTGGACCACGCTCACCAATCTTATTACCATGGCCGGCATGGGCTTTTTGTTCCGGGTCATGGCCGGCTTTGTCGAGCATCTCGCCAGCGGGGCCGACCTGCCGAATGCCCTGCCGATCGTGGGCGGCCTCCTGGTCTTTTTCGTGTTGCTCTTTGCCTCTAACTGGCAGCAGTATTACTACACCTACTGCATCTTTTACGAGGAGTGCGGCAAGCAGCGCATGGAAATTGCCGAGCGCCTGCGCAGGCTGCCGCTATCGTTTTTTGGACGTCGCGATCTGGCCGATTTAACCGAGACCATCATGGGCGATGTCCAGACCATGGAACATGCCTACAGCCACGTGTTGGGAGAGCTTTGGGGCGCCATTATCGCAAGCGCTATTGTGTTCGCAGCATCGCTGTTCTTTTGCTGGCAGTTGGCGATCGCGGCGTTCTGGAGCGTTCCCGTGGCCTTTGCCGTGCTGTATTTGACGCGCGGCCCCATGGTCCCGGTGTTCGACCGTGTTCGCGCCGAGAAGGTCAAAGTCACCGAGGCGATCCAGGAGACGCTCGATTGTGTGCGCGAGATCCGCGCTACCAACCAGGAGGCCTATTATCTTGAGGGACTCGGTGCCGTGATCGATGCCGAGGAGCGCGAGACCACTAAGGGAGAACTCGTTAACGGGCTTTTGGTCAACTCTGCCTTTGTCATTTTGCGTCTGGGGGTCGCTTCCACGCTGGTAACGGGTGCCGCGATGGTTGCCTCGGGGCGGGTCGACTTTTTGGTGATGTTTGCCTTCTTGCTTATGGTGAGCCGTATCTATGCACCCTTTGACCAGGCGTTGATGCTGGTGTCCGAGCTGTTTGCCGCCGAGTCGTCTGCCAAGCGTATGCGTTCCATCATGGAAGAGCCTGTGGCGCGGGGCAGCGAGAAATTTGAGCCCGTGGGCCACGATGTGGTGTTCGATCACGTGGCATTTGGCTATGGTGCGGGCGAGGACGGCCGCGCCGGCGAGAAAGTTCTTACCGATGTGAGCTTTACCGCTAAGGAAGGCGAGGTCACGGCACTGGTCGGCCCTTCGGGTTCCGGTAAGTCTACGGTGAGCCGCCTGGCCGCGCGCTTTTGGGATGCCACCGAAGGCACGGTCACCGTGGGTGGCGTGGATGTTGCGAGCGTGGATCCCGAGGTACTGCTGCGCGACTACGCCATTGTGTTCCAAGACGTGCTGCTCTTTGACGACACGGTGATGGGAAACATCCGCCTCGGGCGTCGTGATGCCACCGATGAGGAAGTGCTTGCGGCCGCGCGTGCCGCCAACTGCGACGAGTTTGTGAGCCGCATGCCGCAGGGCTACGGCACCATGATCGGCGAGAACGGCTCCAAACTCTCCGGTGGCGAGCGCCAGCGCATCTCCATCGCCCGCGCGCTGCTCAAAGATGCGCCCATCGTGCTGTTGGACGAGGCGACGGCAAGCTTGGATGTGGAGAATGAGACCGTGGTACAGCAGGCACTCTCCCGTCTGCTTGCAGGTAAGACGGTTATCGTTATTGCCCACCGTATGCGTACGGTGGAAAATGCCGACAAAATCGTTGTGCTCAAGGATGGTGTGGTTGCCGAGCAGGGTGCTTCGGCTCAGCTCAAGGCGGCAGGTGGAGAATTCGCCCGCATGGCTGCGCTGCAAAAGGAAGCGGCTGCCTGGCAGCTGTAGGAATGTGACAAAGGGACAATCCCTTTGTCACATTGAGTTCATCCCCATAGTTTCCAAAAAGTTAGCCATTGTTGACCAAATAGTTATACTAAACTATTTTCAAAAGCGTGCTCGAGCAAACTAATGAACTCGGGTGCTAAGGCACCATGCCGCGCTTGTGCGGCAAAAGGGAGAAGCAGCATGAAGAAGTCGACGTTTAACACCCTGCTTGTCGGTGGCGGTTTTCTGCTTGGTACGGCCGGCATCAAGCTGCTCACCAGCGCTCCGGTAAAGAACGCCTGCGTGCAGGGCATCGCGTGCGGTATGCGCATCAAGAACTGCTACCAGGACATGGTCGAGCAGGCCAAGGCCAATGTCGATGACATGGTTGCCGAGGCTGCCTACATCACCCAGAGCGAGGCCGCTGCTGACGAGGCAGCCGAGTAACGCTCCCAGGCACAAACTATGAGATTCTCGGTTATTAGCGAGATCCCCGGCAGGACCCGTCTTCAATTGGCGGGTCCTGTGCCAGAGAGCGATCTCGATGCACTTCTTAAGCTCAGCGGCGATATCGACGGCGTGCACAAGGTACGCGTTTATGGCCGTATTGGCCAGATGGCGCTGGAGTACGACGAGCCGCGCCGCGCGAGCGTGCTCGACGCCTTGGGCGCTCTCGATGCCCAGGCCATTGCCGACACAAAGACGGGTTACGTGATGCAGCTTGAGCCACGCAAGCACAAGCTCGTCATGGATCTTGCCACACTTATCGGTGCCCACTACGCGCGCCGCTGGTTCCTGCCTACGCCTCTGCGTGCGGTGTTTGTCGTGGCCGGTTACATGGCATTTTTGCGCGCCGCCCTTCATGAGCTGGCGCAGCCGCGCCTGACCGTTCCTGTGCTCGACGCTTCGGCCATCGGCATTTCGTTCGTCAAGCGTGATGTCGACACCGCGGGCCAGACAATGTTCCTGCTCAACGTGGGCGAGCTGCTCGAGGACTACACCCGCGCCATGAGCGAAAACGAGCTCATCAACTCTCTGCTCGATGTGCCCGACAAGGCGCAAAAGGTCGTCGGCGACACCGAGGTGAGCGTTGCCGCGACCGAGCTTGAGCCCGGCGATTTGGTCGCCGTTCGCACTGGCATGTCCATCTGCATTGACGGTGTGGTCGAACAGGGGAGCGCCATGGTCAACCAGGCGACCCTGACCGGCGAGCCGCTGGCCGTCGAGCGCAGCGCAGGCGACGACGTGTTCGCCGGAACCGTCGTGGAAGACGGCAGCATCTTGGTGCGTGTGCGCGCCAATACGGCGCAAACCAAACTGCGCTCAATCGTCTCGCTCGTGCAGACGGCCGACTCGCTCAAGTCCGAGGGCCAGTCGCACATGGAGGACCTCGCCAACAAGATCGTCCCGTGGAACTTCCTGCTCGCGGGCCTTGTCGCTCTCACCACGCGTAGCCTCATCAAGACCTCGGCGGCACTGATGGTCGACTACTCGTGCGCACTCAAGCTCACGGGTTCCGTCGCCGTCATGACCGCTATGAGTGATGCCGCCAAGATGGGCGTCATGGTCAAGGGCGCAAAGTACTTTGAGTCGTTTGCCAAGGCCGACACCATTGTGTTTGATAAGACCGGCACGCTGACCGAGGCGCAGCCGCGTCTTGCCTGCGTGCTCACCACCGATGGCTGGAGCGAGGACGAGATCCTGCGCCTTTCCGCTTGCTTGGAGGAGCATTTTCCGCATCCGGTGGCACGCGCCGTGGTCAACGCCGCCCGCGAGCGCGGGCTCGAGCACCGCGAGCGCCATGCTGCCGTCGAGTACATCGTGGCACACGGCATCGCTTCGTCCATCGAAGGGCGTCGCGCCATCATCGGTTCCGCGCACTTTGTATTTGAGGATGAGGGCGCGCAGCTCGAGTCCGACATTAAGGAGCGCATTGAGTCCCAGATGCAGGGCCTGTCGCCGCTGTATCTGGCGGTCGATGGCACCGTTGTGGGCGTGCTCGGTATCGAGGACCCGCTTAAGCCCGGGGTCCGCGAGGCCATCGCCGACTTGCACGCGTTGGGCGTTAAGCACGTGGTCATGCTCACGGGCGACTCGGAGCGCACGGCCGAGCGCATTGCTCGCGAGGCAGGTGTCGACGAGTTTAAGGCCGAGCTGCTGCCCGAGGACAAGTACGCGTATGTGGAGCGCATTAAGGGCGAGGGGCGCCACGTTGCCATGGTGGGCGACGGCGTCAACGACTCACCGGCGCTGGGTCTGGCCGATGTGGGTCTGGCCATGGGCGGTGGAAGCGACATCGCCAAGGAGGTCGCCGATATCATCCTGACCGATACAGATCTGGCCGCAATCGTGCGCCTGCGCCGCATGAGTCAGGGGCTTATCGACCGTCTGTCGAGTTCGTATTCCAAGGTGATGCTCACCAACTCGGCGCTGTTGGCATTGGGTATTACCGGCATGATCACTCCGCAGACGTCGTCACTGCTGCACAACGGCTCGACGATTGCCTACAGCCTGGGCAACGCGAAGGCTTACCTGCGCTAGCAGACGTGTTCGCGCACGTTATCTGGCCTGCGCCCAGACGGCATCGGTGTCGTCCGGGCGCAGGCCTTTTGCATTTGACCATTTGTTAGCTTCTCGATATAGTGTTGCTAGCATGGCTAGCAATTGAAGGGAGCGGGATCGACGTGGGTGCTGTTAGCGGCATGGCGCAGGTGAACGTTCGCGTGGATCGCCAGGTCAAGAACCGTGCCGAGGAGGCGCTGCGGCTTTCGGGCGGGTCGCTGCCCGAGCTCATCAAAAAGGTGGTGGCCAAGGTCGCGCAGGGTGGCGGGCAGTGCGAGGAAGTGCTTGCGGCCGTCGACGACCGGCAGCAGGCCGTCGCGCCCGATACTCCGTTCGCCGCGTCGTGGGCAGTGGCAGACCGGCTTTATGCAGATATGGGCATCGCTGCGTCGCCTGTATCCGACGATCGCGATTGGGACACAATCTATTCCGAAGCCATGGACGAGCGCTATCGCCAAAAGGGGATGATCCTGTGAGCGGGGCTCCCCTCAAAATAATGGTGGATGCCAACGTATGGGTCGATTCGTTTTGCGCCGACCATGCCGAGTCGCTTGCCGCACGCGCGTTTATTGGGCAGGCGACGGAGGCGGGGGCATTGCTGTTCTTTCCGGTGCATATCGCCAAGGACGTGCTGTACGTTGTCCAACACGAACTGAAGCGCAGCGTTCTTGCCAGCGGGGGAGCGCTCGACGAGGCATCTGCCCGTGCAATTGGCGATGCGACGTTGGCGTTTGTTCGGAACATGACCGAAAACGCCACGGCCGTGGGCGCTGATGCATCCGATCTGTGGCTAGCCGACAAATATCTGACGCTCCATCGCGATTACGAGGACAACTTGGTACTCGCCGCATGCAAACGCGCCCAGGTTGATTACTTGGTAACTAACGATCGCAAGCTGCTCGAACATGCCGATCTTGCAGCAAAGACCCCGCGCCAAATGATGCCAATTCTGGCTTTGACCGAACGTGGCGGCGCGGCTATCGGTTGACGCGAAATGTTTGCGGGCCTCTTGGACGACGATGCGCCAAGGGGCCCGCGTCTGCTATTTACAAAAGCTCGGCCTTAATGGCGGGACTTTCTGCGAGCTGCTCGGCTGCCTTTTCGTCGGAGCTGTCGAGTGCTGCCAGGCTGCGGTAGACCCACTCGTTGACCTGGGTGTTTTTGACGCCTGCGGTCTGCATAAGGGCGCCTACCTCGCGGATTGCTGCGAGCAGATCGGCTTTGGGACCCGCGAGCTCGACCTCGACGCCGTGGCAGGCGGTCACGCCGCGGTTTTCGCTCACGTGGTCGATAAAGCCCTCGACGGTCTCAAGCTGCTGGGCGAGAGCTGCATCATCGTCAGCGTCCAGCGCAACAAGGGCGTTCGAAACCGTGAGGGCGGGATGTCCGCAGGGGACAAAGCCTTCGATGACATCCATAGCTTCGGTAATGGTTGAGCCCAGGCCTGCGAGGGCATTGACAAGTTGCTGCTTGGTATCCATAACGGTCCTTTCGACGGGTCAATTTTGCTTGGCGAAAATATACGTGACGCGACCGGTAGCAAAAGTGCGAAGTACGGCGCACATTGGGGTCTTCACAGCTCGTGCATAGAACAGCTGTCCGCTTTTAGAACGTGGTAAGATAACACTCCACAAGCGGGGTTCGCCCCGCGTGTTCCTTGAAAAGTCGACGGGTGTTGGGTGCTCGTGCCCAATGCCATCCAGACTTTCCCGACATTCGGGGGCGACTGGTTTCGACACGATAGCTCTGAGAGAGGAAGCAAGCCGAGGTCTCCTCGCCTCGTTAAACAGGGGTACCGTCAAATTGAATTGACAACAACTCTTCTTTTGAGCCTATGGCTCTCGCTGCTTAGTTTATAGCGGCGCGTCAACCCGGTGATTTCCCCGACACCGGCGCGACGTCATTTTAGGGGAATGCTCCTGCGCACGTAATCGGTATGGCGCAGGCTAAGACCGAACCGGTTAGGACGCCGCGAGCGTGTCGCTGCGCGCAAAGCGTCCGAGACTAAACCAGCGACTGAGCTTGGAGATGCCAATCAGGGGGCTTTCGTGGACCGGAGTTCGATTCTCCGCGCCTCCACCACAAGAGAATTGGTCGAACTATGCCCTTCGGGGCATGGTTCGGCCTTTTTCTGTTTCGGCCTGAAATCATCGCCGTAGCGGTCAAAGGCGAAGTAGACGTTAAGCGTCTTCCCGTCGATTTCAACGAATCGAACGAAGGTGCCTAAGATCACTTCTGGCGTTAGGTTTTCCGCCGCATCATCGAGCCACAGCATGAGTTCGTCAACGCCGATGTTGAACGCTTCTTCTCTCTCGGCGATGCGCAGCTCTGCTTCAAGCTCGCTCTTGCGCTGCTTCAGCTCTTCGGTGCGCTCTTTGCCACCGGGCGGCGCGATGCCGTCTTCTATAGCTTGCCAGATGCGTTCAAAGGTGCGGTCAATCCGCTTCAGTTCCTTCTTTATCGCGTAGCTTCTCGATTGCTCTTTCGGTTGCTCGGCTTGAAACGCAACCATGCCGCTTGCTATGCGCTGCCTAACGTCTTCGCGCGCCACGGCTTGCAGCGTCATATCACAAACAACGTCTTCTACGAGATCACGCCGAACGGTTCGGCGGCACTTCCGGCACTTGTAGTAGTGATACGTCGCGCCAGTGCATGACGTGCCGCTTGTGCCCGCCATTGGCGCACCGCACTTGGCGCAGTAGAGCTTGCCGGACAACGGGAACTCTAGCGTTGAGTTGATCTTGCGGCGCGGCTTGTGACGGTCGCCAAGGATGTTGTCTATCATGTCTTGTTCTACCTGCGACCAGATGGCGGGCATCCCGTCCGGCACTTCATGACCGGCGTACTTGTATACACCCGCGTTCTGGACGCGCTTTAGAAGCTTCGTGACGGTATCCTGATTGAACTTGGCACCGCGCTTGCTTCGCTCGGTACTCACGGCGCGCACGATATCGGCGACGGAGCTACCGGCAAACAACATGTTCTTCATCCTGCTAAGCACGGACGCTTCGCGCTCATTGATTACGTAGCGGCCTTCTACGATATCCCACCCGTAAAGAGTGCGACCATTCGCCATGCACCGCTGCGCGTTCTTCTGGATTCCGTCTCTGATGCGCTCACTGTCAAGCGCGCTTTCGTACTCGGCGAGAACTTCGAGCATGCCGAGCTGCAACACGCCGCTTGACCCGCTGGAAATGTCTTCGCCAGCGTATAGGATTTCTACGCCAGCCTTGCGAAGCATGATGCGGGCAAGCGACATTTCGTCTCGGTTGCGCATGATGCGCGTAACCTTGTAGATCACTACGTAGTCAAACAGGCCGTGTCGGGCATCGCTCATCATTCGTTGGAACTCGGCACGGTCGATGTTGCGCCCCGTCTGCGCATAGTCGCAGTATTCGCGCACGACCTGCAAACCCTCGCGCTCACAGTATGCGCGTGAGTTCTCAACTTGTATCTCTATGCTCTCTGAGCGCTGATTGTGCGAGCTGAAGCGCGCATATATGGCGGCGCGGTTCTTTACCATGCTAAAATCACCCCTTAGAGCGAGCGCGGTAAAGCGCCCTGCTTCTTGACCAGCCCCGCGCGCGTTCCGCCAAAGTTCCCGCGCGGGGTTTCTCTCTGAAAACAGCACTTTATATTGCCGTTTTTCACCACTTCCCAACACAACTAAAACCGAATAACACCAGCTAGAAGGCTTGCGATGCGTTAAAACACGTCTGAAAATTGCCCTGGCTGTTCCTGGCTAAGCACTTGAAACGTTAGAACTTCTCAGGGAACTTCTCCATGATCTCTTTTATGTACCTAAAAGCGATATCAGTAAGGCGGTCTACGTCTTCGATTGATTCAATTTGAGCCTTCCACATTGCCTGTCTCTTGTTCTTTTGAGCCGCAAATATGGGGCTATGTTCATATTCTTTTCGTTCATTAGATGACATGCTGACCGAAACCCACTTCGCACGGTTAGTGTACTTAAATCTAATCAAATCCCAATCGAACGAATTACCGCGATATGAAATTGTTGCATAGCTTGTTGTGTTCTGCTTTAGAACAAGCCTATTAGCATCTAATCCAAGGTTCACAAAGCGATTAAGAGCGCGGTTTGCTAAGGTCACTTCATCTTCGTTGATACTTAGCTCTTTTTCGTGCTCATTGAGTTCAATAATGATCTTGCCTTCTTCGGCTCTAATAATCATTTCTAACCAACCTTCCGCTCTTCGGTGGAAGAAACACCACGTTTGGCAGTCTCTTTAGATTCGCCCGCAGCAGCGCGGGCAGTCATGGCTATGTTCTGTCTCCATTGCGGCGTGCTCTCTCGGTAGCACCCTACGATCTCGCGCTCTTCGGAAGTCAAACGCTCTCCGCTGTCTTCGCGCGGGTGGTCTTCATACCAGCCGAGAATATCGTTGGGTGTGCAGCCTAGGGCAACTGCGCAATTCCATACTTGTTCAGCGCTCATCATCGCCGCGCCAGATTCCCAAGAACGATAGGTGTACTTGTTAACACCAATCTTTTTCGCGAAATCGTCTCTGTTTGAGTAGCCAGCCGCTTTGCGCAATCTCATTAGTTGGACATTCACCGCTACCCTCCTTCGCTATTCGTACAAGTGCATAGTACAACGTAGTTAGCTAATTCACAACGAAATTGTTTGTTTTCACTTGACATAGCTACTTTGCTTGTCTATTGTTCCGTTACAGTTGCTAACGTGGTTAGCACTTATTGATGAAGGAGGTGAACACACATGGGATTCAACAAGGAGGTTTTCGCTGCAAACCTTCGAGCAGCCCGCGCGGCTCTCGACATGTCGCAAGAAGAGCTTGCAAAGGCTGTCGGCGTGTCCAAAGACGCAATCGTTAAGTACGAGAGCGGCGAGGGATACACGCCGGGTGCGGACAAGATCATTGCGATTTGTCACGTCGTGCGCAAAAGCCCCAACGAGCTTATGGGATGGAAGGAGACGGCGTAAATGAACCCGTGCGCAAATCGTCGGTTCTTCAAATCGGAAACCGACATTAAAACCGGTGGTATTGGAGGTGGTTTTACGGATGCACGAACCGTGCGGCCTAGATGCCGCGCAACGGCAGTTCTACCGGGCGATTGTGGTTCTCGTTATCGCGTGGTGGCAACGAAGAAAGATGCCCGCCCGAAGCGGCAACTTCGAACGGGCGCGTCAAATTGCAGGCCGCAATTGACAGAAGACAGTATAGCGCGCATGCCGCGCTACCAGCGCTGGGGATTGTATGCAATCGCCGCTCTGACGCTATCAGGCATCCTTCCTATGACCGCTGCCGCCCTTCTGGGGTGGTTGTGCGATCTCGTGGGCTGGTGGCTTCTCATCCCGCTTTACATCGTGGTTGGACGCGTCTTGTGGCGCGTGATCTGGTCATGAAGGCCGAAGTCTACCGCGACAACGCGGGCTTCTGGATGGCACGCATAGAGGAAGACGCGAGCACGCCGGAAAACCGGGGCATCGGCAGGGTCTACCGCCGCCAGATGCTACCCGTCGCACCATCGGCGAGCAAGGCGGAAGCAGAAGCGGCCTTGCGCCGCGTCATGAGCCGTGAAGCGAGGTGCCCGCGCCATGGACACCGATAACTACGCGCAGCCACTCGAAAAGGTCATGCGCGAAGAGCGCAGGCCGCGCCCGCTGCCGCTGAAGGCGCGCGACCATATGGAGCTTTTCGAAGAGTGGGTGCGAATCAACCCGGACGCTATGCGCGAAATCGAGCTTACCGCGCTCGCTATCGACGCTCGCGGCATCCGAGTTTCGACTAAATACCTCATCGAGAAGCAGCGTTACGAAGGCGGCGCGAAGCTCAATCCCGTGACGTTCTACGACGATCAGGGCAACCCGCACACATACGGAATATGCAACACCATCACGCCGCTTCTGGCGCGTTGGCTGCTCGAACGTCACCCCGAAATGAACATCTGGACTAAGCACTCACTATTTGACGAAATGGAGAACAACCATGAAGCGTAAAGAGATCACCGAGACAATCGCCAAGGTTGGCGCTGGCACCTTCGCCATTAACGGCAGCATGTCGCTCATCAATCCCAAGACCGGCGAGGGCTTCGACGTTGATATGGGCGCGACGCTCGCAATCGTTCGCGGCACCCTCGCATGGGTTGACACCCTGCTTGAAGATGACGCGAAGCCCGAGCCGAGCACCGTTAAGCAAATGCAAAAGCTGCTCACCTACGTTGGCAGCTCGATTGCCTACGACATTTCAAGCGATGAAGAGGAATAGCGCGCAGGAAACCTTGCCGCTCGATTTCGGCGAACCGCCCATGCCAGACCCCGAAGCATGCGAGTTCGAAAGCATGCGGCATCGCGGCAAGACGTGCTGCACGTTCGTTGGGCGCGACGTTTGGACGAACTGCCGCGAAGTTGGGCACTGCGTATGGGACGGATGGCACCAGCAGGGCGCGCCAGACGTGATCTGCGACGAGGAAGACGGTTAGGAGGTGACTACATGCCTACACGGGAGGAAACGACCGCTGCGCAAGAGCCTATGGCCTTCTTTTCGCACGATTCCAACGCATCGCAAGATGTGAAGTGCCAACGGCTCATTCATCGCCGGGGCTATGACGGCTACGGGCGCTGGTGGCGGCTCTGCGAATACCTGGCGGCTACCAAGGGGCACCGTATCGCTTTCGAGACGGAGGAAGACGCGCTTATTCTCGCGGGCGTTCTGGGCTTCGGACAGTCTGGCGCGTTCGATGAGTACATGGCGATTGAAGATTGCAAATCCTTTGTCGAAGAGCTGTTGGATATAGGGCTGCTCGAACGCGATCCTGACGGCTTCTTGACGAACTTTCGGATGCTCAAAAACGCGCTCTATTTCGGTCGCCAACGCGCAAACGGTCGCAAGGGCGGAAGACCGCGCAAGAACCCAAAGAACAACGATTCAGCAGGTCAGGAGGTGTAAAGACATGACTTGCAAACCCAATGCAAAACCGCTGGTTTCAGGTTGGCTAAACCCACTCGCAAATGGTCGCCTAACCATAAAACAAAACAATACAAAACAAGACAAGGTGGGTTTTGGTTCCTTGAACCAAAACCAAAACCCACCGTACTTGCTTGTTAGTCAACTCTACAAGCAAGGTTTCTTCTCTTGCTTCTTCTCTTTGCGGTCTTGTTTTGTGCGGCTCATTCGAGCGCCAGAAAAACGACTTTCCACAGGTTTTCAACAGAGTTTTCAACAATGGCACGAAATGGGGGTGACTGCATGATTGCGCCAACAACACGAGACGGCGCGCGCGAGCTGTTCGCAAGCAAGCTTTCCTATGAGCAGATCACGACGAACGACATTCGAGCGCTCGAAGGATTCCTTGCAATCGAGTACGCGCATCATGAGCGCAACGGCGAGCACATGGAAATGCACCCGTGCTATCGCAAGAAGTACCAGCCGCAAATCAACCTTGCCGATGGCGGTAAAGGCATCAAAAGCGCGTTTTTGCGCGTTAGCGGCTTCTACTTCTCAGGCCGTGAAGCTATCTCGTTCAACGAAGACGGATTCATAGGCATTGCGGGCTGGGCTGATGACACGAACGTTCAGCCATTTCTCAGAGCGTTTCACAAGTGGGTTTGTGAGTGGATGATTGGAGTTACCTACCGATGATTGAGACGAAGCACGCGAAGAGCCTTGGCGAGCTTTCGCGCGGTGATGCCGTGGAGCATCCCGACCACTACGCGGGCGACGGCCAGATTGAGTGCATGGACGCTATGCGCTCGATGATGAGCGGCGACCAGTACGCCTTGCCCGCCCAATCGGCCTACTGGTGGGGCTGCGCATTCAAATACCTTTGGCGCTGGCGGCGCAAGAACGGCGTTCAGGACTTGCAGAAGTGCAAGCAGTGCATCGACTACCTGATTGCCGAGACGGAAGGAAAGAAGTGAAGCGCTACCAGATCGTACTTTGCGCCGTTGCCACCGCAGCTACCGTAGCCGCGTTCTGGTGCGTCTGCTACTGGGCTTATCAAGCGCTTCTGGCAATCGCGCTGTTTCTAGTGTTTCTCGCGCTTATAGCGCTCACGTTTTAGGAGGTTTCACATGCTGAAAGAAGATAGAGAGATCGAGCAGGGCGCATACGGATGCGCCGCAATCGTCCTGCTTTCCATTCTGGCGCTCGTTGTGAGCATCGCGGTTGGCGTGTTCTTCGGCGCTGGTTTCGGGCTTATCGCCTTTGCCGTGTTCGTCGTGTTCGCGCTCACCTGCGTTATGCGCGCGTTCATGAAGGTTGGCAAGTAGCATGGGCGGCAAGTACGAGGTTCGCGGCGCGATGAGCGGACTTTGCCCGTTCTGGGACGGTCAATTTACCAACTCGCTTGCTCATGCCCTGCTGCTGCTCATCCGATTTTCTCTGAAGTACCGAATCGTTGAGTTCAACATCAGGAAAGAGCCGTTGGATTGCGCGGACTGCCACGACGATAACTGCCCTTCGCGGATTCGTGAAAACTGCGAGTGGTCATGATGGGCGTTAAGGTCAAGCGCGGTGCAGATGGCGTTTTCGAGTGCCGGTTGTACCTTGGTCGCAGCATCGACGGCAAGGCGATTCGCCCTTACAAGCGGTTTCCGAATGCGGCAACCGAAGAGGAAGCGCAAGCCCTCGCTGAGACGTGGGCGGCTTACGTGACGGCTGACGGAACGGTTAGAAGCGCCCGCTTGACCGATTTGCTCGAAGACTACGTGCAACTGCGCGAGCGCAACGGCGCAAGCCCGAACAGCATTAAGAGCTATCGGCTGTTCTGCCGCTACGTCGCACGTTACCTGAAGACCGCAAACGCACGCGATCTTGGCGTTATGGACTTCAACCGATTTGAGCAACGCTTGCTCATGGCAAAGGACGAAGGAGGGCAAGGGCTTTGTCGCAATAGCGTTATCAACGTCCACAACTTCTTGCGCGGCGCTTATAACCACTTCGTAGACGCTGGCATTTGCGACGCTAACCCGCTGGTGTACGTCGCCAAACCATCGCCGGAACGACACGAAGCTTCGGCGCTCACCGAATGGGACTTCGAGGGCTTCAACGAGAAGCTAGAGGGCGCGCTTAGCAAGGAGATCAAGACGAAGGCCGATTACCGCGCCGCCGTCTACGCCTTCGCCTCGTGGCTGTCGCTCGTTACCGGCATGCGCGTTGGCGAGGTCTGCGCGGTGCAGCGCATCGACGTTAAGCGAGCCCTGTCTTACGTCCACGTCGGCGGCAACGTCATTGAGGGCAAGGGCAAGAAGCCTTATCGCCGCAACGTCACCAAAGGCCGCAAGTGCCGCAACATCGCGCTTACGCAAGACGATATCGCGGTCATTGATGCCTTCACGAAGCTTCAGAGCGCCGTTCTGGGGCGTTTGGGCGCAGATTGCCCACTGGTGACGCTAGACGGCTCATATATGCGCCCAACGACGATTTCACGGGCTTTCAGCCGCATACGCGACGCATGCGGACTGCCGCGAGAGATCACGTTTCACAGCTTGCGTCACACGCACGCTTCGTGGCTTATCGCCAACGGCTGCGACCTGAAGACGCTATCGGAGCGCATGGGGCACGCGGACGAAGCAACGACGCTTCGAATCTACGGCCACCTGATGCCCGGACGAGACGCGGCGGCGGCTCAGCTCTTCAGTGAAGCGAAGCGCCGTGCGGCGGGTTAGGAGGTGTGCCAAAGGTGAACCAAAACGCCGTTTTCGGGCATCGCGGCGACCGAGGACGAAACGCGAGATAAACCGCCGCTTTCGGTTCGGGTTTAGACAGCCCGTGCCGGATAAGAAGTAATTATCAGGCAATCGTGAGAAGGGAGGGTGCCAGTGGAGCCGCAAACGTTCGATTTCAAGCCTGACGCGCCGAAGCTAAGCAAGGAAATGCAAGCGACGTTGGCTAAGACCGAAGCCGCCCTGAAGCGGATGTGGGAGCGCGAGAAGCAGGAAGCGCAGACGGTCTACGAGATCACGATTCCCGCCCAAACGCTGACCATCGTTGGCAAGGAGCACGCGGAGCACGTCTTGAAGTCACTGAAGGCGATTCGGGTTTCCGGCACCTACCGCGTCACGAAGAAATGAGGTGCGATGAAGACCATTGAGCTTAACGACGATGACTGGGCACGGCTCAAACGCAAGCTCATGACGCAGAGCGTTGACGATGCCATGAAGGACTACACGCCGCCCGTCAAGCTTACGCACGGCAACGAATACATCACCTACGAAACAGGGGGTGAAGAAGACAATGAGCGGTCTAACGAATGAGCAATGGAAACGTATCTTCAACGGTGTTGCTGACAGGGCACCAGAAATCTTCAAAGACTGCGATTTGCAGTTCTCAATTTCCGTCCGCAACGAGGACGGAACCGAAGAAACGATTTACGAACACGAAGGGAAGAAAGATGATTCCGACATTGACAACTGAGCAACGCAGAGAAAACCTTGAAAAGGCCAAGGCGGCACGGCAGCGCCGCGCCGCGATCTTGAAGGGCGTTGCCGACGGCTCCTATACCGTCCCCGACGTGCTCAACATGGCTTTCACCGATGATGCGGTGTCGCGAATGAAGGTGTTCACTCTCATCAAGGCTGCACCGGGCTACGGATTTGCCCGCACGCAGCAGACCATGCGCAAGCTCCACATTTCCGAATCGCGTCGCCTTCGCGGTCTTGGGGCGAATCAGCGAGCGGCGCTTGTCGAACTGTTCGGGGGTGCGCGGTGAGCCTTAACAAGATCACGCTATCTGGAAATCTCGGTGCAGATGCCGAGCTGCGCTATACGAAGAGCGGAAACCCTGTCGTTTCGTTCTCGCTTGCTGTCAACGAGCGCACGCCGAACGGAGACGGAACGTGGGGCGAATACACCAACTGGCCTGATTGCGTTATGTTCGGCAAGCGCGCCGAAGCGCTCGCGCCGTGGCTTCGCAAGGGTACCAAGATTTCGCTTCTCGGACGCATACACACGCGCAGCTACCAGAAGGACGGACAGAGCATCAAACGCTGGGAAGTGCGCGTTGATGATGTGGAACTCATGCAGTACAAGCGCGACGCGCAATCGCCAGCACAAGCGAACGCAGCCGCGCCCGGTCTTGCGATGGCTACCGGCGACCCGTCGCCCGTTGCGTCAGTGCAACCGGCAGCGCCAGACCTTTACGACGATGACGTACCGTTTTAGGAGGAAGAAGGATGTTCGGAATCAAGAAGAAGGGCGCAGAGATCAAGCAGCCCGTTTATGTCGTGCTCGTGCCGGAGGTCGCGGCATACGCCAGTGCCGCTTCGTTCCCGGTAGATTCGGCGGGTAAGCTCGTTTTTCTCAACGACACGGTGGAGCATGAGGGCAGCGAATATCAGGTTGTCGCGATGAGCCACCGAAACAAGGTTGTTATCCGTCCGAAGGGTCAGACTTACGGCGGCAAGTGGGT
The DNA here is from genome assembly GCA_959026725.1 of uncultured Collinsella sp. Taxonomy (GTDB): domain Bacteria; phylum Actinomycetota; class Coriobacteriia; order Coriobacteriales; family Coriobacteriaceae; genus Collinsella. The sequence goes on from CAUFMG010000007.1 coordinate 20,244, forward strand.
TAAGGCTGGAAGCGTGCGCGTCACGCGTCATGTTCTGGGGGTGCGCTAATGATTGGCAGGAAGCTTCGCGCTAAGAAGGTCAATGAGGGAATCGAGATGCCGCGCTATGCGCATGAGGGCGATGCTGGGCTTGACCTTCGCATTACCGAGACTGTCACGCTCGAGCCGATGCAGAAGTGCGTTGTCGGTTGCGGCCTTGCCGTCGAGATTCCGAGCGGTTGCGTGGGGCTGGTGTTCCCGCGCAGCGGCCTTGCGGCAAAACAGGGCATCACGCTTTCGAATAGCGTTGGCGTTATCGACAGCGGCTATCGCGGCGAGGTCTGCGCGGCTCTCATAAACCAGAGCTACGAGACAGTTACGCTCGAAGCTGGAACGCGCGTCTGCCAGCTTGTCGTTATGCCCTATGTGCCGTGCGATCTCGTGCCGGTCGATGAGCTTAGCGACACCGAGCGCGGCACTGGCGGTTTCGGCAGCACGGGCGTTTAGTAGGTGGCTGTCATGCTGGCAATAATCGGTGGAAGGCAAACGGGCAAGACAACGTGCCTTATCGAAATGTCGAACGAGACTGGCTATCCAATCCTGACCGCGACGCGCGGCATGGCGGAGAGCATCGAGCTTATGGCTCGAAGGATGCACAAGGAAATTCCGCCAGTGATTACGCCTTCTAGCTACGTCATGAAGGGCGAGCGCGTCATTGTTGATGAGGTGGGATTGCTCATCGAGTGCATTACGGGCGCAGAAGTGGTAGCGGCTTCAATAGACGGCGTTGCTCTGGTTAAGGCTCAGCCGCCGAGCACCGACCTTGCGAAGCTTGGGATGTGGGAAGCCTTCAAGCTTTGGCGCTCAGAGCTCAAGCGCGCGCGATCTGGCGGTGACGGCATGTGAGGGCAAAGGAGTATTTCGAGGGCATCCGCGCCGAGGTGGTGAAGACCGACAGGGCGCGGGAAATGCTCGAACGCATGAAGGCGCGTGAAGGAGCCAAGGCGCAGAGCTATCAGGCTGGCGGCGGGAGTGGAGACGTCAGCGACCCTATGGATTCGATATCGCGCCGCATAGACTTCGAGGGAAGGTTGAAGAAGCGCATTGCCGATGCAGAGGAAGCCATAGACGAAGCGTGCGAAGTGCTATACGGTGCTGACGGTCGCGGAGGGCTTGCGAAGCTGAAGGGCACGCGATACGCAGACGCTATCTGCATGGGGTATCTGCAAGCGCAGCCATGGAGTGAGATTGCCGAAATCATGCAAGGTTCGGTGCGGTGGTGCCACGCGCTTTGCGATGTAGGTTTTGCGTACATTGACGAAGTTGGATGGGCGCATGTGAAAAGCGCCTGATAAATCGTTGTTCACATCAGTTCACTACTTCTGCTAGAATTCGGTACGGTGGATTAGGTCAAGGCCACGGGCAGTCGCGCTCGTGGCCTTTTTGTTTGGAGCGTTGGCAGAGTGGCTTATTGCGCACGGTTGCTAACCGTGTGGCGCGCCAGCGCCCGTAGGTTCGAATCCTACACGCTCCGCCATATCTCAGGGGGTGCGCCATGGCTAAGGACTTCTCGCGTGCCTTCTACTCATCCGCCGACTGGGAACACGCCAGAGACGCGGCGCTGACGCGCGACGCTCACCTATGCCAGCACTGCTTGCAGCAAGGAGAGATCACGCCCGCCGTCATGGTGCATCACATCACGGAGCTGACACCAGCGAACGTCAACGACCCGAACGTTGCGACCAACCTAGACAACCTCGTTAGCCTTTGCGACCGATGCCATAAGAAGGTGCATGGTTGGATAAGGCAAGGCTCAACGCGTCAAGGGTTGGCTTTCGACAGCGACGGGAACTTGATATCGCTTTCAGACTGACACACAAACACGACACAACGCGGCGCAAGCGCGGGAAATCGAACGCAAAACCGCAGGTAGACCCGCGTGACAATCCCCCCGGTCTGAAAAACGCAGACGGTGCCTAGGGCACCAACGCCGGGAGGTAATTTCTTGCGCGTGACGGATTTTCGAAAGGGGGTGGTCTTGCGATGACGGCAAAAGTAGGCAATACTTCGAAAGTTTCGACCGCAGTCGCGGGGAATAGCCCGCCGAAGCGGAGAGTTGCCAAGGAGAAGCGCGTAGAGAGCGAGCTTCGAAAGCTGCGCGAGATCACCAAGGGCGCTATCCCCGATGAGAAGCGAAAAACCGTCATGCCGCTGCTTGCGAACCTCGCTTTTCTGAAAGTCAAGCTTGACGATGCCCGCGCCGATCTGCTCTACGAAGATATCTTCACCGAGTATGACAACGGCGGCGGGCAAACCGGGCTGCGCGAGCACCCCGGATTCAGCGCATACAACAAGCTGTTCACTACGTTTTCGCGCGGCGTGAAGCAGCTTACCGACATGATGCCGAACGGCACCGCCGCTGCCGACGCGCTCATTGATTTCATCAATGAAACGCGGTACGGCTAGGGCGAAGTCTAAGGGCGGCTCGTGCGAGCGCGCGATACGCGAATACTTCGGCGGCATACTGAGCGGCGAGATCATAGCGTGCGAGAAGATGAAGCAGGTTGCCGCTCATGTCCTGCGCGACATGGACAACACCGACCCGCTCTATCCGTACCACTACCGCGAAGAGTTCGCGCAGAAGCACGTTCGGTTCATCGAAAGCTTCTGCCGCCTACCGTCCGGGCGCTTAGGGCACGATTTCAAGCTAGAGCTTTTCCAACGCGCCATTCTGTCGGTTGTCTTCGGCTTCGTTGATGCCGAGGGCGTGCGGCAATACCGCGAAGTGCTCTGGATTATGGGGCGCAAGAACGGAAAGACCGCGCTTGCGTCTGCGATAGAGCTTGACTTGCTCGTGAACGACGATGAGGGCGCGCCGGAGGTATACAACGTCGCCACCGCCCACGATCAGGCGGCAAAGGGATTCAACAACGCGTGGCGTATGGTGCTCACAAGCCCCGCGCTGGCGAAGCACATAAGAAAGCGCGTGTCAGACCTTTACTGCGATCTGAACATGGGCACCATCAAGGCGCTGAGCGCCAACACGAACCACCTAGACGGTCTGGACATTTCCGGCGCTATCGTTGACGAGCTGGCCGCGATGAAGAACCGCGACCTTTACGATTTGACGATGCAGGGAACATCTGCGCGCCGCCAACCGCTCGTGTTGGAGATCACGACTAACGGTTTCGTGCGAAACGGCATCTTCGATGCCCAATACGAGTACGCGACAAAATGGCTTGACGGCAAGGCGACAGGCGAGAAGGCAGAGCGCTTCATAGCGTTCATCTTCGAGCTTGACGAGCGCGAGGAATGGCAGGACGAAGGCGCTTGGGTCAAGGCTAACCCCGGCCTTGGCACCATCAAATCGCTGTCGGCGCTTCGCCAGAACGTTTCTAAGGCGAAGGACGATGCGACATACCTTCCCACTCTGCTAGTTAAGGACTTCAACCTCATTGAAAACCAGTCTCAGGCTTGGCTTACGTGGTCTGAGATTCACAACGAAGCCACTTTCGACCCCGGCGACGGAACGTTTACGTATGCCGTGCTCGGCGTTGACGCGGCGGACACGACCGACCTTACCGCCGCTTGCCTTCTCATGCAGCGGCCTAACGATCCGAACTTCTACGCGCTGCACATGGCTTGGATTCCGCTTCGAGCGTTGGAGCAGGCGGAGAAGGAGGGGCGGCGCGGAGGGCGCGACGGCGTGCCCTACGACGCGTGGATTGCTCGCGGTCTTATGCGCACATGTGAAACGCCAATCATGGACAAGCGCGACGTTCTGGATTGGGTGGCTGAGGTTCAGGACAAGTACGGCATCTATGCCGTCTCTTGCGGCTACGACCCGTGGCACATGCGCGACGTACCGACCGTGGAAGCATACGAAGACTATTTCGGCGCTGACAACCTGCAAAAGGTCATTCAGGGCGCGCAAACGCTGTCAATGCCGATGAAGGAGCTTCGAGCGCTCTACAAGGAAGGTCGCATCGTGGACAACGCCAACCCGATTGCCGAATGGTGCCGCTCGAACGTCGCCATTCGAACCGACGTGAACGGAAACATTCAGCCGGACAAGAAGAACCAAGACCCGCGCAACCGCATAGACGCGTGGGCGGCTGAGTGCGACGCGTTCATTGCGATGAAGAACATTGCGGACGATTACCGCGCGATGATAGGAGGTTAGAGTTGAGCAGATCACAACCGTTTCTGCGCTCGCTCTTCGATGCGGTGTTCCACCGTCCGCAGATGCAAGCGGTAAACGGCTATTTCTCCACGTTCACGGCCTATGCGCCGTCGTTCACGACGTGGCAGGGCGGACTTTACGAAGCAGAGCTTACGCGAAGCATCATCGAGAGCGGCGCAGACCACGCAAGCAAGCTGAAACCGGAGGTTTCCGGCTCTGCTCAGCCTGTCGCCGCGCGCGCTCTCAGGCAGCAGCCTAACCCGTGGATGACCACGCCGCAGTTCATCAAGCGCATTTGGACGATTCTTCAGGTCAACGACACGGCGCTTATCGTGCCTATCGACGCTGGCGACGGCATTACGATAACCGGGTACTATCCCGTGCTGCCGAGCCAGTGCGAAGCATACGACGTTGACGGCGAGCTTTGGCTAAAGCTCACGTTCCCGACAGGCGACAGCGTGCTTGTCGAGTGGTCGCGCGTCGGCGTGATGACGCGCCACCAGTACCAAAGCGATTTGTTCGGCGACGGCACGAACGTTCTTCAGCCGACGCTAGAGCTTATGCACGCTCAGAACGAAGCCGAGCAGTCGGCTATCAATCAGGGCGCGGCAATCCGCTTCATCGGCAAGCTGAGCCAGAACCGAAACGAAGGCGACCAAGAGCGGGCGCGAAAGGCGTTCAACGCTCAGCTTTCCGCCGACAACGCGGGCGGAATCGCGGTCTATGACAAGCTGTTTTCTGACGTTGAGCAGATCACGCCGACAAGCTACACGGTCGATGCGGCGCAGATGGAACGAATCGAGAAGAGCGCTTACCGCTTCTTCGGCTCAAACGAGGATATCGTCACGAACTACGCGGACGAAGACACCTTCAACAGCTACTACGAAGGACGCATCGAGCCGTTCGCTGTTCAGCTCGGCTTCGTTATCACGTCCATGACGTACACGGCGAATGAGATAGCGCACGGAAACTCAATCATGTTCAGCGCGAACCGCCTAGAGTTCGCCAGCAACACAACGAAGCTTAACGTTTCCGTCGCGCTGTTCGACCGTGGCATCTGGAACGGCAATCAGGTAGCCGATGTGTTCCAATCCCCGCACTACGAGGGCGGAGATCGCCACGTGATACGCGGCGAGTACATCGACCTTGCACTCATCAGCGAGCACACGGCGGAACAGGCGGCGCAAGCCGCGCAGACGAACGCGAACATAGCCGCAATCGACGCGAGCAGCGGCTACGGCGACAAGAAGGAGGTAGACGATGCCAGCGAAACCGAGTGAGCGGCAATACCGTTCCCTTGCCGTGCCGCTCAACGTGCGGGCGGCTGACGGAGCAACCAAGAAGCGTTTCGACACGGAATACTACGTTGAGGGCTACGCTTCTACTTTCAACGACCCATACGTTCTGTTCGAGGATTTCGACGGCACAAAATACATCGAGGTTATCAGCCCCGATGCCTTCCGCGAAGCGGACATGAGCGACGTTATCCTTCAGTTCGACCATGCGGGCAGAGTGTACGCCCGCATGAGCAACGGGACGCTCATTGTGGAGCCGGACGAGCACGGGCTTTTCATCGCCGCCGACCTGTCGCGCTCTCAGGGCGCGCGCGATCTCTTCGAAGAGATAAAGGCCGGTCTTATCACGCGCATGTCATGGGCTTTCACGGTAGCGGCAGACGAATACGACCGCGAGACGCATACCACGACCATTACGCGCGTCAAAAAGGTTTTCGACGTGTCCGCCGTCAGCCTTCCGGCTGACCCGAACACCGAGATATCAGCAAGAAACCTGCTCAACGGAGCGATTGAGCAGTCGCGCAAGGAGCTTGCGCGCCGTAAGAGTGCCCTTGCCGTTGCGAGGGCGACACTGGCAATCGCCAAGAGCAGAAAGGTTTAGAACGATGGACGAGATGACTATGGATGACCTGCTTAACGAGCTTCAGGGTCTTGTCGATAAGTACAAGGCCGATGACGGCACCGACACCGAGCCGACCGAGCAGGACGCAGAGCGCATGAGCGCGCTTACCGCCGAGATCGAGAAGCGCAACGCCGCCGCCGCTCAGCGCCGCGACAGCCACACCGCGACCGTTGCAGCTGCGCGCGCCGCTATCGAGAACGGCACCGCCCGCCGTGTCGATTCCGTGCCGCTGGGGACTTCCGCGAGCGCTCGCGGTGCCCTTCCGCAGGTGCGCGACACCACCGACTACAACGCCGCCGCCCGCCGCGCGTGGGTGAAGGACATTGCCAGCCGTTCCGGCGTGCAGCTCATCGGTGGCACCGAGCTTACGCAGGTTGAGCGCGACGCGTACAACCACCTTATCGAGCAGCGCACGGCGTTTACGCATCTGACCAGCAACACCGATGCGGTTATCCCCGTCGAGCTTCAGACGCAGATTTTCACGCTGATTGACAACACGGCTGTTCTCTACGGCGACATCCACAAGGACAACTTCCCGCATCAGTTCGAGCTTATCCGCCATAAGAGCATCAAGGCTGGCGACGCGGCGAAGACCGATGAGGGCGCAGCGCCCACCGATGAGGAGCAGAACGAGTTCGACACCATCACCCTTACGGGCGAGGAGATCAAGAAGACCGTCAAGATGAGCCGCAAGATGGCGGTTCAGTCTATCAACGGCTTTGAGCAGTACATCGTCAACGAGACTGGCGCGCGCCTTGCCGTCGCCGCCAACGCGCGTGTCCACGCCAAGACTGTTGACGGCACGCTCGGCATGGATTCCGGCAACAAGATTAACTGCGCCACCGCTGGCACGCTTGCCAAGGCGGATATCACCAAGCTTCTTGGCCTGCTCTACACCTACGGCAACCCCGCGCCGAAGGGCTGCATTATCTACGCCAACGGCAACACTATTTGGAACCACATTGCTATGGTCGAGGATGCCAACGGGCGCTCTTACTTCGTGGACGAGAAGACCGAAGACCCCGCCGTTGAGGGTCATATCTTCGGCAAGCTCGTTAAGCGCGACGATTCGATGGCGGACGGTATCATCAAGGCGGGCTATCCCGACCTGTTCCGTGGAAACATCTTCGACGGAGTGGACATTACGCCCTACGTCGAGCCGGGTACGCAGAAGCGCTGCTTTGACGGATACCTGCTCTTCGACGGCGGGCTTGTCGTGCCTAAGTCTTTCGGCCAGCTCACCATCGGCACCGCCGCAAAGTAACGAGGTGGTGACAGATGGCAGAGAAGCCGAAGCTGCTTGACGCGTGCCGCGAAGCGCTGAGGATTCCCGCCGACTGCACCGACTTTGACGCTGAGATCGAAGACCTCATCGAAGCCGCCCGCGCCGCGATGCGCGCGGGCGGCGTTGCCGATACCGTAGCCGCCGACGATTCGAACAGCACGGTTCGGCTCGCGGTGAAGGTCTACTGCAAGGCGACCTTCGGCATGGACAACCCCGATGCCGACCGCCTTACTCAGAGCTTCGACGATTTGCTAACCATGATGCGCGGCAGCTCGGAGTTCGGGGGCGTGAAATGAGCATGTGGGCTGGCACGTGCCAGCTCATCGCTAAGACCGTCAAGAAGGACGAATACGGCGTGCAGCAGACGGAGGAAACAAAGCGCAAGGTGTTCTGCAACGTCTTCTCTATGGGCGACGCGGCCTATTACGCCGCCGCTGCCGCTGGCGTACACCCCGAAGCCGTATTGCAGATTCGCAAGAGCGCATACGAAGGTGAGCGGCTAGTCGAGTTCGACGGCGCGCGGCTCACGGTCGCGCGCGTTGACAGGTCAAGCCCCGACTTCGTGCGCCTGACGCTCGCTGAGGTGGTGGGCGACCGTGGCTGAGCAGAGCATCGAGCGGTTCATAAGCAGCTGCATGAAAGAGTGCGTGGAAGACAACGTTTCCGCGCTCGCTGAGAACGCGGGCGAAGCAGGAAGGCGCGCCGTAAAGCTGTTGAAGCAAGAAAGCAAGGTGCGCACCGGTGCTTACAAGAAGGGCTGGAAGGCCGACGTTAAGACCGATGAGACGGGCACCGAATGCACCGTGCACAACCGGCGATACCAGCTAACGCACCTGTTGGAGAACGGCCACCAGATCACGAACCAGACTGGCGAGGATTACGGCACCGTTCCCGGCGACGGCGTTATCAGGAAGGTTGCAGACCAAGTGGCGCGAGAGTTCGCGGAGATGGGGGGCGACGGACGATGATTGAGCTAAAGGCGCTCTGCGGCGTTCTCGATTCGCTCGGCATCCCGTGGGCTAACCAGCGCTTCGCTGACGGTGAGGAACCGGCACCGCCCTTCATCTGCCTTGTCGCGGGCTACAACGAAGCGGCCTACGCGGACAACGGCACCTACCTTTCGTGGATGCCCTACGATATCGCGCTCTACACGCGGCACCGCGACTACGCGACCGAGAAACGCATACGCGATGCGCTCGAAGCCGCAGAGTGCCCGTTCATGCTGAGCATCACGAACATTGATTCAGAAGAGCTTACCGAAGCGGCGTTCACCGTGAACGTCGCCGAGAGTTAGGAGAGACCAAATGGCACGAAACGGATTCTTCGGCGTGAAGAACTCGCATTTCGCGATCTGCACCGACGAAGACGCGCTTACCTACGAAGACCCCGTGCACGTCGCGGGCACCGTCGCTATCAGCATGGAGCCGACCGTTGAGACGGCTTCTAGCTACGCCGACAACGAGGTTTGGCTTGACAAGCAGCAGGACAACGGCGGAAGCGGCACCATGAGCTTCTACGACACCGAGGGGACGGCTGATCTTCGCCAGCTCATCGCAGACCTCGTGGGCTACGAGATCGCGCAGGACGGGCGAACCATCCTGAGCGCAGACCGAACGCCTAAAAAGTTCGCCTTCATGTGCGAGCAGCCGGGGCACGTGCTCGGTCGCCGCCGCTGCCTTCTCATGTGCCAGCTCTCGAAGCCGACGCAGGAGCTTAACACCATTCAGGATACGCCGGAGATTACGCAGCTCGATTACCCGTTCACGTGGCGACCCGTCACCATCCCGAGCACCGACATTCGCACGAGCGGCTATGACAGCTTCACCGGCCTTGCCGATTACGACACCTTCTTTGATGCGGTCGATATCGAGCTTGCGCACAAGACCCCGTCCGAGTAGGAGGTTGCGAATGGTTATCAAGGTTGGCGAAAATGAGTTCGAAGCGACCTTCAACGCGTTCACGCCGATTGCGTTCTCTCGATGCTTCAACGTCGTGAAGCCCAACGGCACCATGCGCCCGAAGGACATTAACGAGGACACCGGCGCGATCTTGGAGAATCTGGACAAGTTCGGTTTCCCGCCCATCGTCCCGCTTCTCGAAATCTTCTACGCGTGCATCAAGACCGCGAACCCGAAGTTCGATGAGAAGTTCGATGACTGGGTTTCCGCGTTCCCGGCAGAAGCTTTCGACTTGGAGCGCGCGGACGGTTGGGCACACGACGTGATGCAGATCGTGAGGGACAACTTTTTTCCAAGCTCGAAGCAAGATGCAGTGGAAGCCGAGGAAGCCGAAAAGACCGGCGCCGCCGCTTCCAAGTAACCTGAAAGACGCGTGCGACGCGCGCTACATCTACAACTGCCAGCAATGCGGGCTGACGCTTTCAGACCTTCAGATGATGAGCTACCGGCAGGTTCAAGACCTGCTGGAGATCAACGCGTTCTACGCCGACGCTGCGGCGCACTACGACGAGGACGAGAAGGCGCGCAAGGCCGAAGCCGCGTTCTGGTCATGACGTGAAGTGAGTTCTTGACGGCAGCGCACCCGCGAGGGCGCGTTGCTTCAAGCACTCATGGTACTTTGACAACCGAAGAGGGGTGATTACGTGGCTGTTTCCTACAAGGGTCTTGTTATCAAGTTCGGCGGCGACACGACGGGTCTTCAAGATGCGCTGAAATCCGTTCAGAAGCAAGCGCGCAACGCCCAAAGCAACCTTCGGGACGTGAACAGAGAGCTGAAATTCGACCCAAGCAACGCCGATCTTCTTGAGCTTAAGATGAATGCCCTCAACAAGTCTGTTGAGGAAACAAAGAAGCAGCTTGACATGTATAAGCAGGCTCTTCAGCAACTTGAAAGCAAGAAGCAGAGCGGCGCTAAGCTCACGGCTCAGGAAGAAGCGCAGTACGACAGCCTTAAGCTCGCGATAGTGAGGTGCGAGCGCCAGCTTGACAGCTACGGCACCGAGCTTGCGGACACCGCGCGTCAGGCCGAAGGCTCAAAGACGGCCATTGGCAAGCTCGGTCAGGCTATCGAGGACAACGCCGACAGCATATCTAGCGCCGGTTCCAAGGTTTCGAGCGCGGGCACCGCCATATCCGGCGGGGTTGTCGGCGCGGCAACGGCGCTGACCGGGCTTGCGGCGAGCCAAGAGGAAGCCATACAGCAGAGCGGCCAGCTCGAAACCGCGTGGGTGAGCGCTGGCGGAACAGCCGAGCAGGCTTCGTCAACCTACGCCATGTTCTACCGCATCCTTGGGCAGAGCGACACGGCAACCGAGGCTTCGCAGAACCTCGCGCGCCTGACCACCAACGAGCAGGAATTGCAGCAGTGGACGAATATTGCGGCTGGCGCTTACGCCACGTTCGGCGACGCTCTGCCACTTGAAAACCTCGCGGAAGCCGCGCAGGAGACGGCGCACACCGGCACGGTCACGGGCGGTCTTGCCGACGCGCTCAACTGGTCTACGGCATCCGCCGAGCAATGGAGCGCCGCGCTTTCCGGGCACTCTTCGGCGCAGGCTGCCTTCAATCAGGCGGTCGCAGAAGGCCAGACGAAGGAAGACGCGTTCAACGCCGCGCTCGCGGCGTGCGGCAGCGAGCAGGAGCGTTCGCAGCTCATCACCGAGACGCTTACCGGGCTTTACGCGGACGCGGGGCGGCAGTACCAAGAGACGAACAAAGACCTTCTCGCTTCGCGCGACGCGCAGAACGAGATGAACCAGAGCATGCAGGAACTCGGCGAAGCGGCCTTGCCCGTCAAGACCGCCGTTACCGAGATCGGCACGAGCCTTCTTAACACGCTCGCGCCCGCGCTCGAAGCCGTCACGGGCTGGTACAAGAACCTGTCGCCAGAGCAGCAGACGCTTGTTAACAACCTCGCTCTAGGAGCCGTCGCCTTCGGCGGCGTGACAACCGCCATTGGTAAGACGATGGAGGCCGCAGAGGGCGTGGGAAGCGCCTTCAAGACCGCTGGCGAGCTTTGGGGCGGCGCTAAGAAGCTCATGGGCGATACGGGCTTTCTAAGCAAGATCGGAACCGGCTTCTCTAACATCGTCACCAAGGCGGGCGGTCTTGGAAGCATGCTCACCGGCACGCTCTCTAGCGGCTGGACGGGATTTACCGGGCTTATCGCCGCGCATCCTATCGGCCTTGGCGTTGCCGCCGTGTCCGCCGCCGTCGCTGGCCTTACGTGGTTCTTCACGCAGACCGAGGCCGGTAAGCAGATGTGGTCTGACTTCACCGGCTGGATTTCGGAGAAGTGGCAAGCCGTGCAGGATTTCTTCGCTGGCGTGCCTGAGTTCTGGGGCGGAATCTGGGAGCAGGTCAGCACCGGCGTTTCGGATTTCTGCACCGGCGTTGGCGAGAAGTGGGAGCAGTTGAAGCAAGGCGCTTCCGACACTTGGGAGAACATCAAAACCGGCGCTTCGAACGCTTGGAATGATCTTAAAACCAACGTCGGGAACCTCGCACAAGGCGCGGTCGATACCGTGTCTAACTGGTGGAACAACCTAACCGGCAACACCGATTCGGCCTTTGGGCAAATCGCTTCCACGGTGCAGAACGACATGAACACCGCGAAGACCGTTGGCAGCTCAGCGGCTGGCGCTCTGCAAGCCGCAATGAACGGCGACTGGGAGACTGCGAAGAGCCAAGCGGCAAACGCCTTCAACGCGATTAAAGACAACATCGGCTCGAAGCTTGACGCTGCCGAGAGCACGGCGGTTAGCATCGCCGACCGCATCGGCGACAAGCTGGGATTCCCCGGCCTTGGCTCGAAGGTGCAGGGCGTGTTCAACAGCATTCGGGGCTTCATAGAGAACCCTATCGAAAGCGCATGGAACGCGATTTCGAGCATTCCGCAGAAGATCATGAACGCCTTCGGCGGAATCAAGATAAGCATTCCGAAGCCAAAGCTTCCGCACTTCAACGTCAGCTGGAACGAGTTTGGCCCGATTTCGCTACCGAGCGTGAGCATCAGTTGGTACGCGCGCGGCGGCTACTTCGATGAGCCTTCAATCGTCGGCGTTGGCGAAGCTGGCGGCGAGTTCATCGCGCCTGAGAAGCAGTTGCAAGGCTTCATCGAAACATCGGTAAACCGCGCCTTCTCGCGGTTCGCCGACGCGCCGAGCCAGCCCGTTAACGTCGCCGTGACGGTTTACGCCACGGTCGCTGACGGAGTGGACGCATACGAGACAGGCCAGCAGATCGGCGCTGGCATCGCAAGCAAGCTGAAGCAAAGGGGGGTGCCAGTTGCAACTTAGACGGACTAGGAACCAGCACGACCGAATCATCTTCAACGGCACCGACCTATCGAAGCTGGTTTACTGCAAGGTGCGCCGCCCCATCATGGCGACCGTCAACGCGACGTTCGAGAGCGTGCCGGGGCGGCACGGCGAGGTTTTCAAGAGCGCCTACCGTGGCGGCTACGACCTCCCCGTTGAGATTTGGCTTAGGACTGAAGACCGCCGCGAGGTCGCGGAGATGCGGCACAAGCTCGCGGCGGCTCTCTGGACTGAAGAACCCGCGCCGCTCTACCTTCCCGATGACCCGACGCGCTACCTGCTCGCAATCGTGAGCGGCAGCACCGACCTAGACGAGATCACGGACGATTGCCCGACAACCACCGTGACTTTCCATGTCGGCGACCCCGACTATTACGGGCAGAAGCGCCGCATGGAGGTTTCGGCGGGCAACGTCTACGTAAACGCTGGCGGCAACCGCCCCGCTTACCTGAAGGTCACGGCGAAGCCCTCCGCTGGCAGCGCGTGGCGGATTACGAACGTCGATACCGGCGAGTTCGTGGCTATCAACACCGCGCTCACGTCTTCAAGCACCATCAGGCTTGACATGGCGACCGAGCACGCGACGGTTAACAACCAGACCGCGCCGGTAACGATTGATTCGGATTACTTCGAAATCAACGGGCGGTGCCACCTGAACATCACCAGCGGCACGGCGGTACTAGAGTGGGTGGAACGATGGCTTTAATTAGACGCATAGGCTTCACCCGTTTCAGCCGTTGGGGCGACAATCTGGGGCGGCTCACGGTGAGCGCCGCAACGCACACCGACGCGCTGGACGGAACCGACGAGCTGGGCATCACGTGCGCCGAAGACCTCGTGAAGGGCGACCGCATAGTTTGGATTGACCTTCAGGGCACGTGTCACGAACACATCGTTGACACCATCGACAGGGTACACGACGATGACGGCGCGCCTGAAACGCAAGCCATCTGCATCAACTCGGTGAACGAGACGTGGGATGACTGGCTGGACGATAAGCGGCCTTCCGGCAGCGTCGCGGTCGCCCTCGCGTCAATCCTCGCAGACACGCGCTGGGAGGTTGGCACGTGCGATCAGGGCGGCAGCGCTTCGCGCACCTTCTACCATGAGAGCGTGCGTGAGGGATTGGCCGGAATCATCGAGACGTGGGGCGGCGAGCTTGAAACTCTTATCGTCCACGACGGCGCGAGCATCGTTAGCCGCCGCGTGGGCGTGCGCGCCAAGCGCGGCAACCAGAGTAGCGCTAAGCGGTTCACGTGGACTAAAGACCTCGTTTCCGTCAAGCGCTCCGTTGCGAGCGACAACCCGAAAACTCGCGTCTACGGTTACGGCAAGGGCGTTGAGACTGAGGGCGGCGGCTACGGTCGCCGTCTCACTTTCGGCGACATTAACAACGGCAAAGACTACGTGGAGGATGCCGAAGCTACTACCGTTTGGGGACACCCTGACGGCGAGGGCGGCATTCTGCCCGCCGTTGCGTCATACGTCAACGAGCAGTGCGAGGACGCGGCGCAGCTCTTGCAGGAAACGAAAGACTACCTAGAGCAAGTGAAGGAGCCGAAAGTAACCTACACCGCTTCGGTTATCGACCTTTACGCATTCGGGCGCTCATGGGAGGGCGTGGGCGTGGGCGATGACGTTGCGATCATCGACAAGGGCTTTTCTGCCGAAGGCGTGCGCCTTCATGGCCGCGTGTCTCAGATTGAGCGCGACTTGCTCACCGGCGACGCGACCGTGACGTTCGGCACGCTTACGGACACGATGGCCGACATGTGGCAGAGCGTCAACAACGCCCTGAAGAGCAACAGCCAGCAAAACGCGCTCTACGACGCTGCGGCTGGCACGTCGGTATCGTGGCTAATTCAGCTTCAGCAGGCGCTCAACGCTCAGTTCAACGCGGTTGGCACCTACCATGTCGAGACGTTCGAGCTGGGCGAGATTTGGAGCAACGTACCGCTGAACCCCGAAACGGGTTTGCCGGTCAAGTCAACCGCCGACATGTGGGCTATCAACGTCAACGGTCGCGGTCAGCGGTTGGCTGCTGGCCTTACGTCAGACGGTCAATGGGATTGGCGAACGTTCTTCACGGGTGGCATGGTTACTGCCGACGTTATCAACGCTGGAACCATGAAGGCCGACCGCGTGCGCGCCGGTCTGCTGACCGACGAGAAGGGAAACAACTTCTGGGACTTGACCAGCGGCGAGTTCTCGCTTTCCGCTGGCGCGAAACTGGGCGACACGAGCGTTGAAGACCTTTTCACCGGGCTTGACGAACTCGATAAGACGATGGACGGCATAGCCGAAGACGGCATCATAACGGAAGCCGAGCACGCGGCGGTGTCTAAGATCATGCAGACCGTCGAGAAGGAGCGCGTAGACCTCGAAAACGAGTACGAAAGCCTATACAACAGCGAATACCTCAACTACCAATTCAAGCAAGTTCTCAGAACTCAGTACGAAGCGGTGTTTAGTGTCAACGGCACGCATGCGAAGCTAGAACTGCGCATCCAAAACGTGCTTGGGACAACGACGGCTGAAGAGCTGTCGGACGCTATGCAGCTCTACGAAATCGCATACAGCGACTATTCAGATACCATCAAGACGTACAACTCAGCAGCCCGTCAGGCGAAGAGCATTATTGAGCAGGCGCAAGCGCAAGACAAGGTGGACGAGCTGGACGATTCCCTCACGCAACGTGAGGTTTTCAACCGGCTGACGAACAACGGCGCTACGCAGGGAATCTACCTAAGCGGCGGTCTGCTCTATATCAACGCTACCTACATCGAGACCGGCACGATCAGCGACCGTCTGGGGCGTAACACGTGGAACCTGAGCACGGGAAAGCTCACGACTAACTACATGACCGCGAACAACATAAACGCAAGCGGAACGTTCGAATGCGGTACGGTGTCGAACCTTCTTCGCATTGTCAGCGGTGCTATCTACGGGTATGAGAACAGCACGCAGATAGGAAAGATTGACTTCTCCGCCCACTCGTACAACATTGACGATCCGTCAATCAAGTATCGCGGCATTCAGATTACGGCAGAAGGAACGGTGCGCATCAGTTCGCCGCAGATTTCGACTGCCGTATCAAGCAATCAGAGTACGACAGCGACCATCTGCACAACGAAAGATTCGAGTGTCACGTACATTAGCGAGATTAGAGATGACGGAGACGGAACAATTTCTTGGTCTTGGAAAACGCGATCCATCAACTTCAAGAACGGGTTATGCACATACTGCGGACTGGACTAGGGAGGTATTTCATGGCGACTATTTATTACGTTGCTCACGACCCGCTAAGCAACTCGGAAGCAGTCATTACTGAGTACGACAGCGAGCTTCTTAAGAAAGCCGCTGAGGGCGGAATTGTATTCATCGCCGTTGACGATGATGGAAGCCGTTCCATCGTTCCCGTTGACGACGTAAAGGAGCCTGAGAACCGCGAAGGCTCGTTCACCATCGTTCAGCCCATATACGTCGATGACAGGGTTAGAGCTGTCGTTGACGTATTCGATGCTCTGGCCGCGAGCGTGCCAGCCGTCGCCGCGAGTGCGGACGTGCAGCCCGTGTCTAGCAAGGCGCGGTCTGCTATGAGCTTCGCCGAAGCGCTCGAAGCCCTCCGCGCACTCGCCTACGGAACCGGCGAGGAAGGCGGCGCGCAATGAGCAACACGCGGACGCTTGAACTCGATATCTCGAAGGAGGGAGCGGGAACTTGTATTAAGGTGGGTCAGGGCGACGATGGCGGAACGACCATCAACGCGCTTATCTACGACAACGGAGCCGAGTTCTCGCTTTCGGGCGCTACGGTGTGGCTCGTGGCGCTTCTGCCGAACAAGCGCAACTACTATCGCGGGCAATGCTCAGTCAGCGGCAACGCCGCCACGATCACGGTTGACGAATCCAAGCTTTGCAGCGTCCCCGGCTACACCGACGAAGCCTACTTCACGATAACGAAGGGCGGAAACACCTACTCAACGGAGCGGTTCGCTATCGAAATCCTGCGCAGCGCTCTTGACGGGCAGCAGCCCGCGCAGAACTGGGACGATGCCGTTCAAGACCTCATCGACCGTGGCAATCAGGCCGTAAGCTCAGCCAACAGCGCGGCCAGCGCGGCGAACAGCGCCGCGAGCAAGGCGAACTCGGCTTCTACGAGCGCGACCAACGCCGCGAAGGCTGCAAACGATGCCGCAGCGTCGGCGACAAGCGCAGCTTCGGAGGCGAACACCGCCAAGCAGAACGCCGACGCTGCAACCACGGCTGCGAACAACGCGGCATCAGCCGCCAACACCGCCAAGCAGAACGCCGACGCGGCAACATCCAACGCCAACGCCGCCGCGAGCGCGGCGAACACTGCCGCTTCAAGTGCCAACGCCGCCGCTGCTGCGGCAAACGGCGCGGCGGAGGATGCCACCGCCGCTGCGCAGAACGCGCTTAACATCGCAAACTCTATCGCTTCTATCGAGCCGCCCTCAGATGACGAGGTGCAAGAGCTGCGCGAAGAGAACGCGACGCTTGCGACGGCGCTTGTGGAGCTACAGGACGGCTACATAGTTCTTGGCGAAACTGCGTACATGCCCACCAACAGACGCACTGCACTTTCTAGCGAGACCGTAACCGTCGCTCAGGCGAACGTGAGCGGCGAGACGGCGACGCTCAACTAAGGAAGGAGAAAAGCAATGGCCGACTTGTCGAAGTTCTCTATCGGCGGAACCGCCTACAATCTGAAGGATTCTTCTGCGCGCAACACGGCGAACGCCGTAACGACTGCCGAGGAATACGACCGGCAGCACATCATCAACGCATACGGCGGTCGCTCGCTCGCTTCGGTCTTCGCAAGCGAGATCGGGAGCACCGACGTTTACACATGGCTTCGGAACCGCGCTCGAAGCGCCAACTTCGCCGGTCTTCGTATCGGCGATTACATCGACGTTCCCATCACGGCGGGCGCTAACGTGCCGTCGCAGACGGTGCGCTACCGCATCGGCGCTATCGACCACTATTACCAGTGCGGCGACACAGCGAAGGGGCACCATATCGTCATGGTGCCGCTCGCGCCCGTGAGCGTCACCGGAGACAAGGCATCAAACACCAGCTACCTTCAGTGGCGAGATACGAACGACAACAACGGTACCGCCGAGGAAAAGCACCCTTACTTGGTTTCGAAGCTGCACGACTGGGAAATCAACGACTTCCTGCCAGCGCTGCCGACCGCGCTTCAGAACGCGATCATGGCGCAGCGCGTGCTTCTCGAAGAGCGCTATTCTTCGAGCGAAAAGCTCACCGAATCGAGCGGTTGGAGCTGGGCGGATTTGGGCAAGGTCTGGTCGCCCTCAGAGATGGAGGTTTACGGCTGTCCGGTATGGGGCACCAAGGGCTACTCTGTCGGCTTCGATAGCCAGTTCCCCATCTTCAGCGATACGGCAAGCCGCATCGCGGGCGGTCGCGTCAATTGGTGGCTGCGGTCTGTCATGGGTGGTTCTTCGTCCACCGCGTGCGATGTCTCCCTCGACGGCTATGCCCGCGACACCGCGCCGACGTACGACTGGATGCGCCCGCTGCCGTGCTTCCTCATAGGCTGATAAGCCGTACACAGTACCGCGCTGGCGCATGCCTTGCGCATGCGCCAACCGTCGCAGATTAGGAGGTGCCGCGAAGTGAGCGGCGTATACATGCGCAACCGCAACCTAAGCTCTTTCGAGTATTTCAACACGGCGGTTGCGATCAGAAACGACGTGACGCGCCTTGTAACGTCGCGCGACGTTCCGAAATCCTACCGCTTCATCTTCGCGGTGCCTATGGCAGAGACGGCGCGAAGCGTTGTCTTCAATCTGGTTAAGGCCGACGCATTCTATCCGAACACGGCGCGCAACGTCGATGAGCGGAAGCGCTACATGACGCTTGCGCTGGCAGATCTAAACCAGCTCTACCAAGACATGCAAAGCCTTCTGACTATGGGGCTTCCCATCAAGGCCGCGCGGCTCGAAGGAATCCTAGACCGAATCGACAGCGACATTAAGCTGATAAAGGGCGCTCGCGCTGGCGTGAAACTCATAGGAAAGGGGTAAAATGTTCGCGAGTTGTCCCTTGGAAATCGTCGCGTCAATTGGTGGCTGCGGTCTGTCATGGGTGGTTCTTCGTCCAACGCGTGCAATGTCAACAACAACGGCAATGCCAACAACAACGCGCCGACGAACGACTGGATACGCCCGCTGCCGTGATTCCCAAGCTTTGCCAGACCACGCGGCCGTAAGCGCCGCGCGCCGTGCATTTGAGGAAGGAAGGGGCGACCATCGGGCATGCGCCCGTAAATATGCACCCCGCGACGGTTGCCGTTCGCTGCTTGCATGGCGCGGTTCTCGGCTTCCGACCGCGTTTCATGGTCAACCGTCAAGCGGCTGCTGGATGCCGACTGCAAGCCGCGCGGGGTGCCCTCATGAACTCTGAAGAGCGACGCGTAGCACGCCGCGCAAGGCGAGATGCCAAGCGCGCGGAGAATAGGGCTAGGCGCATCGAAGGATGCACGCTAGAAGCCGTCGCAGACCTCGATAACCTATACAGCGCGGCGAACGGCGCTGCTGCGGGCGTTCGCTGGAAGGCAAGCGTCCAGCGCTACATGGGGCGTGTCATGCCAAACATCATGCGGGCGCGCCGCGACCTGCTCACGGGCGCTGACTTCCGGCGCGGCTTCATCGAGTTTGACCTTTTCGAGCGCGGAAAGCTTCGTCATATCTGCTCTGTCCACTTCTCGGAGCGTGTCATACAGAAGTCTTTAAGCCGTCACGCGCTCGCACCCGCGATCTGGCCTACCCTGACAGAGGGATGCGCCGCAAACGTGAAGGGGCGCGGCACCGAGTACGCAATCAAGCGCATGAAGCGTCAGCT
Organism: uncultured Collinsella sp.; assembly: GCA_959026725.1. Lineage (GTDB taxonomy): Bacteria > Actinomycetota > Coriobacteriia > Coriobacteriales > Coriobacteriaceae > Collinsella. The sequence goes on from CAUFMG010000007.1 coordinate 39,776, forward strand.
TGTAGCCCACCGGCGAAAGCACGGGGCGGAAGGCTACATCTTGCAGGTCGATTTCTCGGACTATTTCGCGAACATCGACCACGACGCTTGCAAGCGCATCATTGACAGAGCCATTGACGATGAGCGCGTTAAGCGCGTCATGGGCGACCAGATAGACGCTCACGGTGCGCGCGGGCTTGGTCTTGGCAGCGAGCCGAACCAGATTCTAGCGGTGGCCTTGCCGTCGCCGATAGACCATCTGATGCTTTCGCTTCCGGGCATCCTCGCGAGCGGTCGCTACATGGACGATAGCTATTGCATCGCGCTTGACAAGCAGACGCTTTGGGACGCGCTTTCGCGCATCGAAGCGCTCTGCGACGATCTGGGAATCATCATCAACCGCAAGAAGACGCGCGTAGTGAAGCTGTCGCGCGGCTTCGTTTTCCTGAAGAAGAGGTTTTCATATGGCGAGGGTGAAAAGGTGGTTGTTCGCCCTTGCCGCTCTTCCGTGACGCGGCAGCGGCGCAAGCTGAAGAAGCAAGCGGCGCTGGTCGCTCGCGGCGTTATGACCGTCGAGCAAGTCAACCAGTCTTACCAATCGTGGCGCGGAGGCATGAAGCGGCTTGACGCTCACGAGACGGTAAGGCGCATGGACGCGCTCTATAAGCAGCTCTTCAGCTAAGAGCGAACACACACTATCAGGTACCAAAGCCCTCGCAGACGCGGGGGCTTTTTCGTTACCGAGAGAAAGGGGCAACAAATGGCACTCACCGAAGACGAAGAGAGCATGGTGCGCGCGATCATCGCGATTTACAAGACACAAGCGCCGTCTCTCTCAACCGACGTGGCGAGCCGAGCCGCCGCGCTCTTCGCCGCGTGGGACAGCAACGGCCGCGCCTACGCCGAGGGCGAGCGCGTGAGCTATGAGGGCGAGCTTTACACGTGCCTTCAGGCGCACACGTCGCAGACCGATTGGGCACCCACGGCAGCGCCGAGCCTTTGGGCGCAGGTGCTTGAAGCTGGCACGCCCGACACGCCGACAGAGGAAGTGCCCGAATGGGTGCAGCCCGATTCTACGAATCCCTACCCGCTCGGTGCCCGCGTCAAGCACAACGGCAAGGTCTGGGAATCCCTCGTTGCAAACAACGTCTGGGAGCCGGGGGCTGTCGGCACAGAAACCGTCTGGCGAGAGGTGACGGAGGGCTGACGTGGCGGAGAGCGTTTTAGACCATGCAGCGGCCTTCGGTGCCGAATGGTTCTTCGCGTTCCTCGTTGCTATCGGTTTCGGAATACTCGCAAAGCAGTTGCTTAACGAGTACCAGCGCAACAACGAGCGCAAGGCAGAGCTTGAAGAGCGAAACGCGGCGCGGCAGGCAGAACTAGAGCTGAAGCGCGAAGAGCGCAAGCGCGACGAACTCAACGAGCGCGCGCAGCGCGACCGCGAGCGCTCGGAAATGGAAGGCCGCATCGCTGCGCAGATGGAGCGTAGCAACAACATTTCGGAAGGGCTGCAAGCAGCTATGGAATCTCTCAGGGCTTCCACGGCGGCGCTGCACGACGAAATCAGGGAATCGCGCGAGCACTCGCACGACATGGCAAACAAGGTCGATCACATCTACGACCGCGTAGACCTCATCTATGAAAAGGAGAACTGAAATGATTAACTTCACTGCACGAATCAAGAACAAGACGTTCTGGCTTACTCTCATTCCCGCCGTCCTGCTGCTCGTGCAGGTGGTCGCCGCGCCGTTCGGCTACCAGTGGGACTTTGGAGTTCTGAACGAGCAGTTGGCCGCGATCATCAACGCGCTTTTCGCCGTGCTCGCGATTCTTGGCATCGTGACCGACCCGACCACGGCGGGCGTTGGCGATTCCGCGCAAGCGCTCACCTACACCGAGCCGAAGCGCGATGAGTAGGCTAAAGGCTGTCGCCCTCGTGCTTTCCGGCGCGCTCGCGTCAATGCTCTTCTGCGGCTGGCTCATCGTCGGCCATATCGAGAGCGACGCGGGCGCGCTCGCTGAAGCGCACGAAGAGGGCTACGCTGCCGCTGAGGAAGACCGCCTAGCAATCGTTGCCGATAGGCCGATTGCCGAGGGTAACAGCATGCCGATATGGCTTCAGACCGACCCGCAATGGGACTACATACCATATGCGGGCGGCACCATCGGCGACCACGGCTGCGGCCTTACATGCGCCGCTATGGCTGTCAAATACATGACGCTTCAGGACATTACGCCGCTCACGCTCGCATCGTTCGTGGGTGACACGTGCCTTACCGATGGCGTTAACGACCCCGGCAAGTTCTGCGCGTGGATTGCCGAGCATTACCCGGAATACGGCATCGAGAGCACGCCGATTTCTTACGATCTCGCACCCGTCCTTCAAAACGTGTCCGATGGGTGGCTTGCCTTCGCTGGCATGAGCGGAACGCTCGGCGATAGGGACTACGGCGGGCACGTCGTGCTTATCTGGCGCGCCGACGATGACGGCTACTGGATACGCGACCCGGCGAGCGCTGGGAACTCAGCGCGCGCCTTCACGCTCGAAGAGCTAGAGCAGGTCGATTTTCACTACTTCTACTGCATCAGAGGGGGCTTCTATGGCACTCAACGGCATTGATATTTCTAACTACCAGCGCGGGCTTGACCTCGCGCAGGTGCCTTGCGATTTTGTTATCTGCAAGGCGACAGAGGGAACCACCATCGTTCACAACACCTGCGACCCGTGGATTCAGCAGGCTATCAAACTCGGCAAGCTCTGGGGCTTCTATCACTTCATGAACGGAGAAGACCCCATAGCTCAGGCTAAGCACTTCGTCGCAAGCTGCCGTAACTACTTCGGCAACGGCATTCCCGTTCTCGATTATGAGATGTATGGGCGCATCGGAACCGACAAGGCAAAGCAGTTCCTCGATTACGTCTACGATCAGACCGGCGTTCGCTGCATCGTCTATATGAGCCGTAGCGTTTGCACCGAAGAGGATTGGTCGAAGATCGCGCCGAATCACGCGCTCTGGGTTGCGCAGTACGCTAACAACAACCGCACCGGCTACCAGTCTTCGCCGTGGCTTCCCGATGGCGGCTTCGGCGCTTGGGGTAGCTGCGCAATCCACCAGTACACGTCGAATGGCCGTCTCAATGGCTTCAACGCGCCGCTTGATCTCGATATCGCCTATATGACGCGCGAAGCGTGGGGCAAGTTTGCCAACCCGTCCGGCGCGGCAGCGCCCGACGTTCCGCCCGCAGAGGTCGCCGAGCCTTCGCCGGAGGGCACGACGCTTGACCTTGCAGCAGCGGTCATGCGCGGCGAGTATGGCGTTGACGATGAGCGCCGCGAAAAGCTCGGCGACCGTTACCAAGAGGTGCAAGACCTCATCAACTACATTGACGGCGCTTCCGCTTCTCAGCTCGCAGATGATGTGGAACGCGGAATGTTCGGCGTTGTGCCGACGCGCAGCGACGTTCTGGGCGACCGCTTCAGCGAGGTTCAGGCAATCGTCAACCAGAGGGCGGGCGTTGGCGCTGCGCGCGTCTACACCGTCAAGAGCGGAGACACGCTCAGCGAGATTGGCGCTTCGCTCGGTATCGACTGGCACACCATCGCAAGCAAGAACGGCATTGGGGCACCTTATACGATCTACCCCGGCCAGAAGCTTTCTTATTAGTGTTCAAGCGGGGTACCCTGACAAGGGGTGCCCCGCTTTCTGGCGTTAGACGGGCTTACAGCAAGCCGCCCATCTGGTGTTTTGCAAACACCGGAAATTGCTATTTTTGGCACGTGCCAACGACAACAAACCAGTTTTTCGATACTCTAACTATGCAAGTATCAAGCTGGATAGCTGCGCGGTTGGCGGTGCTTGTGGAGTTCGCCGTTTTTCTCATAAGCTCCACCATAAGTAACAGGCAGGTAGATATTTATATCTACCTGCCTTTTTATTTCTAGTCCGTACCGCGGAGAATCGAACTCTATGCAGGGCGCGAGCGTTAAGCAAACGCGAAGCGTTTGTAGCGAGCGGGCGAGGACGCCGGCAGGCGGCCGAAGCCGGTGCGGATTTGCGAAGCAAATACGCGGATTCTCCGCGCAATGCCCCAGCTAGATATAGATGCGATGCCGATCGGGCGTCTTGCCCCGGCCTCAACCCATCAACGGATTCCCCAAACCGCGGAGAATCGAACTCTATGCAGGGCGCGGCCGTAAAGAAAACGCCTTGGCAACGCAGACCGGGACACGCTTTCCCAATGGCGGCCCAGGCGGAAAGTCCATCCCGGAATCCGCGCTCAGACTGGGATGTAGTTTCCGGATGATGCCTCAAGCGGAAACTGCGACCCGGAATCGAGCCGTAGAGTGGGATATGCTTTCCCAATGGCAGCTCAAGCGGAAAGTACATCCCGGAATCCTCGTTCGGAATGGGATGCAGTTTCCAAATGAATGGCTAGCGGAAAGTTCATCCCGGAATCCGCGCTCAGAACGGGACGCGCTTTCCCAGCGGCGGTCCAAGCGGAAAGCGCATCCCGGAATCTCGCCTCAAACTGGGACACACTTTCCGCTTCACTTGCCGCCTCAAAAAACCTGCGCTCTCGCCATCCCAAAACTGGGTAGAAGAAAGCCAAAACGCAATCGCAGGAGGTCAACATGACTGCAGAAGATAAGGCAAAGAACGCCGGCAAGGTCGCGCTCGTCCTGGAGGGCGGTAGCTTTCGCGGGCAATTTACCGCAGGCGTGCTCGACGTTCTCATGGAGGCTGGCGTCGAGATTCCGGCTGTCTACGGTGTATCGGCCGGCGCCCTCAACGGCGTGAACTACAAATCGCACCAGATCGGCCGTGCCAACCGCATCAACCTGGCTTTCTGTAACGACAACCGCTTCATGGGCGCCGCGTCGTTTGCGGCCACGGGCTCTATCGTCGGCTACGATTTTATCTTCAACGATGTCCAGGACCGCCTGGACCCCTTTGACAACGAGACGTTCGATGCGAGCCCCATCGAGATGTACGCCGTCGCGACGGACATGCTCTTTGGAACCGCCACGTACCTCCCGGTCAAAAGCGCCGTGCTCGACCTCGACGCTGTGCGCGCATCGACCTCGTTGCCGCTGGTGACACCGCCGGTCGAGATAGACGGGCACAAATACGTCGACGGCGGCGTGGCCGATTCGGTTCCTATCGAGCATGTGCTGGAGGAGGCGGGCTTCGACCGTGCGGTCGTCATCGTCACGCAGGACCGCTCGTACGAGAAAAAGCCCTACGAGTTTTTGCCGGCCGCGCGCGCCCGCTATGCCGACTACCCCTATCTGCTCGAGGCTATCGAGACGCGCCACGACCGTTACAACATCCAGCGCATGCACCTGTGGAAGTATGAGCGCGAGGGCCGCGCGTTGGTCGTCGCTCCGCAAAAGCCGGTCGAGGTCGGCCATGTTGAGCACGATCCGGCAAAGCTTCTGGACCTGTATATCCAGGGCCGCCAGGAGGCAAAGCGTTTGCTGGGAGATATCGAGGCTTTTGTCGAGCGTTAACGCTGCGACATCACGGCTCGTGGATGACATGTGCAGAAAGGACATGTGCAGAAACTCTGGTCGGAGCCAAAATACCTGTTGACTTATACGGCGAGCGGGGTAATATGGACGGGTTACTTGCAGAGCCCCGTGAATCTCTGTAACAACACGTACTGTACATGGAGGAGTCTAAGTGATTTCGAAATCGACTCACTACGCCAAGCAGGGCGAGGTCCAGCGCAACTGGGTTCTCGTCGACGCCGATGGTGCTGTCCTGGGCCGTCTTGCCACCCAGATCGCAATGATCCTGCGCGGTAAGAACAAGCCCCAGTTCACGCCCAACAGCGACTGCGGCGACTTCGTTGTCGTCATCAACGCCGATAAGGTCCAGCTTACCGGTAACAAGGCCGACACGAAGACCTATTATCGCCACAGCGGCTACAACGGCGGCCTCAAGGCTGAGAGCTTCCGCCAGGCTATGGAGAAGCACCCGGAGAAGGTCATCGAGCGCGCCGTTCGCGGTATGCTGCCCAAGACCACCCTCGGCCGTGCCCAGATGACCAAGCTTAAGGTCTACGCTGGTGCCGAGCATCCGCATGCTGCCCAGAACCCCACGAAGATTGAGCTGGAGGCTTAAAGATGGCTGAGAACACCGTTGTCTACCAGGGTACCGGCCGTCGTAAGAACGCCGTCGCCCGCGTCCGTCTCGTCCCCGGCACCGGCAAGGTGACCATCAACAAGCGTGACGCCGAGCAGTATTTCGGCCGTCATCAGCTCGTTGAGAACGCCCTTGCTCCCTTCAAGGTGACCGATACCGCCGGTCAGTTCGACGTTATCGCTCTGTGCGATGGCGGCGGCATCTCCGGTCAGTCCGGCGCTCTGCGCCTGGGCATCGCTCGCGCTCTTCTGAACGCTGGCGACTACCGTGCTGACCTCAAGAAGGCCGGTTTCCTTACGCGCGATGCTCGCGTGGTCGAGCGCAAGAAGTACGGCCTCAAGAAGGCCCGCCGCGCTCCCCAGTTCTCCAAGCGCTAAGGTTTTATCTCCTTACGAGATACAATGTACAAGCGGGGCCTGCCGATTGCTCGGCGGGTCCCGCTTTTCATTTTCGACTAGAGTGGGCGACTGTGTTTTGCCTACTTGGGAAGGAGCGATCCTATGCCCCAGAACATCTTCGGTACCGACGGCGTCCGTGGCGTCGCCAACGCCGACCTCTCGTGTGACCTCGCGTTTCGCCTGGGTCGTGCGGCGACCAAGTTCCTTGGTCCGGACATTTGCATCGGTCGCGACACGCGTCTTTCGGGCACTATGCTCGAGAGTGCTCTGACCGCCGGCATTATGGCCGAGGGCGGCCGCCCGCATTGCTGCGGCGTTATCCCTACGCCGGCCGTGGCGCTGCTCACTGTCCAAAATGAGCTCGACGGCGGCATCGTCATCTCTGCTTCGCACAATCCTCCGGAGTTCAACGGCATCAAGTTCTTTAGCCGCAAGGGCATGAAGCTTCCCGATGCGGTCGAGGAAGAGATCAGCGCCTGGGTCATGTCCGAGGAAGCTATGGCTGCCGACACGCTGCCGACCGGTGCCGGCGTGGGCCACATCATCAAGATGAAGGACGCTCGCAAGGCGTACGTCGACCACGCCATCGATACGCTTGATGGCCTGAGGCTCGACGGCCTGGTCGTTGCCGTCGACTGCGGCCATGGTGCTTCTTGCCAGACTACGCCCGCCGCGCTGCAGCGCCTGGGTGCCACGGTCCATGCCATCAACACCGATTACTGCGGCACTGACATTAACGTTGAGTGCGGCTCCACTCACCTTGAGCCCCTGCGCGAGCTCGTGCTGCGCACCCACGCCGATATCGGCCTGGCCCACGATGGCGACGCCGATCGCGTGCTGTTCGTGGACAGCGAGGGCAACGAGATCGATGGCGACTACATCCTGGCCATCTGCGGCTCCGACCTGGCCGCTCGCGGCAAGCTCGCCAACTCCGAGATCGTTTCGACCGTTATGTGCAACCTGGGCTTCTCCATCGCTATGAAGGAGCAGGGCTTCGAGATGGTTCAGACCGCCGTGGGCGACCGCTATGTTCTTGAGCGCATGCTCGCGGACGGCGCCGTCATCGGCGGCGAACAGTCCGGCCACATCATCTTCCTGGAGCACAACACTACCGGTGACGGCTTGGTGACGGCTCTGCAGCTGCTGGCCGTGCTCAAGCGCACCGGTCGTACCCTCACCGATCTTGCCGGCATCATGAAGAAGTACCCGCAGGTACTCGTCAACGTGCATTCCGACAACAAGGCTGGTCTGGACGATTGCCAGCCCATCTGGGATGCCGTCGCTGCTGCCGAGAAGGAGCTTGACGGCCGCGGCCGCATTCTGGTGCGCCCGAGCGGTACCGAGCCGCTGGTCCGCGTGATGGCTGAGGCCGAAACGCACGAGCTGACCCAGCGCGTTGTCGACGACATCGTCGAGGTTGTCAAGCGCGAACTTCCCTAATGGTCAAAAACGGGTGCCAAGTGGTAAACTGTTAAGGTTATTTTGGTTGATCGGTATGTCCGAGGGGGAGCATGTTCACTAAAGTCCTAAGGTCTTTTGGTATGCGTGGTCGAGTCCTTACGTTGGATGCTCCCATCTCGGGTGACGTCATTCCGCTCTCCGAGGTAAACGATCAGACGTTTGCTACCGGCCTTTTGGGCCAGGGTGTGGCGATTCAGCCCACCGGAACGCGCGTGATCGCGCCGGCTGATGCCAAGGTCGAGGCTATTTTTCCCACGGGACACGCCGTTGCGCTTAACACGGTCGATGGCTTGGACGTGCTTATCCACGTTGGTTTGGACACTGTTCAGCTCGAGGGCAAGCACTTTACCGTACATGCGCAAGTGGGTGACATCGTCCATAAGGGCGATGTACTCATTGAGTTCGATCGCGAGGCCATTGCTGCCGAGGGCTACGATGTGACGGTTCCCATCTTGGTGTGCAACTCCGTTGAGTTCTCGAGTATCAAGGGCTCCGTTGGCGTGCATGTCGAAGAGATGGACCAGCTCATCGTTGCTCGCGAGCGCTAGCAAGTGCACGTGGCCATTAGCCTACAATTCAAACACGTTTACGGAGGGCGCCCTTGAAAGAGGACGCCCTCCGTGGCAAGATGGGAAACGTCCGAGGCTAAACAGCTTCGGGTCACCGTGGACGGGCAGGGGCCTCGACGCGGCTAGACACGAGACACATACATTACGCGACCTCGCCCTGGTGGCCGCACACGTTGGTTGCGGCCGACGCGGGCCGCGGGCAAGTGCTTGTAAGGGGAGCCTTGCCTTTCTTGTACGAGAAAGGACGCGTAATGAAGATCATTAAAGCTAAAGACTACGAGGATATGAGCCGCAAGGCCGCCAATATCATCTCGGCGCAGGTTATCCTCAAGCCCGACTGTGTGCTGGGCCTTGCCACCGGCTCCACCCCGATCGGCGCCTACAAGCAGCTCGCTGCTTGGTACGAGAAGGGCGACGTCGACTTTGCCGAGGTCAGCACCTACAACCTGGACGAGTATCGCGGCCTTTCGCACGACGATCCCCAGAGCTATCACTACTTCATGCGTGAGAACTTCTTCGATCACATCAACATCGACCTGAACAACACGCATGTGCCCGACGGTTCCAACCCCGACGCCGCCGCTGCCTGCTCTGAGTACGACAAGATCGTCGCCGCCGCCGGTTACCCGGATCTGCAGCTGCTCGGCATTGGCAACAACGGCCACATCGGTTTCAACGAGCCCGATGACCATTTCTCCAAGGGCACGCACTGCGTCGACCTCACCGAGAGCACCATTCAGGCCAACAGCCGCCTGTTCGACAGCATCGACGATGTTCCCCGTCAGGCCTACACCATGGGTACCCAGACCATCATGTATGCCCGCATGATCCTGGTCGTCGCCAACGGCGAGGCCAAGGCTCAGGCCGTGCATGACATGTGCTATGGTCCGGTTACGCCCGCGTGCCCGGCTTCGATCCTGCAGCTGCACACCAACTGCGTTGTCGTTGCCGACGAGGCCGCCCTTTCGCTCTGCGAGTAGCGCGAATCCTGCACCTCGACATAGCCTTGCCTAAGGCCTCCGCTTTGCGGGGGCCTTTTTGCTATCCCTTTCCGCCCACTTGACCAAAAGCTTGCCGCAAGCTTGACGAATGCCGGATGTCCAACAGTTTGATTCATTCCATACCAGATTCTATGCAAAAATGCCACTAAAAGGTCGTAGACGGTAGCGGGTGCTAGGCGAGTTGAATGACATGGCTGAACCTTGTTCATTTGCGTTACACTGCCGCTTAGATGGGACAAGCTGACAAGCTCATTTACCTGCTTAAAGACCGATTAGTCGGGGGATTAATAACAATCGGCCCTCGCTGTACAAAAACTTGCCGCTTGCGTACCAAAAGACAACCTAAAACGCAAGGTCGCTCTATTCATAGCGCGGCTTGTATGGTCTTGCGGTTACAGTGTCCATACGGTCGAGTTGAGGAGCGGGCATGGTAAACGATTTGGGTAGTATAGACGACCTCGAGCTGATGCCGCTGGGCGGAGGCTATATGGTGCGACGCGAACGCTTGATGAATGAGCTTATCGCCAAGGGCCGAAAGGCCGGCATTGTGGTTCTTTATGCGCCCGACGGGTTTGGGAAGACCTCGGTGCTGCTGCAGTACACCCATGAGGTTAAATGCGACCCGACGCGAGGCCCCGTGCGGATTATCGAGGCCGATCGCGCCATTGGGCGCGAGGTGTTTATGCAGCTCGAGGTGGTTACCGAAGAACTCAAAGACAAACCGCACTCCCTTATCGCGATTGATAATGTGCCAAACCTCGATCAGCACGATACCGAAGACCTCATCGACAGGATTCGCGGCCTGCGCGCCATGGGGGTAGGGGTCTTTATCTCCTGCCGTCCTTCAAATCGTCAGCTGATTCATGGGCTGGGCGATTCGGTTAAGATCAATGCGCAGATGCTCAAGGTGCATGCCTATGAGTATTCGGCGTGGGCATCGGCGTTTTCGATCAGCACATCGCTCGACTTTTATCAGCTCACGCAGGGCGTGCCCGAGCTCGTTTCGGCATTGCAGACGGGTCTGTATGGCCAAGGCGACGTAGCCGGTCTGCTCGAAAACGAGATTGTCAACGTATATGGCGCGGCACTTGTCGATCTGGCTTCGCTCGACAATAATGCGCTGTTTTGCGTGGCATGTCTCATGATTTTGATGGGCGAGGGCAATATCGCAGAACTCGAGGCTTGCGGGGTGAGGCTGTCGATGGTCGACCAGTCCTACTTTGTACGCGACTACCCGATCTTTGGCTTGGATCCCGCCGAGCGGAGTTTTACGTGTCTGGGCACGGAGGATAACGGACGCTTGCGTTTGCGTAAGTTGGTGGCCGAGGTTCGCCCCGAACTTGTTCCGAGGGCGGCCCGGATTTTGCTTAAGGCGGGTAGATGCGATGCGGCGATGGGCCTGGCGGACGCCTTTTTGGACCGTGAAGCGGTCCTTGAACTTGCTGGGCAGTATGGGGTCGATTTGGCTCTGACGGGGCACGGGGCCGATATCTGCCGAGCAGCGCTGGGCACGATCGATGCCGAGGATCCGGCTCCAGAGCCAACGCCTGCCGAGGCGCTTGGCGTATATCTGGCAGCTGTCAGCGTGTCCAATACAAAGCTCGCTCGCTATATGGCATCGGTTATCGAGCGCGGGGGCGAACGGGCGGCCTGCGAAATAGACCCTGTTTCATGGAGGGCGGCCCAGACACTGACGGCTGTTTGCTATGGGGACAACGGGCTTGGGCTCCCTACGAACCTGGTCGTGCCAGAAATCGAGACATCCCATACCGCACTCGATATGTTGTCTGCGCATATCGAGGTCAAGCGCTGTCTGACCGAGCGGGGAGATGACGGCGGCGTTCTACAGCAGCTCAAAACGAGCAAGGCCTACGACTGCGAGCTCGACATCGCGGGGATTGTTATACGGGCCGACAGCATGCTGGTGGAGCTTTTTGACGGTTCGTTTGCGGGAACCGACGAGCGCGACGACGAGATGACGGTGGTGCGGGAGGCGCTCGACGTACGTGGGCTCAAGGCGATGGCTATCTGGGTGCGCATGGTGTTGGCGGCACGGCGGCTCCTTTCCGGCTTGCCGGTAACCGACGACGCGGCATTCAACGAGCTCGATCGTTTTGCCGTGCGCATGCGCGACAACCAGATTCAGCTGTTTGGCCTGTTGCTAGAAGGCTGGCAGTCGCTGGCAGAGGGACGGCCGGTTAATGCAAAGTTCCGTGCGGTCCAAGTGCTCAAACTTGCCGAGGAGTCGATTGCGTACATGCGCGATAACGCATTGCTGTTGGAGCGCGCGGCGTATCTGCGTAACACTTCGATGGTTTCGGTGCGCGAGGAAGCGGAGCTACTCGATATAAGCCAGACGCAGGTTGGTGGAGCGGAGGCCTGGATGGTGGCGCTGCATTTGGCCTGTGCGGGCCGAGACAGCGATCTCGCGGCCTGGATGTCCATGAATCGCGCGGGGATTCTAGAGCCATCGTATCGGCTCTTTGCGCGCCTTGCCATGCATTGTCTGGGCGAGCCGGCGACCAGGATTCGCAAGAAGCTTCCCGTGCGCGAGCTGTCGCGGTACTCGCTGCGCGACGATTTGGAAGGGGAAGGCGAGCGCCTGTTCCAGGCCGGTGAGGTTGAAGCCGTTGATACCATCGACCATATCGAGATTCGCATGTTTGGGGCGTTTCGCGCCGAGCGCGACGGGTTTCCCATCACGGACAAAATGTGGCGCCGCAAGAAGGCGGCGACACTTGCCGAGCGGCTTGCGCTGGGCATGGATGCGCTCGTCGATCGTGAGACGCTGGCCATGGAGCTGTGGCCCCATGCCGAGTTCAATAGCGCCCGCAACAACCTGTACTCGACGATATCGCGCTTGCGGTCGGCTTTGGGACCGACGCCGGATGGCAAGTCGTGTGTGCTCATCCAAAATGAATGCATCGGACTCAACGGCGACTACGTCAAGACTGATGTACGGCTGTTTGACCAGATAAGCCGCGAGGTTTTGGGAAATCGCACGGGTGCGCGCGGGCCCCATTTAGTTGAGCTGTGCCTTAAGATTGAGCAGCTTTATGCCGGGCCGCTGTATGTTCCCAATGGCTGTAACCCCACCTACTTTTTGCGTATGCGACGCATTATGCAGTCAAAGTACATCGATTGCATGATTAAGGGAGCAAATGCCGCTCTAGAAGAAAACGATCTGCAGTCGGCGATTTGGCTGGCGGAGTCGGGGCTTCGGCAGGAAACGGCGCGCGAGGATATGGTGCGCTGTGCCATGCGCGTCTACAGTGCGGCGGGGCGGCGGCGCGATATCGTCGAGCTGTACAGCGGGCATATGCACCACCTGAGGGAGCAGGTCAATGGCGTGCCCGAGCCCGAGACGCGGCGTCTATACGAGCGCTTGGTGGAGGGGCGGCTCAATCGCGTGCTGGTCGAGCGATAAAAAACGGGCGCCAGAAGTACTTGGGCACCCGTAAGCTTGCTATGTGTTGGCTCGCCGGATCATTGGCTCTTAGACGAGCTTGATCTTCTCGATATCCTTGCGCGAGGACTCGCGATACAGCGAGAACTTGCGGCCGATGACCTGGACGACCTCGGCGTGGCAGCGCTCGGCGAGCTCTTCGGCGGCTTCGCGGGCGGAAAGACTGGAGCCATCGAGCACGGAGCACTTAACGAGTTCGTGCTTCTCCAGGTAGGCGACCGTCTGCTCGACGGTGCCCTCGTTGACATCGGACTTACCGATGATGATGGCGGGGTTGAGGTGATGGGCCATGCTGCGAAGCTGCTTGACCTGGGCTCCTGTCAGTGCCATGGGTTCTCGCTTTCTATGTATGGGGCGCCCCGCGACGGGGCCTTAATCTACGTGAGCTGTCCCACGATAGCGCAGGAACGGCGCGGTGTGGAGCGCGTTTGCCCAGTTCAAAAAGAATGCGGATGCCGAGTGAGTGGGCGGTGCGGGCTGCGAACAGGCTATGAGCTGGGCGCAGAGACCGGTTCCCATGCAATAAACGCCCAGCGAACCTTACGGATATGGTCGAGCATATAGCGCCCCTGCGGCACGCCCTTGGAGCCCGGCTCGCCGGCATGGGGGTTTTCGATCATGTGCTGAGCGATATAGTCGCGCAGGCGGTCGATCTTATCCTCGTTGCCATGCTCGAGCATACGGGAAAAATCCGCCACGCCTGCCTCAAGGCTATCGAAGGTATCGCGACGAGGCGATTCAAAGTATGTAACCTGCGGCAACGCACCCATCTGAATGAGGATGTTGAAGGCGTACACAAAGCCATTGCTGCAGGTAACCGAGGCGCCGATAGCGTTCATCAAGTGCAGATCATAGCGCGGGCTGGAGTTGGCGACCATCGTGACAGCACAACGCCGACGAGCCGTGCGGTCGAGCTTGGCAAGCGCATCTTTTAGATTGGTCGTCGTAACCGACCGACTGGCAAAGGCAACATCCACCGCTTTCGCGACCGGTCCAACCAAATCCCAATCATCATCCCAAGCAAGCTCAAGCGGCGTAATGCGATCCTCGAGCCCATAGTACTCAATACCAGCATCAAGCGTGCCTAACATAGCAGGGGAAAAGTCAGCAGCAATCACAGGATGCCCAGCCTGAGCAAGCGGAATGGCAATCGACCCAGCCCCACACCCCATATCGAGCACGGATTCACCAGGCTTTAACGCCAACAGCTTGATAAAGTCCCGGGCATACGGGGCAGTCTCCAACGGCCGAAAATGCCGAGCCCGCTTATCCCATTCAAAAGAATCATCAGCCCGCCGCCGACCAGCCTGCAGACGCATCCATTCGCCATTCCAATCAGCAGCAAGAAGCTCAGAACGAATCAAATCATCAGCCACGGGTCATCCCCCTCACAACAAAAAAGCGACTCCTCCCAAAAGAAGAGCCGCAACCAGCATATATCAGAAAAAGAACCGTTCCAACGCCAAACCGCCGCACCAGCCAAGTGGTGCAGGAGCGAAGCAACTGCAACCGGGATAGAACCCAACTGAGGCCCCGTTGTGCGGGAGCCCCGGGGAGGGCAAATATATAAGGTCGATCGCGAGTTCCGCACGAGCCGGAGAGCACTTAATGTGCTCTCCGTGCGAGTCAGGACTGTCCGAGCAGGCGACCTTATATATTTGCCCTCCCCGGGGCTCCTCGCCAGCACCCCTCAGCTAGTTCTTGAGCGAGTTCAGCGGCGCCGGGAAGCGTCCACCGCGATGGGCAAGCACGGTGCCGGCGTTGGGGTTCACCGGCATGATGGGCGCACGGCCAAACAGGCCGCCGTACTCGACGCAGTCACCCACGCCCTTGCCGATGGCAGGAATCACGCGGACGGCCGTGGTCTTGTTGTTGATGACGCCGATGGCCATCTCGTCGGCGATGATGCCGGCGATGGTCTCGACCGGGGTGTCGCCGGGGATGGCGATCATGTCCAGGCCAACGGAGCACACGCAAGTCATGGCCTCGAGCTTCTCGAGCGAAAGCGCGCCGGCTTCGACGGCGGCGATCATGCCGGCGTCCTCGGACACGGGGATGAAAGCGCCGGAGAGACCGCCCACGCTGGAGCTGGCCATAACGCCGCCCTTCTTGACGGCATCGTTGAGCATGGCGAGTGCGCAGGTCGTGCCCGGGCCACCGCAGGTGCCAACACCGATGATCTCGAGGATGCGGGCAACGGAATCGCCGATGGCAGGCGTAGGCGCCAGCGACAGGTCGACGATGCCCTTCTCGACACCCAGGCGACGGGCGGCCTCGCGGCTCATGAGCTCACCGGCACGGGTGATCTTAAAGGCGGTCTGCTTAATCTTCTCGGCGACCTCCATCATCGATGCGGAATCGGGCAGCGTCTCCAGGGCTGCGGCCATAACGCCGGGGCCCGAGACGCCTACGTTGATGACGGCGTCGGCCTCGCCACCGCCGTGGACGGCGCCCGCCATAAACGGGGAGTCCTCGACCATGTTGGCAAAGCAGACAAACTTGGAAGCGCCGACGGAATCCTGGTCGGCCGTGAGTTTAGCGGCATCGATGATGGTCTGGGCGGCCATGAGCACGGCATCCATGTTGATACCGGCGCGCAGGCTGGCGACGTTGACGCTGGAGCAGACGCGGCTCGTGGTGGCGAGCGCCTGGGGGATGGACTGGATGACGCGGCGGTCGGCGTCGCCGATGCCCTTCTGGACGAGCGCGGAGAAGCCGCCCAGGTAATCGATGCCGAGCGTCTCGGCCGCGCGGTCGAGGGCGTGCGCGATGGGGGTGAGGTCCTCATCCTTGCAGCACGCGGCGATCTGGGCCACCGGGGTGACGGAAACGCGCTTGTTGACGATGGGGATACCGTACTCGCGCTCGAGGTTCTCGGCGGTCTCGACCAGATGCTCAGCCGTGTGCGTCACGTGGTCGTAGATCTTCGTGCACATGCGGTCGAGGTTCTCGTCACCGCAACCCATGAGCGAAACACCCATGGTGATGGTCCTGATGTCGAGGTTCTGCTCCTCAACCATGCCGCGGGTTTCCGCGATTTCTGCGGGCGTGATCGCCATCCTTGCGCTCCTATCTGCCAAAACGAGCATAGTCTTATCTATTCTAACGTGCCGCACGTGCCAAGTGACGCATGCGGCACGTTTTGGTGCACGGTTGTTTCCGTTGTGTTACTGCCCAAAGACCTCTTCGGCGATGCGCGCGCTTTCGGCGGCATCCTTGGCATAGTAGTCCGCGCCGATCTGCTTGGCGTATTCGGGGGTGAGCACGGCGCCGCCCACGATGATCTTGACGCCCGGAACCTCGGTATGGAGCAGCTTGATGGTCTCTTCCATGGCGACGACCGTGGTAGTCATAAGCGCCGAGAGGCCGACGAGCTTAATATCGCGCTCCTTGACGGTCTTGAGTACCTCCTGCGGATCGACGTCGCGGCCCAGGTCAAAGACGGTGTAGCCGTAGTTGTCGAGCAGCATTTTGACGATGTTCTTGCCAATATCGTGGATGTCGCCCTTGACGGTGGCCACGCAGATCTTGCCCTTGTCGGCGATCTCGCCGGCGGGCATCAGGCGCTTGATGGTGTCGAAGCCCACGCGTGCGGCTTCGGCCGAGGCCATAAGCTGCGGCAAGAAGAACTTGCCCTGGTCAAAGAGGACGCCAACCTCGTCGAGGGCGGGGATAAAGTGATTGTTGATAAGGTCCATGGCGTCGTGGTCTGTCAGCAGACGCTCGGTCTCGGCAGCGATCTCGCCTTTGCGGCCCGAGACGACCATTCGACGAATCGGGTCGTCGTTGCCGTCGGTGCCGGCGGTGCCGGCAGCGGGCGCGGCATCGCTCGATGCTGACTGAGCGGCCGCCGGGTTCGCGGCGATCTTGTACGGATCGGTCCAGCCGGCGTAGCGCTCGATGTATCCGGTCGAGCCCTCGTCCTCAACGCTCAGGACGCGATAGCTGTAGACGGTATCCATAAAGCGCTTGGAACCCGGGTTCATGATGGGGGCATCCAGACCTGCACCAAAGGCGGCGGCCAAAAAGACCGAGCCCAGCAGCGGCCGCGCGGGCAGGCCAAAGCTGATGTTCGATACGCCGAGTGCGCACTTGACGCCCAGGCGCTCCTTGCACAGAGACATGGCACGTAGAATCTGCTCAGCCTGGCGCTGGTTGGTCGAGGCGGTCATGACCAGGCAGTCGATGAGGATGCGGTCCGGGCCGATGCCGTAATGGGCGGCCTCGGCCACGATGCGCTCGGCGATGGCGAAGCGGGCCTCGGCGGTATCGGGGATGCCGCCCTCGTCGAGCGTAAGGCCGACGACGTTGGTGCCGTAGTGGGCCACCAGCGGAAAGATCTCATCCATGATCTGTTGTTTGCCATTGACCGAGTTGATGATGGGCTTGCCGGCGTAGCGGCGCACGGCGGCCTCGACGGCGGCGGGGTCGGTGGAGTCGATCTGCAGCGGCAGCAGCGTGGAGCCCTGGAGCTGCTCGGTGGCCTGCTGGATGACCTTGACCTCGTCGATCTCGGGCAGGCCCACGTTGACGTCCAGGATGTCGGCGCCCTGCTCCTGCTGGCTGATGCCCTGACTCACGACGTAGTCCAGGTCGCCGTCGCGCAGGGCCTGCTGCAGGCGCTTTTTGCCGGTGGGGTTGATGCGCTCGCCGATGACGGCGATCTTGTGGCCGTCGCAGGGGAGGTCCACGACCGTCTGGGCGCTCGTGACCGACATGCTGGGCTTGCGGTGGCGCGGGCTGGGCGTGTGGTTGTCGATAAGCGTGCGCAAGGCCGCCATGTGCGCCGGCGTGGTGCCGCAGCAACCGCCCACGACGCTCACGCCGTCCTCGATCATGCCGGCGACGGCCTCGGCGTACTCGGGTGCCTGGATATCAAAGACGGTATTGCCGTCATCGTCCACGCGGGGCAGTCCCGCATTGGCCTGCACCATAACGGGCTTGTCGGTGACGGTGAGCATGCGCGCGGCGAGCCCTCGGAGCTCGGCCGGGCCCTGGCTGCAGTTGATGCCCAGGACGTCGGCGCCGATGGCGTCGAGGGTGATGGCGGCGACCTCGGGGCTCGTGCCCAAGAAGGTGCGACCGTCTTCCTCAAAGGTCATGGTGGCAAAGACGGGCAGGTCGGAGTTCTCGCGGCAGGCGAGGACCGCCGCCTTGATCTCGGCCAGGTCGGTCATAGTCTCGATAATAAAGAGGTCCACACCCGCAGCGACGCCGGCGCGCACCTCCTCGGCAAAGAGGTCGTAGGCCTCGTCAAAGCTGAGGGTGCCCAGGGGGCGCAGCAGGGCGCCGATGGGGCCGATGTCGCCGGCAACGTAGCGGGCGCCGGCGTCGCGGGCGCAGGTGACTGCCGCGGCAAAGACGTCTGCCACGGTGGCGGCGCCGTCGAGCTTGTGGGCGTTGGCGCCAAAGGTGTTGGCGGTGATCACATCGCAGCCGGCCTCGACGTATTGGCGCTGAATGTCGGTAATGACCTGGGGCTCCTCAAAGTTGAGCAGCTCGGGCAGGGCGCCGGCCTTCATGCCGGACGCCTGCAGCATGGTGCCCATGCCGCCGTCAAACAGCAGGTGTCCCGTGCCCTCGATGGCGGCACGCAGGCGGTCATCCTTAATGCGAAGGTCGTCGATCGTGCGCGTCTTGTATGCAGCGCCATTACGGCGTGCGGCATCAACGGGTGCCGCCAGCGCGGCGCCGTCCAGATCATGAGTGATAAGCGGAGTAAACATCGATGGCTCCTAATGGCTGGAATAGCAGGTGGTGTGGGCGGCGCGGAAGCGGCAGTGCTCGCGCATGCGGCAGATATTGCAGGTGGGGCGGCTCTGGGCGTCGTGGACCTCGCCGTCGAACAGACCGATCACTGCGGTCACGCTCTTGGTGGGCATGAGCAGGCTGGTGGGAGTGACGGTAAGTCCAATGAGGCGCGTGGCGTTGAGTGCATCCACGATCGAGCGCTGGGCCGAGAGCGGGCAGTCGCCATAGCCGGGACTGAAGCGCCAGTTGCCGGCGAGCCCGTGTGCAGCGGCAGCGGCCTTGACCTGTCGGTCCATCTGCTCAACAGCAGCTTCTACATAGGCAGAGCATGCGGCGTCGAGCACGGCGCCTTCCAGGGGTTGCTGGGCTCCAGTGGTGCGCAGGCGACGCTCGGCGTCCATGCCGAGGGTGCAGGCCATGAGCGCCGCCAGGCGGGCGTCTTTGAGATGTCGATAGATATCACGACCCCGCAGCTCAACATTGGTGCCAACCAAGCGGATGCAGGGCTCGCCCTGCTCGTCAACGCCCGTGGCATCGACGGCAAACACGCGTCGAACGCCGCGGGGCTCGATATCCAGCTCTAGGCGCTCGACCACAAGCTCAATTCGTCGTGACAGATCGGGCTCAATCTGCTGGCCGCCGTAGCCCAGATACTGCAGCATCTCGGCACGGTCGACACGAGGGTGGTGGGCAGCGTCGATACGGTAAAGCGCCGGCGACGCAAGGTCGGCCGGCACTTCAGCAACGGTTGTATCGACGTGCGGTTTTTCCATTACCCCAGGCGCTCCATAATGGTCGCGGCGATTGCAGGACGGTTCATAGTGTACAGGTGCAGACCGTCGGCACCGTGCTCCTTAAGGTCGCAAAGCTGACGAGCAGCATAATCTACACCGGCTGCCTGCAGGCTCTCGGGGTCGTTCTCGTACTTGGCGAGGATCTTGATGACGGGGGAGGGCAGCGACGCGCCGCACATAAAGACCATGCGGCTGATCTGCGACTTGCCCATAAACGGCATGATGCCCGCGGTAATGGGCACGGTGATGCCGGCCTTGTCGGCAAGCTCGCGGAAGCGATAGAAGCACTCGTTATCAAAGAAGAGCTGTGTCACAAAGAAGCTCGCGCCGGCGTCTTGCTTTTGCTTGAGGTGCTCGACCGAGAGGTTGAGATCCTCGCAGGCAATGTGGCCTTCGGGGTAGGCTGCGGCGCCCACGCAAAAGCCGGCGTCGACGAGCTCGGGGATGAGGTCGCGGGCGTAGGCGTAGTCGGAGGCAGGCTTGTCGTCCTCGGTCGCGCCGGCGGGCAGGTCGCCGCGCAGGGCTAGCACGTTTTCCACGCCGGCAGTGCGATACTCGTCAATCTTGGCGGTGATGTCGGCGTGGGTGCGGCCCACGCAGGTGAGATGCGCTACCGAGGGCGTATCGAATTCGCTCGAAATCATATGCGCGATGGGGGCGGTGGTGGCACCGTTACCCGAGCCGCCGGCCGAGCAGGTGACCGAGACAAAGCTCGGCGAAAGCTTACACAGATTGCCTGCCACCTCGCGAGCCGTGTCGAGGGTAAGCTCGCCCTTGGGCGGGAACATCTCAAACGAAACGGGTGCGGTGCCCTGGGATGCTGCCTGCTTAAAAACCTCGTCGACGCGCATATCGTGCTCCTTTAGATACTTAATAGTGTGATGTGTGGTAAGGATTCTACAGCACCACTGTGTTACGGTGGAGTTTCACTCGCTATTTGGTGATACCAATCGAAAATGCTTTGCTATCGGCATTTCTTATAACAGAGCGGTCAATCTAGGATGGGGCTATAAAGACTGGTATCTGATACGAAATACCAGTTAATAGAGCCCCATCCCAAATTGACTACCCTTAAACTATGGGGAGAGGTCTGCAATTTATACAGTTGATTGGCTGTTGAGGGTGGCAACGCCGCCTCGATAGGGTAACCTCATTGATTGGTTTCGTGACAGCAACATAACGGTAATGTCGCGGAAACACGACGAGCCTAATCTATGACTCGTTCGTTAGTAATCAACACCGCTTCTCACGCGGTGCCGATACGAAGGGAGTTCCGTATGGCCGATCTTACTGACCGCTTCGGGACCATGGTGTTCTCTGAGGAAGTCATGAAGGACTACCTCCCCAAGGACATTTGGAAGCGCCTTGCTGCAACCCTCGAGGGCGGTGAGCCGCTCGACCTGGATGTGGCCAACGCCGTTGCCCATGCCATGAAGGTCTGGGCCATCTCCAAGGGCGCGACGCACTACGCGCACTGGTTCCAGCCGCTTTCGGGCATTACTTCCGAGAAGCACGACAGCTTCCTGGAGCCCAACCACGACGGCACCGCCATTACCAAGTTTACGGGCAAGAACCTCATCCAGGGCGAGCCCGATGCCTCCAGCTTCCCCAACGGCGGCTTGCGTGCCACCTTCGAGGCCCGTGGCTACACCGCTTGGGATCCCACTAGCCCCGCCTTTATCAAGGACGATGTCCTGTGCATCCCCACGGCTTTCTGCTCCTACACGGGCGAGGCCCTGGACAAGAAGACCCCGCTGCTGCGCTCTATGACCGCGCTCTCGCGTGAGTCTAAGCGCGTTTTGGCGCTGTTTGGTAAGACCCCCAAGAAGGTCGTTCCTTCCGTGGGCGATGAGCAGGAGTACTTCCTGATCAAGAAAGACGCTTACCGCAAGCGCAGGGACCTGGTCATCACCGGCCGCACCCTCTTTGGCGCTGCCCCCTGCAAGGGCCAGGAGCTCGAGGAGCACTACTTTGGCGCTATCCGCCCCACCGTCTCGGCCTATATGAAGGATCTGGATGATGGACTGTGGGCGCTTGGCATTCCCGCCAAGACCAAGCACAACGAGGTTGCTCCCTGCCAGCATGAGCTCGCACCGGTCTATGGCGAGGTCAACGAGGCCATCGACCAGAATCTGGTCATGATGGAGAAGATGAAGCTCATCGCCTCCCGCCACGACTTGGTCTGCCTGCTGCACGAGAAGCCCTTCGAGGGCATCAACGGTTCGGGCAAGCACAACAACTGGTCGCTTGGCACCGAGTCCGAGAACCTGCTCGATCCGGGCGACACCCCGCTCGACAACCTGCAGTTCATTGTCTTCCTCACCGCGGTGATCGAGGCCGTCGATAACTATCAGGAGCTCCTGCGTGCTTCCGTTGCCTCAGCCGGCAACGATCATCGTCTGGGCGCCAACGAGGCTCCTCCGGCGATTATGTCCATCTTCCTGGGCGACCAGCTTACCGAGGTCGTCGAGAAGATTATCGATGGCAAGGCTTCCGTCCATGCCACGCGCGGCGTGCTTGACCTGGGCGCCGATACCCTGCCCAAGCTGATGCAGGACAACACCGACCGCAACCGCACCTCCCCGTTCGCCTTTACCGGCAACAAGTTCGAGTTCCGTGCCTGCGGCTCCGAGCAGAACGTCTCCGACTCCAACCTGGTGCTCGATGCCGCCGTGGCCAAATCGCTCAAGTCCTTCGCCGACGCACTCGAGGGTACGCCCGAGGATAAGTTCCAGGACGCCGCGCTCGAGTACTGCAAGAAGGTGCTGACCGATCACCAGCGCATCCTGTTCTCCGGCGACGGTTACTCAGACGAGTGGCCCATCGAGGCCGAGAAGCGCGGCCTTGCCAACAACAAGACCACGGCCGACGCCCTGCCCGCCTTTGTTTCCGATAAGGCTATCGCGCTCTTTGAGGAGACGGGTGTCCTGACCAAGGCCGAGGCCCAGTGCCGCTACGACTGCAAGCTCGAGAAGTACAACAAGCTCATGAACATCGAGGCCACCACGATGGTTCGCGAGGCGCGTCGTACCTATCGCCCGGTCATTACCGCCTATGCCACCAAGGTCGCTAAGGGCCTTGAGACTATTCGTGCCGCCGGTGCTGAGGCCGCCATGCAGTGCGAGCAGAACACGCTCAACAAGCTCTGCAACGGTATCACCGCCATCAACGACTCCATCAAGGCGCTCGACGCCGTGCATCAGAAGGCTGAGGCCCTCGATGGCCAGGAGCAGGCCAACGTGTACGCGCACGAGGTCGTTCCCGCTATGGATGCGCTGCGTGCCGCCGTGGACGCCATGGAGGAGATCGTGGCAGCCGACTACTGGCCGGTCC
The DNA here is from genome assembly GCA_959026725.1 of uncultured Collinsella sp. Lineage (GTDB taxonomy): Bacteria > Actinomycetota > Coriobacteriia > Coriobacteriales > Coriobacteriaceae > Collinsella. The sequence goes on from CAUFMG010000007.1 coordinate 62,677, forward strand.
CGACCTACGACGACATCCTGTTCTACGTGTAGGGCGTAACTGACATATCGTCACGGTATTGAGCCGGGGTCCGCATCATGCGGGCCCCGGTTTTTGTTACGGGCTTTAGCCTGTGCGGGGCGCGCAGCGCGCCGCATCAGAAACCACCCGCTATGCGGGTGGGGCCAAACGGCTTTACAAAGCCGCCCCCTCGCCGGACACTTGCGATTGTTCAGGCCGCAAGGAATCCGAGTCGAGAGGGCGGTGGTGGCGTATGGCCCAGAAGGCCTACAGCCTGTCGCACACGAAGTGGATGTGCAAGTACCACGTCGTGTTCACGCCGAAGTATAGGCGCAAAGTGATCTACAACCAAATAAGGTCCGACCTTGGGGAGATCTTCAGGAAGCTCTGCCAGTACAAGGGGATCGAGATCATCGAGGGGCACCTGATGCCCGACCACGTGCACGTGCTGCTGGCGATACCGCCGAAGTACAGCGTCTCGAGCGTGATGGGCTACCTGAAGGGGAAGAGCTCGCTGATGATATTCGACAGGCACGCCAACCTCAAGTACAAGTTCGGCAACAGGAAGTTCTGGGCGGAGGGCTACTACGTGTCCACCGTCGGCCTGAACGAGGCCACCATCGCGAAGTACATCCGGGAGCAGGAGAAGGCCGACATCGCGATCGACCGGCTGAGCGTCAAGGAGTACGAGGACCCCTTCGGCAGGGGGCCGGGGCGTAAATAGCGCCGGTTTGACCGGCCCGCCACGGGTCAATCTGCAGTGCGGCCCGAACCCCGTGAGGGCCGGCGCCTTTAGACGCGTGCCGGAAATCCAAGGGTTATACCCTAAGAGCAAACCACCCCTTTTAGGGGTGGTTTTGATTTGCGAAGGACGCTTTGAAGCCCGTTTTGCCGCCGATTCGCCTAGGTATAAAGGGTTGTGGGCAAAAAACGTCAAATATGAGTACTGTCACAAGTCCTGTAGCATTATTTATTTGCAAAATATGCAGTGTTACGCAACATATGTCCAAGTACTTAGCCGATAAACGTCTGCAATTCTTCCGCCGTAGGACACCTGACGTCTAAATCGATTTCTGAAGGCATGAAATCGCTGTTACTAAATCGGTAACAGTACTCATATTTGCCATTTTTTGCCCATGGTCCATCGGAAGATGCCGGGATCCGCACCCTGCCGGGTCCGAATCCCGGCATATCGGTAGCAAAAAGCCCGCTACCGAATTGGTAACGGGCTTCACATTTCAAATGGTGCCCCCAGCGGGATTCGAACCCGCGATATCCACCTTGAAAGGGTGGCGTCCTTGGCCGCTAGACGATGGGGACAGCGGGAAAGAGTATAGCAGACTTTTTTAGCCGTTCACATATCGTTGGCAAACTGAAAAACCACCACATAGGAGCTGGCTCTCTATCCCGATCATCAAACATCTCAACCTGTAACATCTGGGCTGATAAATCGGCTCTATGTGTTACAGATCGAGACAAAAGGCAGGCGTCGGGACGAACATCTCATTCTGTAACAGTAAGACGACTTTTAACGGTCTAGATGTTACAGATTGAGACAAACCGCTGGGACGGGTCAAAACCACCACAAAGGTGCCTGTCCCCTTTGTGGTGGTTGGGGCGTTAGGGGAGGAGCTTCATGGCGGCGTCGTGGGCGGCGCGCTCGCAGGTGTCGTCGAGGGGCTTGAGCGGCAGCAGGGCTGTGGCCTGCGCATCGCCGCGCCGCTCGAGGGCGTGCGCGATCAGCCAGTCAGCGAGTTCGGGGTTCTTGGGCAGCGCCGGGCCATGCAGGTACGTGCCGATGACACCCTTGTAGATGATGCCCTCAAAGCCATCGTCGCCGTTGTTGCCGGTGCCCGCGACGACGGACGTTCCGAGCGGCGTTGCCTCCGCGTCGAGCAGGGTGCGACCCCCATGGTTCTCGAATCCCACAAAGGGCTCAGGTGCCAGATCGGTTTTGACGGCTACGTTGCCGATCAGGCGATCGGAGCCACGTACGGTTTCGGCGGCAATGACGCCCAGGCCCTCAATGCGATCGTCGCCCATGTAGTACGAACGGCCGAGCAGCTGATAGCTGCCACAGATGGCAAGCAGTGTGCCGCCGTCCTCAACATAGGCCGCGACCTTGTCTTTTTGAGCGAGCAATTCATGTGCCACAGCCAGCTGATCGCGGTCGGAGCCACCGCCCATCATGACGATGTCGGCGTCGGTGAGATCGAGCGTCTCGCCCATGCGGACCTCGTCCACGCGCGCGGGAATGCCGCGCCAGGCGCAGCGGCGCTCGAGGGCAATGACGTTGCCGCCGTCGCCATAGAGGTTAAGGGCATCGGGATACAGGTAGACGATGCGCAGCGGGCGCGAAAGCTCGACCGGCGCAATATCGGTGGGGACAGCGCTGCCATTGGCGCGTGTTACGGCGTGGGAGGTGACCGAGCTCGCATCGGCGCCCTTAAGCTCGTCGAGCTCCTTGACCAGTGGTGGGAAGGCCGTGTAGTTGGCGACGGCGTAGAAAGTATCGCCAGCCTCCTCGTCTGCCACGGCGCCGATCGCCTGCTCGATATTCGAGATGATGGCGGCGTCGATGCCGGCGTACTTCAGGCGTACCTGCATATCGTGCGCGCGCGTACCTCCGACAAAGGCGACAAGCCCTGGGGTATCGGCGATGCGCTCGAAGTCGACGTCGTAGATCCACGAGACATCGTGACCGTCGGCGTCGTTGTCGTTCAGGAAGAAGGCACAGAGCCTGCCGCCTGCCGTTTTAATGGACTGGATCTGGCGATCGAAGCCCACGGGATTTTTGGCCAGGTTTGCCTCGACGGTACGGCCGGCGATCTCCCAGCGGCCCATGCGTCCGCCGGCGGGGACATAGGCATCGAGCGTGGGCTGCAGATGCGCCGCGTCTACGCCCAGCTCGCGCGCCGCAAAGAAGGCGGCGGCAACGTTGTAGACCATGTACAGGCCGTTGTAGCGCGTGGCGATGTGCGTTGTGGGTGCGTCGGTATCGGGTCCAAAGTTCAGGTCAAAGCCGTAGCCGTTGCAGGTGAGCTCAACGCCCGTCACGCGACGGACAAGCGCAGGGCGGGCCCAGCCGCACGAGGGGCAATGGTAGGCGCCGAGCTGGCCGTATTGCACGTAGTCATACTCCAGCGGCGCGTTGCACTGTGAGCAAAAACGTGAGTCGCTAATACGGTCGGACTCGGTGTTGGTGGCGCCGTCGATGCCAAAGGCAATACTCGCGTTGGGAACGCGCGCGGCAATCGAGGCGCACAGCGGGTCGTCGGCGTTGTAGATAAGCGTTGTTGTCGGCGAGAGCTCCAACGCATGGGCGATGACCTCCTGGGTGTGATCGATCTCGCCATAGCGATCCAGCTGGTCGCGGAACAGGTTGAGCAGCACGAAGTACGTCGGCTTGAGCTTGGGCAGAACGCGCACGGTGTAGAGCTCGTCGCACTCAAAGACGCCTACGCGCTTGCCGCTGCCGGCACGCTTAAGTCCGCTGCGTGCCTCGAGCAGCGCGCCCACCACGCCCGGCTCCATATTGTTACCGGCGCGGTTGCACACCACGGTGGCACCGCTGGCGGCAACGGCATCGGCGATCAGGTTCGAAGTAGTAGTCTTGCCATTAGTGCCGGTGATCACCACGCTGCGGTCGACAAGACTCGCCAGGTCGCTCAGCAACTCGGGGTTAATCTTCATGGCGATGCGGCCGGGGAGTACGCCGCCCTGGCGCTTGAGGACGGAGCGCAGTCCCCAGCGAGCGATATCGCTCGAGGTGCAGGCAAGAGATGAGCGGAGGTTCATGAAACCGTTCCTAACGTAAACGACATGGTCGGGTCGAGTGCGTCACTAAAATCCGTAGCGGCGCGCAAATTCCTGGGCAAGCTGCGACACGTCTTCGCAGGTATTGGCCCAGGGGGCAAAGTCGGGAGTATCCGAGATAATGCCGTCCGCTTCCCAAACGGCCTGGTGCGAAAGATCCCAGGGATCGCGTGGCTCGGGCCGGCAAGGAAGGTACGGTGTCTGGTACATGGGATTCAGCAAGAAGAACGCGCCGCCCTCGCAGCGGTTAGCGAACTCACGCAGCGCACGCGCCGCCGGACGCATCTTGTTCGTTTTGAACAAGAGGATGGTGCGGGCGAGCAGGTACCAGGGGGAGTTCTCGAGTGCATCGGCCCCCATCTGTTCCTCGAGCTGGTGAGCCAGGGCAAAAAAGCCGTCCTGGTCTTCCAGGCGAGCGAGGGCGAGCAACACGGTGCCGGCAGCTCGGGTGGGATAGCCTTCTGCCTTAAGGACGCGGCGGGCGTAGTTGGCAGCGGCGCGGTAGCGGGCGCTCGCCATGCACAGCTGCGAGATGGCCTCGAGCGTGTGGAGCCACCCGATTAGAGCCGGCTCGCTCACGGTAAGGTCTGCTGCGGTGACACCGTCGGCCAAAACATTGTTGGCCCAGTAGTGTGGGGCCTCCATATCGAACCCGGGCACACTTTGTTGCAGGTAATCGGCCGTGGTCGCCTCGAGTTTCATCAGGTCGCCCAGGCAGGCGTCAACGGGCGTGTCGGCCAGGATGATGGCGAGCAGCTGCGCGTCGACGGCCAGTGCATCGACGCGGACAATCTTGAGCAGCTCATCGCGCATATCGTCGAACAGGCGATTGCGCGTCTGCTCAAACTCCTCGTCGCTGCCCATGTCCTCGATGCGATGGAGCTCGTCGAGCAGGTGGCGATGAACACCGGCATAGGACAGCAGCGCCTGGGCATGCTCGGACTGCGCGTACTTTTGGGGATTCGCACTCATGTCGTTATGGACAAGCTCGCGTGCTGCATCGGTGAGCTCGGGGTGCGACGCCAGATAGGTGCGCTCCAAGTAGGCGGGGATGTAGACGCTCGGATCCATCAGAGGTCCCCTCCCTTAAATGGAAGCCCCTGCTCGGCTGCACGCAGGATGCGCTCGTCGATCTGGGAGCGCACGATGTCGTTGGTGGCGACCCAGGCGGCAAAGCTGGCGTTGTCGGGCGCGCCCAGGCCCTCCTGTAGCACCGGCGTCGCCTCGGACAGGGCAAGGACGAGCTCATCGGTGGAGCCCACGCCCACGTTGACGCGGGCATAGACGCCATCGGGAAACTCGGTTTGGAAGTAGAGCGCCTCGGCTGCGTGCGGGCACGAGCGCGCAAGGATGCGCAGGTAGTGTTCGGCGCCCTCGTAATCCAGCTCGCGCCAGGCAGCGCTCATCAGCGCGATGAGCGTCCACGGGTCCAAGTTGCGTTCCGCATCCTTGGGACGACGGCGCAGCGGCGTGTTGGCAAGATAGGGGACGGAGTGGGCAGAGCGAAAGCGCTTGAGCTCCTCAGCGGGGTATTCGAGCTTTGCCATGGCGAGCATTGCGGTGTGGCGGACGCCGGCAGGATCGTTGGGCGCAAAGTCCAAGCTGCGATTTGCGGCTTCGAGCGACATGCGGTAGCGGCCGCTAATGAGCGCGCGCGATGCCAAGGCGGCAAGCCAGCGCAGGTAGGGACGGCGGGTCAGGTCGCCTGCGGCCTCGCGCTCGTAGGGGTCCTGCGCCGAGGCAATCTTGAGCGCCAGATCGTGCTCCACCTCGTCGCACTTGGACACCAGATATTGCACGTATTCCTCGTTGGATTCGGCGGTGAGCGCCGTCAGCATGCGCTGGGCATCCCAGTTGGCCGGATCGAGCGCGGCTGCCTCGCGGAGCATGTTCTCGGCCGCGGCTTCTTCTTGCTCAGCTTGGGCATCGTCGGGGATAAAGGGGATGCGGTAGTCGACAGCCTCGACCACCTTGGCAATGAGGTGCCCGGCGCGGTCGCGGTCGTGCACGATGAGCGGTGCGGGGTTGCGGGTGAATTGTTCCATCAGACGCTCTACGGCAGCACCGTCGGTGAGCGGGATATTGTCGCGGCGCAAGGCCTCAAGAACGAGGCGATGGCAATCCTCTTGAATGGGATCGAATGCCATGGGGCCTCCTTTGCTGCGGTTAGGGTTCAAATGTTTCTATATAAGGTTCTAGTTTACCCGCATGTGGCACACCGGGGGTGCCGCACTTGGACTTGCACCTTTGCACCACGAAGACGGATGTCGCACAAATGTCGGCACCTTGGACGACCGAGTGGTATCACGGTGCCGCAAACGGTCGATTTTTGGCGGCGAACGGTGCATATTTTGGAGGGGCACCGTCCTGCCCGGGATATGTGGTCAACCTTGATAAAACGTTTGCCCAGCTTGGGAGTATGAATGCCGCACAAGGGTCTTCAGGGATAGAAAAAACGTTTCATCATTGGCGGCTTTAGGTGAATAACTGACCAACCAGAACGGTAAAATAGTGTTTGTCTGAGCGTTGAGACGTTTAGACATCGCGCATTGTCATCGCCGGCAACGCGCAAACCGGTCCTAACGGAGCCAATTGGGTGCTCCGTTATATACGCAAGTCTAAGAGGGGCTTGTTTAGGAGGCACAGTATGGGACGTTTTACCAATCCTCGCGATCTGTACTTTGGTGAGGGCGCTCGCCACGAGGTGAAGAACCTCAAGGGCAAGAAGGCCATCATCGTTTCTGGCGGCAGCTCTATGCGCCGCGGCGGGTTCCTGCAGGACGTCGAGAACGACCTTAAGGAAGGCGGCTTCGAGGTCAAGCTGTTCGAGGGCGTCGAGTCCGACCCGTCCATCGAGACGGTCATGAAGGGCGCCGAGGCCATGCGCGAGTTCGAGCCCGACTGGATTATCGCCATCGGTGGCGGCTCGCCCATCGATGCCGCTAAGGCCATGTGGGTCTTCTACGAGTATCCCGAGGAGTCCTTCGATAACATCATCCAGCCGTTCAGCTTCCCCGAGCTGCGTCAGAAGGCTCATTTCTGCGCCATCTCCTCTACCTCCGGCACCGCTACCGAGGTCACCGCGTTCTCCGTCATTACCGACTACGCCAAGGGCATCAAGTACCCGCTGGCCGACTTCAACATCACCCCTGATGTCGCCATCGTCGACCCCGAGCTCACCTACACCATGCCCGCCAAGCTGTGCGCTCACACCGGCATGGATGCTCTGACCCACTGTATGGAGGCCTACGTTTCCACCTTCGCCTCTATGTTCACCGACGCCAACGCTCTGCACGGCATCCGCGAGATCGTCGAGTGGCTGCCCAAGTCCTATGCTGGCGACCATGAGGCCCGTCAGCACATGCACGAGGCTCAGTGCATCGCCGGTATCGCCTTCTCCTCGGGCCTGCTCGGCATCGTTCACTCCATGGCTCACAAGACCGGTGCTGCCTTCGAGAATGGCCACATCATCCACGGTGCCGCTAACGCCATGTACCTGGGCAAGGTCATCCAGTGGAACTCCAAGGATCCCCGTGCTGCCGAGCGTTACGCTTATGTGGCCAAGGAGATCCTGCACCTTCCCGGCGAGACCAACGAGGAGCTCATCGCTGCGCTCGTCCAGAAGATTCGCGACCTCAACGACCAGCTCAACATTCCGCAGTCCATCAAGGATTACGCGAATGGTGGCGTGAAGGTCGACGCCGAGAACCCGCAGATGGTTTCCGAGGAGGAGTTCCTCGCCAAGCTGCCCGAGATCGCCGCGAACGCCGAGCAGGACGCCTGCACGCCCGAGAACCCGCGTGAGACCAAGGCTGCTGACTTCGAGAAGATCCTCAAAGCCTGCTACTACGACACCGACATCGATTTCTAATCGACTCTTGTTATCGTAACGAGGGGCTCCGCACGTATCTGTACGGAGCCCCTTTCTTTTTTCTTTTAGAGAATGGGATAGTTATGGCTGCAATTTTCAATAGCCCCAGCAAGTACATCCAGGGTCCGGACGAGCTCGCCAAGCTCGGCTCCTATGTCGAGCCGCTCGGCGCTAAGGCCCTCGTCATCGTGACGCCTTCGGGCAAGAAGCGCGTCGGTGCCAAGATCGAGGGCGGCTTTGCCGAGGCTAAGGCCGAGCTGCTGTTTGAGGACTTTAACGGCGAGTGCTCCAAGGGCGAGGTCGATCGCCTGGTTGCGCTCGCTCGCGACAACGGTTGCGACATCATCGTCGGCGTCGGTGGCGGCAAGATCCTCGACACCGCGAAGGCCGTCGCCTATTACCTGGAGTCCCCGGTTATCATTTGCCCCACCATTGCTTCGACCGATGCACCGTGCTCGGCGCTTTCGGTGCTCTATACCGATGACGGCCAGTTCGACAAATACCTCTTCCTTAAGGCAAACCCCAATATCGTCCTTATGGATACGACGGTTATCGCGGCGAGCCCGGTGCGCCTGACGGTTTCCGGTATGGGCGATGCGCTCGCAACCTACTTCGAGGCCCAGGCGACGCACGATGCCGACGGCGGCACCTGCGCTGGCGGCAAGGGCAGCATGGCTGGTCTGGCGCTCGCCAAGCTCTGCTACGAGACGCTTATGGCCGATGGCGTCAAGGCCAAGGTTGCGCTGGAGAAGGGTGCGCTCACGCCTGCCGTCGAGCACATCATCGAGGCCAATACGCTGCTTTCGGGCATTGGCTTTGAGAGCTCAGGCCTTGCTGCTGCTCATGCCATCCACAATGGCCTGACGATGCTGCCCGAGTGCCACGGCATGTATCACGGCGAGAAGGTCGCCTTTGGCACCATCGTCCAGCTGGTACTCGAGGATGCTCCGACTGAGAAACTCGAGGAAGTCTTGGGCTTCTGCATTGAGCTGGGCCTGCCGGTCACGATGAAGGAGCTTGGCGTTGCCGAGCTTACGCGCGAGCAGGCCATGATTGTTGCCGAGGCCGCCTGCGCGCCCGATGACACTATGTGCAACATGCCGTTTGAGGTGACGCCCGAGATGGTCGCAAACGCCATCCTGGGTGCCGACGCGCTGGGCCACTACTATCTCATGGATGAGTAAATCAAGCTAAGGAAGGGGCAAAGCCGGCAGACGGCTTTGCCCCTTTTTGCTATGGTGCAAAGGGGTCAGGTTGCTTTGCACCAATTGTCGTTGATGAAAGGGCGGATTCTCGTATGGCGCTTCCCATGGTTTATGGCGGTCCCGGACGATATGTTCAGGGGCCGGGTGAGCTCTCGCGTCAGGGCAGGTATTTGTCATGGTTGGGCTGCGCTGCCTATGTCTTGTTTGACCAGGGCACCGAGGATCGGCTGTGCAGGCAGATCGTCGATGGATTTCTGGATGAAGATCTAAGCGAGCCGTTCTTTAAGATTTACAACGGTCCGTGTACGGAAGATGCCGTTGTCGAAATGGCCAAGGAAGCCCGGGCCGAGTATTGCGACATGGTGGTGGGCATTGGCGGCGGCAAGATGCTCGATATCGCCAAGGCCGTTGCGTTTTATGCCGAGTTGCCGTTGTGCGTATGTCCCACGGCGGCGTCGATGGACGGTCCGTGCAGCGCGATTTCGGTGCTGTATCACGAGGATGGGTCGTTCGACCGCTACCTGATGCTCGAGAAGAATCCAGACTTGGTCGTGGGCGATACCAACGTGGTCGCGGCGGCCCCGCTGCGTATGACGGTCGCTGGTATGGGCGATGCGCTGGCAACGTATTTCGAGGCGCGTTCGTGCGCCGCGGCGCACGGCGCCAACGAGCACGGTGGCGCGCCGGGGCACTTGGCCTTGGTTGCGGCTCGTGCCTGCTATGACACACTCATGGAGTGCGGCGTCGCTGCCAAGCGCGATCTCAAAAAGGGCCGTATATCGCCGGCGGTTGAGCGCCTGATCGAGTGCAATATTCTGCTCTCGGGTGTTGGCTTTGAGAGCGGTGGCCTAGCGCTTGCCCATGCCATCGCCAACGGCCTGACGATTCTGCCCGAGTGCAAGGCCATGCATGGTGAGGCCGTAGCGTTTGGTCTGGTGGTCCAGCTTCGTCTGGAGCGTGCGCCCGAGCTTGAACAGGTGCTCGAGTTTTGTCGGCGCGTCGGCCTACCGACGACGCTTGAGGAGCTGGGCCTTGGTGAGATCTCGGAAGCCGATCTGCTGGCCGTTGCGAATGCTGCCTTCCAAAACGAGCGAAATATGGCCAACGAACAGACAAAGGTGACCAGACAAAAACTCGTCGAGCTCATGCGCGCTGAGTAGGGAAGAAGGCGGGGCAGACCTGCGATGAGGTCTGCCCCGCCTTCGCTTGTTTACAGCTCGCAGACGTTCTGTGCGCGGCCCTCGACATAGGCGATAACGTTATCGAACTCAATCTTCGCGCGGCGCTCCATGGCCTCGTGCGTAAGGAATGCAACATGCGGTGTGAAGATGCAGTTCTTGGCGTTGACGAGCGCGTAGTCGGCAGGAATCGGCGGCTCCATATCAAAGACGTCGATGCCGGCACCGGCGAGCTTGTCGTCGTTGAGCGCCTGGGCGAGGGCATCGTTATCCACGATGGCGCCGCGAGCGCAGTTGATAAAGACGGCTCCGTCTTTCATCTGAGCGAACTGCTCGGCGCCAAAGGACTTGCGCGTGGCGTCGTTATTGGGCAGGTGCAGGCTCACGATATCGGACTCGGCAAGCAGCTGCTCGAGCGAGACCTGCTCAATGCCGGCCTCGGCGGCTTCCGCGTGCTCGTGGCGCGCATAGCCCAGCACGCGGGCGCCAAAGGCCTTAAAGAGACGACCCGTGGCGCAGCCGATTTTGCCGCAACCCACGATGCCGACGGTCTTGCCGCAGATCTCGGTGCCCATAAGACCGGCGCTCGTCTTGCCGGCACGAACGGCGGCGTCGGCAGTGCCCACCTTGCGGAGCACATCGATGGTAAGGCCAGGGGTGAGCTCGGCCACCGAAACGTCGGAGTAGCCGGCACAGTTGCGTACCTCAACACCGCGCTCGCGGCAGGCGGAAAGCCCCACGTGGTCGATGCCGGTAAAGGCGACGGCGATCATCTTGAGCGCGCTGGCGCCGGCGACGACCTCGGCAGGGTAGGGGTTGTTGGCGATCATGACGACCTCGGCGCCCTCGCTGCGGCGGGCGAGCTCGGCCGGATCGGTGGTCTTGGTGTCAAAGTAGACAAACTCGTGACCGTCTTCCTTGAGCGGTGCGGCAAGCTCGTCGATGGTCTGCGTGGGTACGCCTAGCGGCTCGAGCAGTGCAATCCTCATCTATGGGCTCCTCTGTATAAACCTATTCGGTAGGGCTGGTATTAGATTGTAGGGTTCTTTGTCGCCAAAGGTACTCTGCATGTAATTTGGCCGAGGTGTGAGCTGTTAGCGTATCATTATCTATCGCTTGTTTGCACTGCTCAGGGAGGGGCCGCGCATGGCGCAGGAACACGATCTGTTTGATGACATTATCGAGATCAGCAAGGGTTTCGATTTCCTTAAAAACCCGCTTGGCGGCGTGACTGACGCGCTCGATCCGTCGACGCCGCAGTGGAATCCTGCCGACTATAAGGAGCGGCCGCGCGGAAACACCATTCCGTGCCTGGCCTGCAAAAACGAGAAGAGCGGCTGCACCGCGTGCATGGATGTGTGCCCGGTCAACGCCGTCGAGGTCGAAGAGGACGCTATCGAGATCCTCGATACCTGTCGCAAGTGCGGCCTGTGCGCTGCTGCCTGCCCGACTGAGGCGATTATCTCGCCGCGCTTGGCGCCCAAAAACCTCTACGACGACATTGTCTCGGCTGCCACGAGCCACGAGACCGCCTACGTTACCTGCACGCGTGCCCTTAAGCGCATGCCGCGAGAGAACGAGGTCGTCGTCGCCTGCGTGGGCGATATTACGGCCGAGACCTGGTTCTCGGTGCTGGCAGACTATCCCAACGTGAGCGTCTACCTGCCGCTGGGCGTGTGCGATAAGTGCCGCAACACCGGTGGCGAGGATATTCTGGGCGAGGCCATCGCCACTGCCGAGGAGTGGGCCGGTACGGGTATGGGCCTGGAGGTCGACCCCAAGAGTCTCAAATGCCACAAGCGCCGCGAGTACGAGCGCAAGGAGTACATGGAAAAGATCGCCCGCACCACGGGCTTGACCGTGACCAAGCTCAACCCGGCAACGGCGGCACTGGCTTCGGTGACGCAGAAGCTCAAGGCCCACCGTCACCAGATCACGCAGCTCGAGCGCACGCTCAACACCATGTGCGGCACCACGACGACCAAGCGTCGCCGTTCGCTCACCCATGGGCGTCAGCTGGTGCTCTCGACGCTGCAGAATCACCCCGAACTTGCCCAGAATATGCAGGTGAGTACGCCGGAGTGCGATTTTGACAAGTGCACGTCGTGCGGCGAGTGCGTCAACGTGTGCCCCACGTTTGCCTGCGATCTGGTGGGAAGCGGTCGCTTTGCGCTGGAGTCAACGTATTGCCTGGGTTGCGGAGCCTGTGTCAAGGTGTGTCCCGAGCATGCGCTCAAGCTGGTTGAGCATGATGCATCCAACCTGGTCGTCGTCGATCCCGAGGCCGAGGAAAAGGCCGCCCAGAAGGCTAAGGCCCACGAAGAAGCCCAGAAGGTCAAGGCCGAGGCAAAGGCCAAGCTCGACAAGATGCTCGACCAAGTGGAGAAGCTCGCGGACTAGCTAGCGACCCCAATCTCTGCTTCATTTGCGCCGCCGTGGTGTCCGGATTAGCCCGGATGCTGCGGCGGCGCTATACTTATGCAGTTTGAAGTACCTGTACCAAAAGGAGCTGTCGTGTCCCTTTCCATCGGTATCGTGGGCCTGCCCAACGTGGGCAAGTCGACGCTGTTCACCGCGCTTACCAAAAAGACCGGTCTTGCCGCCAACTACCCGTTTGCCACAATCGACCCCAACGTGGGTATCGTCGACGTGCCCGATAGCCGCTTGCAAAAGCTCGCCGACATCGTCAACCCCGGCCGCATTGTGCCGGCTACGGTCGAGTTTGTCGACATCGCAGGTCTGGTGAAGGGCGCTAACGAGGGCGAGGGCCTGGGCAACCAGTTCTTGGCAAACATCCGCGAGACCGACGCTATCTGCGAGGTCGTGCGCTACTTTAAGGACCCCAACGTCATGCGTGAGGTGGGCCGCACGGGCGAGTTCGTCGATCCCGCCGGCGATGCCGACACCATCATGACCGAGCTCATCCTGGCCGACATGGGCACGCTCGAGAAGCAGCTGCCCAAGCTCGAGAAGGAGGCCAAGCGCGACAAGGAGCTCATGCCCAAGTTTGAGGTCGCCAAGCGCCTGCTTGCCTGGCTCAACGAGGGCAAGCGCGCCGCGTCCATGGAGATGACCGACGAGGAGCGCGCCGCTGCCAAGGGCTTGTTCCTGCTCACCATGAAGCCCATCCTGTATGTGGCCAACGTAGACGAGGACATGCTCAACGAGGACCTGGCGCCCATTGATGGCGTCAAGCCGCTGCCGATCTGCGCCAAGATCGAGGCCGAGCTTTCCGAGCTCGATCCCGAGGACGCTGCCGACTACCTGGAGAGCCTGGGCCTGGAGCAGCCCGGTCTGGACGTGCTCGCTCAGGCCGCCTACAAGCTGCTCGGCCTGCAGTCGTTCTTTACGGCCGGCGAGATGGAGGTCAAGGCCTGGACGGTGCGTCAGGGCGCGACCGCCCCGCAGGCCGCCGGTGTCATCCACACCGACTTTGAGCGCGGCTTTATTAAGGCCGAGGTCATTGGCTACGACGACTACATCGAGCTCGGTGGCGAGCAGGGCGCCAAGGCTGCCGGCAAGCTGCGTATTGAGGGCAAGGACTATGTCATGGCCGATGGCGACGTCGTGCACTTCCGCTTTAACGTGTAAGGACGACGCATATGTTTAAATATGGCAAAAAAGCTGGCTACATGGGTATTGCGCTGCTCGTACTTGCGGTGATTCCGCTGGTGGTCGCAGCGTGTGTTATCCCCAACATTGGTCCCGAGGTGGCAACGAAGTTTAATGCCGCCGGCGAGGCGACGCGCTGGGGCAAGAGCTACGAGCTGCTGGCGTTGCCGGTGCTCAATCTGCTGCTGAGCGTGGCGACGTACTTTACGGCGGGACGCCAGGCTAAAAACAATGATGACTCCGCCGCCATGGCGCGCATCGTGTGCGAGCGCTACCTGCGAAACGGCTGCATCACGGGTGTGTTTCTCAACGTAATCAACGTCTACTTTATGTATTCGGCGATTACCGGTATGGGCTTTGGCCTGGGCTTTTAGCTTGCGCCTTTAGGCAACGAGCCTGCAAGCATATTCGATGGCTGCTGCGAGGCCGCCGCTCGATCGTGGTTGAAAGACCATGTCGGCGGCGGCCTCGTTTTCGTATCCGGCGCCGCGGAGGGCGAGCGCGATGCCGGCTTCCAAAAGGAGCGACAGGCCGTGTTGGCTGGTTACGATTACGGCAGCCTGATTGAGCGAGCAGCTGTGCGCTTGGCATTGGATGGCAAGTTCACCTTGCGCCGGGCAAGGGACCAAAACGGCGGCGACGCGACTTGATAGCAATGCAAATGCTGTGCGCTCATCGGGCGAAAGACATTCTGCTTCAACGACGACGAGCTTGGGCGGTGCGCTGTTTGTGCGAAGTGTGGCTCGGTACGTGCGGACCGAAGAACCCGACATAGAAAACTCCTGTGTATTCGGCAAAACGTAAACTATAGTTTACGTTTATGTTCGGCTCCATTTCAAACTCGGCTGCATGGACGAACGTGCGAAACAGATTCTTGGCAGGCGGGTCGAAGAGACACGCAGAGACCTTGGTATCTCCAAGGTTGATTTTTGTGTGGCGACAGGAATCAGCCGACCCTACCTCGACCGAATCGAAGATGGGACGGCAAATTTCACGCTCAAGGTTCTATTTAAGATCGCGCCCGCACTCGGCATGACGGTGTCAGAGCTTCTCGAGGGTATCGAGTAGCCTTTTTTGCTAGATTTGCCGCTTGTTGAACGGGTCCCCCCGACGGCGGCGTGCAAAACGCGAGTATTCAGCATCCCTCAATAATTTAACGGCAGCCGGGGCCACAAATACGACGCGTAATGTTTTGGATTATCCACAAAATTCAATAATATGAGGAATAACAAGCGCGCGGAACGAGTCTTTCGAGTCGAAAGGCAATTTACAGCCAGCGGTTTTAACGTTCCCGGAAGGGGCGGATGCTGAAAACTCCGCTTTTTGCACGTTCCGAGGGGTACCACGTGCCCTACAAGGCCCAAAGAGGCGGATTTTGTTTTAGCTACGCCATCGGGATACGGTCGTGGTTGACTTGGCTGTAGAACAGGCGCTGAATCTCGGCCGCATCACGTGACTGGCCGAGTGCCCACATGGTTTTGGCCACGAGCGTCTCGGTGGTCATATCATCGCCGCGCAGAATGCCCGGATGATCGGCGTAAGCGCGGCCGACCTCATAAACGCCCAGATCGAGGCCCTCTTCGGGGACCTGCGTGGTCATAACGACGGTGCGACCCGAATCGACCCAGCGGAAAATTGCCTCTTGGAACGACTCGCCCGACTCACCAAACTCGGGAATACCGCCAATGCCAAAGGTCTCCAGGATTACAGCATCGTAGCTATCGGCAAGGGCGTCGAGGATGCTCGGGTTTACGCCGGGCGTAAGCTTGAGTACAAATACGCGCGGGTCGATGCTGTCGTAGAAACGCACCGGGTTTTCGCCCTGACGAGTGCCGTGGAGCCCGTTGCGCACGATGCGGTCGTTGCGGATGTAGGCAATGGGCGGATAGTTGACGCTGATGAACGCGTTAAAGCTCATGGTACGCTGCTTGCGGGCGCGCGTGCCGGCAATGGCGACGCCGCCAAACACGATCGACACATCGTGCGAATGCTCGTCGAGCGCATAGAGCAGGCTCTGGTACAGGTTGAGCTTGGCGTCGGTAAAGGGATTGCCCATGGGCTTTTGCGAGCCGGTGAGCACGATAGGCTTAGGGCTGTCCTGAATCAGATAGGAAAGCGCCGCCGCGGTGTAGCTCATGGTGTCGGTGCCGTGCAGGACCACAAAGCCGTCGTGGTCGGCATAGCCTTCGACGATGACATCGCGGATACGCATCCAGTCGCTCGGGCGCATATTGGTGCTGTCGATGTTCATGGGCTGCACGACGTCGAGCTCGCAGAGCCCCAAGATCTCGGGGACGCTCTGGGCGAGCTCCTCACCGGTCAGGGCGGGGGAGAGGCCGTTGCCGTCCTCGGTCGATGCGATGGTGCCGCCCGTGGCGATGAGAAGGATGCGCTTCATGCTGGTATTCCTATCGTATTTGCCGCCGCAGAGGCGGAGTCGTTCGGCAGTATTGTGGCACAGAGCGTCCAATGTGCAAACGTATTACATCATCTGTAACGTCTGGTAACACTTCGATTGCCGTCAAATAGAGGTCCAGGTCATGCGTTTGCCGTGCGCTGATGGCTGCGAGGGACGAGAAACCCCATATAACGTGTACACTATGAAAGCAATTTTCGTTTATTCGCGCGGGTGGGCACCGGCTCCCCGCCAACAAGAGGGGGAACCATGGATCAAAAGGCTTCCGCAAAGGTCCTCGTACTCGACTTTGGTGCGCAGTACGGTCAGCTCATTGCCCGTCGCGTCCGCGACCTCAACGTGTATTCCGAGATTGTCCCCTGCGACATCTCGGCCGACGAGATTCGCGAGATGAACGCCTCTGCGCTCATCCTTTCCGGCGGTCCGGCTTCCGTGTATGCCGAGGACGCTCCGTCTATAGATCCCGCCATCTTTGACCTGGGCCTTCCCGTCCTGGGCTTCTGCTACGGCCATCAGATCACGGCCGTGACGCTCGGCGGCAAGGTCGGCCACTCCGAGGTGGGCGAGTACGGCCGCGCCACCATCACGCGCACGGCCGGCGCCAAGCTCTTTAACTCCACGCCCATGGAGCAGACCGTGTGGATGAGCCACCGCGACGCCGTTTCCGAGGTGCCCGAGGGCTTTACCGTTACCGCCAGCACTGACGTGTGCCCGGTTGCCGCCATGGAGTGCGTCGAGCGCAAGATTTTCACCACGCAGTTCCACCCCGAGGTCAAGCACTCCGAGTATGGTCAGCAGCTGCTGAGCAACTTCCTGTTTGAGATCTGCGGCCTGGAGCCCAACTGGAGCATGGACAACCTGGTCGAGACCATGACGGCCGAGTTCCGCGAGAAGGTCGGCGACGACCGCGTGATTCTGGCCCTGTCCGGTGGCGTCGACTCCTCCGTCGTGGCTGCGCTGGGTGCTCGCGCCGTGGGCAAGCAGATGACCTGCGTGTTCATCAACCACGGCCTGCTGCGCAAGGGCGAGCCTGAGCAGGTGGAGGAGGTCTTCACCAAGCAGTTTGACGTCGACTTTATCCACGTCCACGCCGAGGACCGTTATGCCGAGCTTCTGGCCGGTGTGACCGAGCCCGAGGAGAAGCGCCGCATCATCGGCACGCAGTTCTGGAAAGAGTTCTTCGCCGTGGCGCAGCAGCTCGAGACCGATGGCAAGCCGGTCAAGTACCTGGCTCAGGGCACCATCTACCCCGACATCATCGAGTCCGGCGCTCGCAAGACGGGCGGCAAGACGGCCACCATCAAGAGCCACCACAACCTGATCCCGTTCCCCGAGGGCGTGCACTTCGACCTCATCGAGCCGCTCGATCATTTCTTTAAGGACGAGGTCCGTGCACTTGGTCTGGCGCTCGGCCTGCCGGGTCACATCGTGTTCCGCCAGCCTTTCCCGGGCCCGGGTCTGGCCATCCGCATCATCGGTGCGGTCGACAAGGAGAAACTCGAGATCCTCAAGAACGCCGACGCTATCGTGCGCGAGGAGCTCGACGCCTACAACCAGCGCCTGTTTGAGCAGACCGGCGAGCGCAACTCCGAGCACAGCTGCTGGCAGTACTTTGCGGTCCTGCCCGACATTAAGTCCGTCGGCGTCATGGGCGACGAGCGCACCTACCAGCGCCCGATTATCCTGCGTGCCGTCGAGTCCAGCGATGCCATGACCGCCGACTGGGCCAAGCTGCCCTACGACGTGCTGGCCCGCATCTCCGGCCGCATCGTTGCCGAGGTTCCCGGAGCCAACCGCGTGTGCTACGACATTACGTCCAAGCCGCCCGCGACCATCGAGTGGGAGTAGAACAGACGTTCGATTCTATGCTATAGTGTTTGCCAATGGGCGCGGCCTCTTCCGAAGCCGCGCCCATTGCTATACGGGCCTTACGATGACGAGTTGACGATCATAGGCGCCATGCGTGCATTTGCGGCGGAACGGGGATATGCGCCCGACTTCTCCGAATCCCGCCTCTGTCACGAGATTTACCTCTCCGACCCGCGCAAGTACGCGCCGGAGAAGCTCAAGACCGTGATTCGCCATCCCATCAAGCCGATTTAGCGAAACGAGCGCCGCCGTGCGGTCCGGCTTTTGGGGTTTATCAATTGGTAGTCCGCGTCGATCGAGCAAGCTGCCCTGCCTCTCGGCAGGTGCGTAATCCCCTTGGTCGATCCGTCTCGAGGTGCGCTCTTTGCTCATCTTGTGGCGTGGAGTTACGATACTCCTAAAAGTGTAATCAGATTCGAGTTTTAGGAGCAGCTTTTGAAGGGTAGCAGACTCAGGAACCGCGATAGATACCTCGAGGAGGCGATGCTCTTCCGTGACACCGACCTCATCAAGGTGATCACGGGCGTGCGCAGGTGCGGCAAGTCGAGCCTTCTCGATCTAATTAGGATGGCCATCGAGTCTGAAGGAGTCGCTGGCCGCGGCTTTGTGAGCGTCAACCTGGAAAGCAAGGGTACGGGCATCAAGACGGAGGACCAGCTTTATGATTACGTTCGCGGGCGCCTGTCGGACAAGGGTCGCACCTACGTTTTCATAGACGAGCCCCAGAGAATCGATGGCTGGCAGGATGCGGTCAACGCAATGAGGGTCGACTTCGATTGCGACATCTACCTCACGGGCTCGAATGCGTATCTTCTCTCGAGCGAGCTGGCCACCTATCTCTCCGGGCGCTACGTAGAGGTAAAGATGCTGCCCCTGTCCTTCTCCGAGTTCGCCGACTTCTGCGGAATCGAGTTCGTATCGGGAACTTCGGTGGCTCTCACTCCCGAGGGGGATCCCGTTCTCTTCGACGACATGCTTACTCGTTACCTTGAGTATGGGGGCATGCCAGCCATCGCATCCCTCTCGACGACCCAGGCGCAGCACTCGGCGTACATGTCCGGCGTCTACGAAGCCATCGCCGTGCGTGATATTGTCAACCGTGAGCGCGGGAAGGGCAAAAGTGCGGTGACTGACCCTTCCCTGCTGCGCCATGTGGCCGAATTCCTGGCGGACAACATCGGCAACGAGTGCTCGTCGAGTCGAATCGCCGGCGCGTTAACTTCTGCGGGGCCGAAGACCACGAACAAGACCGTTTCCTCGTATGTGGGTGCGCTTGAGGAGGCCTTCCTGTTCTATCGTGCCACGCGTTACGATTTGCACGGCAAGGCGCTCCTCAAGACGAACCCAAAGGAGTACATCGTCGACACCGGCTTCAGGACCTGGATGGCCGGCTATAGGGTCACGGATACTGGCCGCCTGTTCGAGAACGCCGTGTATCTCCAGCTGCTCTACGAAGGATGGAGCGTGCATGTGGGCAAGCTCTATGGCAAGGAAGTCGACTTCGTTGCGACGAAGGACGGGCGCGTGCTCTACGTGCAGGCGACTGACGAGATGTTCGCAAGCGAGACCAGGGAGCGAGAGATCGCCCCTCTGAAGTCGATACGAGACAACCACGAGAAGATCGTGGTCGTGAGGCAGGGTTCCTACGACACGGATATCGACGGCATCCGCATCGTGAGCGCGAGGGACTTTTTCCTCTAGGGCCATGCGATTCATCGCGAGGCAGTTAGGTCAAGTGAGAAACATGCCTGACATCGGTTTGCTGACGATCTAAAACAGTAAGGAGAAGCTTGGACAATCGCAAAATCGAGCAGAACGCGGTCAATGCTGTCAAGCAGGCTTTCGGCGATGTCGCTTGCGTCTATGCGTATATAGATGAGAACGACAAGACCGAATGCACCGACGGGCACCTGCAAGTCTACTCGTCTTCTTCCTTCACGATTGAGACCGTTGAAGGCCAGTTGCCGCTTCAGGTCAAGGGGACCACTTCGAAAAGAAAATCGGACCGACCTAAGCGGCAAGTTCGAGTTTCAGACCTCAAGCACTATCTCAACATTGCTGGAGGCTGCATCTATTTTTACGTCTACTGTGGGAGCGAGGCTCGTTCAGCGGAGGTTTTCTACAGACTTTTGCTTCCCTATGACCTAAAGAAGATTCTGGCCGATATTCCGGAGCAACAAGAGCGCATCTCTTTGCGTTTCGACCGGCTTCCATCAGACGCGGCGGAATTGACGCGGCTTGTCAGAAGGGCGGTCAAGGACAGAGCAAAGCAGCGAGCAGTCGCTGGCATCGCCCCCAAGACAATCGAGGAATTTAAGGACGCCGGCCTTTGCTTTGATGAGTGCGAGTTTGGAATCGAGCTGCTCGAGGGCGAGTCGCCCGCAAGCTTGGCTCCATACAGGAACGGGCTGTATATCTACGGGAAGAGCCCCTGGGGAGAGCTGTATCCCTTGAATAAGCTTGAAAACATAGTTGGCGTCGCGATTGGGTCTCGGCATGACGTCAGCTCTGGTGATGTTTCCCTAAATGCGGTGGTCATGGCCGGAGAAAATGAGAATGGCGAGCACGTTTTCTTCAGGGGTTTCGACATATGCCTCTCCACCAACACAATCACCCTCAGCGAGACCGGAACTCTTGCCGAGCGCATGGAAGAGTTGGCCCTCATGCGCGCATTGATGCAAACCGGTACGCTTTCCATAGACGGAAGCGGCTTTGCTCGCGGGTGCAAGTTGAGCGGAGGCGACCTCGACGCCCTTGAGAGTCGATTGCAGTCGCTGGAGATTATCAAGCGGGTTGTCGACGCTCTTCATTACAAGCCAGAGCTCGACATCAGTGCGTTGACCACTCAGGATTTAAGAAACATCGAGACAATTTACAAGGGATTGGTTGAGAACGCACCCCTCCACTACAAGGATCGGCAAAACGGATTCGGATATATCAATCTGGGGAACCATCCGATTAAGCTCGTGTTTTACCAAGTATCTGAAGATATGTACCGAATGGTCGATGGGCTTCGACTGGATGACCTGACGGTCTCGGTGTTCTTCCGGGGCGAGGGGGATGCCCCCGTAGTCGTCGCGCCTCTGTTCGTCCAAACGATGCAGGACTATATGAGGCTTGCCAATATCGATGCCGAGGTGTTTGCCGCTACGTTGAAGCAGTATCCAGTCACCGAAGTTAGCTCTGCCTACGTCAACGACAAGATGCTTGAAATGCTATCAGCCTACGATCAAGATGCGTGCTGTAAGGAAGAGTTGCTGAAATGCTGCGAGATGACCGTAGACGCCCTGGAAGCTTTTGCGGATCGAGAGGCAACCCTGATAAATCGATATCAAATTGCCGCTCGAAAGCGAGATCTTACTAGCGAGGAGAAATCTGAGTTAATGGCAATCCAGCTGAATTCAGATAGTGCGCTGTCGAAAGCATGCGCAGCAGCCTTGCGCGGAGACTCGGACATGGCCTCTGCGCTCAGAGCGTCACTTGACGAAGAGGCACGAACGACGCTCGGCTCATGGCCGATCGGCCGTTTCTTCGCATAAGACCGCATAGACTTTTTGAGGCATCGAAATGAAGCTACTCGTCGAATCGATTAGAAATGCGGTTGAGAAAGACTGCCTTATCCCAGCCCTTATGTCTTCCCTTACCATTCCCGACGCCATGGGGCAGCTTCTTTATCCCAATCTCGTCCTTCATAACGGGAAGAGAGCGGCGGGGCGGCAGTATGTGAAGTGGTTTGATGACTGGGCGGCAAACGACTTCCTGTTTTCGGGAGACCCCTCGAACGAAGGTGAAACGATTCCAGGTCAAATCTTTAATGGGAAGATGTGCTGGAAGCTCCGGTGCTCCCTGTTGCATTCAGGCGACTACGATGTGTCGGTCGATGCTCCCGAGAAAGACGAGAGCTTCGACTACGACTACAAGTTCGAGCTTGTCCTCCACGGGTGCAACGCCCTCTGCTCTTCCTGGCCGTCGCCCAAGAGCGGGATGCGTGCGACTAAGAGCGTGACGTTCCGCGTTGATGCGGCGTCGCTCGCGAGCTCGCTGTGCAACGCCGCGGAGGCCTGTCTTAAAGAAACGGGCGAAACGGTCAGTTACCCCAATCTGGAGCTATTCGACATGGCTGCCTGGGCGGATAGATTCAATACTCGCTGAGCCATCTCGTCAAACTCCTTGTGTGCTAAACGTTGGTGTTGGCGCCCCGGAAAAGGGGTGTGGCCAGCGCCTAGAATCTTCAGCTACCACGCTGAGACGATAGGAGATGACCACATGGACACTATGGCGCACGAGGCGCCCGCGACGCCGTTGCTTGCGTTTCGCTATCGCTGCTCGAAGCGTGTCGCTTGGGGCCCTGGCCGGAGGAGAGACGACCGCTCCCTGCGAGACTGCGGAACCACCTATATCCGCTTGCTGTGGGCTTGCTTGAACCAGTTCCTCTTGAAAGAACCTATACCTCCGAAGAACTTGTTGTACGTTTCACCGTTCTCCTTGGCCTCGTACTTGACCAAGGCAAGTTCGATAGTGCAGAGGTAATCCGCCACTTGCTCGAGGCGGTAGTCGGTCATCGAGGTCTTGCGGCGTCGGACGACCCCTTTTGAGAGAACCTTGCCCACCGAGCGGTCGAGCGCCTGCTTGACAATATCCTGACCGTTGTCGTAATAGACCTTCACATCGTCGAAGGATCGAAAGAAGCCTAGGTGTTCAATCATGGCGGAGGAGATGTCGCGCCCCATGCGCTCCATTAGCCTTGCCGGGTCTTCGAACTGGCTGCGGCGGTAGACGAACGTGATATAGGAAATGGGAAGTTTGCGGACGAACGAGGAGAAGTAGACGAGCATCACCTTGCGCTGCTCGATGTTAAGAAACTCATAATCCTTGTGCCCGTTCATGAGAGGCTCGGAGTGAAACGGAATGTTGGGGAGATCGGCCCTGGCAAGCTTGGCCTCATAGCTCGTGACCGCCTCGGCGATGCTGTCTGCCTGGTCGTGAAAGACGAGTGTGAGCAAGTAGTAGCGCGCTTTGCCGCCGCGGTCGCCGCTCTCGTCGACGAAGATGCTGAGCTCCTAGGCTAATGGGGACTCCTAATGGAATGGATAAAAAAATAGCCGGGGGACTCCCCCGGCACTTGGAGGTAGCTCAATGGGCCACCAACAACCTTATAGCATGTGCTGGCGGTGAGTGCAAAGGGGGGCGAGCCGGTACATTGCGTCGCGGCTTATGCGCAGCATCGCGCACGCCTCGTCGGCGCCGAATATCGCGTTGGTCGATGCGATGAGCCTCACCTGGCTCCTGCTAATGCTCTTGGTCATGGTCGTCCTCGAGCTCCTCTCGTCTCGAGGCTCCCTCGCGTGCCCGGCCGCGGGCGGCTCCCGGGGCGGTCGCCGCCGTCATTTGCGACGTGCTTGAGGCGGAGGCATCCGATCAGGTCGGCCTTGCGTCCTGGGTCGCCAACATCCGTGTAGCGGCGGACGAGATGGCGACTCGCGTCGCCGACATGCTCATGCACATGGGCGGCGACTAGCCAGGGCGATCCCTGCAACGGGCATTATTATCCGGGAAGCGTTTGGTTGCGAGCCACGCCGGTGTGAGGGTCTGAGTCGTCAGGCCCCGCACAGGGGGACCGCGATGGTGGCCACCGCGCCGCCCGAGGGGCTGTTGGCGAGCGAGACGGAGCCCCCGTGGGCGCTCGCGGCCTCGGAGGCGGCGTGGAGGCCGAGCCCGTAGTGGCGGCCTCCGTCGCGCGAGGAGCGGGATGAGTCGTCTGTGAAGAGGCGCTCGCAGCCGCGTTCGAGGGCGGCAGGAGAGAAGCCCGGTCCGTCGTCAGCGACCTCGATGACGAGGTGCCCGCCCGCGACGTCGCAGGAGACCGCCACGCGCGAGCGCGCGTGCTCGGCGGCGTTGGCCACGAGGTTCGCGGCGGCTCGCGCCAGGGCGGTTCGGTCGAGCGGGGCCTCGGGCGCGCCCGCGACAGCAGGGCTCGTGGTCGCGTCGAGCGTCACGCCTCGCGCCCGGGCGATCTGGGCGGCCTCGGCGAGGACCTGTTCGCAGAGCTCGGCCGGCCGCATGGGGGCCCTCTCCGCCCCGCCGGACCCGCGCGAGGCCTCGATGAGCAGGCGCACGTAGCCGTCGAGCCTTTCGACACTGTCGGCTATGTCGCGCGCGGTGGCCGCGAGGTCGGCGTCTTTCTCGTCTTCCAGCTCCTCCGCCACGAAGTCGGCGTTGGCGCGCAGCACGGTGAGCGGCGTCTTGAGGTCGTGGGCGAGCGACGCCACCTGCTCGCGCTGCCCCCGCTCCGCGGCCCAGCGGGCCTCGAGCGACTCGGCGAGGGAGGCCCGCATGGCGTCCATCGCGGCGAGGACGTCGTTCACCTCGCGCACGTTGGTGCTGCCGACCGCGAAGTCGAGCTCCCCCGCGCCGACGCGCCCCGCCGCCTCCGCGAGCGGCGCCATCTTGCGCGAGATCACGCGGCTCGCACGGCGCGCCACGAGCGCGAGCGCGAGCGCGCTTCCCGCAGCGGCGCCGACGAGCATGAGGTTCTGCGGGTTGGGAAGCAGGCCGGCGAGGTCGCGCGAGACCCACTGCGGCAGGTACTCGCTGACGAGTGCGCAGGCCCCGCCGCCCTTGAGCGGGAACGCGGCGTAGGTGAGGCCCGAGCCCCCGCCCTCGATCTCCACTGTGCCCGGATCCGCGGCGAGTGCCGCACGGGCCATTTCCGTCGCGTCCTCGAGTCGCGTGCCCTCGAGGTCTGTCATCAGCACGTATCCGTCCTTGTTCAGGATGAGGTAGCGGTACGCCGTCGGCACGTCCTGCTGCCCGCAGACGCCGTCGCGTGCCAGGCCCTCCGCGACCTCGCGCGCATTGGCCGGCCCCCAGCTTGCCTCGTAGACGAAGCCCGCGTTGATCGCCGCGGAGAGCGCCATGAACGTGGCGAGCCACGCCGTGGCGACCGCCGCGAACGCGTAGGCGAAATAGCGCGCGATGACGAAGGAGAGCGGCATGCCCCCGCGACCTCGCGCCCCGGTCCTCAGAGCTGCCACTTGTACCCCATCCCCCAGACGGTCGCGATCGGGTCGGCGCCGGCCTCGGAGAGTTTCCTCCGGGCGCGGCTGACCTGCATGGATATGGCCGCGTCGTCGGCGTCGCTCTCCCAGCCGAGCACCGCCTCGCGAATCTGCGCGCGGCTCATGACCTGCCCAGGGTGGCGGGCGAGGTACTCGCAGATGGCGTACTCGGTGGGCGTGAGCGACACGGCCTCGCCGCCCACGTCGAGGCCGCGCGCCCCGAGGTCGATCCGCACCTCCCCGAAGGAGAGGGCGTGCGAGCGCGGCCGGCGCTCACGGCGCAGATGGGCCGCGACCTTGGCGCGCAGCTCCGCGGCCCCGAAGGGCTTGCGGACGTAGTCGTCGGCGCCCAGGCCGTAGCCGGCCACGGCGTCCTCCTCGGCCACGCGCGCGGTCAGGAAGATGATGGGCCCGTCGAAGTCCGGGCGGATCTGCCGCACGAGCTCGAAGCCGTCGAGCCCCGGCATCATGACGTCGCAGAGCACGAGGTCGAAGCGCGAGAGGTCCGTCCCCGGGACCGCCGTCGGGTCCGCTGCCTTGACGACCTCATGGCCGTCGCGGCCGAGGACGCGCGCGAGCACGTCGAGGATCGCCCGCTCGTCATCCACTGCCAGTATCCTCGCCATATTCGACCTCCTGAAACTCCCGTTGCATTGTACTTGCGCCGCGCTCAGCGGTCCAGAGCCCCGCGGGCAGCCGAGGGCGGCTCGGCCGCGTCGCACGCGCGGTAGCGTACGCCCGAGCCGCCACGCGCCTCGATCTCGAGCCAGCCCTCGCCGTCCGACTCCCGCCCGAAGAAGATGAGCTGGAGCTCTCGGACATTGCCCCTGTCGTCCGCCGCGTCCACCAGGTAGACGTAGTTCGCCCCCGCCCCGGTGGCGTCGGCGTGGGAGCTCGCGTGGCTGCCGGGCTCGGGCGCGGGCGCCCACATGGCGATCTCAGGGTTGGGCAGCACGCGGTCGGCAATCGAGCGCAGCGCCGACCCCCAGCCGGCGTCGAGCAGGGCATTCCCGCCCAGGACGAGCGCTGCGAAGAGGAGGGCGAGCACGGCGGCGAGCGGCTTCCTACGCATCTGCCCTCCCGTCCTCGAAGCGGCAGAACCAGGCCAGAAGGACGGTGGCGGCTGCCAGGGCGAGCACGAGGCCAGCGAGCGCAGTCGTGAGGAGAGGGCCCGCCGCGCGTGCGGCGTCGATGAAGGCCTCCACCCCGAGCGACCCCAGACGCGCGGGCCAGGCGAGCGGCACCCAGCTCAGGGGCGTCGCCAGGGCACCGGTGAGCTCGCCGGTCATGAGGCCGTGCGCAAGTCCGCCCACTGAGAAGAACGCGAGGAGCATCCCCGCCGCACCGGCGCCGATGGCGGCGTTGCGGCCGAGGCGCAGGGCCACGCCGAGCTCCAGCGCGTAGAGGGGCAGGCTGCCCAGCACGATGCCCGCCCAGGCGGCCGCAAGCGGAGCGGGCCCGAGCGGCAGGCGCCCGGCGACGGCGAGCGCGGCCCCGAACACGCCGAGCGCCACGGCCAGCGCGCCCGCGCCGAGCGCCGCAAGGGCGAGCAGCTTCGCCGCGACGGCGCGCCCGCGCGAGGGGACCGCCGTGAGGTTGGCGAGGCGCCCGGCAGCGCGCTCCTCGTCCACGGCGAGCCCGCAGACGATGGCGGACATGAGCGGCATGAGGGCGCCGAGGAACTGGGCGTAGGCGTCCGCGCCCAGCGCCGGGTCCCATCGGGTAACGGAGAAGTACTCGCCGCAGGCAAGACCGGCTGCCAGGCCGCAGACGAGGTGCACCGCCGTGAGCGGGGAGCGCGCCAGGCGCAGGGCCTCGGAGAGCAGGGCCCGCGAGAGAGTCATGCGTGGCGTCGGGTCGGAGAGTCGTGTCACGGCCATCACCTCTCCTCGGAGCGCGCGAACCAGGCCGCGCCCGCCGCCGTGAGCGCGGCGAACGCGAGCGCGCAGACCGCAAGGCCCGCCAGTGTGAGCATGCCGTCCGCCGCGAGCGCCCCGCCGAGCGCCATGTCCGCCGCGAGTGGCTCGCCGCTTGGCAGCACGGGGATGAAGCTCGTAGGGATGACCATGCTCGCCGACGGCGGAAAGAGCTGCGGCAGCGGCACCAGCGACCAGGCGAACCCGCCCATGAGCTGCGCGGCGAGCGGGCAGAAGATGCCCGCGAGCATGCCGAGCCGCGCCGTGAGGAAGAGCCCTGCGGGAATCATCCACGCCGCGGTCACCGTGTTGGCGAGCGCGCAGAGGAGCATCGTGAACGTGCCCGCGGCCGTGAGGCCCTGCGAGGAGAACGCCGATCCCGCGAGGTAGATGCCGAAGACCACGAGGTTCGAGAGCGTGCAGAGCGCGAGGCACCAGAGCGCCTTGGCCCACCAGGCGCGCCTAAGCGGGAAGCCCAGGCCCAGAAGCCCCCGCATCCGCGTGCGCGCGTCCGCCCGCGCGACGCATGCCACCACGAGCGAGAGAGCCACGGGCAGGAAGAGCGCGTACCAGTAGTTCCACGCGCTGAAGATCTGCACGCCCCGGTAGGGCATCGCGCCGAGCAGCGGCATCGGCAGCGCCATGAGCACGGCCAGGCGAACCGGTGCCGCGTGGCGCGACTTCAGGGCCTCGGCGCGCAGGCCCGCGAGCAGGCCGCTTTTCTCGCCTGTCATGCCGCCACCTCCCCGCGCGCTCGACGCCCCTCCCGGCAGACGCTCATGAAGAGTTCCTCGAGGTCCTGCCCGGGTCGAAGCGCATCCTCGTAGGCGAGGTGCCCCCCGTAGATGATGCCGATGGTGTCCGCCATCTGCTGCACCTCGGAGAGGATGTGGCTCGAGACGATCACCGTCGTGCCCGCCGCCGCGAAGCCGCGGATCTGGTCGCGCAGCTCCTCGATGCCGATGGGGTCGAGGCCGTTGGTGGGCTCGTCGAGCACGAGCAGGCGTGGCCGGGCGATCAGCGCCAGCGCGAGCCCCAGGCGCTGCCGCATGCCCATCGAGAAGCGCCCGGCGCGCTTCTTCCCGGTGTCCGCGAGGTCCACGGCGGCGAGTACCTCATCTATGCGGCTTTCGGGAAGGCCCAGCAGCGTGGTGCGCACGCGCAGGTTCTCGCGTGCGGTGAGGTTGGGGTAGAGCGGCGCCTCCTCGATGAGGCTGCCGATTGCGTAGAGGTCCTCGCGGCGCCAGGCGTGCCCGGCAAAGAGGATCTCCCCGGCCGTCGGCCGCAGCATCCCGCAGATCATCTTGAGCGTTGTCGACTTGCCGGCGCCGTTGGGGCCGAGCAGCCCGTACACCTCGCCCTCGCGGATATGAAGACTCACGTCGGCCACGGCGTCCTGCGCCTGGTCGCCGCGGCCGAAGCGCTTGGTGAGCCCGCGCGTCTCGAGCATGTAACCCATGGGTTCGTCCTTTCTCTTCCGGGCGCGCGGGCCGAGTCGCCGTGCCCGCGCGCCTTACTTTCGGGTTCACCATCCATGGTGGGGCGCGTTTCTAACGAAGCTGTAACGGCCGTTGGGCTCTTTTGGCGCCAGCCCTTCTCGACCCGTACGCCACTCATGGTATGTTTATCGCGATAACAAGGACGGAGGTGCCCGTGGCACGCAATAAGTACCCGGAGGAGACGGTCGAGAAGATCAGGGGTGACGGCCCAGCGAGTGTTATTTTGCGAGCTAGGCGCATCGAAAGCGACCTTTCGTGGTATAAACTACTTGCCGGAAGCCGCGGCTTTCAGAGTACGGCTTACGTGTACGTTTAACCTCCGTGGGCGACGGGGTGCCGCAAGGCGTAGAATATCGCCCACCTGTAGGGGCCTGCAGCGATGCGGGCCCCGCTTCGTATGAAGGGGGCGTAACCGATGAAGATCGTATCCATCTCCCAGGACTTCTTCGACCTCGTCGATGGCGACCGTGAGCTCATGCTTAAGCACAATCGCCCCTGCATCGTGGTGGTGAGGCTGCGTTTCCGCGGAAAGCGCAGGGACTTCGCCGTGCCGCTGCGTTCCAACATCGCCCCTAACGTGCCCAAAGACCAGTACTTTGCGTTGCCACCCCGCCCCACGACGCGCCCCGGCTGCCGCCACGGCATCCACTACATCAAGATGTTCCCCATAACCAAGGCCTACCAGCGCCGCTTCAGGACCGAGGGCTCGGCCTACTACGAGACGCTCCAGCGCATCATCGATGGCAACACCAAACGCATTGTCTCCGAGTGCCAGGCATACCTCGACCGCTACGAGCGCGAGGGAAGGCCTCGCTTTGCCGTCGACATCGATCGCATCGTGGGGCTGCTGGAGGGCGAGAAGTAGGGCACCTCGGCTCAGTCTCGAGCCATGCGGAGTCGCTCCGCATTTTTGAACGCCGCGCGCCCCAAATACCCGAGAAACAGGCCATGAGGTGCGGCGGCGCGCTCGTGCCCGCTCGCAGCCATCTCCATCAGCGTCTATGCGGCGTCAGCTTCAAGTGGAACTGACGCCGCTGCTGTATATGGTTTGCCTTGCTGCGAATGGCGATCAATGCCCACGATGCTTCTGCTTGCGCTTCAGCTTTCGCTGCTCGAAGCGCACCTCCGCCTCGTCCGCGCGACGCTGGCTTCTTGCTCGAGCCGACTCCCGCTTCATTGCTTCCCGCTGTGCCGCGAGCGCCTGCTGCGCCTTGGTGCTCATCGCCGGCTGCTTAAGTGCTTTCGCCGCCTCGCGAGCGCGTCGCTTGGGGTTCTTTGCGGGCTTGCTCGCCTCGGTCGAATCGTGACCGAAGAACGAGAGCTTCGCCCATTTGCTGGCAACGAATCGCAGGATCCCCTCATCGGACGGCTCCGCGCCGAAGACGATGCGGGCGACGCCATACCTTCCGCCCTCGACGTGCTCCGCCAGCCCGACCCAAAATTGGCCGTCGTGATATGACGATGAGCAGCAAGTCGCTGATAGCCGCCCTGCGAAGCTAGTTGCCTTGTTCGCAGTCGGGCCGCAGGCCGCACCTACGCTCGAGCTCTGCCACGAGGGCATCGTTGTCGGTCACCGAGACGATGGCGTCGCCGTCGTAGGGCGCCTTGATATAGACGCGGTCGAGCGAGTTGGCCGTCCCCGCCCAGAGCGTCCTGGTGCGCCGGATGCCCCGCACGTGGGCGTAGGGTATCACCGAACGCATCCCAGCGTACACGACGACGAGGCGGTCGCCGTAGAGCTCGAGGCGGTTGCTGCGGACGGGAAGGGCGGCCAGGGCCACGAGGGCCGGGACGGGCAGCAGCGCGAGCCAGCCCCATAGGAGCGCGGGACTCGAGCTCAGGAAACACGCGATACACGCCGCGGATAAACCGCCCGCCACAATCACCATGGCCGCTATGAACCACGGGTCTGTCCTGCCGGGAAACACCCGCTCCGGCCGCTCGCTCCTCTCACCCATTACGGCCTCCCTCCCGACGCCCTCCCTGGCGGAGCGTGGGGCCGGAGAGTGCCTTGAACCCGTCGCCGACCATCTCGCTCCCCGTTCCGTGGGCCATCTGTAGTGGTGTGTACCCCCGACTGTTCGACGGATGTCGTACTATTAGACCTTTTTCGAACTTTTTTAAGACGTGCACGGCAAGATCGAGCAGATTGTCCGCGCGAGAGGCTTCCCGCCGCAGCGCCCGGTCTCGGGTTCGATGCATCGACGTCCGTCTCAGGTGGTGTCTCCGCTGCGCGGCATTGCAGGGGGCAAAGTCGAGATGCCATGGGGCGCGCCGAGGCTTTGCCCGCGGGGCGAAGATTCTAGGGGTCCGACGTGGCCCGGAGGGGAGACGGACATGTAAGCGCTTATGACCGAGGAGCTGGCCGAGTGCCTGCCGCCGCTGTACGCGACCGAGGGAGGGACGCTCGCCCTCGACCTCACAAATCCGGAAGGCGAGGACTACCTTGACCTTTGGTGCTCGCTCACCATCAACCTCTCGGGCGGCCCCTTCGCCTCCACGTGGCGCATTCACGCTTGTGCCCGGCATCATGGACATGGGCGTCGCCAAGTCGCCCACTGTGGCGCAAGCCCCTGTCGACTCAACGTTCGACGAGATGAACCGCATGTTCTCAAAACTCGGCTTTATCGATTACAATTCACGCCTCGCGCAAGGGCCGTTCTACTCCCCAAACCTAATCTGCCTGTCGCACGTCTCGAGGCGACGGGGCGGCGCCTTCTCGCGTGAGTCGTTTCCCGTTTTACTGATGCGTCCCAACATGCCCTTACGCATGTTGGGACGCCGCTTTCGAAACTTCAAAACCATTCGATTTTCGAAACTGAGTGGGAATAAGTTATCGGTACGCTTTTTTATAAAATGTAAAAAAGCACCCCCATAACTGATGAAATGGACGATGAGAAAAAGGGGTGCATCTTGCGTTGTTAGCGTCGGGCGATTTTAGCCGCTAATAGTCAAACTATTTTGACCAATCCCG